>NZ_CAJYQD010000032.1 GCF_913776855.1 uncultured Sphingomonas sp. | reverse complement strand
CACCCTTGCCCGATCCGCCTTCCCCTGCGTAAAGCCCATGGAAACGGGAGAGCGCCAGTGTCCGAAACCACCGACCAATTTTCCGAGCGCGAGGCGCTGCTGTTCCATTCCGAAGGGCGTCCGGGCAAGATCGAGATCATCGCGTCCAAGCCGATGGCGACGCAGCGCGACCTGGCGCTCGCCTATTCCCCCGGCGTCGCGGTGCCGGTGAAGGCGATCCACGAGGACCCCGCCTGCGCGTACGACTATACTGCCAAGGGCAACCTCGTCGCGGTCATCTCGAACGGCACCGCGATCCTCGGTCTCGGCAACCTCGGCGCGCTGGCGTCCAAGCCGGTGATGGAGGGGAAGGCGGTCCTGTTCAAACGCTTCGCCGACGTCGATTCGATCGACATCGAGCTGAAGACCGAGGATGTCGACCGCTTCATCGACGCGGTCGAGCTGATGGAGCCGAGCTTCGGCGGCATCAACCTCGAAGACATCAAGTCGCCCGAATGCTTCATCATCGAGCAGACGCTGCGCGAACGGATGAACATTCCGGTCTTCCATGACGACCAGCACGGCACCGCGATCATCTGCGCCGCCGGCCTTATCAACGCCTGCCTGCTGACCAAGCGCAAGCTGTCCGAGGTCAAAGTCGTGGTGAACGGCGCGGGCGCCGCCGCCATCGCCTGCACCGAATTGATGAAGGCGATGGGCGTCGCCCACGACAACGTCATCATGTGCGACCGCACCGGCGTGATCTATCAGGGGCGCGACGACGTGAACCAGTGGCAGTCGGCCCATGCCGCCGCCACCGACCGCCGCACCCTGACCGAGGCGCTGCACGGCGCCGACGTGTTCCTCGGCCTCTCGGCCGCAGGCGCCTTGAAGCCCGAAATGGTCAAGGACATGGCCCCGTCGCCGATCATCTTCGCGATGGCGAACCCCGAACCCGAAATCCGCCCCGAACTGGCCAAGGCCGCGCGCCCCGACGCGATCGTCGCCACCGGGCGTTCGGACTATCCGAACCAGGTCAACAACGTCATCGGCTTCCCCTTCATCTTTCGCGGCGCGCTCGACGTGCGCGCGACCGGCATCAACGACGCGATGAAGATCGCCGCCGCCACCGCCATCGCCGAACTGGCGCGGCAACGTGTGCCGGAGGAAGTCGCGCTCGCCTATGGCACGCAGCACAGCTTCGGCCCCGACTATATTATCCCCGCGCCGTTCGACCCGCGCCTGATGGAACTGGTGCCGTCCGCCGTCGCCAAGGCGGCGATGGATTCGGGCGTCGCCACCCGTCCGATCCTCGACATGGACGCCTATCGCCAGCAGCTGCGCGCGCGCCTGAACCCGACCACCTCGGTCCTGACCATGGCCTATGAGGGCGCCCGCGCGCATCCCAAGCGTGTGCTGTTCGCGGAGGGTGAAGAGGAAGTCGTGCTGCGCGCCGCCATCGCCTTCAAGGAAGGCGGCTATGGCATTCCGGTGCTGGTCGGCCGCGACGACGTGCATGACCGCCTGCGCGCGCTGGGCGTCGCGAACCCGGAGGATTACGAAGTCCACAACAGCCGCACCAGCGAGATGGTGCCGCAGATGGTCGACTTCCTCTACGAACGGCTGCAGCGGCGCGGCTACCTGAAGCGCGACGCCGAGCGCCTGATCAACCAGGATCGCAACACCTTCGGTGCGGTGCTGCTGCAGCTGGGCGTCGCCGATGCGATGATTACCGGCATCACCCGCACCTATGCGCAGACGTTCCGTGACGTGCGCCGCGTGATCGATCCGGTCGATGGAAAGGTGCCGTTCGGCATCCACCTGCTGGTGGGACAGAGCCACACCGTGTTCATGTCGGACACGACGATCAACGAGCGGCCGAGCGCCGATGAACTGGCCGACATCGCCGAACGCACCGCCGCCGTCGCCCGTCGGATGGGCCACGAACCGCGCGTCGCGTTCCTCAGCTACTCGACCTTCGGCAATCCGTCGGGCCAGTGGATCGATAACGTCCGCGACGGCGTGGCGGCGCTCGACAAGCGGCAGGTCGGCTTCGAATATGAAGGCGAAATGGCCCCCGACGTCGCGCTCAACCCGCGTCAGATGGCAAATTTCCCCTTCGCCCGCCTGTCGGGGCCGGCCAACGTCCTCATCATGCCGGGGCTGCAATCGGCCAACATCTCGGCCAAGCTGCTGCGCGAACTGGGCGGCGACGACGTGATCGGCCCGATGCTGATCGGCATGGAAAAGCCGGTGCAGATCGCGCCGATGACCTCAACCGCGAACGAACTGGTGACGCTCGCCGTGCTGGCGGCAGGCGGCATGGTGGGGTGAACGGGGCAGGGGCGCTTGCCGTTAGGGAGCGTCCCTGCCAGATCGTTCGTCATCCCCGCGAAGGCGGGGATCCATATACGCAACGGAAGTGATTCCAGCGCTGACGTCAGCGTATATGGATTCCCGCCTTCGCGGGAATGACGAAGTGACCTTCAAAACTCCTTGATCAACCGCACGCCTCCCACCGGCCGCGCGCGTGCGCCGCGCTGCTTGTCGACCCCGGTGCCGATCTGGACGTTCACCTTCTGCGCCAACGGCGCATGGAATTGCGGGATCACCGCGACCCCGCCATCGCGGTGCGACTTGTAGTTGACCTCGACCCCGGCGATCCGGTCCCGCCTCAGGTCGTAAAAGGTCGAATGGTTGACCAGCAGCCCGGCGTCGCTCTCCGACTGGCCCAGCCGCACATCGCCGACGCCGACCATCGTCATCGTGCTGATCCGTTCATTGTGCCGACGCCCCAGCATATAGAGCAGCGCCTGCGACGTCCGCCCGGTCTCGCGCTCGTAAATGCCCAGATATTGCAGCCCGTGGACGGCACGCCCCCGATCGAACGTGCCGATCGTCGCCTGCGCGCCCATCTTCAGTTCGGCCAGCCGGGTGCCTTCGAACGGCAATTCGAACTCCAGCGCGAAGCCGTCGGCAACGGCATATTCCACCTCCGGCGCCCATTCGACCGCGCGCTCCTGTCCCGACAGCGGCGACAGCGCGAGGACGTTGGTTTCCAACTCGCCCTTTCGCGCGCCCATCGGGCGGACCATGTCGAACACCATCGGTTCGGGAATGTCCGGATAATCGGCCACGTCGCGTGCAGCGGCAGGAACGGCGCCGACGATCGTCAGCATCAAGGCGGCGTAACGGACAATAACCATCGATAGGACAGACCTTTTTTGTGCAGGTGCGTTGTACGGTTCGTGCAGCGGGGGTCAAAGTGCGGCGAAATGGCAGCAGCACTTTGAACGCGGCGATTTACGTTGGAGCAATGGAGGCGGTGATGACGACGGCCATGGTGATCGGCGCGAACGGCGGGATCGGTGCGGCTTTGATCTCCGCCCTCGCCGCATCGAACCGCTACACCCGCATCACCGCCGCCGCGCGCTGCGAACCCGCCACGCTTCCGGCCGGCGTCGAATACCTCCCGATCGACATCGCCGACCCTGCCTCGATCGAAGCCGCCGCCGCCTGCATCGACACGCCGCTCACCCGCGTCATCGTCGCCACCGGTATCCTGCACGACGACAGCGGCGGCCCCGAACGATCCTTGCGCGACCTCGATGCCGATCGCCTCGCGCACCTGTTCGCGATCAATACGATCGGCCCGGCGCTGGCTCTGAAGCACTTCGCGCCGCTGTTGGCAAAGGACGCACCGTCCGCCATCGCCTGCATCTCCGCGCGCGTCGGCAGCATTGCCGACAACCGGCTGGGCGGCTGGTACGGCTATCGCGCGTCGAAGGCGGCACTCAACCAGATCGTCTGCACCGCCGCGATCGAACTCGCGCGGACCCGACCACGGGCGGTATGCGTCGCGCTCCATCCCGGCACGGTCGACACGTCCTTAAGCAAGCCGTTCCAGCGCGGCGTGCCGGCGGAAAAGCTGTTCGCTCCGGCGTATAGCGCCGAACGCCTGCTGGCGGTGCTGGATGGCCTGACCCCGGCGCAGAGCGGCCGCATCTTCGCATGGGACGGCGCCGAGATCGTCCCCTGACTTTCCTACACCATGCGGCGCTGGCAGGGTCGAGGCCGCTCTTTCCCATCGTCCGGCACCCCGTCCGCGCAGCCTGTGTTCGCCGGACGATCGATGACGCGCAAACCGTGCGCGAGTGTGAACTTAGTGAACTTTGGCGGTTGGAACGCGGTAAAGGAAACCCTCCGTCAAACCTGGGCGGACCTGGCTATCGCCTGACCCGCCGGGAAGATACATCGCCCCTTGCGTCTGCCGCAGCCGCTCCATCTCGGCTCGTACCCCCGCGCAGGCGGGGGGCCAGGAGTACCACCCGCTACCGTTGGTCAGCCCGGCTCTGGACCCCAGCCTGCGCGGGGGTACGGTAAACCTCACGGGGTACGGATATCTGACAATACCGTACGACCGCCCGATCCCGCGTCACGTCACAAACCGCGCACGAGTGTGAACTTCGTGAACTTTGGCGGCTCAACCGTCGATCGATCCACCCAGCGACGCGTTGACCAGCCCGCCGTCGACGGTGATCGTTTCCCCGACCACATAGTCGCCGGCCCGCGCCGCGAGATAGATCGCCGCCGCCGCCATATCCTCGTCCACGCCGATCCGCCCCGCCGGAATCCGCTTCGCCACGCCGTCGCCATGGTCGCGCGCCGCCTTGTTCATCTCACTGGCAAAGGCGCCCGGCGCGATCGAGGTGACATGGATCGCGTCCTGTACCAGCCGCGCCGCCATTCGCCGCGTCAGGTGGATCAGCGCCGCCTTCGACGCCTGATAGCTGTAGGTTTCCCACGGATTGACACGCTGGCCATCGATCGAGGTGATGTTGATGACCTTGGCGGGCCGTGTGCGCGATGCGGCGGCCTTCAGCATCGGGTGCAGCGCCTGCGTCAGGAAGAAGGGCGATTTGACGTTCAGGTCCATCACCTTGTCCCACCCGCTTTCGGGGAACTCCTCGAACGGCTGCCCCCATGCCGCGCCGGCATTGTTGACGAGGATGTCGAGCCGGTCGGTATGGCTGGCCAGCCGATCTGCCAGCGCGCGGCACCCCTCTACGCTCGATACGTCCTGCGGCAGGGCGGTCGCGCCGATTTCCTCGGCCGTGGCGATACAGGCGTCGGCCTTGCGCGCCGATACGAACACCCGCGCCCCCTGCGCGACGAAGCCGGCGGCGATCATCCGCCCGATGCCGCGCGACCCGCCGGTAATCAGTGCGGTGCGCCCGTCGAGCCGGAACAGGCTGTTGGTGTCCATTGCATCGTCTCCTGCAAACCCGATGTTCGAAAAGACATCGTTGCGGGGTGAATAGCTGATACCGAAGAAACAAAAAAGGGGCGCATTCGTCTGTCTTGTATCGATTGTCCGCTTCTGTAAGCTCTTTACAAGCGCAACCGGGGAGGAGCCTGTGGAAAGCAAGATGTTCGCGGGCCACGCCGTCCGTCGCCTGCGCCGGGGGCAGGCACTGACCCAGGCGGCGATGGCCGAGGCGCTGGGGATTTCCGCCAGCTATCTGAACCTGATCGAACGCAACCAGCGACCATTGACCGCGACGCTGCTGGTGGCGCTGGCCGAACGCTACGGCTTCGACGCGCGCACGCTGGCGGCCAGCGAACCCGGCGGCGGTGCGGAGGGGCTGCGCCGCCGGCTGGCCGACCCGATGTTCGCCGACCTGTCGCTCGACCGCGCCGACATCGCCGAATGGCTGTCCGCCGCGCCGGGCGGGGCGGAGGCGTTCGCTCGCGCCTTCGACCGGCTGGGCGGTGGCGGGGCGGGGGCACCGGCCACGACCGATCCGTCGGCCGAGGCGCGCGCGACGATCGAACGCTGGCGCAACCATTTCCCCGACCTCGATGCGCAGGCGGAGGCGCTGGCCGACGAGCTGCGGCTGGCCGGGGGCGATCCGACAGCGGCGATGGCCGATCGGCTGCGGGTCCGCCACCACCTCTCGGTCCGGCTGCTGCCGGTGGAGGTGATGCCCGACCGGCTGCATCGCACCGACCTGCACGCGCGGCAGTTGCAACTGTCCGAACGGCTCGATCCCGCCTCGCGCACCTTCGCGCTCGCCCGTGCGCTGGGCCATGCCGAGGCGCGGGCCGAAGTCGATGCCGTGGTGCGTGGCGCGGGCCTGTCGGACCGGACCGCCGAGCAATGGCTCCGCCGCCACCTGCACGGCTATTTCGCCGCCGCCGTCATGATGCCCTATGCCCGGTTCCTGCGCGCGTGCGAGGCGACCGGCTATGACCTTGCGCTGCTCGGCCGGCGGTTCGGGGCGGGGTATGAACATGTCGCCCACCGGCTGACCACGCTGCACCGGGTCGGCGCCCGCGGGCTATCCTTCTGCCTGCTCCGGCTCGACCGGGCGGGGCAGGTGTCGAAGCGCTTTGCCGGGGCTAGCCAGTCGCCGCTGGTCGAAGGGGCCCCCTGTCCGCTGCTCGGCGCGTTCGATGCGTTCGCCCGCGGTGGGGAGACGATCGTGCAGCTGGTCGAGCCGGAGGGCGGCGGGCGCTGGCTGACCCAGTCGCGCACCGTCACCCCGCCCGGCGCACTGGCGGGGGAGGTGCGCGCGCGCTTCGTCATGATGCTGGGCGTCGCCGCCGATCAGGCCGGGGCCTTGGGCGCCGCACGCGGGCTGGACCTGTCGGCGGGAGGGGTGCCGGTGGGGCCGGGCTGTCGCGCCTGCACCCGCGGCGACTGTCCGCAGCGCTCCGCCCCGCCCAACGCCCGCGCCATGCGGCTGGACGATCGCGAAGGCGGGCTGACCCCCTTCGCCTTTGCCGGCGACTGATCGGAGCGATAGGGTGCCGTTACCTCTCCCTTAACCCTGTCGTGGCAGGACGTTGGTATGCGAGTCCTACACATCCTCGACCATGGCCTGCCGCTGCATAGCGGCTACACCTTCCGCACGCGCGCGATCCTGACCGCGCAGATGGCGCGCGGGTGGCAGGTCGCGGCGGTCACCGGCGCGCGGCAGGGTGTGACGAAGGTCCCGCGCGAAACCGTCGACGGGATCGATTTCCACCGCACCGTGCCGCCGCGTGCGTTACCGGCGCCACTGGGCGAACTGGCGGAAATCCACGCTTTCGCCGCATCGATCGACCGGGTGGTGGACGAATTTCGGCCCGACATCCTCCACGCCCATTCGCCGGTACTGGATGCCCTCGCCGCTCTGCGCGTCGCCCGGCGCCGGGACCTGCCGCTGGTCTATGAGATCCGCGCCTTCTGGGAGGATGCGGCGGTCGGCAACGGCACGGGGACCGAAGGTTCCGCCCGCTACCGCGCGACTCGTGCGCTGGAGACATGGGCGGTGCGCCGCGCCGATGGTGTCGCGGTGATTTGCGAAGGGTTGCGCCGCGATCTGGTGGCGCGGGGCATCGATCCGGCCAAGATCATGGTGTCGCCCAACGGCGTCGACCTGACCCTGTTCGGCGATCCGCCCCCGCCCGACACCGCGCTCGCCGCCGAATTGGGCCTCGCGGGCATGGAGGTGCTGGGCTTCATCGGCAGCTTCTATGACTATGAAGGCCTCGACACGCTGATCGCGGCGATGCCGGCGCTGGTCGCGGCACGGCCGAATGTGCGGTTGTTGATGGTCGGCGGAGGCCCGATGGAGGCG
The DNA here is from genome assembly GCF_913776855.1 of uncultured Sphingomonas sp. Taxonomy (GTDB): domain Bacteria; phylum Pseudomonadota; class Alphaproteobacteria; order Sphingomonadales; family Sphingomonadaceae; genus Sphingomonas. The sequence goes on along the minus strand of NZ_CAJYQD010000032.1, from coordinate 135,740 downwards.
GCCCTGCGGGCACAGGCAGCGGCGTCGAGCGTCGCCCACGCCATCCACTTCATCGGCCGCGTGCCCCATCATGAGGTCGAGCGCTATTACGGGCTGGTCGACCTGCTGGTCTATCCGCGCAAAGCGATGCGGCTGACCGATCTGGTCACGCCGCTCAAGCCCCTGGAGGCCATGGCGCAGCGCCGGCTGGTCGCCGCCTCCGATGTCGGCGGCCACCGCGAATTGATCCGCGACGGCGACACCGGCACGCTGTTCCCGCCCGACGATCCCGCTGCGCTGGCGCCGCGGGTCGCCGCGCTGCTGGCCGACCAGTCGGGATGGGAGGCGATGCGCGACCGGGGCCGTGCCTTTGTCGAGGCGGAGCGTAACTGGGCATCGAACGTCGCGCGCTATCAGCCGCTGTACCAGCGCCTGATCGGTGCCCGACGGAGCGGTGCGATGCTCGGCAATGCATCGATGGTGGACGCATGAACCGCTCGCTGCCCACCATGGTCGCGGGCGCGTCCGGGCTGATCGTGGCCATCGCGATCGCCGTCGTGCCGATGTGGCGGATCGAGACGGTCGTGTCCGGCACCGGATTACCTGCGCTGTTGCCGATTGCTGCCCCGCCGCTCGGCTGGACCGCGCGCGCGGCGCTGATGCTGGTCACGGCGCTGGCTGTCGCGGTGCCGGTCTGGATCGCGCTGACCCTGCTCGCCGTTCGCCGCCCGGTCGCGCTGCCCGCTGCCGACGCGGTGGTCGAGGAAGCACCACCCAGCGTCCGCCGCGCCGACGCCCATCCCGACGCCCCGCCACGCCCGCCGGTGCGCGCCGCGCGCGACCTGGGAATGCCGTTCCTCGATCCCGTGGCGCCGGGGGAGGCGGAGGTCACCCTGCCGCGCGACCTCGACACGCCGATGGCGATGTTCGATCCGGCGGCGCTGCCGATGGTGCCCGCGGCACCGCCCCCCACGGTACGCCCGCTCTTCCGTCCCGTGACAGCCGACCCGGAAGCGATCGCCGCGGACGAACCGGCACCGGAACCGCCGGTCGAGCCGCCGGTCGAACCGGTCGCCGATCCGGCACCGACGGCGGCGGGCCTGTCCGACCTGATCGACCGGCTCGACCGGGGTTTGCAGCGTCGGCGCAACGACCGCCCCGAAAAGCCCGAAGCGACCGCAGAAGTCGCCAATCCGGGCCTCGCCTCCGCACTTGGCGCACTGCGCCGGATGGCGGGGGGCGAGTAGGACGTCAGCGTTCCTCGACGGTCAGCACCTCGATCGTCGCCATCGATCCAGCGGGTCCGGCCGTGCCGCCCGTCACGATTAGGTCGGCGACCAGATGTCCGCGCAGCGGCAACTCAGCGTCGGGCAGGGCGGTTAGCCATGGCGCGAATCCGGCATCGTCGCTCCGCAGGGTCAGCTGATGCCGCGCGCCGTTGAAGGTCGCGCTGGCCCATGGGGTCCACGCCGATTCGGAAATGGCGATCGACACCCCCGCCGCCTCTGCCGCGATGCGCAACCGCCGTTCCAGCAGGGCCGTGGCGTCCGGCCCCCGGCTCATTCCGGCCGCTCCTGTCCGTCGATATAGGCTTCGATCCGGGCGATCAGCGGCGGGCGCGGCTGCCGTCCGTTGCGCAGGTCGCCGACCAGCCGCGGATCGCCCGCCGCCCGCCGTCCGAACAGCGTTTCGGGCATTCCCGTTTCCTGCAGATGCCGGCTGATCCGCTGCAATATGGTGTGCATCCATAACCTCCCGCCTACTCCTTCGACTCAAGAATGTTCTTGATCTGTTCTTTGAAATCCAACATGTCTAGGAAAATTCCTAAAGGGAGCGCGGCGATGGAATTGGACGATGTGCGTGCGACGATCGCGCGTCTGGCGACCGAGCGGGGGGCCAGCCTGTCGGAACTGTCGCGCCTGCTGGGGCGCAATCCCGCCTATATGCAGCAATATATCGAACGCGGTTCGCCCCGGCGCCTGTCGGAAGGGGACCGGGCGACGCTCGCGCGCTATCTGGGCGTGGCGGAGGCGGTGCTGGGCGGACCAGTCGTGCGCGAGATGGTCGCGGTGCGGCGGATTGATGCGCTGGCGTCGGCGGGGCCGGGCGGATTGGTGGAGGAAGATCGCGGCGACGGCGCGATGCGGATCGACGCCGCGCTGCTGCGTCAGTTGCGGGTACGGCCGGGGCAGGGGGCGGTGATCGCCGTCGCGGGCGATTCGATGCTGCCGACGCTGGCCGATGGCGACACCATCCTGGTCGATGGCGGCGACCGGCGTGGGGTGTCGGGCGCGATCCATGTCGTGCGCCATGACGGGGTGCTGCTGGTCAAGCGGCTGGCACGGATGCCGGGCGGGGTCGAACTGGTCAGCGACAATCCCGCCTATCCGCCGATCGCGATCGACGGCACCCCGGACATTGTCGGCCGGGTGGTCTGGCTGTCGCGCGCGCTATAGCGGGATCAGGGGATGGGCCGATCCCGACGCCAGATGACGATGGCGATGGCGATGCCCAGCGCCAGTCCGATCAGCAGGCCCATCGTCGCCTCGCCGAACACCGCGCCGACGATCGCGCCGCCCATCACGCCCAGCGCGATCGGCATCCCGCCGGCTTTCGGCGTATGGGGTGGTCTGTTCATTCCCGTCGCTTGCCATAGTCGGCGGCGGCGCGCCACTCCCGTCCCGCCTGTATCGCATCGGGACACCGGTTCGTGCCGATCCGGGATTGCGCTGTTCCCGTTAACGATCGAAGACGGCGGGGAAGGCGGTCGGTTCGGTTCCGGCACGATCCATGAACCACGGGATGCCATGCTCGAACCTGCCATGCTGCCACCGTACATCGCCGACCTGTCCGATCTGGCAAAGGCGCATGAACTGATGGCCGAATATGGTCCGGTCGCGGCGGACGAGGCCGCCGCCCGTGCCGGCAAGGCGCGTGACCGCGACAATATCGTGCAATTCTGCCGCTGGCGTCAGGTCGCCCGACTGGTCACGCTGCTGGAACACCCCGCCGCCTGGGGTACGATTCACTGACCTTCACGGCGGGTTTGTGCTTGTTGCGATCGAGGACAAACCCTAGGACGGCGCGATGTCGAGCTGCCGGCTAGCCGTGCTGTTGAGCGCCGGATGGCTCGCTTTTGCGGGTCCGATGGCGGTTGCGCAGACGGCACCGGCTGCGCCGGAAACGCCGCTTGATCCGGGGGCTCCGCTGGCTGACCTGCCCGACATCGGCGTCGCCTGGCCCGACCTGTCGACCGCGCCGACCGACCCGGCGCTTGCCACCGGGTTGCAGCGCACCGGCGGCGAGTTCCGCTACAATTATCGCATCACCGGCATCGACAGCATCAACAACGACCTGTTCCGACAGCGCTTCAACGAGTTGTCGACATTGCGCGCCAACGAAGGCGACCCGTCGAACGCCGCCCAGATCGATCGCCGCGCGCGCGAGGATGCACGGCTGCTCGACGAACTGCTGCGCAACGAAGGGTATTTCGACGCCCGCATCACCACCAGCGTCCGGCCCGAAGGCGACCGGCTGATCGTGTATCTGGAGGTGGAGCCGGGCCAGCTGTACCGCTTTGCGCAGGTCCGCACGCCCGGCATCGCCGCTGCGGGAGACAAGGCGGCCGACCTGCGCTCGGCATTCGACCTGACGCCCGAGGCACCGGTACAGGGCGACAGTGTGGTCGCGGCGCAGGGCAAGCTGGCAACGACGATCGGGCGCGAGGGCTTTCCCTTTGCCAAGGTCGGCGAGCCACAGATCACCGTCGACCACGCCACCCGCACCGCGACGATCGAGGTCGATGTGCAGCCGGGTGGCGAGCGGCGCTTCGGCCGGATCGTGGCACGGCCCAATCGCGTCTTCGATGGTGACCATGCACAGGATATCGCCCGGTTCAAGCCAGGCGAAACCTATGATTCGGCCATGGTCGACGATCTGCGCCGCGCGATCGTGCAGACCAGCCTGGTGTCGCAGGTCCGCCTGACCCCGGTCGAGGGACAGGCGCCGGGCACCGTCGACCTCGACCTCGCAATGGAACCTGCGCCGCCGCGCACGATCGCGGGCGAGATCGGCTATGGCACCGGAGAAGGCGCGCGGGTCGAGGCCAGCTGGACCCACCGCAACCTGTTCCCGCCCGAAGGCGCGCTGACGCTGCGCGGCGTCCTCGGCACCCGCGAACAGGTGGCGGCGGTGACTTTCCGCCGCAACAATTTCCATAGCCGCGACCGGGTGCTGACCGCGCAGATGGCGGTGACGCATCTGGTCCGCAACGCGTTCGAAGCGAACACGCTGTCGCTGTCGGGTGGGCTGGAGCGGCAGACCAACATCTTCTTTCAGAAGACGTGGACCTGGGCGCTGGGCGGCGAACTGCTCGCGACCGACGAACGCGACGTGATCGTGGCGACCGGCGAACTGCGCCGTCGCACCTATTTCATCGGCGCGCTGCCCAGCAGCCTGAACTATGACGGGTCGGACGATCTGCTGAACCCGACCAAGGGGTTCCGGCTGGGCGGTCGGATCAGCCCCGAATTGTCGCTGCGCGGCGACCTGTTCGGCTATACCCGCGCACAGGTCGACGCCAGCGTGTACCGCCCGGTGACGTCGCGGGTCGTGCTGGCGGCGCGCACCCGCATCGGGTCGATCCTGGGGGCGCCGCGCGATGCCGTTGCCCCGTCGCGGCGCTTCTATGCCGGGGGCGGCGCGTCGGTACGTGGCTATGGTTTCCAGGATATCGGCCCGCGCGATCCCAACAACGCGCCGATCGGCGGGCGCAGCCTTGCCGAATTTTCGCTGGAGGCACGGGTCAAGGCGTTTGGCAATTTCGGCGTCGTGCCGTTCCTCGACACCGGCAACATCTATACCTCCACGATGCCGCGCTTCTCGGGGCTGCGCTACGGCGCCGGGATCGGTGTGCGCTATTACAGTAACTTCGGCCCGATCCGCGTCGATGTCGGCACGCCGATCAACCCGCAACGTGGCGATCCGCGCGTCGCGGTCTATGTCTCGCTGGGGCAGGCATTTTGACCGACGAACCTGTCGCAGCGCCGCCGCCGGTCGTGGTGAAGCGCCGTATCGGCTGGGGCCGGCGGCTGCTGCAGCTGGTACTGGCGATCGTCGTGCTGATCGCCGGTGCGCTGGTGGTGATCGACACCGGCCCCGGCCACCGGCTGATCGCGAACCGCATCGCGACGATGAAGCCCGCCAACGGGCTGCGCTATCGCATCGGGCGGATCGACGGGTCGATCTACACGCGCGCGCGGCTGATCGATGTGCGGATATATGATTCCAAGGGCCTGATCCTGCGCGCGCCGCTGGCCGAACTCGATTGGCGGCCATGGGAATTCCTGTCGAACCGGCTGTCGATTAACAGCCTGACCATTCCGCGTGCGATCCTCGCCAAGCTGCCGCAGCCGACGCCGACCGGACGCAAGACGCCGATCCTGCCGAGCTTCGACATTCGTATCGGCCGGTTGAGCGTCGAGCGGCTCGAGCTGGCCAAGGCGGTCACCGGCACGCCGCGGATCGGCAAGCTGGCCGGGCAGGCGGATGTCCGCTCGGGCCGGGCGCTGGTCGACCTCGCGCTCGACGTCGCCGCCAGCGACCGGCTGCGCCTGCGGCTCGATGCCGAACCGGATCGCGACCGCTTCGATATCGACCTGCGCGCGCGGGGCGTGAGCGACGGACTGCTCGCCACCGCCAGCGGCATCCGCCGGCCCCTGGCGGTCGAGGTGTCGGGCGACGGGCGCTGGTCGGCATGGGACGGGCGGGCGGTGGCGGACGCCGGCCGTGCGCGGATCATCGACCTGACGCTCGGCGTGCGCGCCGGGCGCTATATGCTGGGCGGCACGCTCGCCCCGTCGTCGTTGCTGCAGGGCAAGCTCCAGCGGCTGACCGCGCCGCAGGTCCGCGTGACGGGCAGCGCGACCTTTGCCGATCGCCGGATCGATGGCGTGCTGGCCCTGCGCAGCGCGGCGCTGGCGATGGAGGCGCAGGGGGTCGTCGATCTCGGCACCAGCGCCTTCCGCGACCTGCGGCTGCGCGCGCGGTTGCTGCGCCCGGCGGCGATGTTCCCGAACATGACCGGGCGCGACATCGAACTGCGCGCGATCCTCGACGGCGCGTTTTCGACCGCGCGGTTCGATTATCGCCTGCGCGCAAGCCGGCTGGCGTTCGACCAGACCGGGTTCGAACAGGTGGTTGCCGCGGGGCAGGGGCGCTTTTCGAAGGCGCCGGTGATCGTGCCAATCCGGCTCGCCGCGGCACGCGTCACCGGGGTCGGCGATGTCGCGGGCGGCATCCTGCGCAACTTGTCGGTGACGGGCAAGCTGGCGGTCGATGCGAAGACGCTGGTCGGCAACGATCTGATCGTGCGGTCGGACAAGCTGAACGGTCGGATCATGCTGACGCTCGACCTGGCCACCGGCCGGTACGAGGTCGGGATCAGCGGCGCGCTGCAACGCTATCTGATCCCCGGCCTCGGGCTGGTCGATGTCCAGACCCGGTTGACCGCCGTCCCCATTCCGGGCGGCGGCACGCGGATCGTCGGGCGCGGCATGGCGCAGGTCCGCCGACTCGACAACGGCTTCTTCCGGTCGCTGACGCAGGGGCTGCCGCGAATCGAAACCGGACTGGAGCGGGGCAGGGACGGCATACTCTATCTGCGCGGGCTGCGGCTGACCTCGCCCGGCCTGACGCTCAGCGGCAACGGCTATCGCCGGCGCGACGGCACCTTCCATTTCGAAGGAAGCGGACGTCAGACGACTTACGGCCCGGTCCAGTTGATCCTCGACGGCAACATCTCCAAACCGACGCTGGACCTGCGCTTCGCGTCACCCAACGCGACGCTGGGCCTCGCCGATGTGGTCGCGCACCTTGATCCGACGGCAGAGGGCTTCGCCTATCGCGCTACCGGTGGCTCGCGGCTCGGCCCGTTCACCGCCGATGGCCGCATCCTGTTGCCGAGCGGCGGCACCGCCCGCGTCGCGGTCGACGAACTGGAAGTCAGCGGCACCCGCGCCACCGGCGGCGTCGATATCGTCGAGGATGGATTTCTCGGACGGCTGAACGTCGATGGCGGTGGCATCGCCGGCACGATCGATTTCGCCCCACAGGGCAGCGACCAGCGGATCGACATCGCCCTCGAAGCGACCCGCGCGCGCCTGGGCGTCGCCGGGTCGGTGCGGCGGGCACGGCTGGAGGCGGGCATCGTGCTGGCGGATGGAGGCACCACGCTCGACGCGACGATGACCGCGCAGGGGTTCCGGCGCGGCAAGTTGTCGATCGCGCGGCTGGCGGGCAGTGCCAGGCTGGTCGATGGCGTCGGCGAAGTCCGCGCCGCCATCGCCGGGTCGCGCGGCCGTGCCTTCTCGATCCAGAGCGTGACGCAGGTCACTGCCGACGAATATCGCATCAGCGCGGAGGGTACGCTCGACCGCCGGCCGCTGAAGCTGGAAACCCCGGCGGTGATCCGGCGCGAGGGGGATGGCTGGCGCCTGGCGCCGACGCAGTTCAGCTTTGCCGGCGGCACCGCGACGGTCGGCGGCGCGGTGGGGGCGGATAGCACCGAACTGGCGCTCGACGTCACGCGGATGCCGCTCGCCGTCCTCGACATCGGCTATCCGGGGCTGGGGTTGAGCGGCAGCGCGTCGGGCAAGATCGCCTTTGCCACGCGCGGGTCGACGCCCAGCGGGCGGGTCGACCTGACCATTCGCGGCCTCAGCCGGTCCGGGCTGGTGGTATCGTCGACCCCGATCGATGTCGGCGTGGCAGCGGTCCTGGACGCGAACCGCGCCGGCGTGCGCGCGGTGATGGCCAGCGGCGGCAAGACGATTGGCCGGGCGCAGGCGCGCCTGTCGCCCTTGGGGGAAGGCGACCTCGCCACCCGGCTGAACAACGCACCGTTGTTCGCGCAGCTGCGCTATGGCGGTCCGGCCGATACGCTGTGGCGGTTGACCGGGATCGAGCTGTTCGACCTGTCCGGCCCGGTTTCGGTCGGAGCCGACGTTACCGGCCGCCTCGCCGATCCGCGCATCCGCGGGGTGGTCCGCTCCAGCGGCGCCCGCATCGAAAGCGCGATCACCGGCACCGTGCTGACCGGCGTCGAAGCACAGGGCCGGTTCGACGGATCGCGGCTGGTGATCGATCGCTTCGCGGCGAACGACGGCCGGCAGGGGCGGGTGACGGGCACCGGTGCGTTCGAATTCGCCGCGGTGCGCGGCTTCGGCATCGACCTGTCGCTCAACGCCGATCGCGCCCGCCTCATCAACACCGATTCGATCGGCGCCACCGTCACCGGTCCGATCCGGGTGCGCAGCGACGGCGCGGGCGGCATGATTTCGGGCGAAGTGCGGATGGATGGCAGCCGCTATCGCTTGGGCCGGGCGACCGCCACCGCGCCGATCCCGCGCCTCAACATCCGCGAAATCAACCGCCCCGATGGCGATGACGAAGCGAGCGCGGCGGTCGTCCCGTGGAAGCTCGACCTGAAGGCCCGCGCGCCGGGCGGCCTGATCGTCACCGGCCTCGGCCTCACCAGCGAATGGTCCGCCGACCTGGCGATCACTGGCGAGCCGACCAGTCCGATCATCAACGGCCGCGCCGACCTGATCCGCGGCGATTATGAATTTGCCGGTCGCGAGTTCCGGGTCGATCGCGGCGCGCTGCGCTTCAATGGCGAAAGCCCGGCGGACCCTGCGCTCGACATCGTCGCCAATGCCGACACGCAGGGGCTGAACGCCACCATCCGCGTTGCCGGTACCGCGACCCGGCCGGAGATCAGTTTCCAGAGCGTGCCGGCATTGCCCGAGGACGAATTGTTGTCGCGGCTGCTGTTCGGCACTTCGATCACCAACCTGTCCGCGCCGGAGGCGTTGCAGCTGGCCGCCGCCGTCGCCGCGCTGCAGAATGGCGAGGGCGGGCTGAACCCGATCAACGCGGTGCGCCGTGCCGCCGGGCTGGACCGCCTGCGCATCCTGCCTGCCGATCCGCAGACGGGGCAGGGCACCTCGGTCGCCGCCGGCAAATATCTGACGCGGCGCTTCTATGCGGAAATCGTGACCGACGGGCAGGGCTATTCCGCCACCCGTATCGAGTTTCAGGTCACACGCTGGCTGTCGCTGCTCGCCTCCATTTCCACCATCGGCCGGCAAAGCACCAACGTCCGCATTTCCCGCGATTATTGACCCGGCAGTCGAACCGGTAGCGCAACGATTGGCCGGGCGGTTCGTAGTATCTGCGAATCACCGGAGACGCCGATGCCCGCTGCCGCCCCTGCCACCGATGGCCGCCTTGCCCGCATCGCATTGCGCTTCACCGACTGGGCCGAACGCTGGTTTCCCGACGCCTTCGTGTTCGTGGCGCTGGCGGTCGTGGTCGTCGCGGTCGCGGTGCTGGCCAATGGCGCCCCGGTCACGGCAGTGACGAAGAGCTTCGGTGACGGGTTCTGGACGCTGATCCCCTTCACCATGCAGATGGCGTTCGTCACCATCGGCGGCTCTGTCGTCGCGACCTCCGCACCGATGCAGCGGCTGATCGACCGGCTGGCGCTGATCCCGAAGAGCGGGCGTGGCGCGATCGGCCTGATCGCTGTCGCGACGATGATGTCCTCGCTGCTCAGCTGGGGATTGAGCCTGATCTTCGGCGGCCTCCTGACCCGTGCGCTGGCGCGGCGTACCGAACTCAGGATGGATTACCGCGCGGGCGGGGCGGCGGCGTATCTGGGGCTGGGCGCGACCTGGGCGATGGGGCTGTCGTCTTCCTCGGCCCAGCTACAGGCGAACCCGGCCAGCCTGCCGCCGGGCCTGCTGCCGATCACCGGCGTAATCCCCTTCAGCCAGACGATCTTCCTGTGGCAATCAATGCTGATCGCCGCGATCCTGGTGGTCGTGTCGACGGTGATCGCGGTCGCATCCGCTCCCGGTCGAGAGACGGCGGTGACCGCACAGGACATGGGGATCGATCCAGCGCGCGAGGACGACGCCCTGCCGCCCCGTACCCAGCCTGGCGAATGGCTGGAACATGCCCCGCTGCTCACCGTGCTGATCGGGCTGCTGGCAGTAGGCTGGCTGGTGCAGGAATTTGCGCGGCAATCATGGATGGTCGCCATCTCCAACCTCAACACCTACAATTTCCTGTTCCTGATGGCGGGACTGGTGCTGCACTGGCGGCCCAAACGCTTCCTGAACGCACTCGCGCGGTCGGTGCCCGCGACCGCCGGCATCCTGATCCAATATCCCTTCTACGCGGCCATTGCCGCGATGATGACGACTGCGAAGAGCGCGGACGGATCGACCCTATCGGATGTCATCGCCCATGCCTTCGTCGCGCTGAACACGACCGAAACCTTCCCCCTGACCATGGGCGTCTATTCCGCGATCCTCGGCTTCTTCATTCCGTCGGGTGGCGGCAAATGGCTGCTGGAGGCGCCCTATGTCATGCAGGCGGCAAACGACCTGCACGTCCATCTCGGCTGGGCGGTGCAGATTTACAACGCGTCGGAGGCGTTGCCGAACCTCGTCAACCCGTTCTGGATGCTCCCGCTGCTCGGCATCCTCGGGCTGAAGGCGCGCGACATCGTGGGGTTCAGCTTCCTCCAGCTGATCGTCCACCTGCCGCTGGTCCTGCTCCTCCTCTGGGCGCTGGCGTTTACGCTGCCCTATATTCCGCCGGTCATGCCGTGACGCGCACCGGCACCGACGCGTCGTAGAGGCTGGCGCCGCGTTCGTCGCGCAGGTCGAACGACAACAGGTCGCCTGCGATCCGCACCATGCCGAAACCGGCGGCGGCGCGGCAGAAGCGGGTGCCCTCGACCGGCTGGACCGGGCGCGCCTCCATGCCCCCGCCGCACTGGATCATGTCGATCCCGTCGCGGCGGATATGCTGCAGGTCGTGATCGTGGCCGGCGATATAGGCCTGTACACCATGGCGGTTCAGGATCGGCAGCACCTTCGCGATGATTTCCGGCTGGTCGCCATGGCCACTGCCGCCCGACCGGATGGGATGGTGGCCGGTGACCAGCTTCCACTTGGCACGCGACTGCGACAGCGCATGGTCGAGCCACGCAAGCTGCTTGGCGGTATCCTGCGACCGGGTGTTGCTGCCGATCATCCCGTCATTCTCGCGATAGCGCTCGACGAAGGGCGAGGTGTCGATCGCAAACAGCTCGGTGTCCGCCCGTGCCAGCGACGCATCGGCCACTTGGTAATAGCGCGCCGGCATCCGCCAGCGCTTGCTGTGCGCGCTATAGTCCAGCTGCGCCTGCGGATTGCCGCGATAGTCGTGATTGCCGAGCAGCGCATACCACGGCACCTGCAATGCCGGGTGGGTATAGACCCCTTCGAACACATATTGCCACAGCGGGTCGTTGGTGGAGGTCACGCCGTCACTATAGAAATTGTCGCCGATCGCCAGCACGAAATCGCTGCGTGCCTCCGCTGCCGCGCGGCCCATCGCGGCGGCGACATGATGCTGTTCGGGCGTGTCCCGACCCCAGTCGCCCAGCACCGCGAAGGTGCAGCCCTTCACCGCGCGCGCCTGTGCCGGCGCTACACCAAAGGTAGCGGCACTGATGGCAAAGCCGCCGAGCAGGGTGCGGCGGTCGAGAAGGACGGTCATGGGCGGGCGATTCCTGTCGCGGGTGGTCGGCGTTGCTTGACCACGGGGATGTGACGTTTGTGTGGCGGTGGGCGGCTCCACAATTCGTCACTCCAGCGAAGGCTGAGGTCTCTCGCGGCTGGCGTGGTGCGCTCGTACCAGAAGATGCCAGCCTGCGCTGGCAGGACGATCGTGGGGAGCGAGCAACAGTGCCCACCGCGAACAAAAAAGGCGCCGAGCCATTTGACCGGCGCCTTTCTCTTGTCTCAGCGCGACGTGGCGAAGCCACGTCGTCGGTCCTCGCCCGTGGGCGAGGCCGGCCGACAGCGCCTGTGGCACGCTTGCGTGCCACCGGTTGTCGGCACGGCAACCTCAGGCGCTGTAGTACATGTCATACTCGACCGGGCTGGGGGTCATTTCCCACCGCGCCACTTCGCCGCGCTTGATCTCGACATAGGCCTCGATCTGGTCCTTCGAGAACACGTCGCCCTTCAGCAGATAGTCGTGATCGGCTTCGAGGCTGTCGAGCGCTTCGCGGAGCGAACCGCACACCGTCGGGACCTGGGCGAGTTCTGCCGGCGGCAGGTCGTACAGGTTCTTGTCCATCGCCTCGCCCGGATGGATCTTGTTCTGGATGCCGTCCAGACCCGCCATCATCAGCGCCGCATAGGCGAGATACGGGTTGGCCATCGCGTCGGGGAAGCGGACTTCGACGCGCTTCGACTTCGGACCCGTGCCGTACGGGATGCGGCACGATGCCGACCGGTTGCGGGCCGAATAGGCGAGCAGCACCGGCGCTTCATAGCCCGGAACCAGCCGCTTGTAGCTGTTGGTCGTCGGGTTGGTGAAGGCGTTCACCGACTTGGCGTGCTTGATGATACCGCCGATGAAGTACAGGCACATGTCCGACAGGCCGGCATAGCCGTCGCCGGCGAACAGCGGGTTGCCGCCGTTCCAGATCGAGAAGTGGGTGTGCATCCCCGAGCCGTTATCTTCCTTGATCGGCTTGGGCATGAACGTCGCCGTCTTGCCATAGGCGTGCGCGACCTGGTGCACGACATACTTGTAGATCTGCATCCGATCGGCGGTCGTGGTCAGCGTGCCGAACGTCAGGCCCAGTTCGTGCTGTGCAGCGGCGACTTCGTGGTGATGCTTGTCGCAGGGCAGGCCCATTTCGAGCATCGTGGTGACCATTTCGCCACGGATGTCGACGGCGCTGTCGACCGGCGCGACCGGGAAATAGCCGCCCTTGGCGCGCGGGCGGTGGCCCATGTTGCCCGCTTCATATTCGCGACCCGAATTGCCCGGCAGTTCGATGTCGTCGATCTTGTAATAGCTGGTCGAATAGCTGTTTTCGAACCGCACGTCGTCGAACATGAAGAATTCGGCTTCCGGGCCGACATAGACGGTGTCGCCGATTCCGGTGGTCTTCAGATACGCCTCGGCGCGCTTCGCGGTCGAACGCGGGTCGCGGGCATAGAGTTCGCCGGTCGACGGTTCGACCACGTCGCAGAAGATGACCAGCATCGGGGTGGCCGAGAACGGATCGGTGTACACCGCGTCCAGATCGGGCTTCAGCACCATGTCCGACTCGTTGATCGCCTTCCAGCCTTCGATCGACGAACCGTCGAACATCAGGCCGTCGGTCAGCTCGTCCTCACCCAGGATCGACGCGACCATGGTCAGGTGCTGCCACTTGCCTTTGGGATCGGTGAAGCGCAGGTCGATCCATTCGATCTCTTCGTCCTTGATCCGCTTCAGGATGGTGCTGGCGGTAATAGCCATCGGAAACTGCCCTTTCTGGATTAAACCCCACGCTCCGGCGCAATCAATCGCCCCGGAACGCCCCTCGAATCGAAATAATGCTGCGTTGCGTCAGATCGCGTCGTCGTTGCGCTCGCCGGTGCGAATGCGCAAGGCGGTCTCGACCGGAATGACGAAAATCTTTCCGTCGCCGATGCGGCCGGTCTGTGCGGCCTGCGCGATCGCCTCGACGACGCGCTCGGCCAGGCCGTCTTCGACCACCACTTCCAGCTTCACCTTGGGCAGGAAATCGACGATATATTCCGCGCCGCGATACAGTTCGGTATGGCCCTTCTGCCGGCCGAAACCCTTGGCCTCGGTCACGGTGATGCCGCTGACGCCGACTTCGTGCAGCGCTTCCTTCACCTCATCCAGCTTGAACGGCTTGATGATGGCCTCGATCTTCTTCATGCGCCCTGCCGATCCCCTCGGACGTGACGACCCGGACGGGTCGTTAGCATCCCGTTAAACAATAACCGTGCCAACCGGCGATTCGCCTTGGGCAGGATCATCGGGGATTGGGGCGAGGCTGTCGATATTGCCCACAGAAGGGGCAGGGTGCCGGTTTTTCGGGCAATAGTATCCTCTTCGGCACAGGGAGGAGTTTACAGATACGGCGGCTTGGTAAACCCCTTGGGGCTGAGCGTGAAGATTTCGCAGCCATCCTCGGTAATCCCGATCGAATGTTCGAACTGCGCCGACAGCGACCGGTCGCGCGTCACCGCCGTCCAGCCATCGTCCAGCATCTTCACGTCCGGCCGGCCGATATTGATCATCGGCTCGATGGTGAAGAACATGCCGGGGCGCAGCTCGGGGCCGGTGCCGGGGCGGCCGGCATGGATCACCTCGGGCGCGTCATGGAACAGCTGTCCCAGGCCATGGCCACAGAAATCGCGGACCACGCCATAGCGGTGCGATTCGGCATGGCGCTGGATCGCGTGGGCCACATCGCCCATCCGGTTGCCGGGCTTCGCCTGTTCGATGCCCAGCATCAGGCACTCATAGGTCACGTCGACCAGCTTGCGCGCCTTGATCGGCACATCGCCGACCAGATACGTGCGGCTGCTGTCGCCATGCCAGCCATCCAGCAGTGGCGTAACGTCGATATTGGCGATGTCGCCGTCCTTCAGCGTCCGGTCCGACGGGATTCCGTGGCACACGACATGGTTGATCGAGATGCAGGTTGAATGAGCATAGCCGCGATAGCCGAGCGTGGCGGGCACCGCGCCGCCCTCGCGCATCAGGCGATAGATGGTCGCGTCCAGTTCGGCGGTGGTCACGCCCGGCACGACATGCGGGGTGATCTCATCAAGGATATGCGCGGCAAGCCGGCCGGCGCGGCGCATTCCTTCGAACCCGGCGGCATCGTGCAGCTTGATCGCGCCGGTCCGGGCGAGCGGCATATCGGCGGTGACGGTCTGATAGTCGGTCATCACGCCCATATAGGCAACGAACGCGCGCTAGGCGAGGGCACGTCCCCACGCTATGCGAAGGCATGACCGATCGCATCTGGACCGCCGCCTTGCTCGTCATCGGGGATGAAATTCTCTCCGGCCGGACGCAGGACAAGAATGTCGCGCAGCTGGCGACGTGGTTGAACGTGCAGGGCATCCGCCTGTCCGAAGTCCGCGTCGTCGCGGATCGGGAGGAAGCGATCGTCGAGGCGGTGAACACGCTGCGCGCACGCAACGATTATCTGTTCACCACAGGTGGCATCGGGCCGACGCATGATGATATCACCGTTGAATCGATCGCGGCGGCGCTGGGTGTTCCGGTCATCGTCCATCCGCGCGCGCGGGCGATCCTGGAAGACTATTACACCACGCGCGGCGGGCTGACCGACGCACGCCTGCGCATGGCGCGGGTGCCGGAGGGCGGCGAACTGATCGAAAACCGCATGTCGGGTGCGCCCGGCATCCATATCGGCAATATCTTCGTTATGGCCGGCGTGCCCCATATTGCGGCGGCGATGCTCGACAGCCTGACCGGTACGCTGGAGGGCGGCCTGCCGGTCGTATCCGGAACGCTGGGCTGCTGGGTGGGGGAGAGCGAGGTCGCGGGCACGCTGCGCGACGTGGAGCGCGCGCATGACGGCGTGGCGATCGGCAGCTATCCGTTCTTCCGCGAAGGCCGCACCGGTGCCAATTTCGTCGTTCGCGCGACCGATGCGGCGCTGGTCGATGCGTGCCTCGCCGATCTGGCCGCGCGGTTGCGTGCCGCCGGGCACGACACGGTTGCCGACGGAATCTGAAGCACCGCTTGCCACGGTCCTGCGCGCTCGATAAGTCGGACAAATAATCGGCAGGAGAGTAGGACTTTGGCTTCCCCGACCCGCATCGCGTTGGCCGGCATCGGCAAGATCGCGCGCGATCAGCATATTCCGCACATTGCCGCCAGCCCGGATTTCGAACTGGTCGCCGCCGTCACCGGCCACACCCCGCCCGAGGAGGTGCCGGGGTTCCGCACCATTGCCGAGATGATGGCGGCAATGCCCGACGTGCAGGCGATCTCGATCTGCACCCCGCCGCGCGGGCGGCTGTCGCTGATCCAGCAGGCGCTGGACCATGGCCTCGACATCATGATCGAAAAGCCGCCGGCGGCGACCCTGTCGGAGGCGCAGGCATTCGCCCAGGCCGCCGAACGTGCCCGCCGGGTCCTGTTCGCGACATGGCATTCACGCGAGGCGGCGGCGGTCGAGCCGGCGCGGCAGTGGCTGACGCAGCGCAATATCCGCCGGGTCGCGGTCAACTGGAAGGAGGACGTTCGCGTCTGGCATCCGGGGCAGGACTGGATCTGGGAACCGGGCATCGGCGTATTCGATCCGGGGATCAACGCGCTGTCGGTCATTACCCGCATCCTGCCGCGCCCGCTGTTGCTCGACGCCGCCGAACTGCGCTTCCCATCCAACCGCGACGCACCGATCGCCGCCGATCTCGACTTCACCGATACGGCGGGCGTGCCGGTCCGCGTAGAGTTCGATTTCGACCAGACCGGACCGCAGACCTGGGACGTCGATGTCGAAACCGACGACGGCACCTTGAAACTGTCGATGGGCGCGTCGCAGATGGCGGTCGACGGAATCGCAGTCGATATCGGCGACGAACCCGAATATGCCCGGCTGTACCGCCGCTTCGCCGAGTGCCTGCGCGACCGGCAGAGCGATGTCGACCTGTCGCCGTTCGTCCATGTCAACGACGCGTTCCTGCTCGGGCGGCGGGTGACGGTCGGGGAATTCAGCGAGTAGTCTTCCCGTCGCCTGCAAGAGCGTCACCCCAGCCTGCGCTGGGGTGACGGATGAGGCTAGGGCGCCTCCGTCATCGCCGCCGCTATCGCATCCCGCGCGCGGTTCGCCACTGCCTTGCGCCCCATGCCCGCCGGGTCGAACGGTTCGAGGAAATGGATCGTCAGCGCGATCCGTCCGGCACGCGCCAGCACGCGCGCGGCGTTGGTCGTACCCGGTTCGTCGCCCAGCCACGCGACCTCGTGGGCATCGCCATAGTCGAGATAGACCGGCTGCACCCGCAAACCCGGCGGCGGCGGGTCGATCGCACCCAGCAGCGCTGCCTTGAACGGCAGCAATTCGCCCGGCGCGCTGGTGGTGCCTTCGGGAAAGACCGTCACCGGATGATCGGCCAGCAACGCCTGACGCAGCGTATCTATCTGCCGCGCGACACCCAGCCGGTCGCCGCGATCGACGAACAGCGTGTGGTTGAGCGTACACAGCCACCCGACCAGCGGCGCGTCGCGCAGCTCGCCCTTGGCGACGAACGCGCTACCGCTGGCCCCGGCGATGGCGAGGATGTCGATCCAGCTCTGATGATTGGCGAGGTACAGGACATCGCGCGCAACAGGCGCACCGATGATGGTCGTCCGCACTCCGACGATCGATGCGATCCGGCCGAGAAAGCGCGGCGGCCAAGGCGAGCGCAGCCGCAACAGCTGCCAGCTGCCGTGCAGGACCAGATAGGCGATCAGCGCCGCCAGCATCCCACCCGCCCGTGCGATCAACCGCAACCGCGCGGGCAGCGTCACGGCCGTCAATCCTTGCGGTCGAGGCTGACGCCGTAGAGTTCCATGCGGTGGTCGACGAGGCGGAAGCCCAGGCGTTCGGCAATTTGTTTCTGGAGCAGTTCCAGTTCGGGATCGACGAATTCGATCACCCGGCCGCTTTCGACGTCGATCAGGTGATCGTGATGCGCCTCGGGCGAGGGTTCATAGCGGGCGCGGCCGTCGCCGAAGTCGTGGCGGTCGAGAATTCCGGCCTCTTCGAACAGGCGAACGGTGCGATAGACGGTCGCGATCGAGATGCCCGGATCGATCGTCGAGGCGCGCTCATATACTTTTTCGACATCGGGATGGTCGTCGGCTTCGGACAGCACGCGCGCGATGACGCGGCGCTGTTCGGTGATCCGCAGCCCCTTTTGATGACACAGCGCTTCGAGATCGATCTTGCGGGGCATGAATTCCTGTACGTCCAGACGGGGAAAGTTCCCCGCGTTCTAGCGTGCCGGGCGCGCCTGCGAAAGCCGGTAAACGCGTGCCGCCGGCTCACGCCGTACGGCGTTGCGTACCCAGGCCGATCTGCTTGGCCAGCGTCCGGCGCTGTTCGGCATAGTTGGGCGCGACCATCGGATAATCGGCCGGCAGGTTCCACTTCGCGCGATATTGTTCGGGCGTCAGGTTGTAATGCGTCATCAGATGCCGCTTCAGCATTTTCAGTTTCCGCCCGTCCTCCAGGCAGACGATATAGTCGGGCTTGACCGATGCCCGGATCGCCACCGCCGGCTCGGGGCGCGGCGCGGGTGCCTCTGCCGCCGTTCCCAGCCCGGCCAGCGCGCCATGCACGCTGCGGATCAACGCCGGAATCTCGGCGACGTCGATCGTGTTGCTGCCGACATGCGCGGCAACGATGTCAGCCGTCAATGCGATCAGCGCCTCGCCCCGCTCCGCGTCCATTTCCATATCTTTCCTCGCTACGCAGCCGTACAAATGGCTGGGAACGCTATCGCCGGACGAGGCAATCATCGCAACAATATAAACAGCATGTTTTGTTTATGGGAGGGGGATGGGCCGGACATAGGTATGCGCGTCGAAGCGGTCGCCGCCGCGTCCGGCATAATAGTTGCGCCGTTCACCGCACTTGGCGAAGCCTTCGCTGCCATACAGGCGGGTGGCGTCGTTGCCGGCCCGCATCTCCAGGCACAGTCGTACGGCACCGCGCGCGGCGGCATCGTCGATCGCACGACGCAGCAGCGCCCGGCCGACGCCGCGCCCCCGATGATCGGGCAGCACCGCGATCAGCAGCAGTTCGGCGTCGTCGGCGACCGCGCGGGTCAGCGCAAACCCGACCAGCGCGTCGCCGGTACGCGCCAGCGTCAGCCAGACACCGGGCAGCGACAGCATTCCCAGGCACTGCGCCGGGGTCCACGCCTCGCCAAAGCGGGGATCGAACGCTGCCTGCATCACCCGGTCGACGGCACCGACATCGGCGGCGGTGCCATCGGCAAGGACGAGGGCGACGCAGGTATCGGTCATGCGCGTACGCTCGGCACCGCATCGGGCGCGCGACCATAGAGCGGGGCGGGGGGCAGGGTCGCCTGCGCCGCCGGGAGCAGCACGGCGTCGGCAGCATCGGGCAACCGGTCGCAGGTGGGCATGCCGTAGTCCACCGTCCGCAATCGCGCCAGTCCCTGTCCGACCACCCGCCGTCCGCCCAGCGCCGCCACCGCATCCTGCGGCTTGCGCGACACCGCCGGTCCATCAGTGACCAGCGCGCCGTCGAAGCCCTGCTGAAACACCTCGCCATGGCCGCCGTCCAGCACCGCGACGATCGCGTCACCGGGCTGTTCGGCCAGCGCGGCGGCGGCGATCAGCGCCAGCGACGAATAGCCATGCACCGGCACGCCCCACCCGATGCCCAGGCCACGTGCCGCCGCCAGCCCGACACGCACGCCGGTGAAGCTGCCCGGCCCGCAATCGACCAGGATCGCATCGGCGCGCCCCTGGTCGGGCAGTTCGGCGATCATCGGTACCAGTCGTTCGGCATGACCGCGCCCGACGACGACATGGTCGCGGGCAATCACCACGCCGTCCTCGATCAACGCGACCGAGCAGGCGGCGGTTGCGGTTTCGATGACCAGCGTCCGCACGGCTGTATCAGGCGATCCGGTTGAACTTGGCGAAATCGGGGCGGGGCGATCGCGGGTGCAGGCTTGCCGGATCGCCATAGCCCAGCGTCGTGATGAAGTTGGCGTGGACCGACGGCGTGTCGGCGAAGAACGCCTTGTCCACCGCGCCGGCATCGAAGCCCGACATCGGCCCGGTGTCGAGGCCCAGCGCGCGTGCGGCGAGGATCAGATACCCGCCCTGCAACGACGAATTGCGGAAGGCGGACGCCTGACGCAGCTCGGCATTGCCGTCGAACCACGACTTCGCGTCGGTATGCGGGAACAGCTCGGGCAGGTGTTCGTGGAATTCGGTGTCCATGCCGATGATCGCGGTCACCGGCGCGGCGCGGATCTTGTCCGGATTGGTGCCGCTGGCGCAGGCGGCCAGCTTCTCCCTGGCCTCGGCCGAGACGCACCACACGATCCGCGCGGGCAGCTGGTTGGCGCTGGTCGGCCCCCACTTCACCAAGTCCCAGATCGCGTGCAGCGTCGCCTCGTCGACCGGCTGGTCGGTATAGTGATTGAAAGTACGCGCGCTGCGGAACAGCGTGTCGAGCGCCTGGTCGTCGAGTTTTGCCATCAGACTGCACGAACCTCCGTGACTTCGGGGACATAATATTTGAGCAACTGCTCGATACCGTTCTTCAATGTCGCGCTGGACGACGGGCAGCCCGAACATGCCCCCTGCAGCTGAAGATACACCTTGCCCTGATCGAATCCGCGATAGACGATATCGCCGCCGTCGTTCGCCACCGCCGGGCGCACGCGCGTTTCGATCAGTTCCTTGATCTGTTCGACGATATCGGCATCTTCCGGATTGTCGACGAAGCCGCTGTCCTCGGCCGGGACCGAAAAGCCGGCAGTGCCGGTCGCATGGAACAACGGCATCCGCCCGCCGAAATGGTCGAGCAGCAGCGCCAGCACGTCAGGCTTCAGGTCGGACCATTCGCTGCCCGGTGCCTTGGTCACCGATACGAAGTCGCGGCCGAAGAACACGCCGACCACATCGCCCAGCGCAAACAGCTGCGTGGCGAGCGGCGATGCCTCCGCTTCCTCAGGGGACGCGAAGTCGCGGGTACCCGCGTCCATCACGACCTGGCCGGGCAGGAATTTCAGCGTCGCCGGATTGGGCGTGGATTCGGTTTCGATCAACATGGCGTCCATGTGGCCGCATGGGCACGGGGGATCAAGGGCACGCAGGGAAACGCTGTGTTCCCTGGGGGCGGTGCCTGCGTTGCCTATGCCACGGTGCTACGCTACCAGCGTAACGATCTTGCAAGAGGGGCGATTACCGGTGATCGAGACGCATCTGGCGAAACTGCGCGCGCGCGATACGATTTCGTCAGAGGAGGAGCGGGTCATCCGGTCGTCGCTGGGCGAGGTTCGCACGCTGCCCGCGCACGACACCTGCATCCGCGCCGGCGAACGGCTGACGTCCAGCACGCTGCTGCTCGAAGGATTGATGTGCCGCTACAAGGATCTGCCGGGTGGCGAGCGGCAGATCACCGAGCTGCATGTCGCGGGCGATTTCCTCGACCTGCACAGCTTTTCGCTGAAGCAGCTCGACCACAATGTCATGACGCTGACGCCGTGCCGGGTGGTGCTGGTGCCGCACGCGAAGCTGACCGAGATTACCGAGACGCAGCCGCATCTGTCGCGCGTCTATTGGTTCCTGACCGCGCTGGACGCCGCGATCCACCGCGAATGGGAATTGTCGCTGGGCCGGCGTACCGCGATCCAGCGCATCGCCCATCTGGTCTGCGAGTTGCGCGTGCGACTGGGCCTGATCGGCGAGGCGGACGATACGGGCTTCGCGCTGCCGCTGACCCAGGCCGACCTGTCCGACTGCACCGGCCTCACCCCGGTCCATGTCAACCGCACGCTGCGCGATCTGCGCGAGCGGGGATTGATGGAGCTGCGCGGGCGCCGGGTGACGATCCACGACCTGGAAGGCCTGATGGCGCTGGCCGAGTTCGACGATTCCTATCTGTACCTGCGACGCGAGGAACGTTGAGGGGAAGCTGAGCCGGGGCTGAACGAACCGCCCGGTCCAGCTTTATATTTGCGACATGCTGTCGATACTGGTGGAGGCGTTGCAAGGACGCTACACCTTCGGCCATGGCATCCCTGTTCCGACCGGCTATGGGCGCGTTTTCGACCCTGGCCCTGATCGCCGCGCCGCTTGCCGCGCAGACCCCGCCCGCATCGCCTGCGCCCGCCTCGCCGGCACCGGCGCGCCAGCTTCCGCCGCTGGAGCCGGTCGCGCAGGGGCCGGACACGCCGTGGCTGTTCAAGGGCAGCGACATCCCGCCCGACCGCAGCTGGACCTATGGCGTGCTGTCCAACGGGCTGAAATATGCGGTACGCAAGAATGGTGTGCCGCCGGGACAGGTCGCGATCCGTGTTGCGATCGGTACCGGATCGCTGATGGAAACCGACAGCGAGCGCGGCTTCGCGCACCTGATCGAGCATCTGACCTTTCGCGGCTCGGTCCATGTCCCCGACGGCGAATCGAAGCGGGTGTGGCAGCGCCTCGGCGTCACCTTCGGCTCCGACAGCAACGCGTCGACCAGCTTTACGCAGACGGTCTACAAGCTCGACCTGCCGTCCGCGACGCCGACCGGCCTCGATGAAAGCATGAAGATCCTGTCGGGGATGATGGCCGAACCGACGCTGACGCAAGGCGCCTTGAACGCCGAACGGCCGGTCGTCCTGTCCGAACAGCGCGAACAGCCGGGTCCCCAGGTCCGCTTCGGCGATGCGGTGCGCGCGCTGTTCTTCGCCGGCCAGCCGCTGTCCGACCGTTCGCCGATCGGCAATGTCGACACGCTGCAGGCGGCGACGGCGGCGAGCGTCAAGGCGTTCCACGACCGCTGGTATCGCCCCGACCGCGCGATCATCGTGATCGCGGGCGACGCCGATCCCGCCATCCTCGAAGCGATGGTGAAGAAGCATTTCTCCAGCTGGCAGGGCACCGGTCCGTCGCCCGCCGAACCGAAATTCGGCGCTCCGAAAGCGAACGAGCCGGTCGCCGCCGCGGTCAGCGAACCGACCATGCCGACGCTGGTGCAGATGGCGGTGCTGCGCCCGTGGACCGTCGGCGACGACACGATCCTCTTCAATCAGGAACGGATGATCGACCAGATCGCGCTGCGCATCCTGAACCGCCGGCTGGAGAGCCGCGCGCGTGCCGGGGGCAGTTATATCTCGGCCGGCGCGAACCTCGACGACGTGTCGCGTTCCGCAAACATCACCCAGCTGTCGATCCTGCCGCTGGGCGACGACTGGGCGGCGGCGCTGCGCGACGTGCGCCAGTCGATCGCCGATGCGATGCGCACTGCGCCCACCCAGGCCGAGATCGACCGCGAGGTCGCCGAAATCCGGGCCGGCATGGAGAATGAAGTGCGCACCGCGCCGGTAACGGCCGGCGCGCTGCTTGCCGACAACCTGATTTCCGCGACCGACATTCGCGAAACCGTCGCCGGGCCGGAAACCTCGTTGCGCATCTTCGAAGGGGCGGTGACCAAGAAGTTCTTCACCCCCGCCCGCGTACAGGCGGCGACGAAGAAGGTGTTCGAGGGCACCGCCACCCGCGCCATCGTCAACACCCGCACGCCCGATCCGACGGCGCAGGCGAAGCTGACCGCTGCCCTGTCCGAAACGATAGCGGGCAGCGCGACGCGGCGTGGCGGGCAGGGGGCGATCGGCTTCGACCGGCTGGCGCCGCTTGGCAAACCCGGTGCGATTACCGGTCGCAGCATGGCGCTGAACGATCCTCCGGTCGAACGCGTCGACTTCGCCAATGGATCGTCGCTGTTGCTGTTCCCGAATGAATCGGAAACGGGCAAGGTCTATGTCCGCGTCCGCTTCGGTCGTGGCCTGAACGCACTGCCGATCGACCGCCGCACGCCGGCCTTTGCCGCCGACCTTGCGCTCGTGGCCTCGGGTATCCAGACGCCGAAGGGCGTGCTGGGGCAGGAGGAGCTGGACCGGTTGACCGGCGGGCGCCAGATCGGACTGTCGTTCGGGATGGACGACGATGCGTTCAGCCTGTCGGGCATCACCACCGCCGCCGACCTGACCGACCAGCTGAAGCTGATCGCGGCCAAGCTGCAATCGCCGGCATGGGACCCGGCGCCCGTCGCCCGTGCGCGGGCAGTCATGCTGGCGAGCTATGACGCGCTGGGGGCCTCGCCCGATGGCGTCATGTCACGCGATCTGGACGCGTTGCTGCACGACAATGATCCCCGCTGGGGCACGCCCGATCGAAAGGAGATTGCGGCGCTTACCCCGCAGGCGTTCAAGGCGCTGTGGCAGCCGCTGCTCGCCTCCGGACCCGTAGAGGTGCAGGTGTTCGGCGATGTGTCGCAACAGGCGGCGATCGACGCGGTCGCGGCGACGATCGGCACGATGACACCCCGCCCGCCGCTTGCCAGCCCGGCACCACCGGTCCGCTTCCCCGCCCATGTCGCGACCCCCGTCACGCGCACCCATGGCGGCCAGCCCAACCAGGCCGCCGCCGCCATCGCGTGGCCGACCGGTGCGGGCAGCGCAGGGCTTACCGAAAGCCGCAAGCTGGAGGTGCTGGCCGCCGTGTTCCGCGACCGGCTGCTCGACCGGCTGCGCAGCCAGGCCGGCGTCAGCTATTCGCCGAACGTCGACAATGGCTGGCCGGTCGGCCTGCCCGGCGGCGGGCGGATCATGGCGATCGGCATGGTGCCGCCGGACAAGACCGGCTTCTTCTTCGACCTGGCGCGCGAACTGGCGGCCGATCTGGTCAGGACGCCGGTGCCCGAGGACGAACTCGACCGCGCCAAGCTGCCGGTGATCCAGATGATCGCGCGCATGTCGAGCGGCAACATGTTCTGGATGAACCAGACGCAGGGCGGCACCCGCGACCCCGCCCGGCTGGCGGCGATTCCCGGTATCATCAACGATATTCGCGGTACCACCCCGGCCGAGTTGCAGGCGCTGGCCGCGAAATATCTGGTCCCGGCCAAGGACTGGTCGATGCAGGTGCTACCGGAGAAGAAGTAAAGGACAGGTCCTCCCCGGCATGGGGAGGGGGACCGCCGCGAAGCCGTGGTGGAGGGGGGCGTCCTTCTCCACCACGGTTACGGTTGGAGTCGTGAACATCCCCGACACGGGGGGGCTTAGGCCGCCGCTTCCCGTCGAACCGGCGCCCCGGCCAGCACCGCCAGCCCCCAGATCGCGAATCCGCCCAGCGCCAGCCCCGCACCGACGATACCTGTCGAGGTCCACCCATAGCCCGCCGCGATCGCCAGCCCGCCGGCCCATGGCCCGATGGCATTGGCGGTGTTGAACGCCGAATGGTTGAGCGACGCGGCCAGGCTCTGGCCATGGTGCGCGATGTCCATTAACCGCGTCTGGAGGACGGTGCCCAGCGCCCCGCCGATCCCGATCAGGAAGACGATGATCAACATCGACCACAACTGCCCCGCCGCCAGCGGATAGAGCGCCAGCGTCGCCGCGCTCCACAGCAGCAGGCCACCGGCGGTCGGCATCAGCGCCCGGTCGGCAAAGCGCGGCACGACCAGGTTGCCGAAAGTCATGCCCGCGCCGAACACCGCCAGCACCACCGGCACCATCGCGGGTGCGGCGCCGGTGACCTCGATCAGCGTCGAGGCAAGATAGGTATAGACCGCGAACATGCCGCCAAAGCCGATCGCGCCGATGCCGAGCGTCAACCACAGCTGCCCCGACTTCAGCACGTTCAGTTCGGCAAGCGGACTGGCGTCCCGGTCGGGCCGGTCGTGCGGCGCGGCCCATGCGACCATCGCCATCGTCGCCGCCGCCAGCACCGCGACCACACCGAATCCCCAGCGCCAGCCCAGCGCCTGCCCCAGGGCATTCGCCAGCGGCACGCCGACGATGGTGGCGACGGTCAGCCCCAGCATCACCCGCCCGATCGCCTGTGTCCGCTTCTCCGCCGGTACCAGCGACGCGGCGACCAGCGCGGCGATCCCGAAATAGGCGCCGTGCGGTAGTCCGCTGAAGAACCGGGCGACCAGCATCGCTTCATAGGTCGGCGCCAGCGCGCTCGCCGCATTGGCGATGCCGAAACACGCCATCAACGCGATCAGCACCGTCCGCCGCGCCATCCGCGCGGTCATGACCGCCAGCAGCGGTGCCCCCACCACCACGCCCAGCGCATAGGCGCTGATGACATGCCCCGCCGTCGGCTCGTCGATGCCCAGCCCCGGCGCGAAGAACGGCACGAGGCTCATCGTCGCGAACTCGGTCGTCCCGATCGCGAACCCGCCGAGCGCGAGCGCGAGATGGACGAGGGCAGGGCTACGGGTCGGGGTCACGGGCACGCTCCTTGCTGCGACGCAGCATTTCGAGCGGGCCATATGGGAAGGGGGTGGGGCAGTTCAACAATGAATAGCTATGCGATGGCAAAGCGGGCGCTGCCGAATACCGGCGGCGGCGCGTCCTCCCCAAGCGTCGCCCCGGTGAACACCGGGATAGCAAGGCCATGATGCTGGGCGGGAGTCGCTTGCGGCCCCGTCTTCGTCGGGGCAGCGCTCCAAGTCGACTTATCCCCGCGGGAAACCGCCAGCACGCGCTACCGCGACGAGAAGTGGATCAGGACGCGGCGGTCGGGCAGCATCATCGCAAAGCCGGAGGAGTACAGGTTCGATGCGAACGGCTTGCCGTCGGATACCGACCGGTTGAAGACATACTCTCCGCCCCGTTTGTACCCGACGAGATCGACATCGGCCAGCAGCCAGCCGGGCGGCGCGTCAACCGTGACCGGCTGCGTCGCCGGGGTCGCCGCCAGCGCGCGGGTGATCGTGGCGGCATCGGCTTCCGAATAGCGGACCACCGCCCATAACGCCCGGTCGGTCGGGCCGAAGCCGTCGTCCTTGCCGATGGGGTCGAGCGACCAGCGCGCCTCGATCGGCACGGGTTGCAGCGTCACCAGCTTTTGCAACGTCGCGACGTCGTTCCGCACGTCTTCGACCATATCTGCCTTGCTCCTCGAACAGCCGGGCGAACCCGCCATGACCAGTGCCCCGATCGCGAGCATCCGCGCCAGTCGCTTCACAACCGGTTCCGGATGCGACGGTTGTCGCCGGGTTGCCGCTGACGCAGCCAGGGCTGCATCAAAACCTCGAACGACGATGCGGGCGCGCCGGCCCAGGTCACGTGCCGGGTCAGGGTCGCGACATTCATATATTGTTTCGCCAGCCCGGTGATTTCGAACACGCCGTTCTCGTCGTCGGGGATGCCGGTCGCGATGTCGGCGGCGCCGGGATTGAAATTATACCGGTCCTCGGCATGGACGATCAGCGTCAGCGCGAAACGCGGGGCGCTCGATTCCTTGCTCCGCTGCACCGTCACGTCGCCGCTGATCCAGATGACATGGGCGCCGATCGCCTTTTGCCAGTTCTCGGTCGCAGGATAGGGGAAGGGGCCGGTCTTTCCGGCACCGCAGGGGATCGCGCCGCCGGTGAAATTGAAGCTGCCGTTGCCGGACGGCACCGCGCTGCCATGCAGTTCATAGGCGGCGGCCATCGCCTCGAGGATCGCGGACTGGAGCGTGGCCTTTCCCGACGGATCGCCCGCGACATAGCGTTCGTAGCTGAACGTGCGTGCGGCCCCTCGACCGGTCAGGAAATGCCGATAGGCGGCCAGCGCGTCGGGAATATTGTTCTTGGGCGCATAGGGCACGCCCTGCACCGCCTCCGCCAGTTCCAGCCGCCCTTTCCATTTGCGATAGCCCTGGCGGTCCGCCGCGGTCGGCTGGCGCGGGCGGAACTGGTCGAGAAAGCCGTTGTCGTGACGGATTTCGGGTCGGCGCGGCGGTCCGACGAAATACCGGGCGTGCGTCATGGTCCGCTTCTCCTGATCGCATCGTCGAGTATCGCGTCGGTCCTCAGGCAAAACAAGCCCGGCGCGGTGCGCTTCACCCCCGGTACAGCGCGTCCAGCCGCTCGCCATACACGTCCTTCAACACGTGCCGGCGGATCTTCAGGCTGGGGGTGAGCTGCTGGTTCTCGATGGTGAAGGGTTCGTCGGCGATGATGAAGCGGCGGATGCGTTCGGTGACCGACAGGTCCTTGTTCACCCGTTCCACCGCCGCGCCCAGCGCCGCGCGATAATCGCTGTCTTCCCGCAGCTTCGCGAAGTCGCAGCGCGCGCCGCCCTTGGCACAGAATTGCTGGGTCCATTCGGCATCGGGCACGATCACCGCGACCATATACGGCCGGCGGTCGCCCGCGATCATCGCCTGCGCGATCTCGTTCTGGAGGGTCAGCATCCCCTCCACCTTCTGCGGGGCAACGTTGTCGCCCTTGTCGTTGACGATGATGTCCTTCTTGCGATCGGTGATGCGGATACGGCCCTTCGCATCGATCTCGCCGATGTCGCCGGTGTGCAGCCACCCGTCCTTCAGCACGCGGGCGGTTTCCGCCTCGTTGCGCCAATAGCCGTGCATGACCAGCTCGCCACGCACCAGGATTTCGCCGTCCTCGGCGATGCGGACCTCGGTATCGGGCAGCGGCGGGCCGACCGTGTCCATCTTGATGCCGGCGGCGGGGCGGTTGCACGAGATGACCGGCGCGGCCTCGGTCTGGCCATAGCCCTGCAGGAAGGTGAGGCCGAGCGACTGGAAGAATGCGCCGACCTCGGGCGTCAGCGGCGCGCCGCCCGACACCATCGCCTTCAACCGGCCGCCGAAGCGCTTGCCGACCTTGGGTTTCAGCAGCGTGTCGACCAGCAGCTTGGTGGGGCGGTCGAGCAGCGTCGGGCCGTCGGGCTTGCCACCGATCGCGACCGCCCGGTCGAGCAGCCAGGACGACACGCGGCCCTGTTTCTGCACCGCCTTGGTGATCCGCGTCCGCAGTACCTCGAACAGGCGGGGGACGACGACCATGATCGTCGGGCGCACCTCCTCGATATTGCTCGCCAGCTTGTCGAGGCCTTCGCTGTAATAGATTTGCCCGCCCAGCCCGATCGGGAAATGTTGCCCGCCGGTATGTTCATAGGCGTGGCTGAGCGGCAGGAACGACAGGAACACCTCGTCCTCCCAGCCGAAATCCTCCGAGATCACGGTGCAGCAGCCATTGACGTTGTGCAGGATCGCGCCGTGATGCTGCATCACGCCGCGCGGCGACCCGCCGGTGCCCGAGGTATAGATGATGCAGGCAAGGTCCTCGCGGTTGAAATCGGCCCCGGCCGCGACGGTCGCCGGGTCGGCGGGGTGCTTCGCGATCAGCTCGTGCCAGTCGTGGAACTCCAGGCTCCCCTGCTGCGCGGTGCGCATCGGTTCGATCGTGATGATCTTTTCCGACGACTGGGTGGTGCGCAGTGCCGCGGGCAGGACGGTGCGCGCCAGCTTCTCGGTCGACACGATGATCGCACAGGCGCCCGAATTCTCGATGATATGGCCATGGTCGCGCACGGTGTTGGTGACATAGGTCGGCACCGTCACGCACCCCGCCGCCATGATGGCGAGGTCCGAGATGCACCATTCGGGCCGGTTCTCGCTGACCAGCATCACGCGGTCGCCGCGTTTCAGCCCGATGGCCTTCAGCGCGGTGGCGAGGCTTGCGACCTGTCGTGCGGCATCGGCCCAGCTGATCGATTCCCATGCGCCGCGCTTCTTGCTCCACAGGAACGGCGCATCGCCACGCTCGGCGGCGCGCGCGAAGAACATCGCGACCAGATTGGGGAATCGTTCCAGTTGCCGAGCCATCGCTTATCCTTCTCCTGGTCCAGAGGTGTAGGCAGGCAGAACCGCAACGGCAACGTCCGAGAGCGGGTGACGGGGGCGACGCTCTTGGATAGACAGGGCGCCATGAAGATGTTCGCCACCACCATCGCCGCGCTCGCCACCGTCACGCTGGGGGGCTGCAACGTCCTCTCGTTCGGCAAGAAGGAGGTCGCGACCCCCGCGACACAGGCGCCGCCGACCGCCCCGACCGCTGCGGCGTCACAGGCGCAGAAGTTCGTGGTTTCGGCCAATCCGATCGCCAGCGAGGCGGGGATGGCGGTGCTGCGTCGCGGCGGCAGCGCGGTCGACGCGGCGATCGCGGTGCAGGCGATGCTGTCGCTGGTCGAACCGCAGAGTTCCGGGCTGGGGGGCGGGGCGTTCCTCACCTATTTCAATGCGAAGACCGGCAAGGTCGAAATCTATGACGGACGCGAGGTCGCACCGGCGGGTGCCACGCCGACGATGCTGCTCGGCAGCGACGGTCAGCCGCTGCCGTTCGCGCAGGCGGTGATGAGCGGTCGGGCGACCGGCGTGCCCGGCGCGGTCAGGATGCTGGGGCAGGCCCATGCCGACCATGGCACGCTCGCCTGGGACCAGCTGTTCGACGATGCCGAACAGGTCGCGCGCAAGGGCTTCGTGATCCCGCCGCGTCTTGGCCGGTTCCTCGGCGGACAGTCGCCGCAGTTGCAGGCCGAAGACGTGCGCCGCTATTTCAAGGGCAAGGGCGGCGCGCTCGCGACCACCGGTGACCGGATCAAGAATGGCGATTACGCCGATTTCCTGCGCCGTCTGGCGAAGCAGGGACCGGATGCGCTCTATACCGGCAAGACCGCCGAGCGGATCGTCGCGAAGACGACCGGTGGCAGCCTGCCCGGCACGATGACGCTCGCCGACCTTGCCGCCTATCGCGCGGTGAAGCGCGATCCGTTGTGCGGCAACTGGCGCGCGTACATCGTCTGCACGCCGCCGCCGCCGTCGAGCGGGGTCGGCCTGCTCGAACTGCTCGCGATCCTCGGCCGCACCGACATCGACAAGCGGGGGCCGAACGACCCGCAAAGCTGGTATCTCTTCGCCGAAGCCAGCCGGCTGATGTATGCCGACCGCGACCTGTATGTCGGTGATCCGAAGTTCGTGAACGTGCCGGTCGCAGGACTTCTGGCGCCGGCCTATATCGCCGAGCGGGCGAAGCTGATCGGCGTGACCGCGGGGCCGGCGCCGGCGGCAGGCGTGCCGGCAGGCGTGGTGACGGCGGCGGCGGACACGACGCGCGAACCGGCGGGGACGTCGCACTTCATCGTCGGCGATGCGCAGGGCAATGTCGTGTCGATGACGACGACGGTCGAAAGCTTCTTCGGCACCGGGCGGATGGTCGACGGCTTCTTCCTCAACAACCAGATGACCGACTTCGCCTTCTCGCCGCGCGATGCGCAGGGGCGGGCGTCGGCCAATGCGGTGGCGCCGGGCAAGCGCCCCCGCTCGTCGATGACGCCGCTGGTGATGATCGACCGGCAGGGGAAGTTCGCGGGGGCGCTGGGGTCGGCGGGGGGCAATGCGATCCTCGCCTATGTCGGCAAGTCGCTGGTCGGCGCGGTCGAATGGAAGCTGCCGATGCAGCAGGCGCTGGCGCTCCCCAACCTCGTCGCGCGCGGCAGCAGTTTTCAGGGAGAGGTGACGAAGTTCTCGCCCGAAATCCTGAGTGCGCTGGCGGCCAAGGGCGTGCGGTTGCAGCCGGGGCAGGGCGAGGATTCGGGCCTGCACGGGGTCATCGTGCGTGACGGCAGGATCGATGGCGGCTTCGATCCGCGGCGCGAGGGCAAGGTGATCGTGGAGTAGAACTGGTTCGTCACCCAGCGCAGGCTGGGGTCTCCTTGTCAGGGAACGCGCGCCTCGCCGCAGGAGACCCCAGCTTGCGCTGGGGTGACGGACGTGCGGTTGGTTACCCCTTCCGCCGCACCTTCGCGAAATGCTCGGCCCGTTCCAGCAGCAGGGTCAGGTCCTCCCGCGCGATGTCATACGCATCGGGCGTCTCCGCCAATGCCGCGTCGATGTCGGCGGGCAGGACGCCGCCCGGCTCCACCGCCGCCTGGATCGCAGCGGGCGTGGCCGGCTCGTGCGGATAGGTGAGCGCGGTCATCCGGTGGTAGAAGATGCCGATCGACACCAGCGCGATCGAATTGATCCCGACCGGCGCGAAGGCAAAGGCATAGCCGGCGTCATGGATGCCGGCGCTGCCGATCACCGCCGTCAGCGCCGCCGCGCCGCCCGGCGGATGCAGGCAGCGGCATAGCGACATGACGAGGATCGCGATGCCGACCGCCACACCGGCGGCGATAGTCACGTTCGGGATCGCCTGAAACACCGCCACGCCGACCAGCGTCGACAGGATGTTGCCGCCGACCACGGGCCAGGGTTGCGCCAGCGGACTGGCCGGCACCGCGAACACCAGCACGGCCGACGCCCCCAACGGTGCGACGATGATCGGCAGGTCGCGGCCCAGCCACGGGAACTGCGCACAGACCGCCATGGTCAGCGCGATGCCGATCGCCGCCCCGATACCCGCGACCACCCGCCGGGCGAACCCGGCATTGGCGAGCAACGGGCGGAACAGCCGGGTCACAGCCCCGCGACGATCCGCCGCGCGAGGCCGGGTCCTTCATAGACCATCGCGCTGTAGAGCTGGACGAGGCTGGCCCCTGCATCCAGCCGCCGCCGCGCCTCGCCCGCCGATCCGATGCCGCCCGCCGAAATCAGCGGGATCGCGCCATCGGCGATCTCGCGCGCCTCGACCAGCTTGGCGAGGGCGAGGGGGGCGAGTGGCGCCCCTGACAGGCCGCCGGTCTCCCCCGCATTCGCCGAGCGCAGCGTGGCCGGCCGCGAGATGGTGGTGTTCGACACGATCAGCGCATCGACCCCGCCATCGATTGCCGCGCGGATGGCGACCTCCAGCCCCTCACGCGACAGGTCGGGCGCGACCTTAAGGAACAGCGGTACGCGCTTTGCCCCCA
Organism: uncultured Sphingomonas sp.; assembly: GCF_913776855.1. Lineage (GTDB taxonomy): Bacteria > Pseudomonadota > Alphaproteobacteria > Sphingomonadales > Sphingomonadaceae > Sphingomonas. Next base: position 103,452 of record NZ_CAJYQD010000032.1, on the reverse strand, counting down.
CATGGCGCGCGGCGTCGCTGGCGGCGATCAGCTGGCCCAGTTCGGGCTGCGATTGCAGGTCGCGCAGGCCCGGCGTGTTGGGGCTGGAGATGTTGATCGTCACGTAATCGGCCAATGGCGCAGCCTTGGCGACCGCCGTGGCGTAATCGGCGATACGGTCGGTCGAATCCTTGTTGGCGCCGACGTTGATGCCAATGATGCCGGGGCGGGGCGTGAGCGCGGCCACCCGCGCCAGTGCCGCGTCGATCCCGCCATTGTTGAACCCCAGCCGGTTCACCACGCCCTTGTCCTCGAGCAGACGGAAGATGCGGGGCTTGGGATTGCCCGGCTGCGGCTTGGGGGTCAGCGTGCCCACCTCGACGAACCCGAAGCCCAAGCCGAGGAACCCGGCGACCGCGCGCGCATCCTTGTCGACCCCCGCCGCCAGCCCGACTGGATTGGGAAAATGGATGCCCGCCACCGTCACCGTGTGCCTGCTGTCGGTCTTGGGCGCGAGCGGTGCGCCGGCCTTCCCCCATGCCTCCAGCATGGCGATCGTCAGCGAATGCGCGCGTTCGGCGTCGAGGGCGAAGAGGAGCGGGTGATACCAGGCCATGTCGGCCGCTGTATCGCCGGAGCGCGGCCGAACCAATCCCCGACCCGACAATCGATCACAGCAATCGGAACAAACTCGGTTGACCTATGCCCCGCGCGCGACCACATGCCAATCCGACCGGAACGATCCGATTAAGGAAGCGATGCGCCTTTCCAGCCTTGCCGACTATGCCGTCGTCCTGCTCGCCGCCACCGCGCGGCGGGGCGGGGACGCGCGCGTCACGGCGACCGCGCTGGCGGAGGAAACCGGCCTGCCGCTGCCGACCGTGCAGAAGCTGGTCAGTCGGCTGTCCGCCGCGTCGCTGATCGAAACCGGGCGCGGCAGCGGCGGCGGCTTCCGCCTTGCCCGCGGCCCCCACGCGATCGACCTTGCCCAGATCATCGAGGCGATCGAGGGGCCGATCGCGCTCACCACCTGCGTCGATGCCGCGCGGCATGACTGCGCGGTTGAGACGAACTGCATGATCCGCCCCCATGCCGGCACGGTCAACGCCGTGGTCCGGGGCGCCTTGGCGGGCGTGACGCTCGCCCAACTCGCGAACACCGGGGCGATGCCCCAAGAGGTAGTGTGATGGCCACCAAGAATGCCGAGGCGCTCGCCGCCGCCAACAAGAAGTACGAGTGGGGTTTCTCCTCGGACATCGAACAGGACTTCGCGCCCAAGGGGCTGAGCGAGGACACGGTTCGCTATATCAGCGCCAAGAAGAACGAGCCGGAATGGATGCTCGACTGGCGGCTGAAGGCGTTCCGCCTGTGGCAGACGATGAAGGCGCCCGACTGGGCCAAGCTGAACCTCGACCCGATCGATTATCAGGACGCCTATTATTACGCCGAGCCGAAGGCGAAGCCGAAACTGGGGTCGCTCGATGAAGTCGATCCCGAGATTCTGCGCGTCTACGAAAAGCTCGGCATCCCGATCGAGGAGCAGAAGGTCCTCGCCGGGGTCGAGGGATCGCGCAAGGTTGCGGTCGACGCGGTGTTCGACAGCGTCTCGGTCGCGACGACCTTCCGCAAGGAACTGGAAGCCGCCGGCGTCATCTTCCGTTCGATCTCCGAGGCGATCCGCGAATATCCAGAGCTAGTCCGCAAGTGGCTGGGCAAGGTCGTGCCGCAGCGCGATAACTTCTTCGCGACGCTGAACAGCGCGGTCTTTTCGGACGGCACCTTTGTCTACATTCCGGAGGGCGTGCGCTGCCCGATGGAGCTGTCGACCTATTTCCGGATCAACGCGGAAAATACCGGCCAGTTCGAACGCACGCTGATCGTTGCCGACAAGGGCAGCTATGTCAGCTACCTCGAAGGCTGCACCGCGCCGATGCGCGACGAGAACCAGCTGCACGCGGCGGTGGTCGAGCTGGTCGCGCTGGACGATGCCGAGATCAAGTACAGCACCGTCCAGAACTGGTATCCCGGCGACGAGAACGGGAAGGGCGGCATCTACAATTTCGTGACCAAGCGTGCGCTGTGTCAGGGCAAGAACTCGAAGGTGTCTTGGACGCAGGTCGAAACCGGTTCGGCGATCACGTGGAAATACCCGTCCTGCGTGCTGGCGGGCGAAAATTCGGTCGGCGAATTCTATTCGGTCGCGGTAACCAACAATCGCCAGCAGGCCGATACCGGCACCAAGATGATCCATCTGGGCAAGGGATCGCGCTCGACCATCGTGTCGAAGGGGATCAGCGCGGGCCGCAGCGACAATACCTATCGCGGGCTGGTGCGCGTCGGCCGCTCGGCAGAGGGCGTGCGCAACTTCACCCAGTGCGACAGCCTGTTGCTCGGCGACCAGTGCGGCGCCCACACCGTGCCCTATATCGAGGTCAAGAATCCCTCGGCGCAGATCGAGCATGAGGCGACCACCTCGAAGATTTCCGAGGACCAGATGTTCTACGCGATGCAGCGCGGGCTGGATTCGGAGGCGGCGGTCGCGCTGATCGTCAATGGCTTCGCGCGCGAAGTGCTGCAACAGCTGCCGATGGAATTCGCGGTTGAGGCGCAGAAGCTGCTCGGCATCAGCCTTGAAGGGTCGGTGGGGTGATCGTGCTGGCCGCCGCCCTGATGACGCAGACGCCGATGCCGGCCGCGACGCCCGAGGAGGAGATCGTCGTGATCGGGCGCAAGCTGCGCAGCGCGAATCTCCATTACACGCTGCGCAAGTCGGCGCTGCGAAGCTGTCGCGCGATGAGCAAGGACGTTGATCCCGTGATCCAGACGGCTGGGTGCGAGGCGATCGGCTGGTGCGCCGACCAGAAGCGTGCTGGGAAGGCCGAGATCGCGGCGTGCGTTGCCGAACGGCGGCCGGCGATCCTCGATCGGGTTGCTGAACTGCGGGTGGCCCAATGATCGCGCTGCTGCTCGCCTTGCAGGCAGTTGCACCTACCGCGCCCTATGCCGATTGTCTGTCGGAACGGATCAACACCGATCCGCGCATGGAAAAGCCGCCGACTGAGGCGGCGGCGCGGGTTGCGATCTTCGATGACGCGGCCAAGGCTTGCGCGCCGGTGCGGGCGAAGGTGGCGAAGGCCCATGCGGCGATGCTCGACAAGATCGACGCGTCGATGAAGGCGGTGCTGACCAACCCGGACGCCGCCGAGGCCGAGTTCGGCACCGAACCGGTCGCGGGCGAGACGCCGTAATACGAGATTTGCGGCCGCGGTCGCACGAACAGGACGGAACATGCTGAACATCGAAAACCTCCACGCCGAAATCGACGGCAAGGAAATCCTCAAGGGCCTGTCGCTCACCGTGAACGCGGGCGAGGTCCATGCGATCATGGGGCCGAACGGCGCGGGCAAGTCGACGCTCGGCTATGTGCTGGGCGGGCGTCCCGGTTACGAGGTGACCGAGGGCAGCGTGACCTTCGCGGGGGAGGATTTGCTGGAGATGGAGGCCGATGCCCGCGCCGCCGCCGGCCTGTTCCTGGGCTTCCAGTATCCAGTCGAAATCCCCGGCGTGTCGAACGTCCAGTTCCTGCGCGAAAGCCTGAACAGCCAGCGCCGCGCGCGTGACGAAAAGCCGCTGTCGGGTGCCGAGTTCCTGAAGCTCGCCCGCGCGCAGGCCGATGGCCTCGGCATGGACATGGACATGCTGAAGCGGCCGGTGAATGTCGGCTTTTCGGGCGGCGAGAAGAAGCGCAACGAAATGGTGCAGATGGGCATCCTCGACCCGAAGCTTGCGATCCTCGATGAAACCGACAGCGGCCTCGACATCGACGCGCTGCGCATCGTCGGCGACGGCATCAACCGCATCATGCGGCGGCCGGACAAGGGCGTGATCCTCATCACCCATTACCAGCGGCTGCTCGACTATGTGCAGCCCGATTTCGTGCATGTGCTGGCCGATGGCCGCATCGTCCGCTCGGGCGGGCCGGAACTGGCGCACGAACTCGAACGCGAAGGCTATGGAGCGGTGGCGGCGTAATGGCGACGCTCCCCTCCAACCGTGACGAGGCGTTCCGCTGGACGGACCTTGCCGCACTGACCGGCGCGGCTGCATCCGCCCGTGGTGAAGCGGCGAATGCCGACGGCTACTGGCTCGACATTGCCGGCCCGCGCATCCTGTTCGTCGACGGTGTCTATGCCGCCGATCGCAGCACGCCGGGTCATGTCGCGCTGTCGCCGCTGACGCTCGATACCGCACATCCGCTGGGCGTGCAGGCATCGGGTGCGGCGGGCTGGTCCATCGACCTGTCGGCGACCGAGATCGCGGACACCGTACAGATCGTTCATGTCGCGACCGGTGCCGAGAACCACGTTCCCGCCCGGTTGACGCTGGACGAGGATGCCGTCGCGTCGGTGGTCGAAACCTATGTCGGCACCGGCTGGACCAACCGCCTGACGCAGATCGATCTCGAACGCGGTGCGCGGCTGATGCGCAGCGTCCGCCTGCTCCAGTCGGACGGCTTCGTATCGATCCGCGACGAAGCGGTGGTGGGCGAGGGTGCGAGCCTCGTGTCGCTATTCCTGGGGGCCGGCGGCATGGGTAGCCGGATCGACGCGCAGCTGACGCTCGATGGCGATAGCGCGTTCGTTGACTATGGCGGCGCGCTGCTGACCCGCGAGGACCAGCGGCAGGAATGTGCCGTCGCCGTCCGCCACGCCGCGCTCAACGGATCGAGCCGCCAGACGTGGCGCGCGGTCGCCGCCGATCGGAGCCAGGCCAGCCTTGCCGCCCGCGTCGAAGTGGCGCGTGGTGCGCAGAAGACCGATGGCGAACAGTCGCTGCGCGGCCTGCTGTTGCAACGGACGGCGACGGTCAACCTGAAGCCCGAACTCGAAATCTTTGCCGACGACGTGAAGTGCGCGCATGGCGCGACGGTCGGTGAACTCGACGCGAAGGCGCTGTTCTACCTGCGCAGCCGCGGTGTGACTGAGGCGCGGGCCAAGGCGCTGCTGACCACGGCCTTCGTCGCGGACGCGCTCGACCGGATCGGGGACGAGACGGTGCGCGAAGCGTTCGCCGCCGATGCCGATGCATGGCTGGAAGCGGCGCTTTGACCAACACCACCCCCCTTGACCGCGTCAGCGACTTCCCGGCGATCCCCGCCGGCTGGTCGTATCTCGACACCGCCGCGACCTCGCAAAAGCCGCAGGCGGTGATCGACGCGATCACCCGCGCCTATGACACGACCTACGCCACGGTGCATCGCGGCGTGTATCAGCGTTCGGCCGACATGACGCTCGCCTATGAAGCGGCACGTCGTCGGGTCGCGTCGTTCATCGGTGCCGGCGCTCCGGAAGAATGCGTGTTCGTGCGCGGCGCGACCGAGGGGATCAACCTGGTCGCGCAAGGGTGGGCCGAGCGTCACCTGAAGGCTGGCGACCGTATCCTGCTGTCGATGCTCGAACACCATTCGAACATCGTGCCGTGGCAGTTGATTGCCGAGCGGATCGGGGCGGCGATCGATGTCGTGCCGCTGACTGAGGACGGCCGCATCGACCTCGATGCGATGGCGGCGATAATCCGGCCCGAGCATAAGCTGGTCGCGCTGGCGCATGTGTCGAACGTGCTGGGATCGGTCCTGGACGGCCGCCGCGCGGCGGACATCGCCCATTCGGTCGGGGCGAAGCTGTTGCTCGACGGGTGCCAGGCGGTGCCGCGCGTGCGTGTGGACGTCGCGGCGCTCGACTGCGATTTCTACGTGCTTTCCGGACACAAGCTGTACGGCCCGACCGGGATCGGCGTCCTGTGGGGGCGACCGGACCTGCTCGACGCGATGCATCCGGTGCAGGGCGGCGGCGCCATGATCGACCGGGTGACGTTCGAACGCACCACCTATGCCCCGCCGCCGGCGCGGTTCGAAGCGGGAACGCCGCATATCGTCGGCGCGCTCGGCCTGCACGCTGCGATCGATTATGTGGACAGCATCGGGCTGGACGCGATCCACGCGCACGAAGCCGCGCTGGTGATCACCACGCGCGAGGCGCTGGGCCGGATCAACTCCGTCCGGCTGCTCGGACCCGACGACTCCGCCGGAATCGTCAGTTTCGTCGTAGAGGGGGTGCATCCGCATGATGTCGGCACCATCTTGGACGAGGAACGCGTCGCGATCCGTGCCGGCCATCATTGCGCACAGCCGCTGATGGACGTGCTGGGCGTCCCCGCCACCGCGCGGGCGAGCTTCGGCGTATATAACGGACCGGCCGATGTCGATGCGCTGGTGCGCGGACTGGAACGGGTGAGCAGGATTTTCGGATGAACGACGAACGCAGCTTTGAGGTCGAGGAAGTCGACGCGGTGACCCCGCCGCCGCGCGCACGGGTGACCGATGCCGACGCACCGCGCCAGCGCGACTATCTGGGCGATTTCCTGGCGCAGAAGCCGGTGCCGGTTTCGACAGGCGAACCGGGCGGCGATGTGTACGAAGCGGTGATCGCCGCGCTGAAGGAAATCTTCGATCCCGAAATCCCGGTCAACATCTATGATCTCGGCCTGATCTACGGTGTCGACGTGGCCGACAACGGCCATGTCGCGGTGACGATGACGCTGACCACGCCGCATTGCCCGGTTGCGGAATCGATGCCGGCCGAGGTCGAACTGCGCGTGTCGGCTGTGCCGGGCGTCTCTACCGCTGACGTCAACCTTGTCTGGGACCCGCCATGGGACCCGCAAAAGATGTCGGACGACGCCAAGCTCGAACTGGGGATGCTGTAATGGCCACGCGCGTTCGTCCCGCCGCGATCATCCTGACCGCCAATGCCGAACGGCGCGTCGCCGACCTGATGGCGAAGGCGCCGGCGGATGCGATCGGTGTCAAGCTGTCGACGCCGCGCCGTGGCTGTTCGGGCCTTGCCTATTCGGTCGATTACGTCACCGCGGCGAATGCGATGGACGAACGGATCGAAACGCCGGGCGGTACCTTCTTCGTCGATGGCGGATCGATCCTGTACCTGATCGGTTCGACGATGGACTGGGTCGAGGACGATTTCACCGCGGGCTTCGTCTTCGCCAATCCGAATGCCAAGGGCGCGTGCGGATGCGGGGAGAGCTTCACGGTCTGATCGTCCCAAGTCGGGGGCAGGGTTGAAGCGTTTTCTATGGTTGCTGGCCGCATGGCCGGGCGCGGCGACGGCGCAGGACGCGCCGGAGATCGTCGTGACCGGGCGCGGGCTGGCCGATGCGCCGGGCGACCGGGTGTATGACATCGTGACGCTGGACCGGGACCGTATTCTGGCATCGGCCAGCGGCCGGGTGGAGAATGTGCTGCGCGATGTCGCCGGCCTCCAGCAATTTCGCCGTTCCGATTCGCGCAGCGCCAATCCGACGTCGCAAGGGATCACGCTGCGCGGCCTTGGCGGCAACGCGTCGAGCCGCGCGCTGCTGCTGCTCGACGGCGTGCCGCAGGCCGATCCGTTCGGCGGCTGGGTCGCCTTTCCGGCCTATGCGACCGACCGGCTCGGTCGAATACGGGTGACGCGCGGCGGCGGTAGCGGCGTGGCCGGACCGGGGGCGTTGGCCGGAACGGTCGAACTCGATAGCGCCGGGCCGGGCGACCTGCCCCCGTTCGCGGCATCGATTGCCGGGGGCAGCCGCGCCTCGCTCGACGCCCGCGGATCGGCCGCACTGGTGCGCAGCGGCGGCTTTGCCATTCTGTCGGGCGCCTATGCGCGCGGCAACGGCTTTGTGTCGATCGTGCGCGGGGATCGCGGCCCCGCCGATCGCGCCGCACCGTTCGAGCAGGCCAGTGCAGCGGCGCGTGCGGTGGTGCAGGTCGCCCCCGCCACCGAACTACAGGCCAATATATCGGGGTTCACCGACCGGCGCGACCGCGGCCTCGACTTCACCGACAATCGCAGCGAAGGCGCAGACGCCAGTGTCCGGCTGGTCGGGCGCGGGCCGTTCGGCTGGTCGCTGCTCGGCTATCTGCAGACCCGCGCCTTTGCCAGCCGGTTCGCCAGTATCGCGGCGGGGCGGGCGTCGACCGCGCTGACCCTCGACCAGTATAATGTGCCTGCGACCGGCATCGGGGGGCAGGCGGAGATCGCTCCGGCCCTCGGCGCTTTGTCGCTGCGGCTGGGGGGCGATGTCCGCGTCGTCACTGGCGAGACACAGGAGCTTTACACCTATGTCGCGGGCAACCCGACGCGGCGGCGGGTCGCGGGTGGGCGGAACACGACCGCCGGCCTGTTCGCCGATGCCAGCGTCACGACCGGCGATGTCGTGCTGAGCGCGGGGGGGCGGATCGATCGCTGGACGATCGGCAAGGGCCGGTTGCAGGAGGCGGCGCTGACCGGTGCGACGCTGACCGACCAACGCTTCGTCGATCGACAGGGCTGGCAGCCGACCGGCCGCGGCGGGGTGGCGTGGACGCCGGCGGACCGGGTGACGCTGCGACTGGCGGGCTATCGCGGGTGGCGCTTGCCGACGCTCAACGAACTGTACCGACCCTTTCGCGTCGGGGCCGATGCCACTGCCGCCGAAGCCACGCTCGCGCCGGAAACCCTGTGGGGCGGGGAGGCCGGGGTGGATCTTCGCCCCGCCGCCGGCCTCCGGTTTGCCGCGACCGCGTTCGCGAACGATCTGCGCGATGCCATTGCCAATGTGACCGTCGCCAACGGGCCGGGCAATTTTCCGGGTGTCGGCTTCGTATCGGCGGCGGGCGTGTATCGCCGACGCGCGAACCTCGATCATGTTCGCGTACGAGGAATCGAGCTGGACGCGTCGGGTCGGCTGGGCGCGGTCGAAGGGCGGCTGTCCTACGCCTATACCGATGCACGGGTACGCGATGGCGGTGCGCTGGACGGGCTGCGTCCGGCGCAGACCCCGGCGCATAATGGATCGGCGACGATCGGCTGGCGGCGCGACCGGTGGCAGGCTTCGGCGACGCTACGCCACGTTGCGGGCCAGTATGAGGACGATGCCAATCTGCGCCGCCTGTCCGCCGCCACGACACTCGATTTGATCGCCACCGTTCCGGCAACCCGCTGGCTGGCATTCGAGGCGCGGGCCGAGAATGTCACCGACACCCGGATCGAAACCGCGATCGGCGGCGATGGCGTGGTGGAGCGCGCTACCCCCCGCACCCTGTGGTTCGGGGTACGGCTGGGCGGCTGACCGACGCGCGGGCAGCCGCTCCGTCCGTCAGGCGCCGGTCTGCGATGCCATGGTGCCGCGTGGTTCGACCATCGACGGTACCGGTCCCGTTGCCGGGCGCAGCGATTCGCGGTCGGCGGCGGCCACCGGAGCAGTCGGATCGGGGCGAAAGGCTTCAGGTGCGCGATCGGTCGGACCGGGCCGTGCCTTGCCCAGTGCCAGGTCGGGCGCGGCATGGCCCTCGCCCGGTTTGCGTCGGGCCAGCAGGACGCCGAACAATCCGACCGCTACGCCGGTTGCGGCAAGCGCGACCGTACGCAGCGTCGATACGCCGGCGGTGCGCGATTTCGGCTTGTGTTTCTTGTGCTTGGCCATGGTCGATCCTTTTGCTGTCGCCGATCCAACGACCGGCGCGCGGACAGGTTCAACCGACGGCTTCGCTCCGCCGGATCGTGGCTGCTTCGCGGATCAGGCGCTGTTCGGTAGTGCGCTCGGCCCGGTCGGCCATTTCGGTCCACGCCTGTTCGGCGCGGCGGCAGCGATCGCGGACATTGTCCAGCGTCGCGGCTTCGGCATTGGCGCGCTCCACGGCGGCGCGGGCGCGATAGGCTTCGGCGGTGTCGGCCAAGAAAACACTCCTGCAAGCAAAAGGGCGGGTGGAGATGCTCCACCCGCCCCTTGGAAATCAGTCGGCGGCGGTCAGGTTGACCGCGCTGACCCGGCCGCGCCGGTCTTCTTCCAGTTCATAACCGACGCGCTGGTTCTGGTTCAGCGTGACCATGCCCGCGCGCTCGACGGCCGAGATGTGGACGAAGGCGTCGGTGCCGCCATTATCGGGGGCGATGAAGCCATAGCCCTTGTCGATGTTGAAGAATTTTACGGTGCCAAGTGTGGCCATCATGCTTCCTTCCGGATGTTGCGGGCGGCGGAGATGCCCGTCACCCGTGCCTTAGGCAGCAGGGAAAGAAGGAACTTGCCGCAAAGCAGGACACCATCGATTTGCGACTGTAGCGCGCCGGATATGGGTATCGGTCCGCCCTCGTACAAGGGGGCGGACCGATCCGTCGTTCCAGCCGTGGCGGGTGGCTTTAGCGGCAGCGGACGTCGCTGTTGCTGCGATCGATCGCCTGACCGCCTGCGGCACCGGCTGCGCCGCCCAAGATCGCGCCCAGCAGGCCCGAACCGCCCGGACGCAGCGCCGTGCCCAGCACGCCACCGGCGATGCCGCCGACAATCAGGCCGGTCGTACCGTCGTTCCGGCGGCAATAATAACGACCGTCCTGTCCGACATAGACCCGGTCGTTCCGCGACAGGCGGCGTTCGCGGTAGCGTCGATCGTCCCGATAATAGCGCGCGGCGTCATAGCCGTTATAGGCGGGATCGGGCCGGTCCCAGTCGTAGCGGCTATAGCCCGCATCGGCATAGCGCGGGCCGCCCATGCCATAATCGGTGCATCCGGAAACCAGGGTAGCAGCGGCGACGAGGCCGAGGGTAAGCGCGCGCATGTCACAGGTCCTTCGCTTGATAGTTCGATCAAGCGGGAATGCCGGGGCGCGATGGATGTTCCGAAATTATACGGGAGGCGTCGGTTCCGCGACGGAATTACCAGCGCCCGCCGGCCGCCTCGATCGCCGCCAGCAGTGCGCGCTTGCTCTCGGTGCGGTTGTCGCCGGCATTGCGCGGAAGTTCCGGATTGCCCAGCGCGGCGCGGCGGCGCGTCAGATCGCGCCCGAAAGCTTCAAGCGACATGACCTGAGGGGCCGGAGCGTAGGGTTGCGATGCCATGTTCGTTCAATGTTTCTTCGCGTATCCGCTTTTCCAGATAATCCATATCCAGATCGGATGAAAGCTCGAACAGGGTTCGAGCCTGTTCCAACATCTCCTGCGCGGTTCCGGATGCATATTGGCCCATCCGATCCGCGATCAAGTCTTCTACCGAAATGATTTCGAAAGCGTCATCGCTCGACAAGAAAAAAACGCGCACCCGATTTCCATCGGCGGCGCCGTCGAGCAGGACGGTATCGACGATCTCGAACCCGAGGCGCAAATCGCGATAAACCCAGCCCCGTGTCGCGACGCCCGCACCACGGGGGCGCTCAAAGCCGGCTTCGATAAAAATTTGTTCGAGCACATCGTCGCGCGCGACCACGATATCGAAATCGCCGGTAGCGACGATACCGCCAGAGTAGATTTCGACCGCCGCCCCGCCCACCAGAACGGGGCGGTCGAATCCCCGTCGCGCCATCTCGGAACTGATCCGGGCCAGCAGTTCCAGACCAGCGACAAATTCAGGCCGCCAGACGCTCACTCCGCCGCCTGCGCCCTCGGAGTAAGCAGGGGCTTCAGATACCGACCGGTGAAGCTACCCTCGACCGAAGCGACCTTCTCCGGCGTGCCCTCGGCAACCAGCTTGCCGCCCTTCACGCCGCCCTCCGGCCCCATGTCCAAAATCCAGTCGGCGGTCTTGATGACGTCGAGGTTGTGCTCGATCACCACCACCGTATTGCCCTGCTCGACCAGCTGGTGCAGCACCTCCAGCAGCTTGCGCACATCCTCGAAATGCAGCCCCGTCGTCGGTTCGTCGAGGATGTAGAGCGTGTTGCCGGTCGCGCGCCGCGCCAGTTCCTTGGCCAGCTTCACCCGCTGCGCCTCGCCGCCCGACAGGGTCGTCGCCTGCTGTCCGACCTTGACGTAACCCAGGCCGACCTCGGCCAGCATCGCCATCTTGTCGCGGATCGGCGGGACCGCCTTGAAGAACTCGACCGCATCCTCGACCGTCATGTCGAGGACGTCGGCGATGCTCATCCCCTTGAACTTCACCTCCAGCGTCTCGCGATTGTAGCGCGCGCCGTGGCACACGTCGCACGTCACATACACGTCGGGCAGGAAGTGCATCTCGATCTTCAGCACGCCGTCGCCCTGACATGCCTCGCACCGGCCGCCCTTCACGTTGAAGCTGAACCGGCCGGGCTTGTAGCCGCGCGCCTGCGCCTCCGGCAGCCCGGCGAACCAGTCGCGAATCTGGGTGAAGGCACCGGTATAGGTCGCCGGGTTCGATCGCGGGGTGCGACCGATCGGCGACTGGTCGATGTCGATCACCTTGTCGAGATGCTGCAGCCCGGTGATCTTGTCATGTTTGCCCTGCACGATCCGCGCGCCGTTCAGCGTACGGGCGGCGGCGGCGTAGAGCGTGTCGATGGTGAAGCTCGACTTGCCCGATCCCGACACGCCGGTGATGCAGGTGAAGGTGCCCAGCGGAATGCTGGCGGTGACCCCGGTCAGGTTGTTGGCGGTGGCGTTATGCACCGTCAGCTTCTTGCCATTGCCCTTGCGTCGCTTGTCCGGCAGCGGCACCGATCGCGTACCGTTCAGATAATCGGCGGTAACCGACCCCTTGGCCTTCAGGATCTGCTTCAGCGTCCCCTTGGCGACGACCTCGCCGCCATGGACGCCCGCGCCCGGCCCCATGTCGATGACGTAATCGGCGGTGCGGATCGCATCCTCGTCATGCTCGACCACCAGCACGGTATTGCCGAGGTCGCGCAGGCGGCGGAGCGTCGCCAGCAGCATGTCGTTGTCACGCTGGTGCAAGCCGATCGACGGTTCGTCCAGCACGTACAGCACCCCCGACAGCCCGCTGCCGATCTGGCTGGCGAGGCGGATACGCTGCGACTCCCCGCCCGACAACGTGCCGCTGGTGCGGTCGAGGTTCAGGTAGTCGAGGCCGACATTGTTGAGGAAGCCCAGCCGTTCGACAATTTCCTTCAGGATCGATTGCGCGATCGCCTTTTGCTGGTCGTTGAAATGCTCCGGCAGCCCCTCGAAAAAGCGTAGCGCGTCGACCACCGACAGATGCGTGGCATAGGCAATGTCTTGCATCGCCACCTTCACCGCCAGCGCTTCCGGCTTCAATCGCGCCCCGTGGCAGGTCTCGCACGGCTGCGATGCCTGGTACTTCGCCAGCTCCTCGCGCATCCACGCGCTCTCGGTCGACAGCATCCGCCGGTTGAGATTGCCCAGCACGCCCTCGAACGGCTTCTTGACGTCATACGCCTTCTTGCCGTCGACGAAGGTCAGCGTCACCGGCTTGCCCGCCGTCCCGTGCAGGATCACTCGCTGCGCTTCTTCCGGCAAATCCTTCCACGCCGCGTCGAGCGAGAAGCCGTATGCCTTCGCAAGACTGCCCAGCACCTGCATGTAATAGGGCGAGGGCGGGTTGGATTTCGCCCACGGCACGACCGCGCCCTTCTTGATCGACAGTTCGTGGTTGGGGACGATCAGGTCCTCGTCGAACTCCAACCGTTCGCCAAGACCGTCGCACGCCGGACACGCCCCCTGCGGCGCGTTGAAGCTGAACAGGCGCGGTTCGATCTCGCTGATCGTGAAGCCGCTGACCGGGCAGGCGAATTTTTCCGAAAAGACGATGCGGTTGTCGGGGATGCCGGCACCCTTCAGCTTGCCGGTCTGTGGCGCGGCTTCGGTCGCGCGGTCGCCCTGTTCGCTCTCCAGCGGCGGATTGCCCGACTGCGCCTGTGCCACGGTCGTATCGACCAGATCGACATAGGCAAGGCCGTCCGCCAGCTTCAGCGCGGTTTCGAAACTCTCCGCCAGACGCGTCGCCGCTTCCGGGTTCACGACCAGGCGATCGACCACGATCTCGATGTCATGCTTGAACTTCTTGTCGAGTGCGGGCGCATCCTCGATCAGATGGACTTCACCGTTCACCCGCACGCGCTGGAAACCGGCCTTCTGCCATTCGGCCAGTTCCTTGCGATACTCGCCCTTGCGCCCGCGCACGACCGGGGCGAGCAGCAGCAGCCGTGTCCCCTCGGGCAGGGCCAGCACCCGGTCGACCATCTGGCTGACCGTCTGCGCGCTGATTGGCAGGCCGGTGGCGGGCGAGAAGGGAACGCCGACCCGCGCCCACAACAGGCGCATATAGTCGTAGATTTCGGTGACCGTCGCGACCGTGGATCGCGGATTGCGGCTCGTCGTCTTCTGCTCGATCGAGATCGCCGGCGACAGCCCCTCGATATGCTCGACATTCGGCTTCTGCATCAGCTCGAGGAACTGCCGCGCATAGGCCGACAGCGACTCGACATAGCGCCGCTGCCCCTCTGCGTAGATGGTGTCGAAGGCGAGGGACGACTTGCCCGAACCCGACAGGCCGGTGATGACCGTCAGCGTGTCGCGCGGGATGTCGATATCGACGCCCTTGAGGTTATGCTCCCGCGCACCGCGGACGGAGATATGGGTCAGGCTCATGCGGTCCGTTCTATCTTCGTTCTTCTGGATTGGCTAGGGCGAGAGATGGGGGTGCCGCCTGCCGGTTTCGAGGGGGCCTTGCCGCGCCACATCAGCGATTGCCGATTGAGGGCGGCCAGATCGGCGTCGCCCGCCAATGCCGCTTCGCCCAGCGTCACCGCCCGCGCCAGCGCGGCCGGATCAGCATGGGCATAGGCCGGACGCCCGGCGACATGATCGTACCACGTGCCGCCGAACGCATGGTCGAGCAGGATGCGCTGAAAACAATGATCCGCCACCACCGGCCAGCCCCGCTCGCGAGCGACGCCCGGCAAGGCGCGCCGGGTCAGGTCGAGCCAGCGCGCCTCCAGCGCCGCACGGTCGGTCATGCCGGCAACCGGACCTGCAGCCGCCGCCAGCGCGCCTCGACGAAGCTGAACGCGCCGAACGCGACGAAGCCGATGCCGATCGCGGTCAGCAGCAATTGCCCGCCCGCCTGCCGCTGCAACAGCGCGAAGCCGCTCGCCATGCCGCCGGCCTCGTCGGCATCCGCCGCCCAGGCCGCGCCGACGAACAGGATCGCGATCGCCGCGAACACCGCCGCCCGCGCGCCATAGCCGATGCGACCCATCGTACAGACATAATCGGGCACCGGTGTGCCGCCCGACAGGGTGCGGGCGAACTCGCCGGTCCACGCCTTTTTCGCCTGTTGCGCCGCCGCGGCGAGCAAGCCGATCGCGACCAGCGCCACCAGCAGCCGGCCGCCCGGCTGGTCGAGCATCCACGCGGTCCAGTCGTGCGCGCTATCCTCGCCACCGATCCGCCCGGTCGCCCGCGCGCTACGGACGGCCAAGCGGGCGGCGGTCCAGGCCAGCACGACATGGGCGATGCCGCTGACCGCGTGGCCGGCGCGGCGGAACGCGCCCTTGGCATCATTCGCCTGCGCTTCCGGGTCGAACATCGCCTCGGTCAGCCGCCACAGCGCATAGCCGGCCAGCCCTGCGGCCATCGCCGCCAGCACCCATTCGCCGAACGGCTCGTCGGCCAAGCTGGCGATCGCACCCTGATTGTCACCCGCCCGGCCGCCACGCAGCGCAGCGTCGATCGCGAACCAGCCGACGATGCAATAGACGACACCGCGCGCAGCGAAGCCGAGGCGGGCAAGAAGCGTGGCGCCGGTGCGCGTCGACATGGGGAAGCAGGCCTTCGAAAATCGTTGCGCCATGCCAACAGCTTGCCCTGCCAAGGGTTCCGGAGATTGCGCGGCGACATGGCCGGTGGCAGTTTCCGGACGAGGGGCAGAACGGGGGAAACACGATGCGGACGATCATGCTGGCGGCGATGCTGGTGGGCCAGGCGGGCGGGGCGGATGCGCCGCTGAAGCCGGTACGGTCGTGGAACATGGAATATGCCGACAGCATGTGCGTGGCTGCCCGCGCCTATGGTGATCCCGCCGCGCCGATCACCATCGCCTTCAAGCCGACACCGTTCGGCGATGTATTGCAGGGCGTCGTCCTCGGCACCAAGAAGCAATTGGGGCGGCAGGCGCGGGTAAAGATCGATCTGCTGGTATCGGGCCGCGAACTGGGCGAACAACAGAGCGGCACGCGGGTGCATTTCCCGAACGAAGACCGCGCGGCCATCACCTTTTATTTCTCACGCGAAGCGTTTGAATCGCTGGTCGGCGCCTCGACGTTCACGGTGCGCGCAGCGGGCAGTCCGACGATTTCCGTTGCGCTGTCGATGGGCAAGCCGGTGCTGGCAGCGCTTCGAACCTGTGAAACCGACCTGCTGCAGCATTTCGGCTATGATCCCGTAAAGATCGCGGCGATCGCCAAGCGGGCAGAGGGAGCAAACGCCGCGCAATGGATCACCAACGACGATTATCCGACGTCGGCATTGAACGGGAACAGACAGGGGGTCAGTTTCATCGGCTGGACCGTTTCGCCCAGTGGCCGGATTTCCGACTGCCGGGTGCTGCGGTCGTCCGGCACGCCCGACCTGGACAAGGCGGCGTGTGAAGCCATTCAGAAACGCGGGCGATACCGCCCGGCGCTGGATGCAGCAGGCAACCCGGTCGAATCCTATTCGACCCGCAACGTCCGCTGGCTGCTTCCGGACTGACGGCCCTCATCCCCGCCCGAACGGCAGCAGCGCCTCATACACCTCCAGCGGCGGCTTGTCCTTTACCGCCACCCCCTGTCGCAGCAGGAAGGCGTGGCGGACGATTTCCGCCTGTTGCTCGATGCCGTACGCCTCGAACGGTTTGCCGGGCACGATGGCGTAGCGATAGGTGCAGAAGGGATGCCGCATCAGCGGCAGCCAGTATCGCCCGCGATGCTGGGTCTGGTGGATGTGCATCATCTCGTGCAGGAACAGCGCGGCCAGGTCGCGCCCGGCGTGCGCGAAATCGTCCCGATACAGCGTGCCGCCCGGATGGAAATGGATGCAGCCGGTCGGCGCCATCGCGACCTGCTTGGGCTGAAAGAACGCCCATTTCGCATTCGCCACCCGCGCCCGCGCGTAATCGATGCTGTCGCCGAACATGGTGCGGGCAAGGTCGGTTTCGGCGGAGGTGAGTGGGCGCTTCATTCGGGTGCGGGATCACCTGCGCCGACCAGCTTCGCGTCGAAGGTCTTCGTGCCGCTATCGAACTGGAACGTGATCGGCATGATGCCACCCGGTTTCAGGTCGGCGGCGACGCCGAAGACCATCATGTGTGCGCTGCCGGGCTTCAGGTACAACGTCGTGTTCGGGGGCACGGGGATTTCGGCGATCGGCTTCATCGACACCGCCTTGTCGTCCATCGTCATGGTGACGTGCAGTTCGATCCGCTCCGCCTTCGGACTAGTCGCACCGCGCAGCATCGCCGAGAATTTGCCGCCCCCGCCGCGGATCGTTGCATAGCCAGCGGCCGGCCGGCCCGGAACGGCGGGCAGGCGGACCCATGCCTGTTCGATCGTAGGCCCGCTCTCCGCCTTGCTTCCGCAGCCGCCCGCCAAAGTTACGGGAAGCAGCCCCGCCAGCATCATCCACCGTGTCTTCATGCCCACGCTCCTGTCCCGATACGGTTCCCTATGCCCCGCATAATCTTGCGGCAAGCCGAACCCTGCCTATATCCGCCCTCGGAATGACCCGGACGGCACTTCCCCGTGCTGCCGGGTCCAGGTTTTACATTCAATCCGGGGGCCAACGAGGGACCATGGCTAAAGTAATCGGTATCGATCTGGGCACGACCAACAGCTGCGTCGCGGTGATGGAGGGCGGCAGCCCCAAGGTCATCGAAAATGCGGAAGGCGCGCGGACCACGCCGTCGATCGTCGCGTTCGCCAAGGATGGCGAGCGTCTGATCGGCCAGCCGGCCAAGCGTCAGGCCGTGACCAACGGCGACAACACGATCTTTGCGGTGAAGCGCTTGATCGGCCGCCGCTTCGACGATCCGGTCACCAAGAAGGATACCGAGCTGGTTCCCTACACCATCGCGCGTGGGCCGAACGGCGATGCGTGGGTGAAGGCGGGCGGCGAGGAATATTCGCCGTCGCAGATCAGCGCCTTCATCCTGCAGAAGATGAAGGAAACGGCGGAGTCGTATCTCGGCGAAACCGTGACGCAGGCGGTCATCACCGTCCCGGCCTACTTCAACGATGCCCAGCGTCAGGCGACCAAGGACGCCGGCAAGATCGCCGGCCTCGAAGTCCTGCGCATCATCAACGAACCGACGGCGGCGGCGCTGGCCTACGGCCTCGACAAGGACAACAACAAGACCATCGCGGTCTATGACCTTGGCGGCGGCACGTTCGACATCTCGGTCCTCGAGATCGGCGACGGCGTGTTCGAGGTGAAGGCGACCAACGGCGACACCTTCCTCGGCGGTGAAGACTTCGACGCCAAGATCGTGCAGTTCCTGGCCGACGAGTTCAAGAAGGTCGAAGGCATCGACCTGACCAAGGACAAGCTGGCGCTCCAGCGCCTGAAGGAAGCCGCCGAAAAGGCCAAGATCGAGCTGTCGTCGGCGCAGACCACCGAAGTGAACCTGCCGTTCATCACGGCGGACGCGACCGGTCCGAAGCACCTCGTCAAGTCGATCACCCGTGCCGACCTCGAACGCCTGGTCGAAGACCTGGTGAAGCGCACGCTCGAGCCGTGCAAGAAGGCGCTGGCCGATGCCGGCGTGCAGGCAAGCGCGATCGATGAAGTCGTACTGGTCGGCGGCATGACCCGGATGCCGCGCGTCCGCGAAGTCGTTAAGCAGTTCTTCGGCAAGGAACCGCACACCGGCGTGAACCCTGACGAGGTCGTGGCGATCGGTGCCGCGATCCAGGCCGGCGTGCTGCAGGGCGACGTGAAGGACGTGCTGCTGCTCGACGTGACCCCGCTGTCGCTGGGTATCGAGACGCTGGGCGGCATCATGACCCGCATGATCGACCGCAACACCACCATCCCGACCAAGAAGTCGCAGGTCTATTCGACCGCCGATGACAATCAGGGTGCGGTGACGATCCGCGTGTTCCAGGGCGAACGCGAAATGGCGAGCGACAACAAGATGCTCGGCCAGTTCGACCTGGTCGGCATCCCGCCGGCACCGCGCGGCGTGCCGCAGATCGAGGTCACGTTCGACATCGACGCCAACGGCATCGTCAACGTGTCGGCGAAGGACAAGGGCACCGGCAAGGAACAGCAGATCCGCATCCAGGCTTCGGGCGGCCTGTCGGACAACGACATCGACCAGATGGTTCGTGACGCCGAACAGTTCGCCGAAGAGGACAAGAAGCGTCGTGCCGGCGCCGAGGCGAAGAACAACGCCGAATCGCTGATCCACACGACCGAACGCCAGCTGGCCGACAATGGCGACAAGGTCGACGCGTCGCTGAAGTCCGAGATCGAAGCCGCGGTCGCCGAGACCAAGGCAGCGGTCGAGAGCGGCGATGCCGATCGCATGACCGAAAAGAGCCAGGCGCTGGCGCAGGTCGCGATGAAGCTCGGCCAGGCGATCTATGAAAAGCAGCAGCAGGCCGAAGCCTCGCCTGCTGCCGATGCCGGCGAAGCGAAGAAGGCCGACGACGATGTGGTCGATGCCGAATTCTCGGAAGTCGACGACAGCCACAAGGCGTAATGACTGCTCCCTCTCCCCGCTGGCGGGGAGAGGGCCGGGGAGAGGGGCTGTTGCGTGACTTCCCCTCTCCCAACCCTCTCCCCTGAAGGGGAGAGGGCTTTTGGGGTTTTCGAATGACCACCGAAGTCGATTTCTACGAGCTGCTCGAATGCGAGCGCACCGCGGACGGGCCGACGATCAAGTCCGCCTATCGCAAGCTCGCGATCAAGTACCATCCCGACAAGAATGCCGGGTGCAAGGATTCCGAGGCGAAGTTCAAGGCGATCAACGAAGCCTATGACTGCTTGAAGGACCCGCAGAAGCGTGCCGCGTATGACCGCTACGGCCATGCCGCCTTCCGTCAGGGCGCGGGCGGTGCCGGCGGCGGCGCACAGGATTTCGGCGGTTTCTCCGACATTTTCGAAAGTGTTTTCGGCGAATTCATGGGCGGCGGGCGGCAGGGCGGCCGCGCCGGTCCGCGACGCGGTGCCGACCTGCGCTACGACATGGAGATTTCGCTGGAGGAGGCCTATCACGGCCACCAGACCGAGATCACCGTCGACGTCTCCACCGCCTGCGCCCCGTGCGGCGGCAGCGGCGCGTCGCCGGGCACCAAGGCGCGGACCTGCCACACCTGCAACGGCCATGGCAAAGTGCGAGCGCAGCAGGGTTTCTTCGTCGTCGAACGCGCCTGCCCGACCTGCCATGGCGCAGGGCAGGTCATCAGCGACCCGTGCCCGGTGTGTAACGGCGAAGGCCGTGTCGACCAGACCAAGACGCTGCAGGTCAACGTGCCCCCCGGTGTTGACGAAGGGACGCGCATCCGCCTGACCGGTGAAGGCGAGGCCGGTGCGCGCGGGGCGCCGTCCGGCGACCTCTACATCTTCCTGCACGTGAAGCGTCACGCGCTGTTCGAACGCGAAGGCACCGCGCTGCACGCACGCGCGCCGATCAGCTTCACGACGGCGGCGCTGGGCGGGACGATCGAAATCCCCGGCCTCGACGGACAGAAGCACAGCATCCGCGTGCCCGCGGGCATCCAGTCTGGCAAGGAACTGCGCCAGCGCGGTGCCGGGATGCCGGTGCTTCAGGGGCGCGGCCATGGCGACATGGTAATCCATATCGAGGTCGAGACACCGACCCGGCTGTCCGCGCGGCAGAAGGAATTGCTCGAAGCGTTCCGCGAAACCGAAACCGGCGAGGAATGCCCGGAATCGATGGGCTTCTTCAGCCGCCTGAAGACCGCGCTCGGCGGATAGACGCTTTGCCCGTCATCCCGGCCTGCGCCGGGATGACGATGGCCAGCGGATCAAGACCTTGGAATGAAACGACCATGACCGCCCAGTGGCGACCCGCCATTGTCGCCGATGCGCCGCAGATCGCGGCACTCGCCCTTGCCGAACTGGGTGATTACGGCGAGGCGGCTGACCTGTATGCCGAACGCATCGCGCTCAGTCCGGAGGGGTGCTGGGTGTTAAGCGCCGGCGATGCGGTGACCGGGCATTGCATCAGCCATCCGTGGCACCGGCTGGCCCCGCCGACGATGCACGCCCTGCTCGGCAGCCTCCCGTCCAGCGCCGATTGCTGGTATATCCATGATGTCGTCGTCGCCCGGGCGGGACGCGGAACGAATGCGGTCGAGCGGCTGCTTCCAATCCTCGACACCATCGCTGCGCGTCGCGGCATTCCGGTGCTGGCGCTGATCGCTGTCGGCGGCGCGGATGCCTATTGGGCGCGACAGGGGTTTATCGCAGCCCCCGGCGGCGCTGCCGGGTTCGGTGCGGATGCGGTGTATATGGAGCGCCCGGTCGACTGACCGGACGGGGCGGCGGTTACCGTCGCCCGCCCGCCACCATCCGCAACGGGGCGCCGCCCGAATGCCGCGTTTCGGCCCGAGCCACGCGGAAGATCGATACCGCTTCGTTCAGCCGGGCCGCTTCGTCGGCAAGGCTGCGCGCGGCGGCGGTCGTTTCCTCGACCATCGCGGCGTTGTGCTGCGTGATGCTGTCCATCTCGCCGACCGCGATGTTGATCTGGCCCAGTGTTTCGGCCTGCTGGCGGGCGGTGGTCGCGATATTGCCGATCAGCGCGCGGATACGGTCCATCTGCTCGGTGATGCGTTTCAGCGCGACGCCGGTGGTCGACACCAGTTCGACGCCGCGATCGACCTGCACCGTCGACGCGGTCACCCGCGCCTTCACGTCCTTTGCCGCATCGGCCGAACGCTGCGCCAGTGCGCGGACTTCGGAAGCGACGACGGCAAAGCCCTTGCCCGCATCGCCCGCGCGTGCCGCCTCGACGCCGGCGTTCAGCGCCAGCAGGTTCGTCTGGAACGCGATCCCGTCGATGACGGAGATGATCTCGCCGATCTCCCTCGACGCGCTTTCGATGCATGCCATCGCCCGCGTCGTATCCTCGACGATGCTGGCCGAATTCTGCGCGTCGCGGTGCGTGTCGGCGATGATCGTCTCGGTCGTATCGACCAGCGTCGCGGCCTCGCGCACATTCTGGGTGATTTCCTGGATCGCCGCCGCCGATTCCTCGAGGCTCGCGGCCTGTCGTTCGGTGCGGCCCGATAGGTCGTCCGATGCCTGGCGGATGTCGCTGCACCCGTTATGCAGCGCGGCGGCGACGGCGGTAACCTCGGCCATCGATTCCGCCATGCGATCGGCGGCGGTGTTGAAGCTGCCGCGCAGCGGTTCGAATTCGGCGCTGAACGGCGTGTCGAGCCGGACGTTCAGGTCACCCTGTGCGAGGCTCGCCAGACCCTTTGCCACCGCGTTGACCACCTGTCCGGTATTGGTCAGGTCCTGCACCTGTACCAGCACCGCATCGGCACCCTCCTGCGGGACGGGGATCAGCGTCACCAGCATCCGCACCTCTTCGGGCCCGCGCATGTTGAACCATTCGAAACGGGCAAAGCCGTCCTTCACCGCCTGTTGCACGCGTTCGCCGACATGTTCGGCGGTCGGGCGGCCATCGCCCTGCGTCGGACGCGAGAAGACGACCGGGTTCCGGCCCAGGATTTCGGCACGTGTCAGGCCGTAGACCGCTTCGGCGGCCACATTGCATTCGATGAACGCTCCTTCCTTCAGCAGGAGGACGGCATCGGGCGACTGGCGATAAGCAGCCAGCGCGGTGCGGGCTTCGAGGTCGAGCGTGGAGCGGCGGAAGATCATGCGGCCGGCGTAGCGCCGCATCGTTAAGATTATACTATCCCCGCCGGACGCTCACGCCCGGCGGGGGCAGGGGATCACGCCTTGCCGAACACGCGGGCGAAGATCGTGTCGACATGCTTGTAGTGATAGCCGAGGTCGAACCGGCTCTCGATCTCGTCGGCCGAAAGCGCAGCGGTGACATCGGGGTCGGCCTTGAGCAGTTCGAGCAGCGACAGTTCACCGTCCGACTCCCACACCTTCATCGCGTTGCGCTGGACATAGCGGTACGAGTCCTCGCGGCTGACCCCGGCTTGCGTCAGCGCCAGCAGCACGCGCTGCGAATGGACCAGCCCGCCCATCTTGTTCAGGTTCTTCTCCATCCGCGCCGGATAGACGACCAGCTTGTCGATCACCCCGGTCAGGCGGGCGAGCGCGAAGTCGAGCGTGATCGTCGCATCGGGACCGATGTAACGCTCGACCGACGAGTGCGAGATGTCGCGCTCATGCCACAAGGCGACATTCTCCAGCGCGGGAGTGACATAGCCGCGCACCATGCGGGCAAGGCCGGTCAGGTTTTCGGTCAGCACCGGGTTGCGCTTGTGCGGCATCGCCGACGACCCCTTCTGCCCCGGCGAGAAATATTCCTCGGCCTCCAGCACTTCGGTGCGTTGCAGGTGGCGGATTTCGGTGGCGAGGCGCTCGATCGATCCGGCGATCACGCCCAGCGTCGCGAAATACATCGCATGGCGGTCGCGCGGGATGACCTGGGTCGATACCGGCTCGACGCTCAGCCCCATCTTCTCGGCGACATGTTCCTCGACGCGCGGGTCGATATTGGCGAAGGTGCCGACCGCGCCCGAAATCGCGCAGGTCGCCACTTCGGCGCGGGCGTTCTTCAGGCGGGTGCGGCAGCGGTCGAACTCGGCATAGGCCTGGGCCAGCTTCAACCCGAACGTCACCGGTTCGGCATGGATGCCGTGGCTGCGGCCGATGGTCGGGGTCAGCTTGTGTTCGCGCGCCCGGCGTTCGATCACGTCCAGCAGCTTGTCGAGATCGGCCAGCAGGATGTCCGACGCCCGCGCCAGCTGCACCGCCAGGCAGGTGTCGAGGACGTCCGAACTGGTCATCCCCTGATGCAGGAAGCGCGCTTCCGGCCCGGTCCGTTCCGACACATGCGTCAGGAAGGCGATGACGTCGTGCTTCGTCTCCGCCTCGATCGCGTCGATCCGGTCGACGTCGAAATCGGTATCGTTCATCGCCCAGATCTTTTCGGCCGCCTCCTTGGGGACGACGCCCAGCTCGGCCAGCGCGTCGGTCGCGTGTGCCTCGATCTCGAACCAGATGCGGAATCGGGCCTGCGGCTGCCACAGGGCGGTCATCTCGGGGCGGGAATAGCGGGGAATCATGACAGGCCTTTCGAAAACGGGCGAACGGTTTGCCGCGCCCTAGCAACAAGTCGCGGACGAATCGAGCCTGTCCTGCGATAGAAGAAACGCGAAAAGGGGTTCAATAGAAACCGAAACGACCTAAGTTGGTTGGGTCATCGCAATGCTGCTACGGAGTTGTTTCGTAGTGGCAGCATGAAGTTCCGAACCAATCCGAAAGGAGAAATTCGATGATGAAGCGTATTCTTATCGCCAGTGCCATGGTTGTTGCTGCTCCGGCATTCGCCCAGGACACGGCGCCCGCGCAGACGACTGCACCAGCCGCGCCGACTGCGCCGGAAACTGCGCAGCCAGCACCGGCTGATCCGTCGATCGCCGCGACTCAGGCGGCACCGGCAACCCAGCCCGATCCCGCGACGCAGACCGCACAGACGACGGCCGAGGCCGGCCAGCCTGCCAGCGGCACGCAGATCGCCCAGATCGTCGAGGCGGAATTCCCGAAGTACGACAAGGCCGGGAAGGGCGAACTGACCGAGAAGCAGTTCGGCGAATGGATGGTCGCCCTGCGCTCGGCGAGCGAACCCGGCGTTACGGCTGACAAGCCCGAGGTGAAGAGCTGGATCAAGCAGGCCTTTGCCCAGGCGGACAAGGACAAGTCGAAGGCCGTGACGAAGGCGGAGCTGACCAGCTTCCTGAGCCAGAGCGCCTGAAGCACGGCCAGGAGCTGATGGAACTGGACCGTCGGGAGCAATCCCGGCGGTCTTTTCTATCGTATCCGTGCCGGGTTGCCCACCACCGTCGCCCCCGCCGGCACGTCGCGGGTCACCACCGATCCCGCGCCGACGATCGCATCGTCGCCGATCGTCACGCCCGGCAGGATCATGGCCCCGCCGCCGATCCAGACATTGCGCCCGATCGTCACCGGCCGTCCGAATTCCAGCATCTGCGCGCGCACTGCCGGGTCGCGCGGATGATCGGCGGCAAGGATCTGCACCCCCGGCCCGATCTGCGTCTTGTCGCCGATGGTCACGGCACACACGTCGAGGATGACGCAGCCATAGTTCAGGAACACCTCGTCGCCGAGGGTGATGTTGTAGCCATAGTCGATATGGAACGGCGCGCGGATCAGGACATCCTTGCCGACCCCGCCCATGATCTCGCGCAGCAGGTTGCGCTGTTCGTCGCGGTCCAGCGCGATGCGGGCGTTATAGCGATCCATCCACGCCGCCGCCCGCGTGACGTCGGCGACCAGTTCGGCATCGCCGGCATGATATAGCTCGCCGGCGATCATCTTCTGCTTTTCGGTGCGCATTCAAAACATTCCCTGGGCGCGGAGGCTGGTATGCCCCTTCGCGCCGATGATGAGGTGGTCGTGGACGGTGATGCCCAGCGGCTTGCCTGCGGCGGCAATGGTGCGGGTCAGGTCGATGTCCGCCCGGCTGGGGCTGTGGTCGCCGCTGGGGTGATTGTGGACGAGGATCAGCGCGGCAGACCCCAGGTCGAGCGCGCGGCGGATCACCTCGCGGGTGTAGATCGGCGCTTCGTCGATCGTCCCTTCGGTCACCAGCTCGTCGCGGATCAGCAGGTTGCGGCTGTTCAGGTGCAGCACGCGAATCCGCTCGACCGCCTGGTGCGCCATGTCGGCGTGGAGATAGTCGAGCAGCGCCTGCCAGTTCGACAATACCGGCCGTGCCGTCACCTGCGCCTGCAACATCCGCGTCGCCGCCGCCTGCGCGATGCGGATTGCCGCCACCGCGCTGTCGCCCATGCCCGACACCTTGCCCAGCGCCAGCGGATCGGCCGACAGCAGCCCGCCGATCCCGCCGAATTCGTGGAGCAGCGTCTTGGCCAGCGGCTTGGTATCGCGGCGCGGAATGGCCAGCGTCAGGAGGTACTCGATCAGTTCATGGTCGAGCAGCGCCGCGCCGCCATGCTCCAGCAGCCGCCCGCGCAGGCGCGCGCGGTGGCCGGTGCCATCGGTTTCGGGGCTGGTCATAGCCGAATGCCTAGCGGATCGCGAAGGGCTGGGCGAGGGGGCGGCTCAATCCTCGCTCCCCGGCTTCAGGTCATCGTTGGACGGCGTATAGTCGAGGATGTCGCCCGGCGTGCAGTCGAGATAGCGGCAGATTGCCGCCAGCGTCGCGAAGCGCACGCCCTTCACCTTGCCCGATTTCAGCAGCGACAGGTTCGATTCGGTAATACCGATCGCCTCGGCCAGTTCCTTCGATCGCACCTTCCGCCTTGCCAGCATCACGTCGAGATTGACGATGACCGGCATCAGACGAAATCGGCCAGTTCGCGCTCGGCCCGGATGCCGGCCTCCAATGCCCAGATCGTGGCGTAGGCCGCGAACGCCAGCATCAGGAGCAGCAAGGTCATATCCACCATGATGGGAGAGGTGAGTACCTCCGGGTGGTCGAACCCGTTGGCGAGCAACAGGCTTTGAAGGATGGGTGCTAACACGCGCGCAACGGCCAGTACGATCGCGGCGCGCGATGCCCGTCGTAACCACGGCAACGCATCGGCCAGGGCGTTGCGCCGCTTCTGCCCAAGACGTCGCAATGCCATGCCCACCGCGAATAACAGGACCGGCATCGGCCCCGATTCCAGCAGCATGACAGCGGCCAGTCCGACGCGGATGCCGGGCGTCGCCACCCAGGCATCGAAACGGCGGCGGGCCGTTGGATTGCTGTTGAGTTTGGTCAGTGTTTCGTCGGGCAGCAGGTTCGCCGCATCGGCACCGACCCGGCAATCTTGCTCGGAACCACAATGCCAATAGGGTCCCGGTGCCGCCGCTGCGACGATCGTCAGCACCGCCATCACCGCTGCGAAGAACAAAAACAATGCGCCGACCCCGCGGCTGGTCCGCGCCTTCTTCGGCGGTAACGAATATCCGTCAGGCACAACATACTTTCTGTTTTACAGCAATTATTGTCGATGATACGGCATTGGCCACGGCGAAGCGACTGCCGTTTGTGGGAAGGGGTTCACATGATTCGGTTGGAAAAGCGCGTCCTGGGCGCAGTGTTGGCGCTCGCCTCCACGACGGCGATGGCACAGGAGCGGGAGGCACCGCCGCGCGAGGCAGCGGAGGTCGCCATCGGCGTGCTGCGGCATGGCGCCAACTTCCATCCGCTGGGCAGCAAGCTGATCTTCGACCTACCCGAATTGCCGGCCGGCCCGATTTACGAAGGTGAGGAGGAAAACGGCACGGTCGACGTGCAACTCGCCTATCGCACCGCGCCGCTGCGTATCCTGCTCAAACCCCGCCTGACGGCAAAGGCGCAGATCAACACCGCCGGGCGCACCAGCTTCTTCAGCGTCGGGGCGGAGTGGCGCCAGCATATTCTGCGCGGCCGGGTGTACGGTCAGTTCGGCATCGGCGCGACGGTCATCGACGGCTATCGCTTCACGCCCGATCCGTTCCAGCCGGGCATCTCGAACGACGAGGCATGGCGGCGCTACGACATCTATCGGCGCCGCACCTCGTTCGGGTCGAAAATCCTGTTCAATCCCAATGCGTCGATCGGCGTACGGGTCGACCGACGCTGGGCCGTCGAGCTGGCATGGGAGCATTTCAGCCACCGCCAGATATTTTCCGACACCAATCCCGGCATCGACAATGTCGGCATCCGCATCGTCCGGCGCTTGGGGCGGTGATCGCGTTTCTCGTCACTGCCGCGTTGCTGGCTCAGGCCGGGCCGGCCCCGTCAGTACCGAACGACGACATCGTCGTCACCGGCGAACGCCCGCGCAATTTCCGCATCGTGACGAAGCGGGATCGGCGGGCGGGCGTCACCGGCTGCACGTTGAAGCCGCCCAGCGGTGACCCGCTGTTCGATACGGGCATCTGCCAGGCGTATATCGTCTGCGCGCCGACCGCACGGACCGCAGGCGAAATGGAGGCGTGTATGCGGCCTCCGCTCGAACGGGAGGTGAAGGCCTGGCAGGATCGGCGCAAGGCGGCGATCGCGACACGCCCGCCGGCCGGCTGACACAAGTTCCGTTGCGCTGCCGGAACCGTTTGCCGCCTCTCGCGCTTGACCCCGGTGGCGCGAGGCGCGACGAACGGGACGGAACAGCGGAGTGAGTGGTCTGGGCGGTGACGACGAGCAGGCGGTGGAGACCGTGGCGTCGCCGCGTCGCCGGGGCCGCAAACGCCAGCGGTTCGCGCAGGTGTTGCTGGTCGTCTCCGGCATCGTGCTGCTGCTCGCCGGGCTGTTGTGGACGCAGCGCAAGCCGATCGCCGACAATCTGGTCCGCCGCGAACTGGAAAAGCGTGGCGTCGCCGCGCGCTACCGCGTGGCGGAAATCGGACCGGGTCGGCAACGGCTGGTCGATGTCGTGCTGGGTGATCCCAAGGCGCCCGACCTGATCGCCGACTGGATCGACATCGATACCAGTGTCTCGCTGAACGGGGCAAAGGTCACCGGTGCGCGCGTCGGACAGGCGCGGTTGCGCGCCACCTTGCGGCCCGATGGGACGGTTTCGTTCGGGCAGATCGACAAGTTGCTGCCGCCGCCGTCGGGCAAGCCCTTTGCATTGCCCGACTTCGATGTGGGCGTCGACGATGGCCGTATCCGCCTTGCCACCCCGTACGGCGTGATCGGCGCGAAACTCGCCGGGCGCGGCAACCTGGCCGATGGTTTTACCGGGCAGCTGGCGGCGGTGTCGGAACGACTGGCGCTGAATGGTTGCGGGATCGACCGGTTGGCGGCGAACCTGTCGCTGCGCACCGGCCGTGCCGGCCCGTCGCTGACCGGGCCGATCCGCGCACGGGCGGCGGCGTGCGGCGATGTCCGGCTTGCCGGACCGGTGGTCCGCGTCGAAGCGCGACTTTCGCCCGGCTTCGATCACTGGCGCGGGCGGGCCGAAATTGCGGCGGAACGCATCGCCGCGCCCCGGACACAGGTGGCCGCCCTGACCGGGACGGTCGGATTCGATGGTCGGGCGCAGCGGACGACCGGCACGCTCGACCTGGCATCGGATGATTTCGTCCTGCCGCAGCTGGCCGGGCAGGCGCTGTCGATCGCCGGACGCTATGAGGTCGGTGGCGTCCCCGCGTTCGACGGACGGATCGGCGCGCGGGGGGCACGGCTGTCACTTGATCTGGTCACGCGGATCGCCGGCTATGGCGATGCCGCCGCCGGTACGCCTGTCGCGCCTTTGGCAACCGCCGCGGCGCGTGCGGCGGCCCGCGCGGCGCAGCGTTTCGACCTGTCGGCACAGGTCGCTGCCCGTCCGCTCGCCGCACGGATCGATCGGTTGGTGTTCGTAGCGGCCAGCGGTGCCCGCGCGACCCTGCGCGACGGGCCGGTGCGCTGGGTATCGGGCAAGGGCGTGACGCTGAACGGCTCGCTGGCAACAGGTGGCGGTGGCCTGCCGGTGGCGAGCATCCGCCTGTCCCATGCCGGACCCGGATCGCCAGTCAGTGGCACCGCGACGATTGCGCCCTACGCGGCGGGCGATGCGCGCCTTGCGCTTGCCCCGATCCGGTTCCGGACCGCTGGCAACGGCGCGACCCGGATCGAAACCCGCGCCGAACTGTCCGGTCCGTTCAGCGGCGGGCGGATCGACCGCCTCGCGCTGCCGATCGATGCGCGCTGGGATGGTGCTAAGCGGCTGGTCGTGAATGCCGGCTGCGTCCCCGTCGCCTTCGATCGGCTGCGCGTATCGGCGCTGACGCTCGACCCGGCGCGGCTGCGGCTGTGCGCCACGGAGGGCGGCATGGTCCGGCTGGCCAACGGTCGGATCGGCGGCGGCGTATCGACCGGCGCGACCCGGCTGACCGGCAAGCTGGGCGGTACGCCGGTCACGCTGGCGGCGGCGGGCGGGAAGTTCGGTCTGGACGACCTCGGCTTTGCGCTGACCGATGTGAAGACCCGGCTGGGCAGCCCGGATCGCGTGAGTGTCCTCGACCTTGGCACGCTGACCGGCCGCGTCGCGAACGGCGTGGTCGCGGGCAATTTCGCGCGGGGTGAGGGGCAGATCGGCAATGTGCCGCTGCTGATTCGCGGGGCGTCGGGCGACTGGCGGCTGGCGGGTGGGGTCCTGTCGCTCGACGGCGATGTCGGCGTGCGCGACGCCGATCCGCAGCCGCGATTCGAACCGCTGCGCAGCGACGATTTCAAGCTGACGTTGAACGGCAACGATATTCGCGCCGGCGGCACGCTGAAACACCCGACAAAGGGCGTGAAGGTCAGCGACGTGACCATCGTCCACGACCTTGCCACCGGGCGCGGCAATGCGGTGCTGGCGGTGCCCGGCATCACCTTTGGCGATGCATTCCAACCCAACGAACTGACCCGGCTGACCTTCGGTGTCGTCGCCGATGTGAAGGGCACGGTTTCGGGACGCGGCGACATCGCGTGGAGTCCCGACGCCGTTACCTCGACCGGTACGTTCCGCACCGCCGACACCGACCTCGCCGCCGCGTTCGGCCCGGTGAACGGGCTGGCGGGCGAAATCCGCTTCACCGACCTGCTCGGCCTCGTGACGGCACCGGGACAGGTCGCGACGATCGCAGAGGTCAATCCGGGCATCGCGGTGACCGACGGCGTGGTCCGCTATCGCCTGATCGAAGGGATGCGCGTCCAGATCGAAGGCGGGCGCTGGCCGCTGGGCGGTGGGGAAATGGTGCTGGAGCCGACCATCCTCGACTTCGCCGAGGATCAGGAACGGCGCATGACCTTCCGCGTCACCGGGGTCGATGGCGGGCTGTTCCTGCAACAGTTCGAATTCGACAATCTGAACGCCTCGGGCGTGTTCGACGGCGTGCTGCCGATGATCTTCGATGCGAAGGGCGGCCGGATCGAGGGCGGCAAACTGCAATCGCGCGGTGGCGGCAACCTGTCCTATGTGGGGGAGGTGTCGAAGGAGGATGTCGGCTTCTGGGGCAATCTCGCGTTCCAGGCGCTGAAATCGATGAACTATCGCCGCCTGACGATCGAACTGGATGGGCCGCTGGCCGGCGAGATGCTGACGGCGATCCGCTTCGCCGGGGTCAGCCAGGGGAAGGGCACCTACAGCAATTTCCTGATCCGCCGGTTGGCGAAACTCCCGCTGGTCTTCAACGTGCGGATCAAGGCACCCTTCCGCCAGCTGATCGATTCGGTGCAGAATTACTACGACCCGAAACGGCTGATCGAACGCAACCTGCCCGCGCTCCAGGCCGAACAGCGCCGCCGCGAACAGGGCTTGCCACCGGCGCCGCTCGACACCACCATTCAGCCCTCCGAAAGCGAGACTGTGCCATGAACGACAGCGTGACGATGTTCAGAGCCTTGATGATCGGTGGCACCGCGTGCCTTGCCGTCGGGTGCGTCAACGTGTCCGCGCCGGACAAGCCGATCGTCATCAACCTGAACATCAACATCACGCAGGAAGTGGTGTATCGCCTCGATGGGGAGGCGAAGACGCTCATCCAGGACAATCCGGGGATTTTCTGACCATGCACGCATATGTCAAATACGGCCTTGCCGCAGCCGCCTTCGTCGCGGTCGCCGGACTTGCCGGCACCGCATGGGCGCAACGCGACCCCGCCTATCAGGCCGCCCGCGCGGCCGGGCAGGTCGGCGAACAGCCCGACGGCTATCTGGGCGTCGTGGGCGGCGGCACGGCGGAGCTGCGCGCGCTGGTGGCCAACATCAACATCCAGCGCAAGGCCGCCTATACCCGCGGCGCACAATCGGGCGCGACGGTCGAACAGTTCGCGTTCGTATCGGGCTGCAACCTGATCGCGCAGACCAAGCCGGGTGAGAAGTACAAGACACCGGGCGGCGCTTGGGAAACCCGCGGCAACGGCCCGCCGGAGCGCGACGCGCGCTGCGTGTGAGGGATTGAAAATCGGCGGCCAATACGCTATGTATTGATGGCGGTTTCAGCAGAGTATCGCCTCCTTGAACCCCGGTCATGCCAGTGGCCGGGGTTCTTCGCATTCGGGGGTCGGGCGAACCCGACCCCCTCCCGTTATTTCGAACGGGCTACCTCGATGATTTTCAGCACCAAGGTAGTGAACGCCACCATCAGCGTGCCAGCGCCAATGATGATAGTTGCAGTTTCAGGGGTCAGAGTAATCACCCCCTTTCTGACCGACGTGTCGGCCGAGAACTGGATATCCCAATGCGGCGGTCATGTCTGCCCGAATGCGAGGCGGTGTCGAGCAACCGTGTCTCCGTTCATCGTCCCGAAAGGTTTCCGCGCGAACGCTATGGTTGACTCGAAACCGTCACCTTCCTAAAGCGCGCCTGCCTTGGCGGGCTCGCCATCCGGCGCATATCCGGCCCGACCGACTGGTCGTGGAGGGGATGATGGCGGAGAACGAGCCCGGACTAGACCCCTTGCCCGAAGATGCCCGGATCACCTCGCTCGACGAGCGATTGCGACGGGCGAAGACGGACGAGGCGATCCGGACCGGCCAGGCGCGCGACGAAGCGGGGGAGAAGAACTACCGCCTCGGCAATCGCGTGCTGGCCGAACTGATCGGTGGGATGGTCGGGGGGGCGGTGATCGGGGGAACCCTCGACTATCTGCTCGGCACCTCGCCATGGCTCCTGCTCGTGCTGCTCTCCCTCGGGATCGTCAGCGCATTCAGGAATATCATCAGGATTTCGAACCGGCGTCCGGACTGACAGTCCTCGGGCGCCTTGGCATATCGGGGCGAAGCGACGTGGCGCAGGCAGGCAAGATCGATCCGATGCACCAGTTCGAGGTGCAGACGATCTTCAACATTCCCCTGGGCGATCACGTCCTGCCGTTCACCAATTCGGCGCTGTGGATGATCGTTGCGGCGGTCGCGCTGTTCGTGTTCATGATCGGCGGCATGAAGCAGCAGGTCGTTCCGGGTCGCTGGCAGATGGCGGTCGAGGGCTTTACCGGCTTCATCGACAAGCTGCTCGCCGCGAACATCGGGCATGAAGGGCGCAAGTACCTTCCGTACGTCTTCTCGCTGTTCATGTTCATCCTGTTCGCGAACGTCGTCGGCCTGTTGCCCTTCGGCCTGGTCGGGCTGCACCCGTTCACCGTCACCAGCCACTTCACCGTGACCGGCGTCCTCGCCATCGCCAGCTTCTCGATCGTGCTGATCGTCGGCCTGTTCAAGCATGGCCTGCGCTTCTTCAGCCTGTTCGCGCCGAAGGGCACGCCGATCCCGGTGCTGCTGCTGGTCGCGCCGATCGAGTTCGTGTCGTTCATGGTCCGCCCGTTCAGCCTCGCACTGCGACTGTTCGTGGCGATGACCGCGGGCCACATCCTGCTGAAGGTGCTGGCGGGCTTCATCATCAATTCGACCGCGACCGGCGCCGGCATCGGCGTGCTGGTCAGCGTGCCCAGCTTCGCGCTGATGGTCGGCGTGTCGGCCCTCGAAATGCTGGTCGCCGGCGTGCAGGCCTATGTCTTCGCGCTGCTGACCTCGCTCTACATCAACGATGCCGTGCATCTGCACGACCATCACTGATCCCAACCAACATACAGATTTTTCCAAGGGAGTTTTCGACATGGAAGCAGACGCCATCAAGTTCCTCGGCGCCGGTCTCGCAGCTATCGGTGCCGGCCTTGCCGCACTCGGCGTGGGCAACGTCTTCGCCGCCTTCCTGCAGGGCGCGCTGCGCAACCCGTCGGCCGCTGCCGGTCAGCAGGGCAACATGTTCATCGGCTTCGCCGCCGCCGAACTTCTGGGCCTGCTGGCGTTCGTCGTCGCAGTGCTGCTGATCTTCGTCGCGTAACATGCGTGACGCCCGGCGCGGGGGTTAGTCCCGCGCCGGACTCCCGGTCCGGCTGACGGACCGGTTTCGGCCGGGCGATGGCGCCCGGTCGACCAGACCAATACGGGACGTTTCATGCCGCAAATCGAGCAGCTCGCCGCGACCTGGGGGTCGCAGGTCTTCTGGCTGGTGCTGACCTTCGGCATCGTGTTCCTCGTCGTGGGCCTCGGCATGGTGCCCAAGGTGCAGGGCACGGTCGACCAGCGCGACCAGGGCATCGCCGCCGACCTCGCCGCCGCCGAAGCGGCGCGTGGGCAGGCGGATGCGACCGAGGCGGCATGGCGTGCCCGCGAAAACGCCAGCCGCGAGGCTGCGCAGAAGCTGCTGGCCGAAGCCCGTGCCAAGGGTGCGGCGGCGGCGGCCGAACGGCTGGCTGTGGCCAATGCCGACATGCAGGCCCGTGTCGCGCAGGCCGAAGCCGACATCGCTGCCCAGCGCGGCGCGGCGATGGCGCAGGTCGAACAGGTCGCTGCCGAAGCGGCCCAGGCGATCGTCGAGCGCGTGTCGGGCGTGCGGGTCAGCGAACAGGACGCGCAGGGCGCGGTGAAGGCGGTGCTCCATGGCTAATCCCGATGTTTCGCACGGTAGCCCCACGTTGAACGAAGCGATTCACGAAGAGGGCCTGCCCCGCACCGGCACCGAGGCGGTCGAGGGTTCGCACGGCAGCACTACGGGGACGGCGCATGCCGATCCGACCGCGCTGGGGCTGAATGCCACGGCATGGGTAAGTGCGGCGATGCTGCTGTTCCTGATCGTGCTGGTCGTGAAGGGCGTTCCGGCGGTGATCGGTCGCCTGCTCGACGGACAGATCGCCGCGATCCGTACCCGGCTCGACGAAGCGCGCACGCTGCGTGCCGAAGCCGAAGCGCTGCGTGACGAATATACGTCGAAGATCGCCGGGATCGAGGCACAGGCCGCCGAAATGGTCGCCCATGCCGAAGCCGAGGCGCAGGCGCTGCTGGTGAAGGCGGAGGCGGATGCCGCCGAGCTGACCCAGCGTCGTGCCAAGATGGCGACCGACAAAATCGCCGCCGCCGAACGCGCCGCCATCGCCGAGGTCCGCGCGACCGCCGCCGATGCCGCCGCCAAGGCCGCTGGCGCGCTGATCGCGACGCATCTGTCGGGCGATGCCGATCGCGCGCTGGTCGACCGGACGATCGCAGGTCTGGGCGGCAGCCGCCTGAACTGATCGACGTCTTTCCGCGCGACGACGCCGCCCCGCCGATCCGGCCGGGCGGCGTTTCGCGTTCCGGCCCTTGCGTCTCTTTCGGGTTTCCGACGCCAAGGCCCATTTTCCCGAGCCCGTGACAGGAGAAGCGATATGGCATGGGCCATTCTCGCCGTTGCGGTCGTGTGTGAGATCATCTGGGCATTGAGCCTGAAATGGGCGGCGGGGCAGGGGACGCTGGCAGCTTCCGCCGTGCCGATCACCTTGTCGTTCGTGAACATGGGCCTGTTGGCGCTGGCGATGCGCGGCATCCCGGCGGGTACCGCCTATGCGGTGTGGACCGGGCTGGGCGCGGTCGGCGTCATCATCGGCGGCGCGGTCCTGTTCGGCGAACGCATCGCGCCGGTGCAGGCGGGCTTCATGGTGCTGATCGTGATCGGTGTCGTCGGCACGAAGCTGTTCGCGCAGGGGTAATTCTGTTCAACAACGTATCCCCACAACTGCGGGGATACGATACTCACGAACCTATCGCCGTTACCGCTAACAGGAATCGTTGGACAACCCGCTGGCCTGCAGGAATACTCGCCCGATAACAACAGGGAGAGGGTTTATGCGAGGAACCAATGGACGGCGTGCGCTTGGCTGGGCGATCGGGGCGGCACTGGCGGTGATCGCCACGCCGGCACTGGCGCAAAGCGACAAGATGGAACCCATGGCTGCCCCGGCCCAGCCGAACGCGATTCCGCTGAATACCGGTACGCTGCCCGGCGCGACCGCGAAGGAATCGTGGCACACGCAATATGGCAGCAGCTTTACCCGCAACGTGACCGATGCGACGCTGACCCCGTTCCTGCCCGATCCCGCAAAGGCCAACGGCACGGCGGTGATCGTCGCGCCGGGCGGCGGTTTCCGCACGCTGTCGATGTCGAACGAGGGTTGGGACGTGGCAAAGGCGCTGGCGGCACGCGGCGTCGCGGCCTTCGTCCTGAAATATCGCCTGAACCAGACGCCCGCCGACATGGCCGGGTTCGAACGGTCGATGCGCGAGATGTTTTCCGGCACCGCGCCCCGCCCGCGTCCTGCGGCCGGACCGGCGGCGAACGGGCTTGCCCCGCAGATCGCCGATGCCAATGCCGCCTTCGCGCTGATCCGGTCGCGCGCGGGGGAATGGAAGGTCGATCCGAACCGCATCGGCATGGTCGGTTTCTCGGCGGGCGCCATGCTGACCATGGCGACCACGCTGTCGAACGGCCCGGCCCGGCCGGCGTTCATCGGCGACGTCTATGGCCCGCTTGCCGCGATGGGACCGGTGCCCGCCGACGCCCCGCCACTGTTCGTCGCGATCGCCGCCGACGATCCGTTCTTCGCGAACAGCGGCTTCGGCCTGATCGAATCATGGAAGACGGCAAAACGCCCGGTCGAATTCCACCTGTACGAACAGGGCGGGCACGGCTTCGGCATGTATCCGAAGCCGACGACCAGCACCGGCTGGTTCGACGCCTTCGTCCACTGGATGGACATGCATGGCTGGATGAAGCGCGCCGGCTGATCGACGCGCCCCGCTTGGCGAGGGCCGGGCGGGGCGCTAAGTCCCTGCATGGGCGACCACGCCCATGGAGGGATTGCCATGAAGTTCCTGTTCACCGTCGCCGCGTTGCTGGCGACGCCGCTTGCCGCCTCGGCGCAGACTGCCGCGCCGGCTCCGGCCGCGACCGCCAAGCTGACCATCGACAGCAGCATCGAAGCCATCGCTGCCAATCCCAAGGGCAAGGCGATCCTCGACGCGCAGTTTCCGGGGATGCTGGCGCATGAATCCTATCCGATGTTCAAAGGCATGAGCCTGAAGCAGGTGCAGCCCTATGCCAACGGCAAGATCACCGATCAGCAGGTGGCGACCGTCGCCGCCGAACTGGCGAAGCTGAACTGACGTGGTGCGCGTCGGCCTGATCGGGTTCGGCCTGGCCGGCGCGTCGTTCCACGCGCCGCTGATCGCGTGCGTGGAGGGGATGGAGCTGGCCGCGATCGCCACGTCACGCCCGATCGACCGCTTTCCCGGCGCGGCGCGCCACGACGATCCGATGGCGCTGATCGACGACGACAGCCTCGACCTGATCGTCGTCGCCACCCCCAATGACAGTCACGCCGCGCTGGCACAGGCGGCATTGGCCGCCGGCCGCCATGTCGTGGTCGACAAGCCGCTGGCGACCGACGACGGCGATGCGGTTGCGCTGGTCCAGCTGGCGCGCGGGGCCGGGCGGCTGCTCAGCGTGTTCCATAATCGCCGCTGGGACAGCGATTTCCTGACGGTCGAACGGCTGCTGCGCGACGATGCGCTGGGCGAGGTGCAGCTGGCCGAGCTGCGCTGGGACCGGTTCCGCCCCGCGATCAAGCCGGGCTGGCGGGAAGAGGGCGGTCCGGGCAGCGGTCTGCTGAACGACCTCGGCCCGCATATGATCGATCAGGCGATCCGCCTGTTCGGGATGCCCGATGCGGTCGCCGGCGACGTCACGACGCAGCGGGGTGATGCCACCGTCGACGATTATTTCGAGGTGGTGCTGCGCTACGGCGCACGGCGGGTGACGATCGGCTCCGCTTCGCTGGTGGCCGCGCCACGCCCGCGCTTCGCGCTGCACGGAACGAAGGGCAGCTTCGTCAAATACGGCATCGATCCGCAGGAAGCGGTACTGCGCGCCGGCGGGATGCCGACCGACAGCGGCTATGGCATCCAACCCGATAGCCTGTGGGGCATACTGACCGATGCGCAGGGCAACGCCCGCCCGGTCCGGTCGGAGGCAGGCGACTGGCGTGGCTTCTACCGCGCGATGCGCGACGCGATCCGGGGGGAAGGCGAGGTGCCGGTCGATCCGGTCGACGCGGTACGCGGCCTGCGCATCATCGAAGCCGCACGGGCCGGTTGAAACAGGCCGTAGTGATCGACTGTTAACGATCGTCCGCTACGCTAATCGACGATGTTCGACCTTCCCGATGTGGCGACGCTGCGCCAATGCAGCATCCTGTGCAGCGCGGCCTATACCGTGGTGTTCTTCGCCATGGGGGCGGGGGGAAGCTGGTATCGATACTGGGGCTGGGGGGCGTTCAGCTATTGCGCCTCGCTGATCCTGGCCGGGCTGATCGGGGAACCGCTGCCGCTGTGGACGCTGGTGCTGACCGACGGCGTTCTCAGCTTTTCGATGGCGCTGGTGCTGGCGGGCGTGCGGCGCTTCGACGGGGAGCGGGGCTTCGTGCCATGGATGTGGATCGTGGTGGCAGTAACCGCGGTCGTGCCCAGCGTCGCGCTGACGGTGGTTGGGGCGGGGGCGGTTGCAGCGGCAGTCTGGTCGCTGACCATGGCGCTCAGCTCCTTCGCGCTGGCCGTGCCGCTGATCCGCAATCGCGCGACCGACGGCACCGCCCGGCCGCGTCGGCTGGCCGGGTGCCTGCTGTCGCTCTATGCGCCCGTTTACCTGACCGTCGCGGTCGGCGCATTGGTGACGCAGCAATTGGCGCAGCTGCTGGAAGCGATCCCCTATCTTGCCGATCAGCTGCTGTTCGGCGCGGCCAATCTCGCGCTGCTTTGGATTCCAACAGCGCGCGCGCAGCAGCAGTTGCGCGATACGGCGCTACGCGATCCGCTGACCGGCTTGGGGAACCGCGCCGCGCTGGCGGCGGGGGCGGCCGAACTGCTGGTGCCGGGGCGGGTGGCGCTGCTGATCGATGTCGACCGGTTCAAAACGATCAACGACCGCCACGGCCATGCGGTCGGCGATCGGGTATTGGTGGCGATCGCGGACGCCCTGCGCCGCAGTACCGGCGGCGATTTCGTCGCGCGGCTGGGCGGTGACGAATTTCTGGTCGTGACCGATGCCGATGATCCCACAACAGCGGCCGAACAGATCCACCGACGCGCCGGACGCAGCGAAGCCGGACTGCCGCCATGGACGCTCAGCATCGGTGCGGCCCGGATCGAACCCGGCGACCGTTCGATCGACGACGTGATCCAGCGTGCCGATATGCTGATGTACCGCGCCAAGGACCGGGGGCGCACCGCCGCGGCGGCATGACGCTGGCACTCTTCATGCGTACTCCCTAAATCGGCGGGAATGTCGGAAACCCCCAACGCCCCCAATCGCTTCCACGAGGACAAGGCCAGCTTCACCGTGCGCGGGTCGGACGCGCCGGACATCGATGCCGGTGTCGCCGCGATCCGCAACGTGCTGGCGACGCTGCCCGTGCGGCCCGGCGTGTACCGGATGCAGGATGCGCGCGGCGAGGTGCTGTATGTCGGCAAGGCCCGCGCACTGAAGAACCGCGTGGCGAACTATACGCAGGTATCGCGCCTGACCAAGCGGTTGCAGCGCATGGTCGCGCAGACCCGCAGCATGACCATCGTCACGACCAATAACGAGGCGGAGGCGCTGCTGCTCGAAGCGCAGCTCATCAAGCGCTACCGCCCGCCCTACAACGTGCTGCTGCGCGACGACAAATCGTTCCCGTTCATCCTGCTGCGCGCCGATCACGAATTTCCGCGCATCCAGAAGCATCGCGGCGCGCGCCGGGCGAAGGGCAATTATTACGGCCCCTTCGCCAGCGCGGGATCGGTGACGCAGACGCTGAACGCGCTGCAAAAGCTGTTCCTGCTGCGGTCGTGCACCGACAATTTCTTCAAGACGCGCGACCGGCCGTGCCTGCTGTACCAGATCAAGCGCTGCTCGGCCCCCTGTGTCGGCCGAATCGACGCGCCGGCCTATGCTGAGCTGATCGCCGACGCGAAGGATTTCCTTGGCGGCAAATCGACCAAGGTGCAGGCGAAGCTTGGCGTGCAGATGCAGGCGGCGGCGGAAGCGATGGACTTCGAACTGGCCGCAGTGCTGCGCGACCGGCTGAAGGCGCTGACCTTCATCCAGGGGTCGCAGGCGATCAACGCCGATGGCGTCGGCGATGCCGATATCTTCGCCATGGCCTGTCGTGAAGGCACGATCGGCATCCAGGCATTCTTCATTCGCGGCGGCCAGAATTGGGGCCATCGCAGCTTCTTTCCGGCGCACACCAACGACGTGCCGGAGGACGAGGTGCTGTCCGCCTTCCTGATGCAATTCTACGAAGAGGTGCCGCCGCCGCGCAACGTCTTCGTCGATCGCGACCTTGCCGAAAGCGAGGTACTGGCCGAGGCGATGGCCGAGCGCGCCGGGTTCAAGGTCGCGCTGTCGGTGCCGCAGCGCGGCGTGCGCCGCCGCCTGCTCGATCAGGCCAAGCGCAATGCCGAGGAAGCGCTGGAACGTCGCAACGCGGAATCGACCACCCAGGCGAAGCTGCTGCGCGAGGTCGCCGACCTGTTCGAACTGGAGGGGCCACCCGACCGGATCGAGGTGTACGACAACAGCCATATCCAGGGCACCAATGCGCTGGGGGCGATGGTCGTCGCCGGGCCGGAAGGGTTCCGCAAGGGCCAGTATCGCAAGTTCAACATCAAGCAGGCGCAGACGAACGACGACTTCGCGATGATGAAGGAGGTGCTGACCCGCCGCTTTGCCCGCGCGCAGGAGGAGAAT
Source organism: uncultured Sphingomonas sp. (assembly GCF_913776855.1). GTDB lineage: Bacteria > Pseudomonadota > Alphaproteobacteria > Sphingomonadales > Sphingomonadaceae > Sphingomonas. Next base: position 62,972 of record NZ_CAJYQD010000032.1, on the reverse strand, counting down.
CCGGACCGCGAGACCGATCGCGACGGCAATGGCTGGCCCGACCTCGTGCTGATCGACGGCGGCAAGGGGCAGCTGAACGCGGCGAAGGCGGTGCTGGAGGATCTGGGCATCGAGGATGTCTGCATGGTCGGCGTGGCGAAGGGGCCGCACCACGGCCGCGACGGGCGCGAGGTGTTTCACCTGATGGACGGGCGCGAACTGATGCTGCCGGTCAATTCGCCGGTGCTGTTCTACCTCCAGCGGCTGCGCGACGAGGTCCATCGCTTCGTCATCGGCGCGCACCGCGACAAACGGTCGAAGGCGATCGGCGCGAGTCCATTGGACGACGTGCCCGGCATCGGCCCGGCGCGGAAGAAGGCGCTGCTGATGCACTTCGGCACCGCGCGGGCCGTGCGCAACGCCAGTCTCGAAGACCTGCAAAAGGCACCGGGGGTCAGCAAGGCGATGGCGCAGGGGGTGTATGACTTCTTCCACGCCCGATAGTGTCGCGCTCGACCCCGCGCTGGTGGCACGGGCGCAGGGCATGGGGATCGATATCGCCGCCACCTGCCATGCCGCGCTGCTGCGTGCGATCGAGGAGGCGGCGCTGGCCGGATTGCGCGCGGAAACGGCGGCGGCGATCGCGGAGTGGAACGACTGGGCGGGCACGCCGGAGTGATGTCGCGGGCGGCCCGCGTTTCTCGGCCAAAGGCCGTGCCGCCCCGGTCCTACCGGATGCTGCGCTGGATGAAGCTGCGGATCGCCTTCCACCGCCGGGCTTCGCCGGCGTCCCCCCGGTCGCCCGCGCGAACGCTGTGCGACCCGGCGACATCGGACGCCGCCCGGCCGTGACGGGCGACGAGGAAGATGGCGTCGGTACGGTCGGTTTCGTCGATCATCCAGCCCTCCGGTAAGATTGTTTCGCCGCCCAACGACGTGTTCGCTGCTCCTGTTCCGCTTGTCGAGCGCGGATTTCCGCCAGATTCGGCGTGATTTTCGGTACGGTAGGGTAACAATACGCGGCGCATCTGCCCTAGGATAGTTAACGGGGCGATGGTACCTGACGTACAAAATATCCGACGTCGTCTCCGCTGCTTTAGGGGATGTTTACGCCACCCCGTGCAGGACATGTCCATGGCCACGCCGGTATTCCTGACGATCGACACCGAATTGATGTGGCGGCACCATGCCGCCGATCTGCCGGCATCGACCGTCGTCGCCCGCTCGCTCGAACCCGCCGGGGTCGGCGTCACGTGGCAGCTGGAGCAGTTGCGCGCGCATGGGCTGAAGGCCTGCTTCTTCGTCGATCCGCTTCCCGCGCGCCTCTATGGCATGGCGGCGATCGCCCCGACCGTCGAGGCGGTTCTGGCGGCGGGGCAGGAGGTGCAACTCCACCTCCACCCCAATTGGGTCGGTGCGGCGGTCGGCGACCGGGGACGGGCGCATGGCAGCTTCGAACTGGTCGACCTGTCGCGGCAGGAACAGCAGGATTTGCTAGGCGAGGCACGCGACCTGTTGCGGGACGCGGGCGCGCCCGATCCGGTCGCGTTCCGCGCGGGCAGCTACAGCGCCAACGACACCACGATCGACGCTCTGGCCGCCTTGGGCTTCGCCTATGACAGCAGCCATAACGGCGCGCACCATCCCTGGCCCAGCGCGCTGTCGCTGTCGCCCGACCTGATCGCGCCGGTCGCGCATCGCGGCCTGATCGAGCTGCCGGTCACCACCATCGCCATGCCCGGCGGCGGGCGGCGGCATTTCCAGATCTGCGCGCTGTCGGCGGCCGAGATGCGCGCCGCGCTGACCCATGCCGCCGCGCAGGGCCATGCGGCGGTCACCATCGTCAGCCACGGCTTCGAACTCGCCAACCGGAGCGGCACGCGCGCCAACGGCGTCCATGTCCGCCGGTTCGAGGCGCTGTGCCGCACGCTGGCCGATCGCGCCGGGGCACTACCCACCACCCATTTCCGCGACCGTCCCGCCTTGCGGCTGGGGCAGGACGACCGTCCGCTGCCTGCCAGCGCTTTGCGGACGAGATGGCGACAGGTCGAACAGCTCTGGTCCAACTGGGTCGAGGAGCGCGCGGCATGAGCATTGCCGTCCCCTGGCCGATCAAGTTCCAGATCGGCGCGCGAACGCTGTTCGCGATCCGCCGCCGGCTGGTGCGCGTGCCGCTCGAACTGCGCGACGTGCTGTCGGGGGCGGCACCGGTCCTGCCGCCGCTGCCGCCCGGTGCCGATGGCTGGTCGGTCACCTCGCTGCCCGAACCGTTGCTGGACGCGGTGCGCCCCGCCAGCGGCTTTACCTTCGTCCGCCAACGCTACACCCGCTACCACACCGACCTGACCATCGGCTTTGACGCGTGGTTCGCCGGCCTGTCGGGCAACGCCCGCTCCGGCCTGAAGCGCAAGGCGAAGAAGCTGGCCGAGGCGAACGAAGGCATCCTCGACGTCCGCACCTATCGCACCGCGCAGGAGCTGGCCGAGTTCCACGGCATCGCCCGCCGCGTGGCGGAGCGGACCTATCAGGAAAAGCTGCTGGGTGCCGGTCTGCCGGGCGACATTGCCTTCCGCGCCGCGATGCAGGGGAAGGGGACGCGGAGCGAGGCGTTCGGCTGGCTGCTGTTCGTCGGCGATTCACCGATCGCCTATCTCTACTGCCCGATGACGGCGGGTGACGTCCGCTACGACTATGTCGGCCATGACCCGGCATGGAGCGACTGGTCGCCGGGCAGCGTGCTGCACATGGAAGCATTCCGTACCCTGTTCGCGGAACCGGCGGCCGAGCGCTTCGACTTTACCGAGGGCGAGGGCCAGCACAAACGCCAGTTCGCGACCGGGGGGACGGCGTGCGTCGACCTGCTCCTGCTGCGCGCGACGCCAGGCAACCGCGCGACGGTAAAGGCGCTGGCGGCGTTCGACGGCGCCGTGGCGCGGGTGAAGCGGGCGCGCGACTGGCCGGTGGTCGGCCCGCTGGTGGCGCGAGTGCGGCGGGGATAGCGTTGTCGTACCCTCCCCGGAGGTGAAATGGCCATCCGATTTGTGGCCGTGTTCTACTGCAAGCCAACCGGCAGCGTACCGGACGTTGCGATCGGTACCGTTGAGGGCTTTCGGTTTTTTCGTCCTCGACCACGAGCGGTCAGCCACAGCGGCACTTGGTCAACTGGCGCAAGGGACCGGCTCGATGGTCGACGGTCAGGGAAGGCGACTGCATCCCGGCGACCGTAGCGAACCGGTGGTTTGCGCGCCCATTCCCGGCCAAACCCTGCTAAACCCACCCCATGCACCTGAACGCCACCGCGATCCTCCTGTCCGTGCGCGCGCACGGCGAGCACGGCGCTGTGGTGCGGGCGCTGACCGAACACGCCGGCGTCCAGCTCGGCTATGTCCGCGGCGGGCGGAGCCGGGCGATCCGGCCGGTGCTGCAACCGGGCAACCTCATCCGCGGCGACTGGCGCGCGCGGACCGATACGCAGCTGCCCGCGCTGACCGTCGAGCTGATCGAGAGCCGCGCGCCGTTGTTCGCCGAACCGCTGGCCGCCGCCGCGATCGACTGGATGTGTGCGCTCACCGCCTATGCCCTGCCCGAGGCGCTGCCCTATCCCCGCATCCATGCCGCGCTGGACGGGCTGTTTGCCGCGATCGCCGTCGCGCCGGGAGCCAGCGACTGGGTGGGGGCGCTGGTGCGGACCGAATTGCTGATCCTGTCCGAACTAGGCTTCGGCCTCTCGCTCGACGAATGCGTCGCGACCGGCGTCACCGACGACCTGACCCATGTCAGTCCCAAGAGCGGCGGCGCGGTGTCGCGCGCGGCGGCGACCGGCCTCGAACACCGCCTGCTGCCGCTGCCCGCCTTCCTGATCGAAGGGGGCCGGGCCGACTGGGCGGCGGCGTTCGACGGCCTCGCCCTGTCGGGCCATTTCCTGTCGCGCGACCTGCTGGGGCTGAAGGGGCAGGACGTGCTGGCGGCACGCACCCGGCTGGTCGAGCGATTGAAAAGGACGGTTGCGTGAGCGGCGCGGAGTGGGCAGAGGCTGCCCCACGCAATCTTCGTGCGTGAACCATGGATGATATGATGGCTTTGATCGCGATACTGCCCGGCGACGGGATCGGACCGGAAGTAGTGGCGGCGGCGCGCCAGGTACTGGATACACTGAATCTCGACCTGACGTTCGCGGAAGCACCGGTCGGTGGCGCGGCCTATCGTGCGCACGGCCACCCGCTGCCGCCAGAGACGCTCGATCTGGCGAAGCGCGCCGATGCCGTCCTGTTCGGTGCGGTCGGCGATCCGGCGTTCGACAATGTCGCGCGCGAACACCGCCCCGAACAGGCGATCCTCGGCCTGCGCAAGGAACTGGGCCTGTTCGCCAATCTGCGCCCGGCAAAGCTGTTCGCCGGGCTGGAAGACGCCTCCGCGCTCCGCCCCGAAGTTGCCGCCGCGATCGACATGGTGATCGTGCGCGAGCTGACTGGCGACGTGTATTTCGGGGAAAAGGGCCGGGGGACGACGGCGGACGGCCTGCGCGAGGGCCATGACCTGATGCGCTATGACGAGGCGGAGGTCGCCCGCATCGCCCGCGTCGCGTTCGACACCGCGCGGACCCGCAACCGCCGGCTGTGTTCGGTCGACAAGGCCAACGTCCTCGAAACCTCGCAGCTGTGGCGCGATGTCGTGATCGAGGTGTCGAAGGATTATCCCGACGTCCAGCTGACCCACATGTATGTCGACAATGCCGCGATGCAGCTGGTGCGCAATCCGGGCCAGTTCGACGTGATCGTCACCGGCAACCTGTTCGGCGACATCCTGTCGGATCAGGCGAGCATGTGCGCCGGGTCGATCGGGATGCTGCCCTCCGCCGCGATCAATCAGGACAAGAAGGGCCTGTACGAACCGATCCACGGCTCCGCGCCGGACATTGCGGGCCAAGGCAAAGCGAACCCGCTGGCGACGATCCTGTCGGCGGCGATGATGCTGCGCCATTCGCTGGGGCTGACCGCGCCGGCGGACCGGATCGAGGCGGCGGTCACCGCCGCTTTGGTCGCCGGGCACCGTACGCCCGATCTGGGCGGGACCGCGACGACGCAGGACATGACGGACGCGGTGCTGGCGGCACTGTGATCCCCTCGCGCTACCGTACCCCTGCCCAGGCGTGGGGCCAGGGCCACCAAAGACATCGCCTGTGGTTCTGGACCCCCGCGTGCGCGGGGGTACGATAGCGCGGATATGACCCCGCTCGCCCTCGCCATCGTCGTTCCCGTCTTCAACGAACGCGGCAACGTTCCCCTGCTCGTCGCCGCGCTCGACGCTGCGCTCACGGGTATCGCGTGGGAAGCGATTTTCATCGACGACGACAGTCCCGACGGCACCGCCGACGTTGCCCGCGCCATCGCCCGCGACGATCCGCGCGTCCGCGTGATCCAGCGCATCGGCCGGCGCGGCCTGTCGACCGCCTGTATCGAGGGGATGTGCGCCACCGCCGCGCCGCTGGTCGCGGTGATCGACGGCGACCTGCAGCATGACGAGACGCTGTTGCCGCGCATGGCGGCGGCGCTGATCGCCGATCCGGCGCTCGACCTGGTGATCGGATCGCGCTTCGTGGCGGGCGGCGGGACCGGGGCATGGGATGCCGACCGCGTGGCCAAGTCGGCGCTTGCCACCCGCCTGTCGCGCCGCGTGCTGAAGGCCGACCTGTCCGACCCGATGAGCGGCTTCTTCATGATCCGGGGAGAGGTTGTGCGCCGCGTCGTGCCGCGCCTGTCGGGGATCGGGTTCAAGATCCTGCTCGACATCCTGACCGCCGCGCCGCAGCCACTGACGTTCGCCGAGCTACCCTATGTGTTCCGCACGCGAGCGGTGGGGGAAAGCAAGCTCGACCATGTCGTCGCCCTCGAATATCTGATCGCGCTGTACGACCGGATGTTCGGGCGGGTGGTGCCGGTGCGCTTCGTCATGTTCTCCGCGATCGGTGCGGCGGGCGCGATCGTGCATCTGGCGGCACTGGCGCTGCTGCTGGAGGGGCAGGCCGGGTTCATCGGCGCGACGATCGTGGCGACGATGGTCGCGATGACCTTCAACTTCTTCCTCAACAACCTGCTGACCTATCGCGACCGGCGGCTGCGGGGCGCACGGGCGCTGGCCAATGGGTGGGTATCGTTCTGCGCGGTGTGTTCGGTCGGCGCGGTCGCCAATGTCGGCGTCGCGGCGTTCCTGTACGATGTGCGCGGGCACGCATGGGCGTTGCCGGCGCTGGCTGGAATCGCGGTCGGTGCGGTGTGGAATTTCGCGCTGTCGTCGCGCTTTACGTGGGGGCGGTACGGGCGGAAGCGATCGGCCTAGCGCCAGCTGTCGAACCACATCCACCGGTTGAATGCCTGCGGCCCGTCGAGCGGCGCGGCGGAGATGATCGGGTAGAAATAGACGAACAGCATCAGCACCGGCAGCGCGAACCATTCGTTCGCCCGCGCGAACCGCCCCTTGGCACAGCCATGGAATGCCGCCGCCAGCGCGAGGCACAACCAGATGCTCGACAGATGGTAATAGTAATAGAAGCCGAGCGATTTCGGGATCACGGCCCACACCGCCAGCGACCCGACCCAGAGCAGCCCGACCCCCAGCAATGCCCGCGACCGCCGCCGCCACCCGGCCCACAGGCACGCGGCCACCGCGGCCAGCCCGCCCCACATGATCGCCGGATTGCCGAGCAGCAGCACGCCGCGCTGCACGCCATTGTCGGGTTCGTAGAAATACCAGATCGGCCGGATCAGCAGCGGCCAGCTCCACCAGCTCGACTGATAGGGATGGGGGGCCAGAATTTGCGTCTGCCGCTGGTACATCTCGACCTGGAACGGGATCACCCGCGTCAGCGTCAGCGGATCCTGCGCATAGAAGAAGGCGGGGGCAAAGGTCGCGAAATAGGTGCCGATGCTGATCGCGCCGAACAGCGCCAGCGCCGGAAACAGCGGCAGCCCCGGCCAATAATCCCGCCCGTCGCTCTTGCCCCATACCAGCAACAGCCCCGCACCCGCGACATAGGGCACCGCCGCCCATTTCACCCCGACCGCCAGCCCGAACAACGCCGCCGACAGCGCCAGCCTGACCGTCGGTCGCCCCCGCATCGACCACAGCAAGGCAGCGATGGCGAGGGTGGTGAACGCGCCGAGATACACCTCCAGCATCGCGGTGCGTGCCTCGATCAGCAGCGTCTGGTTCAGCATGGTCAGCGCTGCGCCGAACACCGCCACCTGCACCCGCCGGAACAGCAGCTGCAGGCACGCGAACACGCCCAGCACCGTCGCGGTCCCGGCCAGCGTGCCGAAGATGCGCCAACCCCATGGATCGTCGCCGAACACCGCGATGCCCGCCGCGATGCACATCTTTGCCACCAGCGGATGTTCGGTATTGGCGGGATAGGCGAGCGCCAGCAGCGTCCGCGCGGCGGGCACGTAATGCACCTCGTCGAACGACAGCTTCCCCGGCCGCCCGAGGCCCCACATAAACAGCAACTGCGCGAAACACGCGATCAACAGGGCGGTGGTCCACGGGCGATCGCGCAGGCGGGAGAGCATGGGGCGGGGTGTAGCGGAAGCGCGGAGGCGTGCCTATCCTCCCCGGCACGGGGAGGATTTGCCGTATCGCCCATCACTTGCCACAATCCGTGCATATTGCATCGCGACATGGCACTGATCGATACGTTCCTCGCCCGTACCGTCCGTCGCGGTACGCTCTCCCTAACCCATGCCGATGGCCGCACCGTCACCTTCGGCACCGCCGACCCGGCCTTTCCCGACGTCGCGATCCGCTTCACCCATCCCGGCGTCGCTGGCCGCATCGTCCGCCATCCCGCACTGGGCGCGGCGGAGGCGTTCATGGACGGGCAGCTCGTCATCGATCGCGGCGACATTCGCGATCTGGTCGAGCTGCTGACCGGCAATACCCCCTGGGGCCGGGGCAACTCGCTGGCGCCGTCGCTGCCGATCCGGTTGTTCGATGCGGTCCGCCACCGGATCGACCGGGTCAACATGGCCCGCCGGTCGAAGCGTAACGTGGCGCATCACTACGATTTGTCCGACCGGCTCTACGCGCTCTTCCTCGACATCGACCGGCAATATAGCTGCGCCTATTTCACCGATCCCGCCAACAGCCTCGAACAGGCGCAGGCTGACAAGAAGGCGCATATCGCCGCGAAGCTGGCGCTGCGTCCGGGGATGCGGGTTCTTGACATCGGCTGCGGCTGGGGTGGGATGGCGCTGTACCTGCACCGCAAGACCGGCGCGGAGGTGCTGGGCGTCACCTTGTCCGAAGAGCAGATCAAGGTCGCCCGCCGCCGTGCCGAGGAAGCGGGCGTTGCCGACAAGGTGAAGTTCGAACTGATCGACTATCGCCACGTCACCGGCCGGTTCGACCGGATCGTGTCGGTCGGCATGTTCGAACATGTCGGCCCGCCGCAATATGGCGCCTTCTTCCGCAAGTGCCGCGAACTGCTGACCGATGATGGCGTGATGCTGATGCACACCATCGGCCGGATGGGCGTGCCCGGCGTCACCGACACCTTCACCACCAAATACATCTTTCCCGGCGGCTACAACCCGGCGCTGTCCGAAATCGTGCGCGGCTACGAAGGAACCAAGCTGATCGCGACCGATATCGAGGTACTGCGCGTCCATTACGCGCTGACCATCGACCACTGGTACGACCGCACCGTCGCGGCGAAGGATGCCATCGTCGAGCTGTACGACGAGAAATTCTACCGCATGTGGACCTTCTATCTGGCCGGCGCGGCGGCGGCGTTCCGCCATGGCGGCATGGTCAACTACCAGGTCCAGCTCACCCGCAACCGCCTCGCCCTGCCGCTGACGCGGGATTATATGCTGGAGGAGGAGCGGCGGTTGCGGGGATAGGGCTTGCGCATATTCGACTGGCTGTTCGGGCGTTCGCCGCCATCGGTCGACCCCGATGGGTTCGGGCAGAGCCTGCGCGACGACCTGCGCTTCCGGCGGTACTTCCGCCGGGCGCGCCGCCGCGACGTCCGGTGGCGTGTGCCGACCGCCGCAGAGATCGCCGCGATCGAAGGGCACCCGATTCTCGGCCGGTTCGGCGACCATGTATACGTGGTGGCGGAGGTCGATGACGAACGCTGGATCGTGCGCGACCGCGACTGGTCCGGCTGGCCCGATCCGCCGGAATATGTCTTCTTCGCGCTGGCCGGCGACACGATCCGCGCGGCGACCGATTTCGATGGCTGGCCGCCGCGCTGGACCCTGCCGGACGACCTGCCCGATTACTCGATCGTCACCCCGACGACCTTCCAGTCGCCGCCTTCCTGATCGAGCGTCACCGTCTCGACCTTGTCGCCGCCGGTCGCGAAGCGGGTGCGGAATTTCAGCATTTCGACGCCGGCCGGCGGCACGGGGATCGTCTCCTGCCCCAGCAGCGTCCGCGACACGACCATGCCCAGCGGCGGGCGCACGCGCTGCGACACCTCGCTCCACACCGCTTCGCTGTTCAGCTTGCGAAACGCCGCGCCGAACCGGCCATAGCTGTCGCTCCAGCGCCCGGCATCGACCAGTTCGAGAAAGGTGCGCGCTGCGTCGGACGCAGGCGTGGCGGGTGCGGTGGCCGACGGGGGCGGCGCCTGGGTCGAACCGGGCATCAGGGTCAGGGCCAGCAGGCCAAGGGCGAAGGTCATCAGCATCACTCCGATCAGAACCGGCCACCGGCGACGCGCCGGTGTCGCGCCGTCGTCCGGCGCCGATCCCACATCGTTTGCCGCGCTCCGTGCGTCCTCCCCGGTTCTTTCGTCCCCCAGATTCTCGGGGGTCTCGGCGTCGAGCAACAGCCGCGCCGCCTCGCGGCTGCTCGACACCGCCAGCTTGCGCCGCGCATCGCGCAGCCGTTCGTTGATGGTATGGACCGACAGCCCCAGCGTGACCGCGACCGACTTCGCATCATGCCCACGCACGATCAGGCGCAGCGTCTGCTTTTCCTTTTCGGTCAGGGCGTCGAGGGCTGCTTTGGTCGGCAGGTTCATGGGGTTCGGCCTATGTCCGGGCCAGGGGAGCGGCTACCCCTAAAAATTTGGGACGGGTACGACGGCCCGTCAAACCCGAAGCGAACGTCGCCCCAGCGCAGGCTGGGGCCTCAAGCGGCTCCTGCCTCGTGCCATGACCGGGAGATCCCAGCCTTCGCTGGGATGACGCGTGGAGCCGACGTGACGACGGGGAGGGGGCGATCCACGCCCCCCGGCCGCTCAATCCTCGCCGAAACGATCCTCGACCAGCTGACACAGCTGTCCCACCACCGCCTCGGCGCCGTCACCGACCGCGCTGATCGTGATGTGGTCACCCTTGGCCGCGCCCAGCATCATCAGGCCCATGATCGACGTGCCGGTGACCCGCGATCCGTCCTTTTCGACACTGACCTCGATCGGAGCGGCGGCGGCCATGGTCACGAACTTGGCGCTGGCGCGCGCGTGCAGCCCGCGGCGGTTGGTGATCTGGACGGTGCGGGTGACGCTCACGCCGCCGCCTCGCCCAGCACTTCGCTGGCGACCGAGATGTACTTGCGCCCCGCCTCGCGCGCGGCGGCGACGGCTTCGGCGACCTTCATCGCCTTGCGCGCACCGCCCAGCCGGATCAGCATCGGCAGGTTGATGCCCGCGATCACCTCGATCCGGCCCGTTTCCATCAGCGAGATGGCAAGATTGCTGGGCGTGCCGCCGAACAGGTCGGTCAGCACGATCACGCCCTGTCCGGCATCGACATCGGCGATCGCCTTGGCGATGTCGGCGCGGCGTTCCTCCATATCGTCCTCGGGACCGATACACACCGTGCCGATCCGCTCCTGCGGACCCACGACATGCTCCATCGCCACGACGAACTCCTCGGCAAGACGTCCGTGCGTCACCAAAACCAGGCCGATCATGTTCGTCGTCGTTCCTACATCCGTCATGGCGCCTGCTTTGCGCCTTCCAGCGAATCCTGCGGCGCGGTGCCTAGGTCGCGATGGTGTATCGTGGGCGAAAATCCCTGGGTACGCAACCATGCGCCCATCCGTTCGGCGACATGGACCGACCGGTGCCGCCCGCCGGTACAGCCAAAGGCGATGGTGACATAGGATTTCCCCTCCGCGCGATAGCGGGGGAGGAGGGTCAGCAGCATCGTTTCGAACGACGCGATCGCCGCGTCATAGGCGGGGTCGGCCTGCACATAGGCGGCGACATCGGGGTCCAGCCCCGTTCCCGGCCGCAGCACCGGGTCCCAGTGCGGATTGCGCAGGAACCGCATGTCCAGCACGATATCGGCGTTGCGCGGCACCCCGCGCGAGAAGCCGAACGACAGCACCGACAGCACCGGCGCGCTGCTGTCCGGTTCGGCAAAGGTCTCGCGCGTCCATTGCGCCAGGTCGTTGCGGCTGAAATTGGTGGTATCGAGCAGCCGGTTGGCGAAGGCGCGCAGCGGCTCCAGCACCTCGCGTTCGCTCTCGATCCCGTCGGCGGCGGTGCGGTCGCTGGCCAGCGGGTGGCGTCGCCGCGTTTCGTTGTAGCGCCGCTCCAGCTCGGCCTGGCTGCTGTCGAGGAACAGGACGCTGACCCCGAACTCCGGCCGGGCGCGGATCGCGGCGACGATCTGTTCGGCGTCGAACCCGCGTGTCCGCGTTCCGATTCCGACGGCAAGCGGCCGGTCGGCATCGGCGGGCGTCGCGGCGATCAGCTGGCCGAGCAGGCGCAGCGGCAGATTGTCGACAATGTCCCAGCCGCTGTCCTCCAGCGTCTTGAGGACCGTCGATTTCCCCGCACCGGACATGCCGGTGACCAGCAGGATGTTGGCGTGCTGCATTATCGTGCGATCCTGTCGAGCATCAGGTGGATACGCGCCGGGGCGGAGGCCTCCAGCAGGGAAAGGGTATAGGCGGGCAGGGATATGCCGGCGACGACATGGGTCATGGGCTCGGGCATCCGTTCGGGCATTCCGGCCGCGACCCACAGGGCGACGGGCACGTCGGCGACGAAGGGGCGCTCGACGATGCCGATGCCGCGCACTTCGATCCGCCCGGCGATGGTCGCGGGCGGCGCGGCGTACAGCGCGCCGTCCCGCACGGTCAGCGCCGTATAGTCGTCGCTGACCAGCATCGCGCCGGCATCGATCAGCCGCAGCGTCAGGTCCGACTTGCCCGCCCCCGACGGCCCGGCGATCAGCACGGCGCGCCCGTCGATCGCCACGCACGACGCATGGACGGGTTGCGGCGGCTCGTCGCTCATGCGCCCGCCACCGGCAGCTGCACCACGAAGCGTGCGCCCTCGCGCTGGTCCCGGCGTGATTCTGCGGCGATCATACCGCCATGCCCTTCGACGATGGTCCGCGCGATGGCAAGGCCAAGGCCCGAATGTCGTCCGAAAGCCTCGTCGCCTGGTCGCACCGAATGGAACCGGCGGAACACCGCCTCGCGCTGTTCGGGGGGCACGCCGGGGCCATCGTCGACCACCTCGATCTCCACCAGGTCGCCGTCATTGCCGCCGGCGATCCGCACCGTGCCGCCGGGGGGAGAGAAGGAAATGGCGTTGTCGATCAGATTGGCGAACACCCGTTCCAGCCGCGCACCCTCGCCGCTGACCACCAGCGGTTCGTCGGGGTCGAAGCGCAGCACCACGTCGCGTTCGATCCCGCGATCGGTGCGATAGGCGACCAGCGCGGCGATCAGCGCGACCAGATCGACGCTTTCGAACTTCGCCCGCGCCAGCTGCGCATCCAGCCGCGATGCGTCGGAAATGTCGGTAATCAGCCGGTCGAGCCGATGCACATCGTCCTGCACGATCGCCAGCAACTGCGCCTGCAGATCGGGGTCCTTCACCGCGCCCAGCCCGTCGACCGCGGAGCGTAGCGAGGCGAGCGGGTTCTTCAGCTCGTGCGTGACGTCGGCGGCGAACGCCTCGGTCGCGTCGATCCGGCTGCGCAGCGTACTGGTCATGTCCGACAGCGCGCGGGCGAGCATCCCGATCTCGTCCCGGCGGCTGGGCAGGCGCGGCACCACCACCTCGCGCGCACGGCCCAGCCGCACCCGGATCGCGGCACGCGCCAGCATCCGCATCGGCCGGACGATGGTGCGCGCCAGGAACAGCGACAACAGCACCGACAGCAGCACCGCGACGCCCAGCACCAGGCTCAGGCGAAACCGCTCCGACCGGACGGTGGAGGTGATGTCGCGCGCGTTGACCGTCGCCATCAGCACCCGGTCCTCCGGCAGCGGCGCGGCGGCGGTGACGACCGGCGTCCGGTCCGGCGCCCGCCACACGGTGGCGGCGGTCGCCCCGGTCGTCCGCACCGTCACCACATCGGGCCAGCGCAGTCCGCGCCCCGGCGCGCGTTCGCGGTACAGCGGGTCGCGTTCGTTGCCGACCACCGTGTCGATCCCGGCGTCCAGCGCGCGCGCGGCATCCTGTTGCCAGCCGTCCTTGTCCGGATCGACCAGCTGGAAATTGCGTACGCCCAGCACCCGGCTGTCGGCGACCAGCCGCCCGCGCCGGTCATAGATGCGCAGGCGCAGCCCCGACTTGCGCGCGAAATTGACCATTTCGTCGGTGCGGTCGTCGGGTGCCATCAGCGACAGCGCCTCGGCGATCAGCCGCACCTCGCGCTCCGCCTGCGCCACCCGCCCGTCAACGATCCGCGCGCGATAACTGTCGAGATAGAAGAACCCGCCGGCCAGCAAGGCGAGCGCAAAGATGTTCACGAACAGGATGCGCGGCGTCAGCGACACCCGCCCCGACCAGCGGAGCGACAGCGCGCCTTCGTCGACCGGCAGGTCCTCGGGGATGTCAGCGGGGGGCATCAGCGGTTCCGCATCCACCAATACCGTACCCCGGCGAAGGCCGGGGTCCAGTTACGGCACTTCGCGCTTCCATCACGGACGTTTCCCAACTGGACCCCGGCCTTCGCCGGGGTACGATGCCGTTTGACGTACGCGTCGAACCAAAGGCCGACTGCCGCTGCCCACCCTATTCGTCCGCGAAGCGATACCCCGCGCCATACAGCGTCTCGATCGCGTCGAATTCCTTGTCGACCTGTCGGAACTTGCGGCGCAACCGCTTGATGTGGCTGTCGATCGTGCGGTCGTCGACATAGATGTCGTCCTGATAGGCGGCGTCCATCAACTGGTTGCGCGTCTTGACGATGCCGGGGCGGCTGGCAAGCGTTTCGAGGATCAGGAACTCGGTCACGGTCAGCGTGACGTTCTCGCCGTTCCACGTCACCTTGTGCCGCGCCGGGTCCATCGCGAGGCGTCCGCGCTCCAGCACCGCCTGGGGCGTACCCTCGGGACTGCCCGGCTCACCGGCCAGCGCCGGTTCGGCCCGGCGCAGGATGGCGCGGATGCGCGCGATCAGCAGCCGCTGCGAAAACGGCTTGGCGATATAGTCGTCGGCACCCATGGCAAGGCCCAGCGCCTCGTCCAGCTCGTCGTCCTTGCTGGTCAGGAAGATCACCGGCAGCCGGCTTTTTTCCCGCAACCGGCGCAGCAGTTCGAGGCCGTCCATCCGCGGCATCTTGATGTCCAGCACGGCCAGGTCGGGAGGGTTCTCGGCAAAGGCCTTCAGCGCCACTTCGCCATCCGAATAGACCCGCGTGACAAAGCCTTCGGTCTGCAACGCGATCGATACCGACGTCAGGATGTTGCGGTCATCATCGACCAGCGCGATCGTCGCGGTCATGGGCGGAAATCCGTGTGCATCACGCCTGACGGTTACGGGAAAGGGCGCCGCCGCTCAATGCCCTGTGCCGTAGCGGAGCGACAATCCTTTCGTGCCGGCGTTTCGTGCCGGGACGAATGTCCGGACCGGCATCCTGCTCATGCGTCTTCCGGCGGCGATCGCATATATCATATAATTAACTTGCTAACCCATTGGTCGTAATCGCAAAACACCATGGCTATAATGTTGTTTAACGTGTTTGACGCTTTGCCGTCACGCGCCTACAGCATCCCGAAATCGCGAGACGGGGGTACCGTCCGCGAGTCGGTACCCGAGGGAGAATGCAGCATGGCGATCGTCACGCCCGAACACGACCTGTCCGCAATGGGCATCGATACCGGTGCGGAAGTCCACTGGAACCTGCGCACGCCGCAGCTGGTCGAGCTGGCGGTCGCGCGCGGGGAAGGGCGGCTGGCCAAGGACGGCCCGCTGGTCGTCACCACCGGCCGCCATACGGGCCGCAGCCCGCAGGACAAGTTCATGGTCCGCGACGCAATTACCGAGGATACCGTGTGGTGGGGCAAGACCAACCGCGCGATGGACCCGGCGCATTTCGCCACGCTGAAGGCCGATTTCCTCGCCGAACTGGTCAACGAACCGAATTTGTTCGTGCAGGATCTGTTCGGCGGGTCGCAGCCCGAACACCGGGTAAAGGTGCGCGTCATCAACACGCTGGCGTGGCACAACCTGTTCATCCGCACGATGCTGGTCCGCCCCGAGAACGCCGATCTGGCGGGCTTCGTCCCCGACTTCACCATCATCGACCTGCCGAACTTCCGCGCCGATCCCGCGCGCCACGGCTGCCGCAGTGAAACCGTGATCGCGGTCAGCATGACCGAAAAGCTGATCCTGATCGGCGGCACGCAGTATGCGGGCGAAATGAAGAAGTCGGTGTTCGGCCTGCTGAACTTCCTGCTGCCCGAAACCGGCACCATGCCGATGCACTGTTCGGCCAATATCGGTCCGAAGGGCGATACGGCGGTGTTCTTCGGCCTGTCGGGCACCGGCAAGACGACGCTCAGCGCCGATGCCAGCCGTACGCTGATCGGCGACGACGAACATGGCTGGTCGGACACGGCGGTCTTCAATTTCGAAGGCGGCTGCTATGCCAAGATGATCCGCCTGTCGGCCGAGGCGGAGCCGGAAATCTTTGCCACGACCAAGCGGTTCGGCACCGTCCTCGAAAATGTGGTGATGGACCCGGATACGCGGGAACTGGATCTCGACGATCCCAGCCTCGCCGAAAATTCGCGTGCGGCCTATCCGATCGACGTGATCCCCAATGCCTCGGCCGACAATATGGGGCCGGTGCCCAGCAACGTCGTGATGCTGACCGCCGACGCCTTCGGCATCCTGCCGCCGATCGCGCGGCTGACCCCGGACCAGGCGATGTACCATTTCCTGTCGGGCTATACGTCGAAGGTGGCGGGGACCGAAATCGGCGTGACCGAACCGGAACCGGTCTTCTCGACCTGCTTCGGCGCACCGTTCATGCCGCGCCATCCGTCGGTCTATGGCAACCTGCTGAAGGAACGGATTGCCAAGGGCAATGTCGCGTGCTGGCTGGTCAATACCGGCTGGACCGGCGGGCAATATGGCGAAGGGCGCCGGATGCCGATCAAGGCGACGCGCGCGCTCCTCAACGCCGCGCTCGACGGATCGTTGAACGATGCCGCATTCCGCACCGATCCCTGGTTCGGGTTCCAGGTGCCGGTATCGGTGCCGGGCGTCGATGCCGCGATCCTCGACCCGCGCAGCACCTGGGCGGACGGCGCGGCCTATGACCGCACCGCCGCCAAGCTGGTCGACCTGTTCACCGCCAATTTCGCGCAGTTCGCCGATGCGGTCGATGCCGGGGTGCGCGACGCCGCCCCGCGGGTCGCCGAACCGGCCTGAGGTAGGAGAGGGAGCGCCCCCGCCACGTAGCGGGGGCGCCTTTCCTCAGGGACACGCAACGCCGCGCCTTGCGTTGTCCGGTCCATGTCCAGCCACCTCCACGCACCGCAATCCGCCCGCTTGACGCTCCACGCCGGCCGCAAGCTGCGCCTGAAGGCAGGCGTGTCGGTCACGCCGGCCGGGTTGCTGTCGATGGGCGCTCTGGTATCGTCTGTGCTGTTGTCCAGCGCGGCGATCGTTGTTGCCGCACGATTCCCCCTGCGGGATCGGGAGAAGCGCGATGTTCTATGATTCGAACGCCTGGCCCCCACCGCCCGACGGCTACGAACCGCCCCGACCGCCCGCGCGCCTGACCCGGCCGCAGGAGCGGGTGATGCTGGGCAGCATCGGCGTGTTCCTGCTGGTGATGTTCGTCGGCCCGCTGGCGGGCTCGTCGGTGATCGCCGGGATCATCGCGGTGTTTTCTTGAGCTAAACCGTCCCAACCTTCCCCCCGACCGGCCCGTTTGCTTCGAGCGGAGGTTCGAGCCTGTCGAGAACCGAAGTCGAGAAGGGGTTGCCCCGAACGCGGCGTTCTCGACAGACGCTTCTCGACAGGCTCGAAGCTGCTCGAACCAAACGGGTCTGGTTGGAAACGGAAAGGGATCGAAACCCCCTTCACCCCCGCACGAACATCCACCGATCCCCCTCGGCGCCCGCGAACCGATACCCGTCGCTATCGAACCCCTGCATCGCCGCCACATCGGTCACCCGGTGTTCGCACATCCACCGCGCCATCATCCCCCGCGCGCGTTTCGCGTGAAAGCTGACGAAGCGCGGCCCTTCAGGCCCATCCTCGCGGAAATCGACCTCGATCACGCGGACATCGCCCGGCAGCTGTCCCGCCACCGCGTGCCAATATTCCTGGCTGGCCAGGTTCAGCACCACGTCCGACCCGCTTCCCCGCACATCCTCCGCCAGCAGCCCGGCAATGCGGTCGCCCCAGAACGCATACAGGTCCTTCGCCCGCCCCGGCGCCCAGCGCGTGCCCATCTCCAGCCGGTACGGCCGGATCGCGTCCAGCGGCCTGAGCAGCCCGTACAGGCCCGACAGGATGCGGACATGATCCTGCGCGAAATCGAACTGCGCCGCCTCCAGCGACTTCGCGTCGAACCCGGCATAGACGTCGCCGGCGAACGCCAGCAGCGCCGGCCGCGCCTCGGCGTCCGCAAAGTCACGATACCGCGCGGCATTCAGTGCGGCCAGCTTGGGCGAAATCCGCATCAGGCTGGCCAGCTTCGCCGCGCCCAGCCGCGCCGCGCCGCGCGCGATCTGGCCGGATTCGTCGGGGAATCGTGGCGCGCTCCACGACAGGTCGGGGAGCGTGCTCGTGTAGTCGAGCGTCTTGGCGGGGGACAGGATCGCGATCATCGCGTGCCGCCTATCGGCCCGATGGGGACACGTCAAAGGGGGGGGGGGCGGTGCCGACTTCGATCACCCACGGGACCTGAACCGTTCAACGCGCGTTCAGCGCAGGTCCGGCAACGCATCGTTACGTGCGTGTGCTTGTGCGGACGCATGGTTCGACCTAGATGGGCCGCGCCTGCCGGGCGCTTACGTCCAGCACCAGTTTTCGGGAGAATTCACGGCATGACGTTCGTTTCCAAGGCTGCCCTGGCTGCCCTGCTCGGCATGGGTGCGACCCTGGCCGTCGCCGCGCCGGCCGATGCCCAGCGCAAGAAGAAGGACGAAGCGCCCGCCGCGCCGCAGATCCAGGTCGGCGAAGCGTTCCGCACCGCCGCGCTTGCCGCCGACGCCGCGATCAAGGCGAAGAACTTCGCCGTGGCCGATCAGCAGATCGCCGCGATGCAGGCAGCCGCCACCGCCGGCAACCAGGACGAGGCCTATTTCCTCGCCCAGCTGAAGGTGCAGAACGCGCAGGCGAAGAACGATCGCCCGGCACTCGCCGCCGCGATCGACGAACTGCTCGCCAGCCCCAAGCTGAAGCCCGAAGAGCGCGGCGGCCTGTATTACAACCGTGGCGTCCTCGCGCTCGACACCAAGCAGACCGATGTCGCGGTGCAGAATTTCGAACGCGCCAGGCAGGCCGGCTATAACGAGCCGGACCTCGAACTGCGCCTCGCCAGCATCGCCATCCAGAAGGGGCAGGTCGATCAGGGCCTCGCCAGCCTCGAAAAGGTGATGGCCGCGCGCAAGGCCGCCGGGCAGCCGGTGCCGCCGGGCTGGTACGACCTCGCCATTTCGCAGCTCTATCGCTCGAACCGTCCGGTCGAGGCCGGGCAGTGGGCGCGCCGCAAGCTGGCCGAATATCCGACGCAGGCGAACTGGCGCACCGTGCTGGCGCTGTTCCGCGACCGTGCCGACAACAAGGGCGCGACGCTCGGCAACCAGGCCCGTGTCGACATCCTGCGCCTGATGCGCGACACCAAGTCGCTGGCCGACCAGAACGACTATCGCGACTATGTGCAGACCACGCAGGACATCGGCCTGCCCTATGAAACCGTCGCAGTGATCGACGAAGGGCGCGCATCGGGCAAGATTCCGGCGTCGGCGACCGTCTTCAACTCGCTGAAGACCACGGCGCAGACCCAGATCAAGTCGGACGGTTCGGCCGCCGCGCTCGAAACCCGTGCGAAGTCCGGCCCGAACGGCCGCGCGGCGCTGGCTGCGGGCAATGTCTATCTGGCGACCGGCAACAATGCGAAGGCGGTCGAGCTGTACAATCTCGCGCTGCAAAAGGGCGGGATCGACGCCGACGAAGCCAACACCCGCATCGGCATCGCCCATGCCCGTGCCGGACAGGCGGCGGAAGCCAAGGCGGCGCTGGCCAAGGTGACCACCACCGGCCCGCGTGCCGAAATCGCCAGCTTCTGGACCTTCTACGTCGACAATCCCCGCATCGTCGCGTCGACCCCGGCGGTCGGCAACAACTGATCGGGTGACCGAACACGCGAAACGGCCCGGACCAGTGATGGTCCGGGCCGTTTCCGTTTGGGGGAAGGTCTTCTGGCAACCACTCCGTTCGGTTCGAGCAGCTTCGAGCTTGTCGAGAAGTGTCCGTCGAGAACGCCTGCCTAGCGGACCCCCGTTCTCGATACGCGCTCTCGACAAGCTCGATCGCTACTCGAACCAAACGGAGTGGTTGTGCAGGGGGGGCGGCAAGGCATGTTCCTTCCCGTCCCATTTACCCCCCCCGTTTGCTTCGAGCGCAGGTTCGAGCTTGTCGAGAACCGTAGTCGAGAAGGGGGCGCCCCGAACGGCGCGTCCTCGACAGGCTCCAGGCTGCCCGAACCGAACGGAGTGGCGTACAGAAAGGAAGAAGCAATCACTCCCCGGCGGAAACCGGAATCCCCGGCAGCGCCTTCGACGTTCTGACCGTCGGCGACGTCTTCACGCTCGCGACATTGGGCGCGGTAATCAGCTGCGTCGTCAACATCGACTGAAACGTCTCCAGGTCGGCCGCGACGATCTTCAGGATGAAGTCGATCTCGCCGTTCAGCATGTGGCATTCGCGGACCTCGGGGATCGTCGCGATATGCGCCTCGAACGCGGCGAGGTCGCTGCCCGCCTGGCTCTTCAGGCTGACCAGCGCGAACACCGTGATCGTAAAGCCCAGCAGTCGCGGGTCGAGCGCGGCATGATAGCCGCGGATCGCGCCGGCCTCCTCCAGCGCGCGGACACGCCGCAGACAGGGGGGCGCGGTCAACCCGACGCGCTCGGCCAGTTCGACGTTCGTCATCCGCCCGTCCTCCTGCAACAGGGCAAGGATTTGCCGGTCGATACGATCGAAAGCCATGGTAGAGTTCCGTGATAGGGTTCGAATGATCGCCCTGCCTACAGCATTATAAAATTACGCGGAAGCGCAATTGTCCCACATTGCGACGTACCGAAAATGGGCAGTTCCGTATTAACGATCGCGGGGTTAAGGGTCATGGGCACCCGGCAGTTACGCAGGTGCGAGTAGCGGGAATCCGGTGCGCTTCGACGATACCCTCGAAACGGTTTTGGCCTCCGACCTGACGGGGGAGGGCGCGCGTGCTTCGGCCTGGCGGCAGCTGGTCGACCTGATCGGGCGCGGTCGCGTCGATCCCGATCCCCGCGGGATCGCGCTGCTCCACGATCTGCAGGACGGCGTACCGCGTACCGTCCGCGTCGCCAGCGCCCGCGACCTCGAATATGCCCGCCCGCCGGCCGTGCTGGTCGGATTGTTCGCGACCGACGTGATCGAGGCGGCGGTGCCGGTGCTGCGCGGTGCGACGCTCTCGGTCGACGAATGGCTGGCGCTGCTCCCGCGTCTCGGATCGACCGCGCGCGGTATCGTCCGCAACCGCCGCGACCTCGACCCCGCCGTCCAGCGCGCGCTCGACAGCTTCGGCAGCACCGACCTGGTGCTGGGCGATGACAGCGTGTCGTCCGCCGACGGTCAGGCTCGCCCGCCGCAGCCGGACGATGCCCGCCCCGCAGAGGCGCCGATCTCCGCTGGTGTGACGGATATGGCCGAGGCCGTTGAAGCCGATGCCGAAGCAACCGCGCCGGATGCCTCCGCACCCGCCCCAATTCGTCACCCCAGCGAAGGCTGGGGTCTCCCGCCGCAGCCGGACGACGCCCATCCCGCAGGCACCCCAGCCCCCGCTGGGGTGACGCCTGAGGGAGAGGCGGCAGAGGCCATCACGCCACCGCCGGTCGCCGATCAGGCCGACCTGTTCGCCCCGGCCACCGACCCCGCCGGCCCGTTCCGGATCGTCGACGTCATGGCACGGATCGAAGCGTTCGAGCGGACGCAGGATGTCGCACCGCCCCCGCCCGCCGCGACCGGGGGACAGGACAACTTCCGCTTCGAAACCGACGCCGCCGGGCTGATCCGCTGGGTCGATGGTGTCAGCCGCGCGCCGCTGGTCGGCCTCTCGCTCGATTTCGGCGCGGCGCCTGGCACCGCCCGCTTCGACGGCGTGGCGGCAGGCGCGCTTCGCCAGCGCAGCCCGTTCCGCGACGCGCGCCTCGTGATCGGCGGCGACAGCGATGCGTCCGGCGAATGGTGCGTGTCGGGCGTGCCGGCGTTCGACCATGCCAGCGGCCGCTTCACCGGCTATCGCGGCACCGCGCGGCGCCCGCGTCGCGACGAACGCGCCGAACCCGTTGCCACGCGCGATGCCGGTGTCGCCCAGCTGCGTCAGCTGGTCCACGAACTGCGCACCCCGGCGGGCGCGATCGCCGGCTTTGCCGAGATGATCGAGGCGCAGCTGCTCGGCCCCGTGCCGCCGGTCTATCGCGACCGCGCCGGGGCGATCCTGAACCATTCGCGTGATCTGGTCGCGGTGATCGACGATCTCGACCTCGCCGCGCGGATCGATGGCGACGCGCTCGACCTGCGCGCCGACAGCGTGGTGCTGCGCCCGGTGCTGGACGTGATCGCCGCCGACCTCGCGTCGCTCTGCGACCTGCGCGGCACGTTGCTGGAGATCGAACCGACCGACCTGTCGGTCACCGGCGACCGGCGCGCGGTCGAACGGCTGCTCGCCCGCCTGCTCGCGACGCTGGTATCGGCGGGCGAGCCGGAGGAATCGATCTATGTCCGCATGGGGCTGGAGGGGGATGGCCATGTCGCGATCGTCCTCGACCGGCCGGCGGCGCTCGACGCATGGCCCGGCGACAGCGTGTTCGACGTGGACGATGACGAGGGCGACCAGTCGCTGCTCGGCACCGGCTTCGCCCTGCGCCTCGCCCGCAACCTCGCCAGCGAACTGGGCGGCACGCTCGTCTTCGGCACCGCCACGCTGACGCTGCGCTTGCCGGCGGCGGACGCGGTGGAGGTCGGGCAGGTCCAGCAGCGGTGACCCCGCCGTTTCGGCCCGCCGATGGCCGGCCGGTCGTCTGGCGCGACGGTTTCGGGACACGCTTCACCTTGCTTGTCGATACCGAAGAGGAATTCGACTGGCGCGCCCCGTTCCGCCACGACGGCTGGAGCGTCGCCACCACCGCCGCCCTGCCCGACGCCCATGCCCGGATGGCCGGCATGGGCGTGCGCAGCTGCTATCTGGTCGACTATCCGGTCGCGACCGATCCCGCCGCGATCGACGCGTTGCGCGCGGTCATGGCACAGGGTGACGCGACCATCGGCGCGCAGCTCCATCCCTGGGTCAATCCGCCCTTCGACGAAGCGCTGTCGAACCATAGCAGCTTCGCCGGCAATCTGCCCAAGGCGCTGGAGGCGGCCAAGCTCGACCGCCTGACCGACGCGCTGACCACGCTCGCCGGCACCCGCCCGACCGTCTATCGCGCCGGCCGCTACGGCCTCGGCCCCAACACCTTGATGCTGCTGGCGGCGCGCGGCTACCGCCTCGATAGCTCGATGCGCGCCCGCTATGATTATGGCGCACAGGGCGGGCCGGACTATCGCGCCGTCGCCAACCACGCCTTCCGCACCGGTCCCGATGGCGCCATCGTCGAACTGCCGCTGACCACCGTCTTCACCGGGCGGCTGCGGCGCGGCGGCGCGGCGCTCTACCGCGCCGCTGGTCGCATCCCCCGCGGACGCGGCATCCTCGCGCGCACCGGCCTGCTTCACCGCGTGGCGCTGACGCCCGAGGACATGCCGCTGCCCGACGTGCTGGAGGCGATCCGGGTGGCGGTGGGGGAGGGGACCCGCGTCCTCAACTTCGCCTATCATTCGCCCAGCCTCGTCCCCGGCCACACCCCGTACGTCCGCGACGCCGCCGACCTCGCCGCCTTCTGGGCGTGGTGGGACGGGGTGCTGGGCCTGCTCGCGCGGCTCGGCGTGGGTGCCGCGTCGAGCGACGACATCCTCGCCGCCGCCACCTGATCCTTTCGCGGTTCGCAAGCGTTGGGGCGGGCAGAAGGGAAACCCTGCCATGCTCACGCCCCAAGACGAACACTGGATGCGACAGGCGATCGCCATCGCCCGGACCAAGGGCGACGACCCGTCCTGCTCGCCGCTCGGGTCGATCATCGTGCTCGGCGACCGCGTCCTCTCCGCCGAGCCCAACCAGACGCAGGAACTCCCCGACGCCACGGCGCACGCCGAGATGATGGCGATCCGCCGCGCCTGCGAAAGCGAAGGCGACATGGAGCTGCGCGGCGCGACGCTCTATTCCACGCTCCAGCCCTGCGGCATGTGCACCATGGCCTCGATCTGGTCGAAGGTCGCCCGCGTCGTCTATGGCGCCGGCCGCGACGATGTGCACCGCATGTATTTCGAGGACCGTCACATCGACACGCTGACCTTCATCGCCGACGCATACCGCGACGACATCGTGATCGAGGGCGGCTGCCTGCGCGAGGATTGCGCGAAGCTCTATTACGGCCCGGACGACGACGTGCCGGAAGAGGAACAGGGGAACATCTGACTCCCTCTCCCCTTCAGGGGAGAGGGAAGGGGCCCGTCCGGCGAAGCCGGATGGGAAGGGAGAGGGGCAAAGAAAAGGGGCCGGAAGCACCAAACCTCCGACCCCTTATTCTGTTTGTCGGCCGACGCGGGAGTAAATCCCGCGTCGTCGGTCGGAAGCTTCGCCCCCGCCGGCCGGCCTCGGGCCGGGCTATGCCGCCCGGCGTCGGCGCTTACGCGCCTGCAACCTCGGCCGTATCGACCTTGATCCCCGGACCCATCGACGAGCTGACCGCAACCTTGCGGACATACTTGCCCTTGGCGCCCGACGGCTTGGCCTTCACCACCGCATCGACCAGTGCGTCGAAGTTTTCGCGGAGATCAGCGGCCGAGAACGACGCCTTGCCGATGCCCGAATGGATGATGCCGGCCTTTTCGACGCGGTACTCGACCTGACCACCCTTGGCCGCCTCGACCGCAGCCGCGACGTTCATGGTGACCGTGCCCAGCTTCGGGTTCGGCATCAGGCCCTTCGGACCCAGGATCTTGCCGAGACGACCGACCAGACCCATCATGTCCGGGGTCGCGATGCAGCGATCGAAGTCGATCTTGCCGCCCTGGATCGCGTCCATCAGGTCCTCGGCACCGACGACATCGGCACCCGCCGCGGTGGCTTCCTCGGCCTTCGCGCCGCGGGCGAACACGCCGACGCGCACGGTCTTGCCGGTGCCCTTGGGCAGGGTCACGACGCCGCGGACCATCTGGTCGGCGTGACGCGGATCGACGCCCAGGTTCAGCGCGACTTCGATCGTCTCGTCGAACTTGGCGGTCGCATGGGTCTTGGCGAGCGCAATGGCTTCATCGACGCCGTACAGCTTCTGCGCATCGACGGCAGCGGCGAGGGTCTTCGCCTTCTTGGTCAGCTTGGCCACAGTCTTAACCCTCCACCACTTCGAGGCCCATCGCGCGGGCCGAACCTTCGATGATCTTCGTCGCCGCGTCGATGTCGTTGGCGTTCAGATCCTTCATCTTCATCGTGGCGATTTCGCTCAGCTGCGAACGCTTGATGCTGCCGGCCTTCACCTTGCCCGGTTCCTTCGAACCCGACTTCAGGTTGATCGCCTGCTTGATGAGGTAGGTCGCCGGCGGCGTCTTCGTCTCAAAGCTGAACGAACGGTCGGCATAGACGGTGATGATCGTCGGCAGCGGGGTGCCCTTCGCCGTGTCACCGGTCTGCGCGTTGAACGCCTTGCAGAATTCCATGATGTTCACGCCGCGCTGACCCAGCGCCGGGCCGATCGGCGGCGACGGCTTGGCTTCGCCCGCCGGCACCTGCAGCTTGATATAGCCGGTAATCTTCTTGGCCATGGTTCACTCTCTTTCAAGTTTAGCGGTTCGTGCGGCGCGGCCCAATGGGCCGGCCTCCCGCCATGGTTTCCAAAACTGTCGTTTGGGAAGCGGCGCGCTTAGCGCAAACCGGCCCCCCTTGCAATGTAGGATTCCGCCTGATCCGGTAGGCGCCATGCCCGATCGCAAACCCCGCCCGTACAGCCGGAAACAGGCGCTGCAGAACGCCGCCTTCCTCGCCGAACTCGAACGCAGCGGCAATGCCCGCGACGCCGCCCGCACAACCGGCCTCAACCGCTCGATGCTCACCAAGCGAAGGAACGCCGACCCCGACTTCGCCCAGCGCTGGGAAGCCGCCCTGACCCTCGCCGCCGCCCGCCTCGCCAAGCCCGAGCAGACGGAAGGCCCCGCGCGCGTCGTCCGCTCGAAAGGCCGCCTGCAACTGCGCGTCGGCAAGACCCGCACCATCGACCGCGACGCCGAACAACGCTTCCTCGCCGCCTTGAGCGCCACCGCCAATGTCCGCCTCTCGGCAGCAGCCGCCGGCTTCGCCCATTCCAGCTTCTACGCCCGCGCGCGCAACCATCCCGGCTTCGCCCGCGAAATGCGTGTGGCGCTGGCGGTCGGCTCCGAACGGCTGGAGGCGGCGCTGCTCGAAAGTTCGCTGCCCGAAGCCAACGTCCACGACCATTGGCGCCACAACGATCCCCCGCCGATCCCGGCGATGACGGCAGCGCAGGCGATGCAGATGATCGCGTGGAACGACCGCCGGGCAAAGGGGCTGGCCGAACCCGACCTCGCCCCGAAGCGCGGCGAGAGCAACGCGGCGTATCTCGAGCGCAAGGCGAAGGACTATCGCGCCGGGTTGCTGCTGGAGGAAGACGAGATGCGGATGGTGGAATATGCGCAGCTGGAGTGGCGGCGGGGTGGGCGGCGGACGCAGTGGGAGCCGGTGGGGTGGGAGGTGGCAATGGAGATTGCGTTGCGGAAGGGGTGATCAAGATAAATACAGTTATGTCGCAATTAAATCGGTAAGTTACTTATCTAATATCGAGGCGGTACACGCGGTAAGCTGAAGACTAGGCCGTCTGATACTTTATTGGAAGATTCTGTGTCATGAACAGGGAGGTCGTGAAAATTAAAATTATCGGATATTGGAGAGATAGACCCTAACCCGAATAAGCGCTCATATTCGCTGACGTTGCCGATAATATTGAAATTTCCGTTACTTATTGCGTGGAAAAGTAAGCCCCCGAATCCGGCTGTGCAAACTTGTGAATTATTTTTAGGTGGAATAGGAATTCCTGACGTACTTGATCCTATCGTCATGCCGTGGTGTTTGAATCTAAATCGCCAATCGTTCGAATTTGTTCGGCCAATGAATAAATTCCAAGTAGTAGGGGGTTTCCTATTCTCAAAAACATAAGTTCTTTCTTTTTGCCCTATCCCGCTCGTCGGGACATGCTCCCTGTCAGCTACAGAAAAAAATATAGCGCAAAAACTCGCTAATGCTTGCTGCGCGGAAGAGTCTAGAAGGACATTCAATCCTGCTATCATTGGTTCAATGAAGACAAATGATCTTTTTTCAATATCATTCATCCATCCAGCATTGCATTCTCTACACACAATTCGGAGCTGTTTTGTTCCAAGGTGGCCATTTTTTGTCTTAGGAAGCTCTGGGCTAATTATGGTGGTGTTGTCAGCGTAGGATATGTTAATGAGGTGGCCGGTGTGGTTAATTGCATCACGCGGAAGCAATCTCCTTAGGCGATTAGGGAAGATATGTTGCTTCGACAAGGAGCCGGATCGGCCGCAAAATACGCATAGTCCAGCTTGCTGCTTTGGCGGATTAAGATTCATATCTCATTCCACATGGTTCACTGCCTATTTATCATAGCAGGAGAGAAGGCACGGTGTTACTTTGCTTGATGCTCTTGGAATAAGTTAAAAAAATGGGTCGATGGTCGATTAGTTAATCTACACCGGCGTCTGCGACGGTTGGCGCTTTTTAGCATCAGCGATTATTGACGTCCAATCAGTCCAGTGGTCATAATCATATCGGAACTTAATAAAAAACGGCGCAGGGCCTTCGCCCTACGCCGCTAACGTCGGTCGGGTTTGCACCCGCCGGCCGGTCGGTCGCCGTCTCGAAATCAGCTGACGCTAATTTCGTGCGGCCAGCAAGCAAGGCGTGGCCTTACTTGCTTCTCTCGACCTGCTCGAAATCCAGTTCCACTGGCGTCGCGCGCCCGAAGATCGACACGCTGACCTTCACCTTCGACTTGTCGAAGTCCAGTTCCTCGACCACGCCGTTGAAGCTCGCGAACGGGCCGTCCAGCACCTTGACCGAATCGCCGATTTCGAAATCGACCTTGATCTTCTGCTTGGTGGGCGACGCGGCGGCCTCTTCCTTGCTGTTCAGCATCCGCGTGGCTTCCGCCTCGCTGATCGCCTGCGGCTTGCCCGACGATCCCAGGAAGCCGGTAACCTTCGGCGTGTTCTTGACGAGGTGGTACACCTGGTCGCTCAGGTCCAGCTTCGCCAGCACGTAACCGGGCATGAACTTGCGCTCGGACTGCACCTTCTTGCCGCGACGGACTTCGGTCACATTCTCGGTCGGGACCTCGATCGCCTCGACCGCATGGTCGAGGCCGAGGCGCGTCGCTTCGGACAGGATCGAATCGCGGACCTTGCCCTCGAACCCGGAATAGGCGTGAATGATGTACCAGCGCGACATGATTGTCCTTAAAGCTATGGGGGGTGCGACGGCAGTTACTGCGCGAGCTTCAGCAGGCCCTTGACGATCGCGTCGAACGCCGAATCCACGCCGAGGAAGAAGATCGCCAGCAGCGAGGTCATGATGACGACCATCACCGCGGTCATCACCGTTTCCTTGCGGGTCGGCCACGTCACCTTGGCGGTTTCGGCCCGGACCTGCCGCATGAATTCGACTGGGGTAACCTTCGCCACGTCTCGCACCTTCGCATTATCGGTTCGACCGACCGCCGGACACAAGGCCCCGTCCGGTCCCTGTCAGAACCGGCGCGACCCATCCACGCTGTCGGATTGGGCATGGTATCTAGCGACTGCGCGCTCGGGAAGCAAGCGCGCGGGGCAGGGGCGCGCGGCGCCCCGCTCGCCCCGCGCCCCGCGCCGTCCCGGCAAGGACTGCGATCCCCCCGCTACGGCACAGACGGGCGCCGCGCGCGGTCCCCGCCAGTGCGATCGGCGGTCCTCAGAACCGATAGCCGAACCCGGCCACCGCATGACGCCGGTCGAAGTTCAGCCCCTCGTAGATCCGGTCCTTCGTGCGGAAGTTCGTCGCGACCAGTTCGGCCTTGACGAACGCCCCGCCGCCGACCCCCATTTCACCGCCCAGCCCGAAGTTCATGCCGGCATAGGTTTCGGTGGTCTTGTCGGTGCCGAACGCGAATTCCAGAGGCATCGACGCATAGCCGACCTTGCCATAGAACTGCGCCTGCTCGCCGACCTTCACCCCCAGCCGGACGCCGCCGCCCAGCTCGCCCTTCGCCCGCTGGCACAATTCGGTGAACGCCCCGACATCGTCGCACCTGTTGGTCGTCGCCCCGGCATAACCGGCATAGACACCCAGCAGCACCCGGCTGCCGATCGCGACGTCATATCCGATCTCGCCGCCATAGCGGATGCCGTCGGCGCCATCATAATATTTGGTGTCGCCGTCGATGGTGTTGACCTCCAACCGGTCATACCCGCCCTGCACCTCGACCCGGAACCCGGTCATCGGGTCGCGGTACGTGACCTCCTCGCCATTGCCATAGGGATCGAACGGCTTGTCCTGTGCCCATATCGGCGTCGCGCCCAGCAGCGCCGCGACCGCAGCGACCATCGTCAATTTCATGTCGGTCCCCCTTTGGACGCGAATGCCGCGTCGGAGGGCCTGATGGCGGGTCGATCGTTTCGTGCCGGTTACGATTCCGGCAATCGCATCCGAAACGGTTACAACAGGCTGATCGCCGCGAACCCGCCGACCAGCGCCACGACCAGCAGGATGCCGATCATGGTCAGGCGCTTCTCGATGAACTCCTGCACCGGCGCGCCATATTTCTTCAGCAGGAACGCGATCAGGAAGAAGCGGAACGCGCGGGTGATCGCCGCGGTCAGCACGAACAGGCCGAAGTTGAACTTGGCAAGGCCCGACGCGATCGTGACCAGCTTGAACGGGATCGGCGTCAGCCCTTTCAGCAGGATGATCGCCGCGCCATATTCGGCAAAGCCCGCCTGGAACTTCGCCGCCTTGTCCTGCAACCCGTACAGGTTGATGACCCACGCGCCGACCGTGTCCCACAGGAAATAGCCGATGGCATAGCCGACCATCCCGCCCAGCACCGACGCGATCGTACAGATCGCCGCGATCTGATACGCGCGGCTGCGATGCTGCAGGATGACCGGGACCAGCACCACGTCGGGCGGGATCGGAAAGAACGAGCTTTCGCA
This sequence comes from uncultured Sphingomonas sp., assembly GCF_913776855.1. Lineage (GTDB taxonomy): Bacteria > Pseudomonadota > Alphaproteobacteria > Sphingomonadales > Sphingomonadaceae > Sphingomonas. The sequence continues at coordinate 33,193 of NZ_CAJYQD010000032.1, read as the reverse complement.
GAACGACACGACCGCCAGGCTGCGCACCGCATGGCGATGATTGGCAAGGCGAAGCGTCCAGTCGTACAGCGCGCGGAACATCGTCGTCGAATCCAGTCCATCGGTTGCGGGGATCGGCGCGGCGGCGCGCTGGCACGAGTGGAGGGATTCGAACCCCCGGCCCTCGGTTTTGGAGACCGATGCTCTACCAGCTGAGCTACACTCGTGTGCGGACGCGGCCTCTATCCCGGTCGAACCGGAAGGGCAAGGCCAAATCCGGGATAGGGAAGCGCGGGGCTGTAGGAAAGTGAAAAATCAGGCGGCGATGGCGTAGGGCTTGATCTCGCCTTCGAGGTACAATTTGCGTGCCTTCGCCCGGCTCAACTTGCCCGACGAGGTGCGCGGCAGGGTCCGCGGCGGGACCAGTTCGATAACGCAGTTCATGCCGGTAACCGACCGCACCCGCTCACGAATTTCCTCGCGCAGCCGCTGGCGCTCGCCCTCGTCCGACGCCCGGCACTGCACCAGTACCGCGGGGGTTTCCTCACCGCCCGGCGTCGTGATGGCGAAGGCGGCGATGTCGCCGGCCTTGAATCCGGGCAGCTGTTCCACCGCCCATTCGATGTCCTGCGGCCAGTGATTCTTGCCGTTGACGATGATCATGTCCTTGGCCCGGCCGACAATATAGACATATCCGTCAGACAGATAGCCCATGTCCCCGGTGTCCAGCCATCCGTCGACCATGCACGCCGCAGTCGCTTCCTCGTCGCGGAAATAGCCGCTCATCAGCGACGGGCCCTTGCACCACAGCTTGCCGATCGCGCGCTCGGGCAGGGGCGTGCCGTCCTCCTCGCGGATCTCGACCGCCATGTCCTTCACCGGCTTCCCGCAATTGACGATCGCGCGGTACCGCTGCGGCCGGTCGGCGCGGCCGGTGCCGCCGGAAAGTTCCGTTTCCTCAACCAGTTCGACGATGATCCCTTCGCCCGGCGGCATGATCGCCACCGCCAGCGTCGCTTCGGCAAGGCCATAGGACGGCAGGAACGCCGACGCCTTGAACCCCGCATCCGCAAACGCATCGACGAACGACTGCATCACGTCGGGCCGGATCATGTCCGCGCCGTTGCCCGCCAGCCGCCAGCGCGACAGGTCGAACCGGTCGGCCGCCTTGGTCTGGCTCGACATCCGCCGCGCGCAGATGTCGTAGCCGAAGGTCGGCGAGTAGGAAATCGAATTGCCGCTGTTGCGGGTGATGAGATCGAGCCATGCCAGCGGACGGCGGGCGAAATCCTCGGTCTTCAGATAGTCGGTCGATACCTGGTTGGCGACGACCGACAGGAAGCAGCCGACCAGCCCCATGTCGTGATACCATGGCAGCCACGAGATGCAGCGATCGTCCTCGACCAGCTGCATCCCATGGCTGTGCGCCGACAGGTTGTTCAGCAGCGCGGCATGGGTGATCTCGGTCCCATGCGGGAAACGGGTTGAACCGCTCGAATATTGCAGGTAGCAGATGTCGTCGGTGGACGCCTTGGGCAATTCGACCGCCGGTGCATCGGCGGCAGAAAAGCTTTCCCAGTCAATGCCTTCGACGCCGGCGATCCGCGCGGCCTCGCCCGCCATCGCTTCCAGTTCGGCCGGGTAGAACAGGGTCTTCGGATCGCAGCTCGCCAGCTGCACCCGCAGCTGTTCGACATAGGCTTCGCGCCCGCCGAACGAGGTGGGCAGCGGCAGCGGCACCGGCCACGCGCCGGCATAGACCACGCCGAAGAACAGCGCGGCGAATTCCGGCCCCGTCTCGGCGATCAGCGCGATGCGGTCGTTCGGGCGCACCCCCTTCGCGATCAGGCGATAGGCCTGTTGCAGCGCATCCGCGCGCATCTCGCGGAACGGATAGGGCCGTTTCAGCGTGCCGCGCGCGTCGTGGAAGTTCAGCCCGCGCGTACCCTGCGCCGCATAGTCCATCGCATCGCCCAGCGTCGCGAAGTCGGCGAAGCGGCGCGGCAACGCGTCCACGGTCGGCGTCGCTTCCGGCGAAACTGCAACACTATCTTCAAGATTCGTCGTCATTCTTGTCCAACTCTCAGGCTCGTTCGCGCGATACGCGGCGTTCGAAGCATGTCGCCATAGCGGCAAAGGACCGCGCGGCACAGTTGATTTCAAAATCGCCGCCCAGTGTGGCACAAACATGGCGCATGTCCCGAGACCCTCGCCGTCCGCTACCGCCGCTCGACCAGCCTGCCTTGGAGCGTGCCGCCTTACGCTATGTTGAACGCTATGCGACGACGCGGGCGAAACTCGTTCTGTATCTTAACCGCAAGCTGCGCGAACGCGGCGGGGAGGGGCCGATCGACGTCGATGGCCTTGCCGACCGGATGGCGGCGTTGCGCTATGTGGACGATCGCGCCTTTGCGGAGGCTCGCGTCGCGTCGATGACCCGGCGCGGGCTGGGTCCGCAGCGGGTGCGCGACGCGTTGCGCCAGGCGGGTGTCGGGGCGGCGGATGCCGGCGAATTTCACGAGACGCTGGAGGAGGGGGCCGAAGCGGCCGCGCTCGCCTTTGCCCGGCGCAAGCGCATCGGGCCGTTCGCGACCGCCCCGGTCGAACGCGACAGGCGCGAGAAGCAGATCGCCGCCATGGTGCGCGCCGGCCATGCCCCGTCGCTCGCCCGGCGGATCGTCGGGCTGGAGCCGTCCGACGACGATACGGACTGGGATGGCTAGATCGTAAAGAAATCGTCGCGTTCGCGAAACATCGTGTTAGAGTATGCGCAGGGGGAGCGAGCGACGATGCGTCTGGAAGCGCGAACGATTGCCGATGATTGCGTGACGGGACAACCGGTACCGGCCCTGATCGCTGCTGTGCGCGAGGAACTGGTCCCGGCAGTGCGCGGGTCGATCAAATGGTTCGACGTGACACGCGGTTTCGGGTTTGCAGTGGCCGACGACCCGGCGATCGGCGACGTCCTGATCCATTTTTCCGTCCTCGAACCCCATGGCCGGCGGACCCTGCCCGAAGGGGCGATCGTCACCTGCAACGTGGTGCGGCGCACGCGCGGGATGCAGGCGGTCGAAATCCTCGACATCGACTTGTCGAGCGCGATCGAACCGGTGCGGCGCGTCGCCGACCGGCCCGATCGCACGGCGCTGACCGATCAGGCCGGGCCGTTCGAACCCGTGACAGTCAAATGGTTCAACCGCCTGAAAGGCTATGGTTTCCTGGTTCGCGACGGCAAGCCGGGCGACGTCTTCGTCCATATGGAAACGCTGCGCCAGGGCGGGATCGAGGAAGTCGACCCCGAACAGCGGCTTGTCGCCCGGATCGTCGAAGGGCAGAAGGGGCCGTTGGCCGTCATGGTCGAAACGGGCGAGTAGAACGCGTGGCGGTTACGGGATTTTCAGGGCTGGCGGCGGTCGCGCTGCTGGCGGCATTGGGCGGCTGCAAGGAAAAGGCGGGCGACGATCCCGTCGCGCTGGCGAAGACCGCCCTCACCATCACCACCGCCGACGGCGCCACGCATCGCTTCACCGTCGAGGTCGCGGCAACCGAACCGCAGCAGCAGCAGGGGCTGATGTACCGCCCGCCACTTAGCGCCAACGCCGGCATGTTGTTCGCGCCCTATCCCCCCGACGGCGGACCGCCCAGAGCGGCCAGTTTCTGGATGAAGAACACGCCCAGCCCGCTCGACATCCTGTTCATCCGACCCGACCGTACCATCGCGACCGTTGCCGAGAATACCGTGCCCTTTTCCGAAGCGCCGGTCCCGTCGGGCGAACCGGTGTCGGCGGTACTGGAACTGGGCGGCGGGCGCGCCGCCGAACTGGGCATCGCGGCGGGCGACAAGGTGGCGTGGAAATGATCCACCCCATTGTCGTGCGCCTGGGGCTACGCTAAGCGGTCGCGCATGGGAATCCTCGCGAACGTCTTCACCTGGTGGAACGGTGCCACCTTCGGCACCTGGCTCGGTCTGCGCGGCAAGACGCAGGTCGGCACCGACGACCTCGGCAACGCCTATTATGAGGGCGGTCGCGATACGGCGGGCAATCCGCGCCGCTGGGTGATCTATGCCGGATCGAACGATTCGAGCCGCGTGCCGCCCGAATGGTTCAGCTGGCTGCACCATCAGATCGAGGGTACGCCCGAGCAGTCGCTGCCGCCGGTGCGCCAGTGGCAGAAGCCGGCGATCCCGAACCAGACCGGCACCGCGCTCGCCTATCGCCCGCCCGGCGTGCTGGACAAGGGCGGCGCCCGCGTGCGCGCCACCGGCGATTACGAGGCGTGGAGCCCCGACGCGTGAATTTGCGCCGCTGGCTGGCCGGGCTGGCGATTGCGGCCCTGCTGGCGGTCGGCGGCTGGTTCGGCTGGCGCAGCTGGCACTCGCGTCAGGCGACACCGGCCGGCTCCCGCGCGGAAATCCCGGTGCCCGAATCGGTGCGTCCGCGCGCCAATGCCCCGGAAGTTGTCAGCGTCGATGCCGGCCTCGACAGCCGCTTGCTGGCCGGCGCCACGCCGATGGCCCAGCGCGTCGCGGTCGTCGGCCTGCTGAACAAGCGCAATGGCGAAACCCGTGACCTGACGCTGAAACCCGGACAGGCGGTCCGCGTCGGCGACGTGATCGTGCGCCTGCGCGCCTGCGAACGCACCGCGCCGTGGGAGCAGGAGCAATATACCGGCGCCTTCGTGCAGATGGACGTGCGTGGCACCGACAATAAATGGCGCCGGGCCTTTTCAGGCTGGCTGTTCAAGGAACGCCCGGCGCTGAATGTTGTGCTGCACCCGATCTATGACGTGTGGCCCAAGAGCTGCACGATGTCCTTCCCCGACACCGGTCCCGATACCGTCTCGGCCGGGGCAGGAGCGGCGGCGCCGACGGCCAGCGGCCCGCGCCGGTCGAGCGCGTCGAATGCGGCGGAGGCCAGCCCGGTGCCGGCCGAATCGATCCCCAGCGCACCGGACAACAGCGCCGAATAGGCTTTTCGCGGAATCTCCACCGCGCCCATCGTCGCCAGATGATCGGTCTGGAACTGACAGTCGAGCAGCCGGAACCCACCGACCTTCAATCGCGCGACCAGCCACGCCAGCGCGACCTTCGATGCGCTGGGCGCACGGCTGACCATCGATTCGCCGAAGAATGCGTGCCCCAAGGCGAGGCCATAGAGGCCGCCGGCCAGGCGATCGCCGTCCCACACCTCGACGGAATGGGCGAATCCCATGTCGTGCAGGCGCAGGAAGGCGCGCTCGATCGTGCCGTTGATCCACGTCTCCGGCCGGTCCGACGCGCTTTCGGCGCACAGTTCGATGATTTCCCCGAACGCGACGTCGGCGGTAACGCGGTAGCGATCCGACGCGACCAGCTTGCGTAGCGACCGCGACAAATGGAAGCCGTCGAGCGGCAACACGCCGCGCAGCTTGGGTTCTACCCAATAGATGCCTGGCGCATCGCGGTCGTCGGCCATCGGAAAGATGCCGCTGGCATAGGCGCGCAGGACCGTTTGCGGGTCCAGATCGAAATCGGGGGCCATCGGGCGCACCCTATCGTGACTCCGGCCGCTGGCAACCGGTCATTCCCCGGCCAGATAGCGGGCGACCGGCTCGATCATGTCCTCCGGAATGCGCCGCGCGATGACCGGCATCGTTGCCTGATCCTTACGCGCGTCGACCACTTCCTTTTCGCCGCGCCAATGGCGCAGCCGTTCGGCGATGTAGACCGATCGCTGGCCGTCGATCACGGGGAAGCGCTTGGCGCCGGCGGCATCGTGGCAGCTGCGACAAGCGGGCAATTGCTTGTCCGGCAGGCCGCGCTCGACGATCTGCCGCGCCGCTGCGTCCTTGTTGCCGCCACGGCCCGGCGCGATGCCGGGCATGGCGGCGAAGCGCTGCGCCAACGCCACGCGCTCTTCGGGCGTCAGCAGCGCGGCGGCATTGCCCATGACCGCGCTCTGGCGGTGGCCGGCGGCATAGGCCTGGAGCGCGGCGGCAAGATAGGCGGGATTCTGTCCGGCCAGGATCGGAATGTCGCGCTGGCCGCGGCCGAGGCCATCGGTGCCATGGCACCCGGCGCAGCTGTCGAACCGGCCGTTCGCCGATCCGAACCCCTGCGCATTGCTGCCGGCCAGAACCCGATATTGCTGCGGGGTCATGGTGGGTAGCAATCGGACGAACGCGACCATCCGCTTCACCTCGTCCGGGCGGTCCTTCGCGGCCCAGGCGGGCATGCCGCTGAACTTCACGCCATGTTCGAGAATCCAGAACAGCTGCCGGTCGGTCCACTCCTTCGCATTCTTCGACAGGTCGGGGGCAGGGGGCGTCGCTGCCTGCATCAGCGGCAGCGGCCGGACGCCGGGCGCGCCGTGGCACGATGCGCAGGACGACGCGTAATAGCCCGCCGCGCTGACGAGGCCGCTATCGTCCTTCGCCTCCTTCGGCGTCGAAAATGCGGCACGCGTCTGCACCGAATTGCGCATGACCCAGTGCAGGAACCAGTCGGTGATCGCCCAATGCCCCGACGATGCCGCGACGTTGAACAGCCCCGACCACGCATAGGCCATGCCCAGCGCAAAGATACCGAGCAACGTCACGATCACGCGCTTCCAGGTGAGGCGGATGGTCATGGCGTCGGCTCCGGGTGGCGTAACAGGGTGGCGAGCAGGGCAAGGCCGCCGAGGAAATAGCTGGCCGCGCCGATCACCAGCATGACGACCCCGCCCAGTTGCTGGTCGGCCAGCGCATCGTGCATCCCGTGCGCCATCGCCGGATAGAGCGGGCGCGGGGCCAGGCCGATCAGTGCGCCGAGCAGGGTCATGTGCATCGAGGTCAGCAGCAGTGCGCCGACCCCCGCCGCACGCCGGTCCGGCCCGGTGCCCAGCACGGCCGCCCAGAGCAGCCAGCCGGCCAGCAAAAACATCGCCTGTTCGACGATCATCGCCGCAAGGTGCGTGTCGGCCAGTATCCTGAGCGCGGGCAGGTGCCAGCCCCAGACCGTCGCCAGCTCGACCAGCGACATGGCGAGCGGGGTGACGGTGTGCGGCCAGCGGCGGGCCGGATCGAAGCGGGTGTCGCCAAGCCCGAAGGCGAGCAGCGGCGCGGCGATGGCGACGGCGATCATGTGCCCGGCCATATGCCCGACCATCCCCGCCTGCGCCGCCGCCAGCCACCCTGCGGGCAACAGCACGAGCCCCGCGATCAGGCTCGCGCGCTTCACCGGCAATCCGTCAGGAACAGCACCGGCGCTGCGGTGAAGATCACGCCGACGAAGCTGAGCGCCGCCAGCAACACCGTGGAGAAGGCGAGGAAGCGGATGCGATCGCTGTCGGTGCCTTCCTCATGCGGCGGCGTGTCCCCCGGTATGCGCGACTGGAGATGCGCGACGACTCCCGCCGCGAGGATCAGCGTCAGCGCGACCACGGTGCCGACCGTGTAGAGGGTTGGAAAGCGCGGAAATCCGCCGACCTTCGCGCAGTGGATCGCCGCCCACAGGTAGGAGAACAGGAAATGTACCGCCCATACGGTCGGCGGTACGATCAGCGACCACAGCGTGACCTTCAGCTTGGCCACCATGCCGTGCAGCCCGCGCTTCATGCGACCCCCGGAAACAGACCGATCGTCGCATAGGTGACGATGGCGGTCAGCGCCATGAAGTGCTGATACACGGTGATGTTGCGCAAATCGGCGTCATGGGTCGGCGTCATCCGCCCGGCGATGCTGCGCGCCAGCGTGTAGGCCTGCATGATCGCGCCGACACCGGCATGGGCAGTGGTCCAGATCACCAGCACCCATACGATCGCGGGATAGCTGTGCAGTTCAGGGTCCAGCCCGGTGGTCAGCGGTCCCTGCAACCCGGCCCAGATGCCGGCCAGGCTGGCAAGGATGCCGAGCGCCAGCAACCCGCGCGCCGCAGCCACGCCGCCGCGCCGGTTGCTCTCCCGCGCCGCCACGGTCGCGATCCAGCTGACCGCCGCGACGCCCAGCGCCACCATCGGCCAGAAAATGCCCGGCCCGTCCATGCCGGGGCCGGAGGGCGGAAATTCGGGATGCACCGTCCAGAAGAAATAATAGCCGAAGACGAGGCCGGAAAAGGCGGTGGCATCGGCCATCATCGTGATGAACATCGCCCACCATCCCGGCGCGGCCGATCCGGAGACATAGAGTGGCAGTTCGATACCGTGGCCGATCGGCTTGGACGGTTTCTCCGGGATTTCGGCGGTACCGGTCCACAGCCAGTAGAGGACGAACCCCAGTGTCACGATCGCACCGGCCAGCGACCACCAATAGAGGTGATAGGTGGTCAGGATGAACACGCTGCCCAGCGCAATTGCGGTCAGCATCGGTACCCAGCTGGGCGTGCCCAGGCGCACGACATAGAGCGGGCGCGCGTCAAGGACGGTGGTGACGATCGTCTCGCGCCGGCCCTCCTCCGCATCGGGCAGGAAGAAGCGACCTTCGTCGACCTTCGCGACGAAATCCTTCTGGTCCCAGATCGGATAGCGGCTTTCGATCAACGGCACCGATCGGATGCCCCAATCCTCATCCTCCGGATGCGCCAGCCATTCGAGCGTCCCGGCGTTCCACGGATTGCGCACCGCCTTCACCCGCCACGGCGACCGCGCCAGGTCGATACAGACGACCAGCGTGCCGAGCGCGAACAGGTACGCACCCATGGTCGAGGCGAGGTTAAGATAGTCGATGCCGAGTTCGCTGGGATAGGTGAACACCCGGCGCGGCATCCCGTACAACCCGCTGAAATGCATCGGGAAGAAGGTGAGGTTCGCGCCGACGAACAGCATCCAGAAGGCGGTACGACCCATCTTGTCGGACAGCTTCTTGCCGGTCATCAGCGGCCAGTAATAATAAAGGCCACCGAACAGCGGCAATAGCGTGCCGCCGATCAGCACGTAGTGCAGATGCGCCACGACGAAATAGGTATCGTGCGCCTGCCAGTCCAACGGCGCGATCGCGACCATCACGCCGGTCAGCCCGCCGATCACGAAGATCGCGAGCGACCCGCTGGCATAGAGGAGCGGCGTCGACCACTTCACCTTGCCGGCCCACAATGTCGCGATGAACGCGAAAATCTGGATACCGGTCGGGATCGCGACCGCTTCGGACGCGGCGGAGAAGAAGGCGAGGCTGATCTTCGGCAGGCCGGTCGCGAACATGTGGTGGACCCAAAGGCCGAACGACAGGAACGCGGTGCCGACCGCCGCCAGCACGATCCACGGATAGCCTAGCAGATGCCGCTGGGCAAAGGTCGGGATCATCATCGCGAACAGTGCGATCGACGGCAGGAAGACGATATAGACTTCCGGATGGCCGAAGATCCAGAACAGGTGCTGCCACAGCAGCGGATCGCCGCCACGCGCCGCATCGAAGAACGGCCAGTTCAGCAGCCGCTCCATTTCGAACAACACGTCACCCGCGATCAGCGGCGGGAAGGCGAACAGGATCATCACCGCGACGACCAGGATGTACCAGGCATAGAGCGGCATCAGGTTCAGCCGCATCCCCGGCGGCCGACATTTCAGCACGCCGACGATCAGCTCGACCGCCGCCGCGACCGACGATACCTCGATAAAGGACAGCCCCAGCATCCAGATGTCGGCGCCCAGCCCCGACAGGTCGGTGCGGGTGGTGAGCGGCGGGTACATGAACCACCCGCCATCGGGCGCGGCGTTGAAGAAGATCGACCCGCCGACGAACACGCCGCCCAGCAGGAACGACCAATAGCCAAAGGCGGAGAGGCGCGGGAAGGGCAGGTCGCGCGCGCCCAGCAGCTGCGGCAACAGGATGATCGACACCGCTTCGAACATCGGCACGGCGAACAGGAACATCATCATCGAACCGTGCAGCGTGAACAGCTGGTTGAAGCTGTTCGCCGAGACAAGATCGTTCTCGGGTACCGCCAGCTGGGTGCGCATGATGAGCGCCAGCACGCCCGCGAACAACATGAAACCGAACGCGGTCAGCGTGTACCACACGCCGACGCGGTTGTTGTTGCAATCGGTCCAGCGCAGGAAAATGCCCTGCGGCGGCTTCCACACCGCGCGCAGCCGCTCTTCCTGCGCGGCGCGGAGCGCGGGATCGTCTTGCGCGTGCAGGCTCATTTCAGGCTTTCCAGATAGGCGGCGATCGCCTGCGCGTCCTGTGACGACAATTGCGGATAGGCAGGCATCCGGGCGCCCGGCTTGACCGCCGGCGCGTCCTTGATGAAGCGGACCAGCGCCGCGCGGGTCATCGGCGTCGTCCCCGCGCCCAGCGAGGTGCGGCTGCCCATATGGGTCAGGTCGGGGCCGATCTGACCGGCGGCGGGCGTGCCGGCGATGGCGTGGCATCCGGTGCAGCCATTGGCGGCGAAGGCACGCGCGCCGGCGGCGGTGTCAGCGGCCGGGGCGGCGGGGCGGCGCTCGTTGGCCAGCCACGCGTCGAACGCGGCCGGCTCCATCGCCACCACGTCGAACGCCATCAGCGCGTGGCTGAGGCCGCAGAACTCGGTACAGACGCCGCGATACTTGCCGGCCTTCGTCGCGCGGACGACCAGCGTGTTGGTGCGGCCGGGGATCATGTCCATCTTGCCCGCCAGACCCGGAATCCAGAAGCTGTGGATCACGTCGCCGGCGGTCAGGTCGAATTGCACGACGCGGCCGACCGGAATGCGGATTTCGTTGGCGGTGACGACCGGCGGGCTGCCCGGCGGCTGGTACTGGACACGCCACCAGAACTGCTCGCCCTCCACCGCGATGCGCAGGTCGCCCTTCGCCACCGGCAGCGGGCGCATGGCAGGCAGGCTGTAGAGCAGCAGCCCCAGCAACACGACGACCGGCAGTACGCCGCCCAGCCATCCGACGAGCCGCATTCCGCCACGCAGGGTAAGCTTACCCTCCGGCGCCCGCACGGCGGCAATCATCAACGCCGCGACCCCGGCGGCGATCACGATCGCGCCGATCAGCATGATGACGGTCAGATGGCGGACCGTCGCGGCTTCGTCGCCAAACACGTCGAGCGCCGATTGATGCCGGTTACACGCCCCCAGCAGCAGTAACGCGACTGCACCCAAACTGGCCTTGACGCCGCGCATAGTCCCCCTTCGCCCCACGCCGAAGTATACGGCACGGTAACGAAACGAGATTTCAGCGTTGGCGTTCCATCGTCACCGTAATTGGTCCGCGTCGCGCCGGGATGTGCAGCCCGTCCTTTGCGATCCGGGCCGGTTTGCCGTCGATCGTCGCGCTACCGGCCTCGCCCGCCAGCGGCCATTGCAGCACGAATCCACCCGGCGGCATCGCGCCGCCGCCGATGGTCGCGACGATCCGATCTCCTTCCGCCCGCATGGCGAGATCGACGGTCCCGTACGGCGTACGCAGGCCGCGCACGTCCGACCCCTTGCCCGCCAGCCAATCGCCGTCCAGCCCGCCCGCCAGCACGATGGCTTGGGCGTCCTGATCGACATAGGCGAAAAGGTCGAGCGCGGCACGGATATAGTCCGATGCGACCCACGCGTGCGGCACGTCGCCCAGGAAACGAATTTCGCGCAGGTCGCGTCCGACGACTTCGGCCCAGCCATTCCACCCGCCCGGCCGCCGGTCGCCCATGTAGAAATCGAGCATTCGGTTCGCCCGGTCGCGCCAGCCCAGCCGCACCATCGCCGACACGTTGCGCAGTTCGTACGGGGTATAATCCGCCCAGTCGCTGCTGACCGGCCGCGCCATCACCCGCCGCCACTGTTTATCGAAGGTATTGGCGAGCAGCGTCGGGTCGAGCCGTGCCTGTTCGCCCGCGGGGTCCAGCCCCATGGTGGTCGAGGTCGCGTCGAAATCGCCCATGCTGGTCGCGCCGGGGATATAGTCGATCTTCCAGAATTTGACGGCAGCCGCGATCGCAGCGTGCAGGTCACGCTGGAACCGGTCGCGCTGCGCCTCGATCTCCGCGGCCTCGGGCTTGTTCAGCACGCGCGCGACGAAGGCGGCGTCCTTGTATCCGGTCAGCGCCCAGAAATCGTCCCACAGGCTGTACTGCGCCTTGGCCGAATAGCCTTCGTGGCTGATCGATGGCGGCATCAGCCCGTACAGCATCCGCCGCTCGGGCGTCTGGTTGGCAGCGGTCCGTTCGGACTGCGCAAGGCTCTCCATATAGCGCCGCGCCGCGTCCAGTTTCGGCCAGTCGCGCTCCAACGCGGCCTTGTCGCCGGTGTAGCGATACAGGTCGGTGACGAGGTGGATATACTGCCCGTGGCTGTCATTCTCCGGCACCGGGTCCGGTCCGCGCGCATCGACGCAGCACGGCACCTTGCCGTTGGCGAACAGGTTCGGCCCGTACCAGTCGGCAAAGGCGCGGCCGGGCGTCACGACGCCCATGCGCAGCATCGTCTCGGTCATCATCGCCCCGTCGCGAATCCAGCTGCGGTCGTAGGAGCGGGTGCCGGGCTTCAGCGCCGGTCCGTCGCGGCTCATCAGTACCTGCGCCAGCGCCGACCTGACCGTATCGGCCAGCGGCTGCTTCATCGCCGGAACGGTCATCGTCACCGCGCCCAGCGTCCGCTGCCAGCTGGCGCGGGTTGCCGCATGGGCGGCGTCGAACGCAGCCTGGGTGACCGGCGCATCGCCGCCCAGCGCCATCGCCGTCGTCCAGCTTTCGCCCGGCGCCAGCGTGACGTCATAGGCGAGGCCGCCGGATGCAAGTTGCGTCGGGTCATCGCCCCGCATCGCCTCGCCCGGTTCGGCCGGATCGGCGAGCGCGCCCTGATCGAATGGCTTGGCCCAGGCCTGTGCCGGCGTGGTCAGCGGGAACAGTCGCCGGGTGACCGCCGCATCGCCGGCAATCGCGCCCGGCGTGGCGACCGCCATCGCGCTGCCATCCCATGCCAGCGTCGAGATCGGGCTGACCCCGCCCCGCTGGCTGAGGAATTGGGCAGGCGGGTTCACCTGGAACGGACGGACCGCCAGTACCAATCGCAACGTGCGTGGGGCGTCGCTGGTGTTCTTCAGGGTCCAGCGCGCCATCAGCCGCTTGCTGTTCGCATCAGCGAACAAGCTGGTATCGAGCGTCCATCCGGTCGCGGTCCACAGCGCGTGCGGGATCGGCAGATAGCCGTCCTCAAGGCTGTGGCCGGTCGCGACGTCACTCCATGCGATCGTCCGGCCGTTGTCGACCACGAAGGGTTCGACCGAGAAGCCGCCCTTGGCGATCTCGATCGCGCCATCCTCGCCGATCAGCCCGCTGACCGCACCGCCGTCGCTGGCGACGAGAGTCCAGTAGCTTTGTTCGGTGAAGCCGCGTGGGAAGCGGCCACGCGGGGCATTGCGCGCGAGATCGGCAATGAAGGCGTTGGGCGTTTCGGCCCAGGCGCGATCCTTCACCTCGACTTCCGCCAGCCCCTTCGCCCCGCTGATCCGCAGATAGCGCGTCTCCGTATCGGGCAGCGCAATCGGGTCGCTGCCGCCATCGCCCTGTGTCACCTTGCGCAGCGTGCGCCAGCGGCGACGGTCGTCGCTCGCCTCGATCGCATAGGCGGGCGCGGCGCCGGTCCAGTGCAACACCACCCCGCCCAGTTCGCGCTGGCCGCCGAAATCGATCGTCACCGGCCCCTTGGCCGCCGTCGTCCGGTCGCCATCGATCGCGCGCATGTCGCTCGCCACCGGGGCGGGCAACGGACGGGGCGGGGGGAGGCTTTCGAAGGTCCAGTCGTCAACCTCGATCGTGCCCGCGCCGCCATCGCGCCCGCGCACGACGACGATCTCGACCGCCCGCGTGGATTTCAGTGTCTTGTCGGTCGTCGGTCCCCATGCGAACTGCACGTCGCGCGGCCGGATCTTGATCTCCTGCCACGCGGCCGAGGGGCGGAAATTGGGCTTCGTCACCCACCATACATTGGTGCCGTCGACGTCGGTGAACTTGATCTGCAGATCGTTGACCCCGCCGGTGCCGCGCAGCTTCAGCCGCATTTCCCAGTTGGCCGGGAAGGTGATCGGCAGCGTCCGGCGCACGAACGCATAGCCCGATACCTTGGCAAAGTCGTAGCGCAGTTGCAGCGCCTTGTCCGTCGCGCCCGACACGGTAGTCGCCGTCGCGCTGACCCCGTCCGACGACGCCGCGCGCCATGCTGCCACGTCGTCGAAGGTGTCGAGCGGCTGGGCCTGTGCCGCGGCCGCCAGCAGGACCAGCGGGATCACGCCAGCCAGCCCCCCGTGAACCCCGCCCGTTCCAGTCCGCGCCGGATATGCGGATTGCGCCGCATCACCTCCCAGACCAGCCCGGAGCGAAGATTCTCGATCATCAGCACGATCGGCCCCTGATCGATGCCGAGATAATCGCCATCGACCCAGCCGACGCCGGGCACCAGCCTGCCATGCTGCAACGGCCGGTCGCTGCGGGTCAGCGTCGGGTTGAAGCTGTCGAGAAAACCGTATTTGTCATAGATGCCGGCACCGTAGCGTGCGTGCATCTTGCCGATCATCGGCTCGACGATTTCGGGTGCGAAGGCGACCGATCCGAGGGCGGCGGTCGGCGCCAGCGTCCCGTCGTCGCGCTCGCCCGGACCGCGCGCGGAATAGCTGTAGAATTCGCGCTCGCGCCCGTCGATCGTAACCTTGAAATCGCCCGGCCCGTCGCACGCGGTCAGGCCCCAGCAGTCATCGCCATACGCGACCTTGCCGCCCGGATTTTCGTTGGCATAGGCCCGCTGGGCATAGGTCGCGCGGCGGCTGTTCTCGAAATAATCGAGGCCTTTCGACGCGATATAGGGGTCGCGGATGCCGCGGAAATCGATCCACACATGGCTGTACTGATGGCCGAACATCGGCGCGAACTGCAGGTGCGGTTCACCCCAGCGGTTGCCCCAGCTTTTGTCGAACTGCTGCGTCAGCGCCGCCCAGGCCGCCGGCGGCAGCGGATGGGTCGGGCTGGCCAGCGCCAGCACGTACAGGATCATGCCCTCGTTATACGTGTTCCAGTCGGAACGGATGAAGCCGCTTTCGGGATGCCAACCCATCGATACGAAGGGCGGGCGCGGCACGATCCAGTCCCATTCCACCGCGCGATACAGCTGTTCGGCCAGCGCGCGGATGCGCGCCTCGACCGGATCGGCGCGGTCGAACCAGCTCTGCGCGAACAGCACGCCACCCAGCAGCAGCGACGTGTCGATCGTCGACAATTCGGTCCGGCCATAGCGCGTGCCGGTCTTCGCATCGAGAAAGTGGTAGAAGAAGCCCTTGTAGCCGCTCACCCCGGTCGCGGCGGGACCGGAGGGAGCCTTGCTGAGGAATTCGAGGGTGGCGACCGTGCGGTCGCGATGCTGCTGGCGGGTGATCCAGCCATGCTTCTCGCCGACGCCGTATGCGGTCAGCGCAAAGCCGATCGCGGCGATCGAGGCGAAGCTGGGCGTCGGCCAGCGATCGGGCGCGAGGCCGGTCGCGGCGTCGGTCGTGTCCCAGAAGAAGCGGAACGTACGCTCCTGGATGTCGGACAGGAGGTCGGGGTTGCGGGCGGGTGCAGGGGCGATCCCGGTCCGTGGCGTGCAGGCCCCGACAAGCGCGGCGGTGCTGGCGGCAAGGAAGAAACGGCGATCGATCACGGGCAGGCCCCTTTATTGGATACAAAAAAGCCGGGACAGGCGGGGGAGCCTGTCCCGGCAGGGGGAGGGAAAGGTTAGAAGTTGAAGCCCGCCGACAACTTGATCGTGCGCGGCTGGTTGCCGCCGATGCTGAACGACGACCGTTCGCCATAGATATGCTGCGAACCGTCGGTGCGGCTGTTGTCGAGCGGATTGTTGTTGAAGTCGATATAGTTACGATCGTTCATCAGATTGATGATGTCGACGCGGAAGCGGATTCGAGCGGTGTCGTTGACGAACCGGATCGGGATGTACTTCGTCGCGGCGACGTCGAGCTGACGACGGCCCCACTGATCGCCGAGGCTGTCGCGGAAGGCACCGACGAACGTCCGCTGATACGGGTTCGACGTGTTGAATTGCGCGACCTGGAACAGCGGCGATTCGATCGAGAACTTGCTCGACAGCGTCAGCCCGATCGGCGTGTCAACGCTACCGGCCATGACGAAGCGGTGGCGCGGCACGCCGACCGACCGCAGCGTCGGGTAATCGTCGATCGACGGGAAGTCGAGACTGAACGTCTCGTTGAAGATCCGATTTTCCGACGCTTCGGTAAAGGTATAGGTCGCGTCGAGGCTCCACGGCGACGTCGGCGAATACGGCTTGGTCAGTTTCACATAGGCCGAGTCCGCATCGGTCTTCAGACCGTTGTCGCCGATGATGATCGACCCGAAGCCCGGCGGGGTGAACGGGAAGGGCGACTGCGGGAACGGTTCCGCGGTAGTCGGCCCAGGCAGGAAAAACGAGCCGTCCTGACGACGGTTGCCCAACAGATACACGAAGCCATCGCGGCTCGAGATGTGCTGATAGCCGACTTCGAGTTCGATCGGGTTGAAGCGCGACCGGAAGCCGAGCGACACCTGATCCGAATACGGCATCTTCAGATCGTTCTTGATGAAGCGCAGTTCACGCCCGCCCCCCGTGCTGCTCTGTGCCAGCTGTGCGCGACCTTCTGCAGTCAGGTAGATCGGGTTCCACGGGATGCAGGTTGACGACGGCGTGCACTGGTTGAGCGGGTTCGCGCCCTGGAACAGGAACGTCCGCTGCTGGAACGCGCCGACCGACAATTCCTGCTGGAGGAAGTCGAACTGGTTGCGATCATAGGACCGACCAAAGCCGCCAAAGACCGTGAAGCGACCGTCTTCGTCGATGCGATAGGTAAAGCCGACACGCGGCTGGATCGCGCCAGTGAACGCCTTCCGGTTGTTTCCGGTCGAGATATAGTCGTTGATGTTGTAATCGGCGTTCTGAAGGTTCGGATATTGTGCCGCCGAGATCGCCGTCAGGTTCGCCTGCGGCGTCACGAAATCGAGGAACGCCGGGGTGCGTTCATAATCCCACCGCACGCCGAGGTTCAGCGTCAGGCGATCGGTAACGTCCCAATCGTCCTGCACGTAGATGCCGAACTGGAAGTTCTTCGATTCGATCGTCGAGCTGCCGAAGCCGCTGGGAGCGCCGAAGACGAGGCGGTAGGGAATATCGGTCTGGAAGCCAGTCTGGCTGAACAGATTCACGTCATAGGTATAGGAACCGTTGATGTTGTTCTGTTCGAGCGTGTTGAGGTTGACCCACTTCGCCTTCACGCCAGTCTTGAACGTATGTCCTTCAAGGCCGGTGTACGTGAAGTCGTTCTGGATGGTCCAGCCCTTCTGGCCCTTTTCCTGAAAGTTGGTGCCACCGCCAATGCGCAGCAGGTCGATGCGCGTGAAGCCGTTGTTGCGAATTTCGGTACGCTGGAAGAACTGGTTGATTGACTGTTCGACCGGACGCGGCGACCACAGCACGTCTTCGTAGGACACGCGGAAATCGTTGATCCAGTTATCGGCGGTGTGCTGCCACCGGGCTAGGCCACGAATGTCCTTAACCGAATTGTTGGTGCGGGTCGAGAACGCGTTGATCCCGCTGTCCAAGCTATCGCCGCTTTCCTTGCGGTACCGGCCCGAAAATTCGAACAGGTCTTCCGCGGTCGGCGAGACGTCGATCTTGCCGAAGATCAGGTCTTCGTTGAACGTGTTGGTGAAGTTGCCGAAGCGCGAGCGCAGGTCGGCGGGTATCACGTTGATGTCGACGCCGTTGCCCGGCAGTACGTCGACCGGGCGTTCCTGCCGTTTGCCTTCGTACGTGACGAAGAAGTGCGCGACGTCCTTGACGATCGGACCGCCCAGCGCGACGCCGTACTGCATATCCTTGGTGTCGACCTTCGCGACACGGGTCGGGAACAGTTCAGTCGGACGGCGGTCGCGCAGGTCCTGGTTGGTGTAGTCGATGAACCCTTCGCCATGGAACTCGTTCGTGCCCGACTTGGTGCCGGCGACGATCGCGACCGAGCTGACCTGGTCGAACTCCGCCTTATAGTTCGACGACAGCACCTGATACTCGCCGATGGCGAGCTGCGGGAACGGGTTGCCCGGCGACGAATCCTGGCCGGTCACGCCGTTCTTCAGGACATAGTCCTTCTGGCTGACGCCATCGATGAAGACGTTGACCGAGTTCGACCGCTGCGCGCCGCCCTGCAGGCGGGCCTGGCCATTGGCGCCTTCCTCGACGAAGCGGACGCCCGGCGCCAGATCGGCGAAGGCGAGGAAGTTGCGATTGTTCTGCGGCAGCTGCTCGATCAGGCGTTGGGTGATGTTGATGCCGACCTGGCCGCCCGACAGGGTGCGGATACGGCTGCCGGTGACGATGATTTCCTCGTCGTTCGACGCGACGCTGCCCGGATCGGTTTCGGTGGTCTCGCCGGCCGGAGCCGCGGCGGCAGCGGTCGTCAGGTCGAGGTCAAGGCCCGCATTCTGGCCGACGCGCAGCGTGAATTCGTCCGAGTTGCGCGTGCCGTTGGTCAGCTGGATTTCCAGCCGATAGGTGCCGGCGCGCAGCGAGGCGAAGTTGTAGGTCCCGTCCGCCCCGATGGTGGCGGTGCGGCGAATACCGGTCGCGACCTCGACCGCGGTGACCTGCGTCGCCTTGTTGTCGGCCGGCGACGTGATCGTGCCGCGCAGCGACGCCTGTCCAACCTGCGCATAGGCCGCGACC
Source organism: uncultured Sphingomonas sp. (assembly GCF_913776855.1). Lineage (GTDB taxonomy): Bacteria > Pseudomonadota > Alphaproteobacteria > Sphingomonadales > Sphingomonadaceae > Sphingomonas. Next base: position 14,586 of record NZ_CAJYQD010000032.1, on the reverse strand, counting down.
GGTGCGAGCATCGTTCCCGTCGCCAGCGTCGTCGCAGCGGCCAGCGCTGCGCGGATGATGGTCTTCCTCATGCGTATATTCCCCTTGTTTCCCGGTTTTCCGGGTCTTCCCTTGGTGAAGTGGTATTGCGCACGACCAGCAGGGGCGCGCGCAGTTCGACGCTATGGTCGTCGCCGCCGTCGATCTGGTCGATCAGGCGGGCAACCGCGCGTTCGCCCAGGCCGGCAATGTCGATGCGCAGCGTGGTGAGCGATGGCGAGATCAGGCGGGCGAGCGGGATGTCGTCGAACCCGGCAACGGCGATCCGGTCGGGCACGGCAATGCCGGCGCGACGAAATGCCATCAGTGCGCCGATCGCCATCATGTCGTTGGCGGCGAATACCGCATCGACGTCCGCCCCCTCCCGAACCCATCGTTCCGCTACGGAAACGCCCGACTCTTCGAGAAAGGTTCCGCGTTCGACGACCGATTCGAGGCCCGCGGCGGCCATCGCGGCGCAGTAGCCGCCAAGCCGTTCTTCGGCATCGATATTTCCGGCAGGCCCGGCGAGATGAAAAATGCGCCGCCGTCCGGTCGCGACCAGATGGTCGACCATCGTCCGGGCGCCGGCGGCGTTGTCGATGCGCAATTCGGGGCGCGGCTGGTGATGCGGCGCGCAGTTGACCAGCACGGCCGGCACGCCGGGCGGCAGGTGGCCGAACAGCTGGTCGGGGTCGATATGCGGCGCCATTACCACCAGCCCGTCGACCCGCCCGCGCATCGTGTGCAGCGCCTCTACCCCGCGTGCCGGGTCGGCGTGCATGTTCGACAGCAGCAGCTGCAGGCCGCGCTCCGATGCTTCGCGGTCCATGCCGCGCAACAGTTCAGAAAAGAATTCGCCATGCAGTTCGGGCAGCACGACGCCGATCGCGTTCGACCGGGCAAGGCTGAGCGAGCGCGCACCGGCATGGGGGACATAGCCCAGCGTCCGCGCCGCTGCCTCCACCTTTTCCCGCAGCGCGGGACGGACGTTCTCATGCCGGTTGAGGACGCGCGAGACCGAGGCGACGGACACGTCCGCCGCGCGTGCTACGTCGCGGATGGTGGCATTCGCCATGCGCTTGTCTGTCCACTCCCTTCGTTCGCCGCGCCCATCGCGACGAATCCGACGGCTGCCTGCCGTTCGCTCTTGATGTAACCGGTTACAAAAATCTACAACGCGCTTCAACCACAGATTCGACAACCCAGGTTTGAAACACAGGCGCGACTGAATCGTTGCGCAAACGACACAGAGGGGATCGCATGGAAGACACTCGCATTTCGCGCCGCGCATGGTTGATGGGCGCGGGCGCCGTGGCGGCATGGAGCGCATCGCCGGCCAGGGCATTGCTGGCACAGGCGGGCGACCGCCTGCCGGCATCGGTCGAGGCGCTGATCGGACAGATGACCGTCGAGGAGAAGGCCGGGCAGCTGACGCTGATGGCCGCCGCATGGGCCGGGGGCGCCGCCAATGCGCTGAACCCGATCAGCGCGACTGCGACGTTCGATGAGCAGCTGACACAGGTGCGCGCGGGTAAGCTGACCGGCGTGTTCAATGGCAATGGCGCCGAAATGGCGCGGCGGATGCAGCTGGTCGCGATGCGCGAGCAGCGGCTGAAGGTGCCGCTGTTGTTCGCCGCCGACATCATCCACGGCTTCCGCACCGTGTTCCCGATGCCGCTGGCGGAGGCGGGCAGCTTCGATGCCGACCTTGCCGAACGGACAGCGCGTGCGGCGGCGGTCGAGGCGTCGGCGGCGGGCATCGACTGGACCTTCGCACCGATGGTCGACATCGCCCGCGACCAGCGCTGGGGCAGGGGAATCGAGGGGGCGGGCGAGGACCTGTTGCTCGGCAAGACCATGGCTGATGCGCGCGTGCGCGGGTTCCAGGGGCGTCGCGGCCTGACCGCCGACGATGCCGTCGCCGCCTGTGCCAAGCATTTCGCGGCCTATGGCGCGGCGGCAGCCGGCCTCGACTATAACACTGTCGACATTTCGGAACGGACGCTGCGCGAAACCTATTTCCCGCCGTTCCAGACCGCCTTTGCCGCCGGTGCGCCCACGACGATGGCGTCGTTCAACGAATTGTCGGGCGTGCCCGCGACCGCGAACCCGTGGCTGCTCGACACCATCCTGCGCAAGGAATGGGGGTTCGGCGGGCTGGTCGTGTCCGATTACACCGGCGACGAGGAACTGATCGCGCATGGCTTTGCAGCCGACGCGCGCGAGGCGACGAAGCTCGCCTTCCTGGCGGGCGTCGACATGTCGATGCAGTCGGGCTTCTATATCAAGCACCTCCCCGATCTGGTGGCAAAGGGCGAGGTGCCGATGGCCCGGCTGGATCAGGCGGTGCGCCGGGTGCTGGCGCTGAAGGCGCAGCTGGGTCTGTTCGATGATCCGTTCCGCCGCATCGATCCGCGTCGCGAAAAGCAGCGCGTGCGCACGCCGGCCCATCTGAAGCTGTCGCGCGAGGCGGGTGCCCGCTCGATCGTGATGCTGAAGAACGACGGTGACCTGCTGCCCTTGCCGAAATCGGGCAAGAAGATCGCGTTGATCGGTCCGTTCGTGCAGGGGCAGCGCGAACTGATCGGCACGTGGAACGTCTATGGCTCGGATGCCGAGGCGGTCGATCTGCTGACCGGCGTGCGCGCCGCCGTGGCCGATCCGTCGCTGGTCACCGCGGTCGACGGGTCGGGCATCACCGACGCGATTCCCGGCGGGATCGAGGCGGCGGTGATCGCCGCGTCGCAGGCGGACGTCGTGCTGCTGGCGATCGGTGAATCGCAACGCATGTCAGGCGAGGCGCAGTCGCGGGTCGACATCGGCATCCCGCAGGCGCAGCTCGACCTTGCGGAAGCGGTACTTGCGACCGGCAAGCCGGCGGTCATCCTGCTGCGCAACGGCCGTGCGATGGTGCTGGACAAGCCGGTGCTGGACGCGCGTGCGATCCTCGTCACCTGGTTCCTGGGGTCGCAGAGCGGCCCGGCGACCGCCGATATTTTGTTCGGCGATGTGTCGCCGTCCGCCCGCCTGCCGGTCAGCTTTCCCTATTCGACCGGGCAGCAGCCCTATTACTACGCGCACAAGACCACCGGCCGCCCCAACCCGCCGGGGCCGCTGGCCGAATATAAGGCGCGCTATCGCGAAGGGCCGAACGCGGCGCGCTTCCCGTTCGGGCACGGCCTGACGTACGGCCGCATCGCCTATAGCGATCTCGACCTGGGCGGCGGGCGGCTCAACACCGACGGCGCATTGAAGGTCCGGGCGCGGGTCACGAACAGCGGCACGCGCGCCGCGACCGAAGTGGTGCAGCTCTACATCCACGACGTCGCTGCCAGCATCACCCGCCCCGTGCGCGAGATGAAGGCATTTCAGCGGGTGGCGCTGGCGCCGGGTGAATCGAAGATCGTTGAGTTCACGCTGCGCGCCGACGACCTGCGGTTTATCGGGACACAGAACCGCCCGACCGTCGAACCGGGTGCGTTTCGCATCTGGGTCGCCCCCTCGGCGGAAGCGGAGGGCGTCAACGGCAGCTTCGTGCTGGCCTGAACCCACGCACCCGGCATTGGTCGTCGCGCGTTAACTCCTTCAACCTGAGGGAGAAGCGCGATGACCGACAACGGCAAACAACCCAATCAGGCGGTGGGTGGCACGTCCGACGCCGCCAAGCCCGATGGCGTCAACACCGCACCCGGCGGCGGGGAATCCGGCGGGGGCGCCTATCCCAACCCGCATGACGACAGTGACGCCGGCCGCTTCGACGGCGGGCAGAGCGAGAAGGACTATCATGGCGGTCCGGGCGGCGCGCACAACGACGCCACCGGGACCGACACGTCCGACGCGGACTGATCCTGCGGGTCAGGCGGCGGCGAGTGCGCCCTGCGCCATGACCAGCGTGCCGAGCGGGCCGGCCTCGTCGCCCAATCCCGCCGGCACGATCCGTTCGGCGATTGAACGGTCATCGACGAAGCCCAGATAACCCGCCAGTGCGGCGACCGTGCGTTCGCGCACCATCGGCAACACATGCGGCTGGCCCAGCCCGACCCCGCCCCCCACGATGATGCGGGCAGGGGAGAGGGTCAGGAACAGCATCGCGAACGCCTCGCCCAGCGCGTCGGCGACGTCGCGCCACGCCGGATCGTCGGCGGTGAGCAGATGCGCCGGCTTGCCCGTCCGCGCCGCGATGGCCGGGCCGCTGACCAGTCCTTCCAGGCAATCGCCATGGAACGGGCAGGCCCCCGCGAAGCTGTCGCCCGCGCGGCGCCGCACGCGGATATGGCCCGCCTCCGGATGCATCATGCCGGTCACCGGTTGTCCGTTGACGATGATCCCCATGCCGACCCCGGTGCCGACCGTGACATACAGGAAGTCCGAAAGACCGACGCCCGCGCCATGCCGACCCTCACCCAGCGCCGCGCCGGTAACATCGGTATGGAACGCCACGCGATCGAACCCAGCCGCCAGCGGCCCGACGATATCCGCCCCGGCCCAATGCGGCTTGGGTGTCGGCAGCATCCGTCCGTCCGCAACCGAAATCGGGCCGAAGCTTGCGATTCCGATCGCTTCCGGACGGTGTTCTTTCCGCCATTCGGTCAGCTTTTGCGCCAGTGCGCCCAGCGTTTCGTCAGGGGTCGTGGTGGGTATGCGGAACCGGTCGAGGATCGTGTCACCATGGCCGATCACCGCGATCGATTTGGTCCCGCCCAGCTCGACACCGGCAACCATCCTGTTTGCAACCATCGCTCGACCCTCTCCCGCATGAACCCTGATCCTGCCGCACCGACGACGGACGCGGCAAGCCGGGACTGCTGGCCGCCGCCGTTACCCGCTTTCGCAATCGTTTGCAATTGTTTGGCACGCTGCGCACATAATGCTGGCAGAGCAAGGGAATATGTTCGTACAAGCACGCCCATGGACGACAATGCCGCTACCCCGGTCCGCGTGCGGACGATCGCTGATCTTGCCCGACTGGCCGGGGTGTCGCCCGGTACCGTGTCGCGCGCACTGGCCGGAAAGTCGCTGGTCAATGCCGAAACCCGCGATCGTATTCAAGCGCTTGCCACCGAACATAGTTTCCGCCCGAACCAGATGGCCAGCCGCCTGCGGACGCAGCGGACCGGCGTGATCGGGGTCGTCGTACCGCTGGGCCACGAACGGCGACAGCATCTTTCCGATCCGTTCTTCATGACGATGCTCGGTTTCCTCGCCGATCGGCTGACAGAGGATGGCTATGACCTCATGCTGTCTCGCGTCATCCCCGACGCGACCGACTGGCTGGAGCGGATCGTCGATTCCGGGATGCTCGACGGCGTGCTGCTGATCGGCCAGTCGGACCAGTTCCACACCATCGAACGCGTCGCCCGCCGCTATCGCCCGCTGGTGGCGTGGGGCAGCAGCAACCTGCCCGGTCAGGTGCATTGCGCGGTCGGCACCGACAATATCGCCGGCGGGCGGCTGGCCGGTGAACGGCTGATCGAACGCGGCGCGCGGCGCATCGCGTTCCTCGGCGAACTGCGCGCGCCCGAAATCCGCCAGCGTTGCGAGGGCGTGGCACAGGCGCTGGCGCTAGCCGGGATCGACCATCCCCCGGTCCAGCTCGACACGCACCTCGCCTCCGACATCATGGAGCAGGAGATCGCCGCGCATCTCGACCGGGTGGGCGGGGAGATCGATGGCATCGCCGCTGCGTCCGACGTCATCGCGCTCACCGCGCTGCGCGTCCTTGCCGACCGGGGTATCCGCGTGCCCGCCGACATGCCGGTGGTCGGCTATGACGACCTGCCGCTCGCACTCAGCGCCGTACCGCGCATCACCACCGTTCGCCAGGATATCGCGAGCGGTGCGAACGCGATGGTGTCCGCGCTGTTCCGCCGGATCGCGGGCGAGGATGCGCCATCGGTGGTGATGACCCCGATCCTGGTCGAACGCGATTCGGCATGATCGCCGGGCGGGGTAGGGCAGGGGCATCAACGCCCTTGCGCAGCCCCCGCGCCCGACGCTATCGCACCGGGGCGAACGTGTGGGGCCTGTAGCTCAATGGTTAGAGCTGGCCGCTCATAACGGCTAGGTTGCGGGTTCGAGTCCTGCCGGGCCCACCAACGCTTGAACCGCGCGGCATTTGCGACTAAGGCCGCGCTTCGCGTCGGGGAGTGGCGCAGTCTGGTAGCGCGCCTGCTTTGGGAGCAGGATGTCGCAGGTTCGAATCCTGTCTCCCCGACCAACTCCCGCTAAGGCTTTGATTTCACGTCGCCAACCCAGCGATCGGGAACGGTTGTACCTATCGCTGTATCCATCGGGGGCCAAGGCGTGGGATTGCCGAACCTGAAACTGCGCGGCGGCAGCTATCATTGGCGCCGCAAGATCATGGTGGCGGGCCAGCCGCTGCCCCTCTCGGTTTCGTTACGCACGGGGAATTTTACCGCGCTCGCCCTTCGCCGCGCATGGCAACATCGCCACCGGTGGCGGTTGCCTCGCGGCACCGTACCTCGCCATCTGGATGATCGCGCGCGGCGGCTCGCCCGACCTTGCGCGCGAGGCGCTGCACTATGTCGCGCCGGTCGGTGAGAAGGACCGGTTCGTCGACCATGCCCTGTCCATGGTCAGCGCCGAGCCTTAACCCCGAAAGCTGGCCTGAAAACTGGTCGGCATCAGTGACACATGCGCGTCCAGCGGCGGCCGCAGCTCGAACGCGCGGGGATTGCGGGCGAAGTTCCAGAGCCGCACAAGGCACCAGTCTCCCCGATGCTCTTCCGACACGGCCAGTTCGTTGCGGCTGATGTGAAAGGGCGTGCGTTCCCAGCCGTTGGTGGTCTTCACCTCGATCAGGCGAGGACGGCCATCGCTCTCGAAGCTGGCGATGTCGTAGCCGGCGCCGTCGCCATCCTGGTCCGAAACCCAGCGGATGCGATCGGCCAGATCGTCGCGCCCGGCGGCAATAAGCGACGATCGTTCGTGAAGGACGATGCGCTCCTCGCCAGCGCGGCCGAGCGCACGGTTGCGGGCATCGCGCTCCGCCACGTCGAAGCGCCGGGCGATATGCTGCATCTGTTCCAACTCGTCCGGCGGCGGGACGTTGCCGAGCGTCGGCGGCGGGCCGATCCACAGGGTTGGGGTTTCCCGCACACGCGACGGCGACGACTCTCCAGTCAGCGACAGGCGCGTCTCGGGCGACAGCCACGTCGGGTGCGTAGCCAGCCAGCGCGCCACGGCGTCAACCAGCGACCCCTGGAAGTTGAAGGCGGGCTTGTAGCCGGGGATCCAATCCTCACCGAGCCCCTTCAGGACGGCACTAATATTCTGATGCTTGTATTCGATCGACCCGCGCGGGCGGCCGATCGCCGCCTGCAACCGACGGTTATGCTCGGCCTTGCTATAGGGGCGGCCTGCCTCATCATCGGCCAGCATCGCGAAATAGTCGGCGACGATCGCGTCATTTTGTTGATCGGTCCAGTCGCCGGATGCCATCGGCCGAAGCTAGGCCATGCAAGAGAAGCTGTCACGACGAAGTCCGCGCCTGTTCCTCCTGCCGCTTCCATTCCGCCGTCCGCAGCACGACATAATCGCGCAGAAGCTGCACCCGGCGGGGACGAAAGCTGTGCCCGCTCCGTTCCAGTGCTTCGATCCGCGCCACCTCGAACGTGCGATGGGCCTCGCGCAACAGGCACCAGCCCAACAGCATCAGCGTCTTGGGGCTATAGGACATGCCGAGCGGCAGAATCTCGCGTTCGGTACGTCGCCCCTGCGCGTCGCGATAGGCGATGTGGACGCTGACCTCGTCCCAGCAGGCTTCGCGCAGGAGATCGAGGTCGATCGTGACGGCAGGGCGCGACTCCGGTGGGCGCCAGGATCGGATCGTTGCGTGCGCCGCCTGCCGCGCTTGCCGGTCGGGCAAGGTCGCGACGATCCGCGCGAGCGCATTGCGCCCCGCCGTCGTCAGCGTGTCGTCACCGAGATCGCCGAGGCTCGCGACCCCGAGCATCAGCGCTTCGATCTCAAGGCGCGAGAAGCTCTGCGGCGGGAGCGCGGGATCTTCGGTCAGCGTGTAGCCATAGCCCGCCGTTCCATCGATCAGCACCCCACCGGCGCGCAACGTGGCGATGTCGCGGTAAAGCTGCCGCGTCGAGATCTCCGTTTCCGCGGCAAGGCGCGTCGCCGTGACCGGCTTGGGAAGCCGTCGCAGTGCGTCGAGCAACCGCATCAGTCGGTCCGATCGTGCCATCCCTGCTGCCCGAAATTGTCAGGAGCGCTGCCGTAGAGGGACAGCATCAATCACCGCAAGGAGAAAGCCGATGCGCACCCTCTATTTCTCGCCCAATTCCCGGTCCGACACGGTCGTCGCGCTCGTGCGGATGCTCTCGGCCGACATCGACATGCGCGAGGTGACCATCGCGCGACAGGACGGGTCGGGCAGCCCCGATCCCGCCAATCCGCACCCGGAGGGCAAGGTGCCCTACCTGACCGATGGCGACGACGCGGTGCGCGAGCGCGGCGCGATCATGCTCTACCTCACTGACGCCTATCCCGATGCCGGGCTGGGGCCGCTACCCGGCGAGGCGGGTCGCGGGGCGTACCTGTCGTGGCTATTCTATTATCAGGGCGTCATCGAACCGCTGTTGATCCTGAAGTGGGCGAACGTCAGCCATCCGGCGATCGCCGCCGGTCTGCGCGACTTCGATACGATGATCGAGCGACTGGCCGAGCCGCTTCGGCGTGGGCCGTGGCTGCTCGGCGAGCGCTTCTCCGCGGCGGACATGCTGTGCAGTTCGCCGTTCTTCTGGTTTGCCGACATGATGCCCGCCGACCCGGCGATCCGCGACTGGGTGGCACGGTGCGGCGAACGAATGGGCGCTGGCGGTAAGTAGCGGCACAGCGGCCTCGACACAGGATACAACGCGCCTTGTCGGGGCCGCGTTCAGGGCAAAGCGTAGCATCTGTTTCGTCGCGAGATCCGCCTCGCGCAGCCAGACAGGCACGACCTGTGATTCGCCCGCTCCAGTGGCACCGCTGCCGGTCGAGCCGGTGCGTGTTCAGCGCCTGCCTATCCCGATCAGGGCGGTCGAAGGGATAGGCAGGATTGTCCGGTCGCCAGCCATGGCTCGCACCTCGGCGACGACGGCGGCCCGTTCGGTGTCGGTCAGGCTGACCCAGTCGGGGGACATGCCGAACAAGGTATCCGGCTCGACCAGCGCATCGACATCGAGCGCGTAATCATAGGTGACGTGTTCGATCCGTGGGTCCCGGTATCCCGCAGCCAATAGTTCGCGCGCGAAATCGCTCGGATCGCTCAGCGCCTTGACCGCATTCGGCAAGGTCATGCCCTCACGCCCGGAAAACAGCTTGCGACGCACCTGGCCGAGCAGGAGGAAGGTCGCCGCGCCGCCATCCTGCCAGGTCGTGATTACGCCATATCCTCCGGGGCGCGTCACCCGCGCCATTTCGGAGAGTCCCTTGCGCCAGTCGGGAAACATGATGACGCCGAAGATCGAGAAGACGGCGTCGAAACTGCCGTCTTCCAGCGCGAGGGCTTGGCCATCCATGACGCGTGCGTCGACATTGGGCAGCTTTGCCGCCGCGATGCGCGCCACCATGCCGGGCGAGAAGTCGGTCGCAAGTACCTGTGCGCCGGTCCGTGCCGCTGCGAGCGCCAGGGCGCCGGTCCCGGCCGCCACGTCCAGCACGCGGCTCTCCGCTGTCAGGCCGACCTGCCCAAGCGCCGCCTCGGCATAGCGGGAAGTGAAGGGATGCGCCGTTTTCTCATAATGTCGGGCGGCGCCGTCCCAGTGATCCGGATTCTCGTAAACAGGCATATTCGCACTCCACGAATCATGTAACATTACAAGTATCGTGATATTGCACGCTTGCCAACCATGGTGGCGCGGGGAAGGATCGGATCGTGCGTAACGACAGCCGCCTTTCGCGAATGCTGCATGTGCTGCTCCACATGGCGCGGCATGACGGGCCGATGACGTCCGAGGCGATCGCCCATATGCTGGGCACCAACCCGGTGGTGGTTCGGCGTACGCTGGCCGGCCTGCGGGACGCGGGATATGTACGATCGGAAAAGGGCCATGGCGGCGGCTGGGTGATCGCGCAGCCCTTGCAGAACGTCTCGCTGCTGGACGTGCATCGCGCGGTTGGCGGACCCCGTCTGGTCGCGATCGGCCATGAGAACGCCAACGCCGACTGCGCGGTGGAGAAGGCGGTCAACACGGCGCTGGACGGTGTGCTGCGGGATGCCGAGGCATTGTTGTTCGCGCGGCTGGGCGCGGTGACCCTGGCTGAACTGGCGCGCGAGTTCGACGCGAATTGCGATGCGGCCGGGTAGCAGGACCTGTCGCATCCGGCCACCCCGCCCAAGGGGCGTTTGCCGGAAGGGGGGAGGGGACACTATGACGCAATGCCCGGCACCGTCCGTATCGGTTACGGCCTGTCGATGATCCGGCACGCGTCCTGAGGAGCGCAACACATGACCGACCACCAGAACGGCGTTGAGGTTCAGGGCCGTTTGATACCCTTTCCTGCATCGATAAGCCGGGAAGCCCGTGCCAGTCTCGAACGACTGGTGAACGACGATGGCATTCCGCACAACGCGCTCTACACGATGCCCCTGCCGGACGATCATGCGGGTTGGATGAAGGTCAAGGCGGCAGCGGACGGGCACTATGCGGCGGCCGTGAAAGGGCTGGCGGTTACGTTGCGCGCCACCGTCGAGACGGTTCGAACCGATGCGGCCACGATCCACGTCGCGACGCCGGAGACGCTGTCGGCGCCGGACTACGCTCTTCTGGATTTCCATGGCGGCGCGTTCGTGTTCGGTGGTGGCGAGGCGTGTCGCGCCCAGGCGCGGATGCAGGCGGATCGGCAGGGGGCGCTCTGCTATGGCGTCGATTACAGGATGCCGCCCGAACATCCCTATCCCGCGGCGCTGGACGATGCGATGGCGGCATATCGCCATGTGCTGGAACGGCACGCACCGTCGCGTATCGTCGTGAGCGGGCGATCGGCGGGCGGAAACCTGGCCGTCGCGATGCTTCTGCGCGCAAAGGCCGAAGGGTTGCCCATGCCCGCCGGAATGGTCCTCCTGTCCCCGGAGGTCGATCTGACCGAGTCCGGCGACAGTTTCCAGGTCAACCAGATGGTGGATGTGGTGCTGCCCGGCTCCCTGATGCGGAACAACCTGCTCTATGCCGGCGGGGCGGAGCTGTCGCATCCCTACCTCTCGCCATTGTTCGGAGAGTTGACGGGCCTTCCCCCGACTTTCCTCCAATCGGGTACGCGCGACCTGTTCCTGTCCAATGCGGTGCGGATGCACCGTGCGCTCCGCCGGGCGAACGTGGATGCCGAACTCCATGTCTTCGAGGCGATGCCGCACGGCGGTTTTCAGGGGAACACTCCGGAGGACCATGATCTGGCGACCGAAATATCCCGATTCGTGGCGCGTTGCTGGGTGCGGCCGGCCTAGCTCGAAGCGGATGACGGCGTTCCGGGGGCTGCGGGGTGAGCGCTGGTCTGGTTGCCAGGCGATCGTCCCGTCGCCCGACGTGCAGGTACTGGCCGAGCCACTCGGCCGGTCGTTCTCCGCGATGGAACCATGGTGCTGCGCATGTCCCCTTCAGCGTCAATTGGCGCAAAATCCTGCCGCGATGCAGCGCGCAACATTCGCTCACTGCCGTGTCGCAAAGGTGCCGCAATCGCGCCACCGTCCGGCTGGGTGCGTAACGATCCCGAACGATCACGAAAAAAAAAGGGGCGCCACCGTTGCCGGGGCGCCCCTTTTCGAATTCCGGTTTCCCGCGTCGCAGATGGACGCGGGAGCGGGAATTACATGCCGTTGTGCTCGGCTGCGTTCTCGATCGCGTCCGAAGCGTCTTCGGCGTTTTCCGAAGCGTTCATCAGGTCGGCCGCAACGGCTTCGTTCGAGGTGTTTTCAGCCTGGGCTTCCAGGTTGTCGGCCAGCATTTCCAGGTTGTCCGAAGCTGCGTCGGCAGCGTTGTCGGTCGGGGTGTTCTTGCAGGCGGCGACCGAGAGGAGGCCGGCAGCGGCGGCGACGAGCATGATCTTCTTCATTCGGGTTACTCCCAGAAAATTCCATTTCGCGAATATCCCGGCGTCACCGCCGTCGCGAGATTGCCGCAATAGCGCTTCCACGCGGCCCGTCAATCTCCAATTGTGGCAGGAATGCGGCTTTGCGACCAATGGTGGACCGTGGCAGGGGCGCGACGAACCGCAGGAATGCCTGAATTCCGGGCCGAAAACGGCGCATGACGCAGCGTAATGTTGCGTCTGCGAATTGTGATTTGCCGAGGCCTGTCGATCCCGTTGCGGATCGTCGATTGCCGCATCGGGACGCCGTCCGGGATGGGGCGGGGGAGGCCGAATCGGCCGGACGCGGCCGCCCTTCGGTCCATGGCGGCCGCGTTGCCAATTCGTTGGCCCATCGCTACATCGCGCCAGAACAATTCATACCACCCCCGATATTCGAAACGGAGCCTTCGGCAATGGCCGTGCAGTACAGCTATGTAATGAAGGGTCTGACCAAGACCTTCCCCGGCGCCAACAAGCCGGTACTCAACAATATTCACCTGCAGTTCCTGCCGGACGCGAAGATCGCGATCATCGGCCCGAACGGCGCGGGCAAGTCGACGCTGATGAAGGTCATGGCCGGCATCGACACCGAATTCACCGGCGAAGCCTGGGCCGCCGAGGGAATCAAGGTCGGCTATCTGCCGCAGGAGCCGAAGCTCGACCCGACCAAGACGGTGATGGAAAACGTCAAGGACGGCGTGCGCCCGGTCGCCGATCTGGTCGATCGCTTCAACGCGATCTCGGCCGAAATGGGCGATCCGCAGGACGATACGGATTTCGACAAGTTGCTCGAGGAAATGGGCGAGCTGCAGGCGAAGATCGATGCGGTCGATGGCTGGAGCCTCGACAACCAGCTTGAAATCGCGATGGAGGCCCTGCGCTGCCCGCCGGGCGACGCATCGGTCGAAAATCTGTCGGGCGGTGAGAAGCGCCGCGTGGCGCTATGCAAGCTGCTGCTCGAAAAGCCGCAGATCCTGCTGCTCGACGAACCGACCAACCACCTCGACGCCGAAAGCGTCGGCTGGCTTGAGAATTACCTCAAGGAGTATACCGGCAACGTCATCCTCGTGACGCACGACCGCTACTTCCTCGACAACGTCGTCAACTGGGTGCTCGAGCTCGATCGCGGGCGCTACTATACCTACGAATCGAACTATTCGGGCTATCTGGAAAAGAAGGCCAAGCGCCTCGAACAGGAAGAGCGCGAAGAGGCCGGCAAGGCCAAGGCGATCCAGGACGAGCTGGCATGGATGCGGCAGACGCCAAAGGCGCGCCAGACCAAGAGCAAGGCCCGCATCCGCGCGTTCGACGAACTGGTCAAGAACCAGGAGAACCGCGTCGTCGGCAAGGCGCAGATCCTGATCCAGATTCCCGACCGCCTGGGCGGCAAGGTGATCGAGGCGCAGGGCCTGACCAAGGCGTATGGCGACAAGCTGCTGTTCGAGAATCTCGACTTCAACCTGCCGCCGGGCGGCATCGTCGGCGTGATCGGGCCGAACGGCGCGGGCAAGTCGACGTTGTTCAAGCTCATCACCGGGCAGGAACAGCCCGATGGCGGATCGATCGAGGTCGGGCAGACGGTGAAGCTCGGCTATGTCGACCAGAGCCGCGACGACCTCGACCCCAACAAGAACGTCTGGGAGGAAGTGTCGGACGGCCTCGACGTGTTCCGCTTCGGCAAGCAGGAACTGGGCACGCGCGCCTATGTCGGCGCGTTCAACTTCAAGGGGCAGGACCAGCAGAAGAAGGTCGGCCAGCTGTCGGGTGGTGAACGCAACCGCGTCCACATCGCCAAGATGCTGAAGGAGGGCGGCAACGTCCTGCTGCTCGACGAACCGACCAACGACCTCGACGTGGAAACGCTGCGTGCGCTGGAAGAGGCACTGGAGACGTTCGCGGGCTGCGCCGTGGTCATCAGCCACGATCGCTTCTTCCTCGATCGCCTGTGCACGCACATCCTGGCGGTCGAGGGCGACAGCCATGTCGACTGGTTCGAAGGCAATTACGACTCGTACGAAGAGGACAAGCGCCGCCGCATGGGCGACGCCGCCGACCGTCCGACGCGCCTCGCCTATAAGAAGCTGACGCGCTGATGCCGGGCCGCCAGTCGCCGGGGGATACCCTTGGCGGCTGGCTGTTGGCGAATGGTCTCGAAGCACCGGACGGGCCGGGCGGCATCGCCGACGTGGCGCGGGTTCGCGTGCTGCTGGTGGCGGCAGCGCGTGAGGGCCGTGCGATGACCTATAGCGAAATCCTGGGCGCGCTGGGCCACCGCTTCACCCGGCCGAAGATGCGTGCGCTATGCGCCACGCTCGACCGGATCGATACGGATGGCGCGTTGGTTGGTGAACCGGGATTGGCGGTGCTGGTCGTTCGCCAGTCGGATGGCTTGCCGGGGCAGGGCTGGTGGATCGGCACGGCGGCGGACGCAGGCCATACGGGGCAATGGACAGGACCGGACGCCGAGACGTTCGTCCGCGCGCG
>NZ_CAJYQD010000031.1 GCF_913776855.1 uncultured Sphingomonas sp. | reverse complement strand
GCGATCCGGCGGATTTGAAGGCGTTCACCGACCTGCATCGCAGCGCGATGGCGAAGGATCGCGACGGCAATCCGGTGTTTCTGGCCAAGAGCGCGTGGGAGGTCGGCTATATCGCCGATCGTTATTCGAAGGTGACGTTCGCGGCGACGCGGGAGCGTTAGGCTCCAACCGTCACCCCAGCGCAGGCTGGGGGCTGCTGCGGCGAGGCGCGCGTTCTATAACAGGGAGACCCCAGCCTGCGCTGGGGTGACGATTGTGGCGAAGGTACGCATGGGTCGTCGTCAGAGCGTCACGCCACCCAGTCGCGCGCCAGCCGGCGACTGGCCAACGCCATCAGCGCGCCGGCGACCAGATACAGGCACAGTGCCGCCGCGATGGCGTAGCGCAGCGATTCGTTGCCATAGGTCGGAGCCAATCCATTCGACAGTTGTCCGACGACCCAGCTGCCCAGCCCCAACCCGATCAGGTTGTTGATGAGCAGGAAGCAGGCCGAGGCGGTGGCGCGCATATGGCCGGGGACGAGGTGCTGGACCGCGGTCAGCACCGGGCCGAGCCAGACATAGACCAAAGCCTGCGGGATCAGGAACAGCGCGAAGGCAGCAACCCAGCCGCCCGACAGCACGCCGGCGATGAACAGTGGCGTGCCGAGAACGTAGCAGAGCGCGGGCAGCAGCGCGTACCAGCGCCGGTCGCGCTGCCCCAGCCGATCGCCGAGCGATCCGCCGAGCAGGATGCCCGCCACCCCGCCGGTCAGCAGCAGCGCGCCGAAGAACTGGCCGGTCTGGATCAGGTCGAGGCCGAAGCTGCGCATCATCAGGCTGGGCAGCCAGAACGCCACCCCGTATCCGCACATCGACCCCGCCGCCGCACCGAACGCCAGCAGCCAGAAGCTGGGCTTGGCGGCGAGGATGCCGAAGACGCGGCCGACGGGAATGCGGTCGGCGCTGGCGGCGGGGCGCGGCGGGTCCTTGACCAACAGACGGAAGAAGGGGGCGATCACCAGCCCGGCGAGGCCGACGGTGTAGAAGGCGGTGCGCCACTCCACCGCCTGCGCGATATAGCCGCCGAGCAGCACGCCGCCCGCCGCCCCCAGCGGGATGCCGAGCGAATAGATGGCGAGCGCACGGGCGCGGCGTTCGGGCGGGAAGGTGTCGGCGATCAGCGCATAGGACGGGGCGACGCCGCCCGCCTCCCCCACCCCGACGCCGAGGCGGTAGAGGAACATCTGGGTAAAGTTCTGCGCGGTGCCGCACAGCGCGGTGAACGCGCTCCAGACGGCAAGGCTCAAGGTGATGACCCAGGTGCGGCTGGTACGGTCGGCGAGCAGCGCCAGGGGGATGGCGAGCGTCGAATAGAGCGCGGCGAAGGCGAGGCCGCCCAGCATCCCCATCTGCCCGTCGTCGAGGCCAAGGTCGCGCTGAACCGGCTGGGCGAGGATCGAGAGGATTTGCCGGTCGAGGAAGTTGAAGCTGTAGACCAGCAGTAACATGGCGAGGGTAATGCGGGGGTTTTTC
This sequence comes from uncultured Sphingomonas sp., assembly GCF_913776855.1. Lineage (GTDB taxonomy): Bacteria > Pseudomonadota > Alphaproteobacteria > Sphingomonadales > Sphingomonadaceae > Sphingomonas. The sequence goes on along the minus strand of NZ_CAJYQD010000031.1, from coordinate 75,400 downwards.
ATGATGGCCCTCTAAAATCCTCCCCGCTCCGCGGGGAGGGGGACCATGCGTAGCATGGTGGAGGGGGGTCGCCACCTCCACCACCGTTGCGACAAGGGGACAGCCCCCTCCACCAGCTTCGCTGGTCCCCCTCCCCGTACCGGGGAGGATCAAAAGCGGACCTCGAACGTGGCGGTCGCGGTGCGGGGCGGGCCGTAATAGCCGATGATCGAATTGCCGAAGAGCGCGCCGGGGAAGTTGTAGCCCCCCACGCGGTAGCGTTCATCGGTCAGGTTGCGCAGCGCCATGCCGAGGCGATAGCGACCATTGTCCGACAGCCAGTTGACCGAGGCGTTGACCAACGCATAGCCGTCCTGGTCGAGCGCCGGGGTCGGGATTTCGAACAGCGAATAGTCGCTGCGCAACGTCACCTCGGGCGTCACCGACAGCGATCCGCCGGCAAAGTCGGTCGAGGCGGTGAACGACGCGGCGGCGGTAAATTCCGGCGTATTCTGGAACACGCGCTGGTTCGACACGTCGACCGGGGTCGTGCCGCCGTTGATGAAGGTCAGGAACTCCTTGTAGTCGGCATTGGTGTAGCCGAACGACACCTGTGCCGAGAAATTGCGCGACGGGACCATCCGCCCCTCGATCTCCAGCCCGTAAATGTCGGCCTTGCCGGCGTTATCGACGAAGCTGGCGATGCCGCCATTGATGTTCGGCACCTGGATCGTGACTTGCTGGTCGGTGTAGCGCGAATAATAGCCGGCCATGTTCAGGAACAGGGTGCGGTCGAGGAACGCGCCCTTCATGCCGACTTCGTAGCTGGTGATCTTTTCGGGATCATAGCCATTGACCGTCGTCGGGGTGAACACCGCGTCGCCGCGCATGTCGAACCCGCCCGATTTGAACCCCCTGCCCCATGACGCATACAGGTTCAGGTCCTTACGCGGTTCATAGCTGATCGAGACGCGCGGGGTGAACTGGTCGAAGCTGCGGTCGTTGGTATAGTCGGTACGGATCAGGCCCGGTACGGCGTTCGCATTGCCGAAGCGTGGGGACCGGATGCCGGTATAGTTGCGGCGGAAGACGGTGCCGGTCTTGTCGTCCTTGGTATAGCGCAGGCCGCCCGAAATCTTCAGCTGGTCAGTCACGTCGAAGCTGATGTCGCCGAACGCGGCGTAGCTCTTGGTCTTGACCTGTCCGGATGTCAGCGTGGTCAGGTTGAGGCCCCCCAGCACCGTGTCGAACGCGCCCGACGCGGTGGCGTTGAGGTAATAGAGGCCGACGACGCCCTGCACCCGGTCGCCCTGCAACAGCAGTTGCAGTTCCTGCGTAAACTGGTTGTCGTCATATTCCGCCGGCACGTCGAGCGTGGGCAGCACGGTGTTGTCGAAATCGATGACGGTGTTGGTCGCGCCTTCGCGATACGCGCTGATCGATTTGAAGGTGAGCAGGTCGCTGAGCTGGAACTCACCGGTCAGCGATACACCCTGCGCGACCACCCGGTTGCGATCACCGATGCCGGCACGGGTGTCATAGACATTGCCGGTCGGGGCATAGCGCGCATCATTGCCGTTGCCGACCAGGCGGGTGCCGTGGCGCGGGTTCGACCGGTCGAGCGTGCGGTCGCCCGCCACCCGGACGAAGATCGCATCGGTCGGGGTCCATTCGGCCGACACGCGTGCGGCCAGCACGTCCTTGTCATACTGGTCGGCACCGGTGGTCAGGTTCTTGCCATAGCCGTCGCGCTTGTACCGGGCGATCGCACCGCCGATCGACAGGGTATCGCCGATCGGCACGGTCACCTGGCCGACCAGATCGAACTGGTTGTATGATCCGTAGGAGGCGCGGGCGGTGGCGGCATAATCGTGGCCCAGCCGCTTGGTCACGTACTTGATCGCACCGCCGATGGTGTTGCGACCGTACAGCGTCCCCTGCGGCCCACGCAGCACTTCGACCCGCTCGACGTCGAAGATGTCGAGCACCGCACCCTGCGGGCGGGCGACATACACGTCGTCGAGATACAGGCCGACGCCGGGTTCGAAGCCCCAGAGCGGGTCCTGCTGCCCGACGCCGCGGCTGAACGCGATCAGCGTCGAGTTCGACCCGCGCGCGATCTGCAGCGTCAGGTTGGGCGTCTTGTCCTGCAATGCGGTGATGTCGACCGCGCCGGTGCGAGTCAGCTGGTCCCCGGTCACCACCGACATGGCGATCGGCACGTCGATGACGCTTTCGGCGCGGCGCCGCGCAGTGACGACGATGTCGCCATCGCCCTGATCCTCGACCACCGATGCCGATTCGGCCGGGGCCGCCGGCGGGGTTTCCGTGGTTTGCGCCAGCGCGGGCGACACGGCGAGCGCCGCCCCCATCAACAGACTGGCGCGGATTGCGAATGTGCGGCGCATCGACCTCTCCCTGCTATAAACGCCACCCGTTGGCCGGGTTGTACGTCGTTGCGCTTCGCTATACTGAAAGATGAACCGGGTTTCAACTTATGCCCGGAAGGAGAGGAGAAAAATCATGGCGACCGACGCTGCCGGTCCCGGTGCCCCTGCATCGGCGGACAAAGTGCCGCGCACCGAACGCGGTCGCCGGACGCAGCGCGCCATCCTCGACGCCGCCGCCGCCGAATTCGGGGAAAAGGGGTTCCACGAGGGATCGATCAGCGGAATCACCCGGCGGGCCGGCGTGGCGCTGGGCAGTTTTTACACCTATTTCGATTCGAAGGACGCAGTATTCCGCGCGCTGGTCGCCGACATGTCGGCGCAGGTGCGCGACCATGTCGGCCCGGCGATTCGCGAGGCGGACGGGCGCATCGCGGCGGAACGCGCCGGCCTGCTGGAATTCATCCGCTTCGTACGAAGCCACAAGGAAATCTATCGCATCATCGACGAGGCCGAGTTCGTCGATCCGGCCAGCTTCCGCCGACATTATGCGACGACCGCCGACCGCATCGCCGCGCGCATCCGCACCGGGCCGGACGATACCCAGGCAGAGGTCCATGCCTGGGCGATCATGGGGATGAACGTGTTCCTCGGCCTGCGCTACGGCGTGTGGGATGAGGATCGTGCCCCGGAGGAGGTGGCGGATGTCATCGCTTCGGTGCTGGCGCGGGGGATTTTTGGTTCACGCGAAGGCGCGAAGGGCCCGAAGGAAGAATAGGGGTTCGCGCGGAGGCGCGGAGGGGTTGCGTCCCTGCGCGTGGCGCGCGTTCGGGAGACGTCGCGCTGTGCGGTAGCGAAAAGTGAGGGCTGCTTCGCAGCCTGCCCTTCCTCCGCGCCTCCGCGTGAACCTATTTCTTGAGCAGGTCCTTGAGGCCGCCAAGCGAGGACATCGGTCCTGCCTCTTCCTCCTTCAGCACGCCGGCCGCGCGCAACGCTTCCTCGGCATGGGGACTACGCGGATAGGGGTCGAGCGCCAGCGCGAGGGTTTCCGCTGCCGCTTCGCCCAGATCGATCGCCGATCCGCTGTAGAACATCGTGTCCATCGCGGCATCGTCGAGTTCGAGTTCGCCCTGTTCCACGCTGCCTTCGGGCAGGAAGCGCAGGGTGAACGGTTCATCGACCGACTCGGGCACCGGTTCGCCACTGGCGACGCAGGGCTGTGCGACCGTCGCCGTCAACCGCCCGGTGGCGACGATACCGGCGGCATCGCGGCGCAGGGCATAGTCCGCCTCAAGCGAGTCGAGTTCGAGCAGGTTGAAGCGCCTCATCAGCCGGCGACGTTCATCGGCATCCGCCGCGATATGCTGACGCATCTCGCCCTCCCCGATCTGGTCGATACGGACGGGGCGGTGAAATTCGGGAGTCATGGCAGGGTTCCGGCAAGAAGATCGTCGATGGCCACGCCGTCGAGCGCGGCACGGAAGGTTCGCAGTTCGGTCGCGACATGGGTAAGCGCGTCGGGGGCAGGTTCAACGCCGCGATACAGGTTGCGCACCAGCGCCGCCTCGAACCCGCCGTCCGCCAGCCCGTCGCGATAGGCGCCCAGCCGACCGCCCAGCGCCGCCATCATCCGCCCGATATGCTTGCCGACCACCATGTCGCCAAAGCCGATCTGGCGCAGCTGTCCGTCCATATCGTCGACGAAACATTCGGCGAGGCTCGCGGCGGGGGCGGCCCCTGCCCCCTCACCCTCTAGCCGCAACATGGCCATCGCCAGCACGGCGGCGATCATGTCGAACCGCCCGTCGAGCGTGTCGGGCACCGCCCCGGTCAGGTACCAGTGCGGCATCCGCCCGTGCGCGACGACCGCCTGGTACAGCGTGGCGGCAATGCGCGGCGGCGGTTCGCGACGGAACAGGCGGGATAGCGGCATGACTCTCCGGGCAGATGAAGGGCGCGCTTGTGGATGGCGCGGGTCCGTCATATTGAACGCATGGCCGCGCGATGCAATCGCGTGGGCCCGGTCGCGCGTTCGCTGGACGGAGATTTTATGGTTCGGTTCCCCACCCGTGGCGCAGTGGCGCTGATGATCGCCTGTGCCGCGGCGGGCCTGGGAGGTTGCACGAAGCTGCGCAGCCACCAGGGCTATGTCATCGATCCCGATCTGGTCAATGCGGTCCAGCCGGGCGTGGATACCCGCCAGTCGGTGCTGCAGACGCTGGGCACGCCCACCTTCGTCGGCCAGTTTTCCGACCGCGAATGGTTCTATCTGTCGCGCGACAGCCGCAACCTGGCGTTCAACCGCCCGCGTGCCGTCGACCAGACGACGTTGAAGATCAGTTTCGACCAGGCGGGCAACGTGACCAAGATCGACCGCACCGGCGTCGACCAGGTCGTCGGCATCAGCCCGTGGGACAAGAAGACCCCGACGCTGGGCCGCGAATCGAACTTCTTCCGCGATCTGTTCGGCAATATCGGCACGGTCGGGGCGCCGGGCACCGGCGGGCCGTCGCAGAACCGGTAAGGTCGCCTAGTCCCGGCGCGAGCGTCGCGTTGCCGGTCGGTAAAGGCGTTCGTCACTCCCGCGCAGACGGGAGTGACGGATGGCGATGCGGCCAAGCCTTTCAAATTGCTGACGATCGCATTCGCCGAGCGTTCAGCGCGACTTGGGCAATCCTGTCTTCATCCCAAGGACAGGAGCAATTCCGATGCGAAAGATCATCCTGGCAGCGCTGGCGGCGACGGTCGCCCTTCCCGCCATCGCCACCCCGGCTATAGCCCAGTCGCGCCACGAACTCCGTCGCGACCAACGCGACATTCGGGAGGAACGCCGCGAATATCGTCAGGCCTTGCGTTATGGCAGCCCGCGCGACATCCGCAACGAACGCCGCGACCTCAACCGCGCCCGCCGCGAATATCGTGAAGACCTGCGCGACCGGGCTTGGGGCCGCAACGACTGGCGCGCCTATCGTCAGGGACACCGCAATGTCTATGCCCGTGGCAATTGGAACGCGCCGTTCCGTTACCAGACGTTCCGCCCTGGCCTCGCGATCGGCCGGCCCTATTATGCGCAGCGTTACTGGATCGCCGATCCCGGTCGATATCGCCTGCCGCCGGCACGCGTGAACCAGCGCTGGGTGCGGCATTATAACGATGTCTTGCTGGTCGATTACCGGCGCGGTCGGGTGATCGACGTCATCCGCAACTTCTACTGGTAACCCTGCGCGGTTCGGCCGCGCCGTCGATACGCTCGGCGCGGCCGGTGCGCGTGGCACCAGTCCCGAAAGGGGGATTAAGGACCGTTTTCGCCAACGTCCCGGCCCCCGACCGGTTCAATCGGCCGGAAATAAAAAGTTACCATAACCCAGGTCATGCCGGTTGAGCGGCTTGTCTGCGCCCGCAGCTCCATCGTAGATCGTATCGGGGGCAGCTGCGGGGGACGGGCATGGACGCGGTGATCGCGGGGATCGATGCGATCGCGCGCGAAACCATGTTGTTCGCCGCCGTCGGTTTCCTGATCGGCGGGCTGGACGATCTGGCGATCGATGGCGCGTTCCTGCTCCGGGCGATCCGACGCTGGTGGCGCGCGACGCCCGATGCGACACTGGACGACTTTCCGCGCGAAGGCTGTACCGGGCGGATCGCGGTGCTGGTGCCGGCATGGGACGAAGCCGGTGTGATCGGTGCCATGCTCCGCGCGACGCTGGCGCGGTTCGACCATCCCGACTGGCGGCTCTATGCCGGAGCCTATCCAAACGATCGCGCGACCATCGCCGCGATCGTTGCGGTGGCGACCGAGGACAGCCGGGTGCGGTTGACGCTGACGCCGCTTCCCGGTCCGACGACCAAGGCCGATTGCCTGAACGCGCTATGGCGGGCGGTCGTCGCCGATGGGCGGGACGAAGGCCGGCCGTTCACCGCGATGGTGTTGCACGATGCCGAGGATGTGGTGCATCCCGGCGAATTGCGGGTGTACGATTACCTGCTCCGCAACGCCGATACCGTACAGGTTCCGGTATTGCCGCTCGCCGACCCCGAATCGCGTTGGGTATCGGGCCATTATATCGACGAATTTGCCGAGGCGCATGGCCGGCAACTGCCGGTGCGTGGCGCGCTGGGTGCCGAATTGCCGCTGGCCGGGGTCGGCTGTGCCATTTCTGCCGACATGCTGGACCGGATCGCTGAACGCCGCGGGGGCGTACCGTTCGACGAAACCAGCCTTACCGAGGATTACGAACTGGGGCTGACCGTTCGCGCGCTGGGCGGGCGGGTGGTGTTCGTGGCGGTGCGCGAGGCGCCGGGCGGGTCGCCGGTGGCGGTGCGCGCCTTTTTCCCCGCCCGACTCGACGCCGCCGTCCGGCAAAAGGCACGGTGGATGACCGGTATCGCCCTTGCCGGATGGGACCGGATCGGGTGGCAGCCGGGCGGGGGGCTGCACGACCATTGGATGCGGGTGCGCGACCGGCGGGCGATCCTGGCGATCCCGGTGCTGGCCGTCGCCTATCTGGCGCTGCTGGCATGGGGACTGGGGGAGGTGCTGCATCGCCTGCACGGGAGCGAGAGCGCGGCGATCGACCTGGCGCTCCAGCTGGTACTCGCGATCAACCTGTGTTTGCTGGTGTGGCGGACCGCGATGCGCTGGGCCGTGGTGCGGCTTAGCTATGGTCGGGGAGAAGCGCTCAGGTCGATCCCACGGATGCTGGTCGGCAACCTCGTCGCACTGTTGGCGGCGCGGCGCGCGGTGGTGCGCTATGCCGCTGGACTGCGAGGACGCCCGGTGCGGTGGGACAAGACCGCGCATCATTTCCCCGACATCGCGGAATTGCCGGGCGCATGACACCGGCGCGCGGACGCCCGTTGCGCTTCCTGGCGCTGGTCACGGTCGGCTGGGTCGGGATGCGGGTTGCGTTGCTATGGCCGGACGGGTTGCCCCCCGACCATTGGGTGCGGATCGTGCTGCCGACCGGGCAGGGGGCGCCGCCGGCCGTGCGTGCCGCGGACACGGGGGTCGGAGCGTCACCATGGACCGCGCCGTTGCGTACGGTTCGTCCGCTCCGGGTGCGCGCGACAGTACCGGTCATCGCCGCCCTCGCGCAGACACCGGAGCCGGCAGGCGCCACCGATCCCGCACGGGTGCAGCTGGCGTTGCTGGCGCTGGTCGGGTTCGCGTCGGCGGAACCGGTCGGGACCGGCGCCGCGCCGATCCTGTCGCCGCCGCTGCCGACCGGATCGGGACCGCACCTGACCGTCAGCCTATGGGCATTGGCGCGGCCGGGCGCCGCGACCGGGGGACCGGTACAGTTGGGCGGCGGGCAGGCCGGGATGCGCGTGCGGATGCCGGTGACGCCGGACGGGCGCGCGGCGGTCGCCGGTCGAATCGCCACGCCGCTGGCCGGGCAGGGGCGGGAAGCCGCGCTGGGCATCGAATGGCGCCCGCTGCCCGCACCCGTCGCGATGGTGGTCGAACGGCGCGTCGCGCTGGATCGCGGGCATAGCGGGACCGGCATGGGCCTGATCGCCGGGATCGATCGCGGGCTGGGCGGCGATGTCGCGGTCGAGGCCTATGGCCAGGCGGGGGCGGTCGCCCGCGACGGAATCGAACCCTATGCCGATGGTGCCGCGCGGCTGCTGCATCCGGTCGCCAGCATCGGACGCAGCACGGTCCGGTTGGGTGTCGGTGGTTGGGCCGGGGCGCAGCGTGAAGGGGCGCGGGTCGATATCGGGCCGTCCGCCGTGGCGGCCGTGCCGGTCGGGCGCGGGACGGTACGGCTGTCACTCGACTGGCGGCAGCGGGTCGGGGGTCGCGCCGCACCGGGATCGGGACCGGCGCTGACCATCGGCAGCGACTTTTGAACGCCTTGCTGGCACACTGGCGCCGAACGCGGTAACCGGAAGGGCCATGGACCTCTACCTCCCTATCGCCAACCTGTCGGTCAATGCGCTGGTCATCGTGCTGCTGGGCGGCGGGGTGGGGTTCCTGTCGGGCATGTTCGGGGTCGGTGGCGGGTTCCTGACGACGCCGCTGCTGATCTTTTATGGCATTCCCCCCACGGTTGCCGCCGCATCCGCCGCCAGCCAGGTGACCGGGGCGAGCGTATCGGGCGTCTTTGCGCATTTGCGGCGCGACGGGGTCGATTTCCGCATGGGATGGGTGCTGGTGGCCGGCGGCGTATTAGGGTCGGTGGCCGGTGCGGGTGTATTCCGCCTGCTGCAGGCGAGCGGGCAGATCGATACCGTCATCGCCATCCTCTACGTCGTGATGCTGGGGTCGATCGGCGGATTGATGCTGAAGGAGGCGATCGGTGCCGTCCGCGTGTTGCGCGGCGCGATCCCGCCCCGCCCGGCGCGACGGCGGCATCATCCGCTGGTCGCGGCGCTGCCCCTCCGCTGGCGATTCTATGCGTCGGGCCTGTACATCTCGCCGCTGGCGCCGTTGCTGCTGGGGTTCGCCACGGGGATGCTGACCGTGCTGCTGGGCGTGGGTGGCGGGTTCATCTTGGTGCCGGCGATGCTGTACCTGCTGGGCATGGGAACGCGGGTGGTGGTCGGCACGTCGCTGTTCCAGATCCTGTTCGTCACCGCAGCGGCGACGATGGTCCATGCGCTGACGACGAAAGCGGTCGACATCGTGCTGGCGGTGCTGCTGCTGATCGGATCGGTGACCGGGGCGCAGATCGGTGCCCGGTTCGCGCAGAAGGCGAAGCCCGAATATCTGCGGCTGGCGCTGGCCATCATCGTGCTGGCGGTGGCGTTCCGCATGGCGCTGGGGCTGGGGTGGCGGCCCGACGATATCTATACGGTGCAGCCGGCATGAGGCGCGCGCTGGCCCTGGCGTTGCTGGCGCCGCTGACGATGGGGGCGGCGGCACCGGTGCTGGTGCCCGATGTATCGACGCGCGACGTCCAGATCGCCTATTCCTTCACCGGCGCCGAACTGCTGCTGTTCGGCGCGATCCTCTATCCCGGCGAACGCGTGCCGCAGGGGGACCGCCCGGCGGAGATCGTGGTGGTGGTGAAGGGGCCACCCGAATCGATCGGGGTGCGCGAAATGGAAAAGGTCGCCGGCATCTGGGTCAATGCCGATCGGATGCGCTATCGCTCCGCCCCGTCCTTCTACGCCATCGCCTCTGCCCGGCCGATCGAGCGGATGGTCGATGAGCGGACACGGGCGATCTACGAACTGGGGCTCGACAGCCTGCAATTGTCACCCGCCGCCGGCACCTCCGCCGAGGATCAGGCGCGTTTTGCCAAGGGATTCGTCGATCTGCGGGAACGGGCGGGGCTGTATCGTGAGACGCCCGGCGCAGTCGAGATCACCGACGACGTGCTGTACCGCGCATCGATCACCATTCCCGCGCGCGTGCCGGTGGGCAAATTCACCGCTGAAACCTTCCTGATCCGTGACGGCCGGGTGCTGGCGGCGGCGGTGCGCGACATCGAGATCCGCAAATCGGGGTTCGAGCGCTTCGTCGCAATCGCCGCGAACCAGGCATCGGTGCTGTACGGGCTGGCGGCGGTCCTGTTGTCGGTCGGCTTCGGCTGGGCGGCCGGGGCGCTCTGGCGGCGGTTTTAGGTTAGTATCGGTAAGGCGCTGTAATATAGGTATAAATTTTCGGCGCGTGTTTCAAAGTTCACAAAGTTCACACTCGTACGCAGTTTGTGACCAGCGCTGCGGAGCGGAGCGGGGGAGCTAGCAACGAGCGTACGGCGACCCTGACATGGGGCTTCGCGGTAGGAAAGCGGATCATCCTCACCCTTTCGGCGCTGCGCGCCTCGCTCCCTCTCCTGATGGGAGAGGGATGGGCTAAAAGCCCTGGATCGCTTCGGGATCGACCGCGCCGATCAGGCGGCGGGCGGCCCGGCGGGCGAAGGCGAGGGTACAGCGCTTGCGGATATGGGCGGGCAGGGGGGTGGTCGATGCCTCGCGCAGGATGGTCGCTTCATAGCGGTCGGCGACGATGATCCCGGTACGTTCGGGCAGGAACGCTTCGCCCGACAGCGGGGTGACGTCGAACCCCGCCGGAACCGCCCAGAAATAGCGATCGCAATGGCCGAGATAATCGGTCCATTTCCCGTCGCCGAGCAGGTCGGCGCGCGACACCTTGATCTCGACGATCACGATCTGCCCACGGGCATCGATCGCCATCAGGTCGGCACGCCGTCCCCCATCGAGCGGGACTTCGGCCATCGCGGTCAGGTCATGCGCCAACAACATGCGCGTGACGCCGCGCGCGACCTCTGCCGCGATCAGCGGATGGGTATCGGGGGCAGGAGGCTGGGCACCGAGGGCAATACTGGCCATCGGGGCAGTATAGGAACATTTAGCGAACGATGGAAGGGGGGAGCGGGCTCAGCGGTAGAAGATGTGGTTGCCGAGCGAGGCGACGCGGGTCTTGCCCCAGTTCGGGCTGACGCGGCGGGCGTGGAAGAAGAGGGCACCCTTTGCCGGGCTTTTCCACAGGTCGTCGCGGGCGATGCGGGCGATGGCGACGGCGGTCTTCCATGCCGGGCGGCTGGTATCGACATCGGGCAGGCGGCCGCCCTTCACGAACGAGAACTGGCTGCGCTGGGTCAACACGCCGCACGCCGAGGCGGGGAAGCGGCCCGAACTGGCCCGGTTGAGGATGACGTCGGCAACGGCAAGCTGGCCGGTCAGCGGCTCGCCCTTCGATTCATAATAGACGCCGATGGCGACGCAGTTGAGTTCGTCGTCATCGATCGTGGCCGGCTGCGCGGCGACGGCGGCAGCGAGGGTCGCGAACTCGGCGTCAGTTTCAGTGGTTTCGACCGTCGTGTCGGTCGCCGCGACCGGCTTCGATGCGATGTCCTGCACGATTTCCTGACGCGGGGCGAAACGGACGGGAACCTTTGCCACGGCAGGCAGGTTAGTGACGGAACCGGGCGACGCCTCTTCCGCCGATACGGCCGTGGGTACTCCGGCGAACAGGGTCATGGCGGCGAGCATCGCCATGGGAAAGCGCAGCTTCATCGATCGTCACATTCATGCGGTCGACCCGCGCCCAACAGGTTTCACGTGGAACCTTGTCCACGATGAAACACAGGCACCTGCCCCCCGACTGCGCCACCTGCCCCAACCCGGCGGGTCCAGCGCTTGTCTCCGATACCCGCCGCTTAGCGATGCCCGAGTCGCGCGGTCAATCGGCCCACAGCGTTTCAGCGGCCAGCGGTTCGGGGCGTGCGACGATCGCCTCTACGACCCAAAGATCGGGGTCGCGTCGGCGGCGTTCCTGCCAATAGGGGGTCAGATCGCGTTCGCCTACCAGATCGGGTTTGTGGTGGATGATCCGGGCACGTCCGTCGAGGTCGCGTTCGCGCTCCAGCAGGCGAGCGGTGCCATCGCGATCGATCGCCAGCAACAGGACGACGCCTGAATCGCGGTCGCCGCGCGCCAGAATCATCGCGCTGCCGCCGGCCGCCTCCACGGCCCGCGCAAAGGCGTTGACCCGCAGTGCCGTCGGCCAATCGCTCACTGCGCGCGATAGCCCGGCAGGGTGGCGAGCGGGATGCGGCTTTTCATGAAGGTGCCGGTGCCGCGTGCCGCTTCCTCGCCCTCGGAATCGATCAGATGCGCGTCGGCGATGAACACCCGGCGCCTGCCCGATACCCAGCGTCCTTCGGCGATCACCCGGCCAGGGCCGAGCGGCCGCTGCAGGAGCAGGTTGAACGCGGTGGTCAGCAGGAAGCGATCGGTGACGAGGCTGTTGGCGGCGTAGAAGGCGGCATCGTCGAGCATTTTGAAATAGGTCGTGCCATGCGCTGCGCCTGCGGCATGGAAATGGCGTTCATCGATGGTGAAATGAATGCGCGCGACCCCGGCTTCGACGATTTCGAGCCGGGAATCGAACAGGCGGTTGATCGGTGCGGCGGCGTACAGCGCCTCCAACGCCCGAAAATGCGCCGCTTCGCCGGCCGGCACGTCAGGCTGCGTCACGCGCCTCGACACCCGACAGCAGCGCATAGAGCGCGTCGGCCGACCCGGCACCGCGTAATTTCGCCCGAAAGCCGGCATCCCGCAGCGCGCGCGACACCCGCGCCAACGCCTTCAGATGATCGCTGCCTGCCTGACGGGGCGAGAACAGTGCAAAGATCAGGTCGACCGGCAATTCGTCGACCGCGCCGAAATCGATCGGCCGGTCCAGCCGGACGAAGATGCCGAACACTCCCTGTGGACAGTCGGTCCGCACATGGGGAATGGCGATGCCACCACCAAAGGCGGTCGTGCCGAGCTTCTCGCGATCGGCCATGCCATCGGCGAGCAGCTTCGCATCGACCCCCGCCGCAGGCTGTGCGACGGAGGCGATATAGGTGAACAGCGCCTTGCGGTTGCTGGCGGAAGCATCCGCCAGCACCGTTTCCGGCGTCACGAGATCATGGAAATCGTACAAGTCAGGCCGCGCGATTGGGTTCGACCCAGCCGATCGTGCCGTCGTGGCGACGATAGACCATGTTGAACGATCCGGTGCCGCTGTTCTTGAACAGCAGCGCGTTGGTGTTGCGCAGGTCGAGCATCATCACCGCATCGGACACGCTGGCGTCGGGCACGTCGACACGCGTCTCGGCAATGATGAGCGGGGCGTCGGCAACCTCTTCCTCTTCCTGCTCGCCGCCACCGAACACGGTGTAGCCGGCATTATCGAAGCCGTTGTCATAGCCGCCGGCCTCGTTCATCGCGACGACCTGAGCCGCGTTGCGATCCTTCAGGCGGCGGGTGTAACGGCGCAGCTGCTTTTCGATCTTGTCGGCGGCACCGACGAACGCGCCCTGCGCCTCCTGTCCGGTGTTATGGCCCTTCAGGACGAGGCCCTGGGTCACATGACAGACGATGTCGCACACGAAGCCATTGTCGTGCGGACCCTTGCTGAACGTCGCGGTCGCCGAAATCGCGCGCTGGAAATATTTGTCGGCGATGCCCTGGAGTCGCTCCTGGACCATCTCCTTCAGCGCGTCCCCGGTATCGACCTGGTGCCCCGAAACCCGGATGTCCATGTAATCCTCCGTCATTGTGAAATCGTGAGAGCCGCTGAAAGCGGGTGGTGTCAACGCCTCAGCTCGGCGACTGGCCCCATAACGGGTCCTTCAACGTGCCGACGAACGCGGCGTGGACGGCGAGTTCGGCCTCACTGGCCGAAAAATGGCGCGGCGGTCGCGCACGCGACGGGGCAACGACCTCTACCGCATCGGCGACCTCCGCCGGCGTGGCATCCAGCCCGAAGCCGATCTGGCGGCCGCCCATCAATTCGACATAGACCTGCGACAGCAGCTGGGCGTCGAGCAGTGCGCCGTGCAGCACACGGCGGCTGCGGTCGATACCGAAGCGCACGCACAGCGCGTCGAGCGTATGCTTGGCACCCGGATGGCGGCTGCGCGCGATGGCCAGCGTATCGACCATGCGGGTCAGGCTGATCGGATCGCGCTTCGCTGCGCCCAGTTCCCCGTTCAGGAAGCCGAAGTCGAAACTGGCATTGTGCGCGATCAGCGGGCTGTCGCCGAGAAATTCGAGCAGTTCGTCGATCGCGGTGTGGAACGCCGGCTTGTCGGACAGAAAGGCATCGGACAGGCCATGTACTGCCTCCGCTTCCTTCGGCATCGAACGGCCGGGATTGAAATAGCGGTGAAAGGTGGCGCCGGTTTCGACCCGGTTGACCAGTTCGACACATCCGATTTCGACCAGCCGGTCGCCTTCCGAAAATTTGAAGCCGGTGGTTTCGGTATCGAACACGATTTCACGCATTCCCACCTTATCCGCCTTCGCGTGCCCCCATGCAAGCGACCAGCGCGGCGACTTGGGCACGGGTGGCGGCGAGTGTCGTATCGGTGTGAATAACATGTTGGGCGCGGGCGCGTTTTTCGGCGTCGGGCAGCTGGGTGGCGAGGATTGCGGCAAAGGCCGATTCGGTCATGCCGGGCCGGGCAAGGACACGGGCGCGTTGCGCGTCGGGTCCGGCGGAGACGACGGCCACGGAGTCGCAACGCGACTCGCCGCCGGTTTCGAACAGCAGCGGGACGTCGAGGACGACGAGGGGTGCGTCGGCATGGGCGTCGAGGAAGCGCTGGCGCTGCATGGCGACGGCCGGGTGGACGATCGATTCGAGGCGGCGGCGTGCGTCGGGATCACTGAAGATCCGGTCGCGCACGCGCGGGCGGTCGACGCCGTTCGGGCCGGTGGTGCCGGGAAAGGCAGCCTCGATCGCGGGCAGCAGGGCGCCGTTCGGGCCTTGCAGGGCGTGGACGGTCGCGTCGGCGTCGAACACCGGCACGTCGAGGTCGCGGAACATCTGCGCGACGGTCGACTTGCCCATGCCGATCGATCCGGTGAGGCCGAGGATATGGGTCATGGTGTTAGCCCGTTCCGCCGATCGCGTACCCCGGCGAAGGCCGGGGTCCAGTCGGGGAACGGCTGTGGATAACCAGTTGCGTTCCGTAACTGGGCCCCGGCCTTCGCCGGGGTACGGGTCGTGGGGGGCAGGGCGGCGCTCACGCCAGCAACCGTTCCCGCAACGCGTCGTCCCGGTCGCGCGGCGGGGCGACGCCGAAGAACAGCTCGAACGCCAGTGCCGCCTGTCCGACCAGCATTTCGAGGCCGTCGACCGTGTCGAGGCCGCGCGCATGGGCCTGTGCCAACAGCGGCGTCTCGATCGGCGCATAGACTGCGTCATAGACCACGGCATCGTCGGGCAGCGGCGACAGGTCGATCTCCAGCGGCGGCTGGCCGGTCATGCCGAGCGTGCTGGCGTTCACCAGCAGCTTTGCCGCCGGCAGCGGCGCGGTGAGGGGCAGGGCATCTCCCTTCAGGCCGAAGGTCGACAGCAACGCCGCTGCCTTGAGCGGATTCCGGTTCAGCACGGTCACGCGTCCGACACCCAGCCGCGACAGCGCGAACAGGATCGCGCGGGCGGCTCCGCCGGCACCGATCACCGCCACCGGCTGCTTCGTCAGGTCGAGTCCGGCGATCGGGGCGTGGAAACCCGCGGCATCGGTGTTGGTGCCGATCCAGTCGCCGCCTTCGCCGCGGAAGACGGTGTTGATCGCACCGATCGATCCGCGCACCTGACCCGGATCGGCCACATGATCCAGCGCAGCCAGCTTGTGCGGCACGGTGACGTTGCACCCACGCCAATGCGGATCGGCGCGGCGGCGATCAAAATAGGCGGCGAGATCGTCAGGTTTCACGTGGAACCTTCGATACTCGGCGTCCAATCCCAGCTGATCGAGCCAGAAGCTGTGGATTACCGGTGATTTGGAATGGGCGATCGGATCGCCGATCACCTCTGCATAAGGTTTCATGCGGGCAGTTTTCCCCGTTGGCGCAGATAGCGCGCGATTTCGAGCAAGGGCATTCCAAGGATCGTCCAATGATCGCCATCGATCCGGTCGAACAGCTGCACGCCCGGCCCCTCGATCCGGAAACAGCCGACACAGCCGGCGATCGCCGGCCATTCGGCGTCGAGATAGCTGTCGATGAACGCGTCCGAGAGGGGCCGGACGGTGAGTTTCGCATGGCCGATATGGCGCCACACCGGACGACCCCCTTCGACGAACACGGCGGCACTGAACAGGTCATGGCGCCCGCCCGACATGGCACGGAGGTGCGCGGCGGCATCGGCGCGGTCGACCGGCTTGTCGAGCACCGTGCCATCCGCGAGCGCGACCACCGAATCGCCGCCCAGCACCATCGCGCCGCCGACCCGCGTGGCGGCACGCATCGCCTTTATCTCCGCCAGCGCGTCGGCCAGGTCGCGGGGCTTCAGACGTTCAGCCGCGAGCGCCGCCTTGGCCGCTTCCTCGTCCAGCCCGCTGGCCATGGCATCGTGCGGGATGCCGGCGGCGTCGAGCATCGCGCGGCGGGTCGCGCTCATCGAGGCGAGGACGAAGCTCATGCGCGCGCCTCCAGCTTGCGGTCGTTGCACAGGGTGATGATCGCCGCCGCCGTTTCCTCGATCGAACGGCGGGTGACGTCGATCACCGGCCAGCCATTGTCGGCGAACATCCGCCGGGCGAACGACAATTCCTTCACCACCGCATCCTGTTCGACATAATCGGTATCGGGCATCTGGTTGAGCGACAGCAGCCGGTTGCGCCGGATCGCGATCAGCCGGTCGGCGCTGGTCGTCAGACCGACGACCAGCGGGTGCTGCAACCCGAACAGGATCGGCGGCGGCGGGCTTTCGACCACGATCGGAATGTTCGCCGTCTTGTATCCGCGATTGGCGAGATAGATCGAGGTCGGTGTCTTGGACGATCGCGACACGCCCGCCAGCACGATGTCGGCCTCTTCCCAATCCTCCGACGCGATGCCGTCGTCATGGGCGATGGTCCACTGGATCGCATCGACGCGGGCGAAATAGGCGGCGTCGAGGCTGTGCTGCCGGCCCGGACGGGCCTTCGCCTCCTGTCCCAGCAGGCTGGACAGCGCGTTGCTGACCGCGTCCATCGGCGCGACGATCGGCAGGCCCAATGCGGCGCAGCGTGCCTCCAGCATCCGCCGGATCGCCGGATTCACCAGCGTGAACAGCACGAGGCCCGGATTGACGGTGATCTCCGCCAGGATGCGCTCCAGATGCGCTTCGGAGCGGACCATCGGCCAGAAATGGCGCATCGTGTCGACATCGTCGAACTGCGCCAGCGCTGCCTTCGCGATATTCTCCAGCGTTTCGCCGGTGGAGTCGGACAGGAGGTGGAGGTGCAGCCGCATCAGCCGCCTTTCTGCACAAGGCTGTGGATAAGTCGGGGGCAGGGGCTAGCGTAAGTCGGTCGCGCCGCCAAGCTGTGGGAAAGCCCGGTTTCATGCCCATTTTATCCACAATCCCGACACAGGGAGCGATTCCGCCCACAGCCTGTGGATAGTGTGGATGGCCGAGCGGGAATCGATGGATTCAAGCGACTCTCCGGCGGTCAATCTGTTGGCATTTCGGGTAATCCACCATAAGCCCCGCTATCCACGGCCCAACTGCCTTCAACCACCTCTTTAGATTCTATTTTAATAGTAGAAGGAGCGACGACGCTGACCGGTTCTGTCCCCATGAAACCGCTTCTCACCGTGCTTGGCCGTCAGAAGCCCGTCGTCCCGCCGCTCTGGCTCATGCGACAGGCGGGACGCTATCTCCCCGAATATCGTGCTCTGCGGGCGGAGAAGGGCGGCTTCCTCGATCTGGTCAACGATCCCGAAGCCGCGACCGAAGTCACGCTGCAACCGCTGCGCCGATTTGCGTTCGACGGGGCGATCCTGTTCAGCGACATCCTGATGGTCCCCAACGCGCTGGGACAGCGGTTGTGGTTCGAAGCGGGCGAGGGGCCTCGTCTGGCACCCGAACTCCGCACACGAGCCGCTATCGAGGCTCTGCGGCCCGATATGACGATCCTCGACCCGGTCTATGCAACGGTACGGGGCGTCGCAGCGGCACTGCCCCCGACGACGACGTTCCTGGGGTTCGCCGGATCGCCATGGACGGTCGCCACCTACATGATCGCGGGCAAGGGTAGCCGCGAGCAGGCCGAGGCCCGGCGCATGGCCTATGGCGATCCGGCGGCGGTGCAGGAACTGATCGACCGCATCGTGCGCGTGACGATCGAATATCTGGCCGGACAAGTCGCGGCGGGGGTGGAGGCGGTGCAGCTGTTCGACAGCTGGTCGGGCAGCCTGGCCCCGGCCGAGTTCGAACGCTGGGTCATCGCGCCGACCGTCGCCATCGTCGAAGGATTGCGCGCACGTTGCGACGTGCCGATCATCGGCTTTCCGAAGGGGGCGGGCGGCAAGCTCGCTGCCTATGCGCGTGAAACGACGGTCGATGCGATCGGGTTGGACGAAACGGTCGATCCGGTGTGGGCACATGCGCAGTTACCCACAGGCTTGCCGGTGCAGGGCAATCTCGATCCGTTGCTGCTGATCGCCGGGGGCGAGGCGCTCGACGCCGGGGTCGACCGGGTGCTGGCCGCCTTTGCCGATCGCCCGCACGTCTTCAACCTGGGACACGGCATCCAGCAGGACACGCCGATCGCGCATGTCGAACGACTGGTCGCACGGGTGCGACGGGCATGAGCGGATTTCTGGGCGGGGCGTATCTGTGGATAAAGGCGGCACATATCGTGTTCGTCATCTTCTGGATGGCCGGGCTGTTCATGCTGCCGCGCTATTTGGTCCACCATCAGGAGGGGCTGTCCGACCCGGCCGAGCCGCCGCGCTGGATCAAGCGCGAGACGTTGCTGCGGCGGATGATCCTGACCCCAGCGATGGTGATCGTGTGGGTATTGGGTCTGTTGCTTGCGGCCAATGTCGGGTTGTTCGACCGGGGCGCAGGGCTGGGTTGGCTGCACGCCAAGCTGTTCGTCGTGCTGCTGCTGAGCGGCTATCACGGTTGGGCGGTCGGCTATGCGAAGAAGCTCGCGGCGGGGCGGCCGACGCTGACCTCGAAGCAGCTGCGGCTGGCAAACGAACTGCCGGCGCTGGCGGCGATCGCGGCGGTCGTGCTGGCGGTGGTCAAGCCGTTCTGAAGGGGGAACAGCGATGTGGATCGCAGTGGCATTGATCCAGGCGGCGGTGCCGGTCGCCAGCGTCGACGACGATCTGCGCTGCACCGCCATCCTGTCGCAACAGCTGGAGGCGGCAGGTGAGGGTGAACGCGGGCCGATCACTGCCGCAATGATGTATTTTGTCGGGCGTATTCAGGGGGCTGCGCCCATGACCGACATTCCGGAAGCTGTGGATAAGTTGCGGAAAACGCCGTCGACCAAGGCGCAGACCGACGCCATCCGCACCGGATGCGCAACCCGCCTGTTGCAGCAGGCGCGGACCTTTGCAGCGATCGATCCGGCAGCCCTGCGCGTCGAAACCGTCGAGTAACCTGCCTGCCTCTGCTTGACTTGGGCAAGGGCGGGGCATAGGTCGAACCACAGCGGTGCCCGGTCCTCGGTGCGCCCGTCCCAGCCGCTTGTGTCCGCTTTTCCTTGCCGACCTTGCCTCTCCATCGCTGATCTGGACCACCCCCCGATGCATCTCAAAGACTTAAAGAAACACGCGCCCGCCGACCTGGTCTCGATGGCCGAGGAGCTGGGCGTCGAAGGCGCGTCGACCATGCGCAAGCAGGACCTGATGTTCGCCATCCTGAAGGCACGTGCCGAGAATGGCGAACAGATCATGGGCGTCGGCACGATCGAAGTGCTGCAGGACGGTTTCGGTTTCCTGCGCAGCCCCGAGGCGAATTACCTTGCCGGGCCGGACGATATCTATGTCTCGCCGAACCAGGTGCGCAAACATGGCCTGCGTACCGGCGATACGGTCGAGGGCGAAGTTCGCGCGCCCAAGGACGGCGAACGCTATTTCGCGCTCAGCAAGCTGGTTTCGGTCAATTTCGACGATCCCGATGCGGTTCGCCACCGGGTCAATTTCGATAATCTGACGCCGCTCTATCCCGAACAGAAGCTGACGCTCGACCAGCTGGACCCGACGGTCAAGGACAAGTCGGCGCGGGTGATCGACATCGTGTCGCCGCAGGGCAAAGGCCAGCGCACGCTGATCGTCGCCCCGCCGCGCGTCGGCAAGACCGTCATGTTGCAGAACATGGCGAAGGCGATCACCGACAATCACCCCGAAGTGTTCCTGATCGTCCTGCTGATCGACGAACGCCCCGAAGAAGTGACCGACATGCAGCGTAGCGTGAAGGGCGAGGTCGTCTCCTCGACCTTCGACGAACCGGCGCAGCGTCACGTCCAGGTCGCCGAAATGGTGATCGAGAAGGCCAAGCGGCTGGTCGAACACAAGAAGGACGTCGTGATCCTGCTCGACAGCATCACGCGTCTGGGCCGTGCCTACAACACGGTCGTGCCGTCGTCGGGCAAGGTGCTGACCGGCGGTGTCGATGCGAACGCATTGCAGCGGCCGAAGCGCTTCTTCGGTGCGGCGCGCAATATCGAGGAGGGCGGCTCGCTGTCGATCATCGCCACCGCGCTGATCGATACCGGCAGCCGCATGGACGAGGTGATCTTCGAAGAGTTCAAGGGCACCGGCAACTCCGAAATCGTCCTCGACCGCAAGGTCGCCGACAAGCGCATCTTCCCGGCGCTGGACGTGGGCAAGTCGGGTACCCGCAAGGAAGAGCTGCTGGTCGACAAGACCAAGCTCAGCAAGATGTGGGTCCTGCGCCGCATCCTGATGCAGATGGGCACGATCGACGCGATGGAGTTCCTGCTCGACAAGATGAAGAATTCGAAGACCAACGAGGACTTCTTCGACAGCATGAACCAGTGATCGAATGCGCCCTGCGACGTGCCGTCGCAGGAGTCTCATCGATCCGGCCGGCGGGGCAACGCCCCGACCGACGACGCGGGCTTCGCCCGCGTCTACCCCAAACAAACCGCCCGTCTTTCCCACCCGGAGAGGCGGGCGGTGTCGTATCCATCCTGTTCACAAGGCTGTGGATAACTTCGGCCACAGGGCGGCAAAACCCGCGCGCTTATCGCCATCCGCCACTTTTCTCCCTATCGTGCCCGGCGAACCACAGGGGAAACCACCCATGAAGATCAACGTCGAAGTCGATTGCACGCCGGAGGAAGCGCGCCGCGCGATGGGCCTGCCTGATTTCACGCCGGTCCATGAACGCTATGTCGCGATGCTGACCGAGACAATGGAAAAGGGGGCCAGCCCCGAATTGCTGGACCAGATGATGAAGAGCTGGGCGCCGATGGGCGAGGCCGGCATGACCTTCTGGCGCAAGATGTTCGAGACGGCGGGCCGTGGTGGCTGACACGATCTTTGCGGTGTCGAGCGGGCGTCCGCCCGCCGCCATCGCCGTGCTGCGGTTGTCGGGCGCGGGGGCGCTGGACGCCGCGACCCGGTTGGCGGGAAGCCTGCCCCCACCGCGCCGTGCCGCCGTGCGGGCGTTGCGCGATCCTGTGGATAACCGGTTGCTCGATCGGGCACTGGTGCTGGTGTTTCCCGGACCGGCGACGGCGACCGGCGAGGATCTGGTCGAGCTGCACCTGCATGGTGGCCGTGCGGTCGTAGCGAGTGTCGAACGTGCGCTGGCGAGGCTGCCCGGACTGCGCGCTGCCGAACCGGGGGAGTTCACCAGGCGTGCGCTGGCGCATGGCCGTATCGACCTGACCGAAGCGGAGGGGCTGGGTGACCTGTTGTCGGCCGAGACCGAGGCGCAGCGACAGATGGCATTGGCCAACAGCGACGGCCGGTTGCGGCGGGCAGTGGCGGAATGGACCGCGACCGCGACGCGATTGTCGGCGGTGGTAGAGGCGGTGCTGGACCATGCCGACGAAGACGATGTGGATGTGGGCAACGACGTGCTGGCCGGGGTTCGGGTACAGGCGGACGAACTGGCGCACGTGATCGGCGCTGTGCTGGCCGTCCCGCCCGTCGAGCGATTGCGCGACGGTATCCGCGTGGTGCTGGCCGGGCCGCCCAATGCGGGCAAGTCTACCCTGCTCAACGCGCTGGTCGGACGGGACGCAGCGATCGTTTCACCGGTGGCGGGGACGACGCGCGATGTGATCGAGATTCCGGTGACGCGCGACGGGGTGGCGTGGCTGTTCCTCGATACCGCTGGACTGCGCGACGATAGCGACGATCCGATCGAGCGGATCGGCATCGACCGGGCGACCGGATCGATCGCGGCAGCGGATGTGGTGTTGTGGCTGGGTGACGAAGCGCCGCCACGGACCGATCGGATCGTCGCGGTCTATCCACGGTCGGACATACGCCCGGCAGATCATGCTCGCGAACGGATCGCGGTGTCGGCGGCGACGGGAGCGGGAATGGCAGCGGTCTGGAGCGCACTGGGTCAGGAAGCGGCGTCGCTGTTGCCGAAGGTGGATGAACTGTCGCTCAACCGACGCCAGGCGCATCATGCGGGTACCGCTGCCGCCGCGCTAGGACGTGCCGCAAGGCAGGACGATCCGCTGTTGCTGGCCGAGGAATTGCGCTATGCGGTGCAGGCATTCGCGGCATTGACCGGGATGCGCGCGACCGAGGCGGTTCTCGACGATCTGTTCGGTCGCTTCTGTATCGGCAAATAATGTTCCACGTGGAACCACGAACAGCATGACCTATGATGTAGTGATCGTCGGTGGCGGCCATGCCGGTACCGAAGCAGCCGCGGCAGCGGTACGGCGCGGCGCGACCACGCTGCTGATCGATTTCGACCCCGGTCGGATCGGCGCGATGTCGTGCAACCCCGCGATCGGGGGCTTGGGCAAGGGTCATATCGTTCGCGAGATCGATGCGCTCGACGGGCTGATGGCGCGGGCGGCGGATGCTGCGGCGATCCACCATCGGATGCTCAACCGGTCGAAGGGGTCGGCGGTGCAGGGACCGCGGGTTCAGGCGGATCGCGTTCGCTATGCGGCGGCGGTGCGGTCGCTGCTGGCGCATCCGAAGCTGACCGTACTGGGCGGCGATACCGTGGCGCTGACGACGGCGGGTGATCGAGTAACCGGGGTCGAACTGGCCGATGGCAGCCGGATCGATGCGCGGACCGTTGTGCTGGCCACAGGGACGTTCCTCGGCGGAACGATGTTCCGGGGGGACGAGCGCGCCATCGGCGGGCGGGTCGGCGAACGCGCGGCGACGCGGTTGGGGCAACAGCTGCGTGACCTGTCGTTGCCGATCGCCCGATTGAAGACCGGTACGCCGCCGCGCCTTAACGGACGGACGATCGACTGGGCATCGCTGCCCGAGCAACCGTCGGACGACGATGTGTGGACGATGTCGCCGCTGTCCGATCCGGCCCGGCGCCTGCCGCAGCTCGCCTGCGCCATTGCGCGCACGACGGCGGAAACGCACGACATCATCCGCGCCGGACTGGACCGCTCGCCGCTGTTCAGCGGATCGATCGAGGGGCGGGGGCCGCGTTATTGCCCGTCGATCGAGGACAAGGTGCATCGCTTCGGCGACCGTGACGGACATCAGATCTTTCTCGAACCCGAAGGGCTGGATACGCATCTCGTCTATCCCAACGGGGTATCGACTTCGCTGCCGACCGATGTGCAGTTGGCGATGCTGCGCAGCGTCGCCGGGCTGGAGCGGGTCGAGATCGTCACGCCGGGTTATGCCGTCGAATATGACTATATCGACCCGCGCGCATTGTCCGCGACGCTCGGCCTGCGGGCGCTCGGCGGGCTGTATTTCGCCGGGCAGATCAACGGTACGACCGGATATGAGGAAGCGGGCGGGCAGGGATTGGTCGCCGGCGCCAATGCGGCGGGGGAAGCGCTGGGCCTCGACCCGCTGATCCTGTCGCGCGAGTCGAGCTATATCGGCGTGATGATCGACGACCTGGTGTTGCAGGGCGTATCCGAACCCTATCGCATGATGACCGCGCGCGCCGAATATCGACTGCGGTTGCGGTCGGACAATGCCGCGACCCGCCTTGGTGCGATCGGTGCTGCGGCCGGATTGCTGTCGGTGCAGCGTCAGGCGTTCAACGCCGTACGGGACGAGAAGCGTGCGACGTTGGCGGAAGCATTGGCGACGCGACATGTCGCGAATACGCTGGCGGCCAGGGGCGCGCCGATCACCGGTACCGATATGCGGAGCGGGGGTGAGTGGCTGCTGGTACCGGGCGTCACGCCACGCCATCTGGGGATCGAGCAACAGGATGACGTGCTGAGCGAGTTGATCGAGGATGCGCGCTATGCCCCGTATCTGGAACGCCAGGCGGCCGAACTCGCGGCGGCGCGGGTCGATCATGTCGCGTTGCCGGTCGACTTTGCCTATGGCGCGGTACCCGGCCTGTCGAACGAGATGGTCGAACGGCTGACGTCGGCCGCGCCGGAAACGCTGGCGGCGGCGGGTCGTATCCAGGGGGTTACGCCGGCGGCGCTGGTGGCGATCTTGCTGCATTATCGCGGTGGGAAGCTGGCGGCATGAGCGAACAGGACGCACGCGACTGGATCGAGGCGCGGTTCGGCGCGGACCGTACCGCGCTGCTCGCGCAATTTGCCGAGCGGATCGTCGCCGAAACCGCCAACCAGAACCTGATCGCGGCATCGACCATCGATCATATCTGGGAACGGCATCTGCTCGATTCCGCGCAGCTGGTACCGCTGGCCGAGCCAGCCGGGGCCGGGGACTGGATCGATATCGGATCGGGCGCGGGCTTCCCCGGCATCGTCGCGGCAATCCTGACCGATCGTCGGGTGGTGCTGGTCGAACCGCGTGCGCGACGCGCGATGTTGCTGGGCGAGATGGCGGCGGATCTGGGGCTGGCGAACGTCGTCGTCCATCAGGCAAAGATCGAGAAATTGCCGGCGGATCGCCCGGCGGCGATCATCACCGCACGTGCCGTAGCGCGATTGGCCGCGTTATTTGCGATCGGCCATCGGCATAGCGATCCCGATACGATATGGGTGTTGCCGAAGGGACGTTCCGCCGCCGACGAGCTGGTCGAGGCCAAAGCCGACTGGCGTGGAATGTTTCACGTGGAACATAGCATTACCGATCCGACATCGTCGATCGTGGTCGCCAGGGGAGTGCGCCAAGCATGATTTGCATTGCCATCGCGAACCAGAAGGGGGGCGTCGGCAAGACCACCACGGCGATCAACGTCGGTACGGCGCTCGCCGCAACCGGGCTGGAGGTGTTGATCCTCGACCTCGATCCGCAGGGTAATGCGTCGACCGGGCTGGGCATCGGTCGCAACGACCGCGAACATTCGACCTACGACCTCCTGGTCGGCGACCTGATGCTGAACGAGGCGGCGATCGCGACGAAGGTGCCGCGCCTGTCGATCGTGCCGGCGACGGTCGACCTGTCCGGTGCCGAGATCGAATTGATCGAGTTCGACGTGCGCACCCATCGGCTGGACCGCGTGGTCGAGGCGAGCGGGGGGCGGTGGGACGTGATCCTGATCGATTGTCCGCCGTCGTTGGGATTGCTGACCATTAACGCGATGGTAGCAAGCCATGCGCTGTTGGTGCCGCTCCAGTGCGAATTCTTTGCGCTGGAGGGCCTGAGCCAGCTGCTGAGTACCGTCGAGCGGATCCGCGGACGGTTCAATCCGGGGCTGTCGATCCTGGGCGTGGTGTTGACGATGTACGACCGGCGCAACCGGCTGACCGATCAGGTGTCGGACGATGTGCGCGCGGTATTGGGGAAAGTAGTGTTCGATACGGTCATTCCGCGCAATGTTCGCCTGTCCGAGGCGCCGAGCCATGGGATGCCCGCGCTGATCTATGATTATCGCTGCGCCGGTTCCGAAGCCTATATCGCGCTGGCGCGTGAAGTGATCGCGCGGCTGCCTTCGCTGGCGGAGGCGGCATGAGCGAACAGGCGGCACCGCGGCGTCCGCGTATGGGGGGGCTTGGCCGGGGATTGAGTTCGCTGCTGGGCGAACCCGATGGCGAGGCGGCGACCACGCGCGGATCGACCCCGCCCAGCGGCGTGCGGCAACTCCCGGTCACCGCACTGTCGCCGCTACCCGGACAGCCGCGGCGTTTCTTCGATGAATCGGCGCTGGATGAACTGGCGGAATCGATCTCGCATCGCGGGGTGATCCAGCCGATCGTGGTCCGCCCGCATGGCAAGGGGTATCAGATCGTCGCCGGCGAACGGCGCTGGCGTGCGGCGCAGCGGGCGCGGCTGCACGAGGTGCCGGTGGTCGTGCGCGACTTCACCGATGCCGAGACGATGGAAATCGCGCTGGTGGAGAATATCCAGCGCCGCGACCTGACCGCGATCGAGGAAGCCGAGGGCTATCGCCGGCTGATCGATGAATTCGGCCATACCCAGGAAGCACTCGCCAATCTGGTCGCCAAGTCACGCAGCCATGTGACCAACCTGCTCCGCCTGCTCGAACTGCCAAAGCTGATTCAGGACATGGTTGGCGACCAGCGGTTGAGCATGGGCCATGCCCGTGCGCTGATCCATGTACCCGGCGCCGAATCGATCGCAGAAAAGGTGGTGGCAAAGGGGCTGTCGGTCCGCGACGCCGAACGGATGGCACGGCAGGCCCGCGATCCGGAACCAAGACGTGCCCGGACGCCACGCGATCCGGCGATGGCCGGCGGTGGGGAAGATGGTGCGACCGATGCCGATCTACGTGCGCTGGAACGGCAGCTGGGCGATGTGCTGGGGCTGAAGATTCATATCAACCATGGTGAGAAAGGCGGATCGATCACCATCGGCTATTCGACACTCGGCCAGCTCGATATGGTTTGCCAACGGTTAAGCGGCGAGCGCATCTGATACACAAAATTTACGGGTAGGCGCGCAGGGTATGGATATGAACATGCCGATTCGCCCACCGCTGACCGCGGCATCCAGCACCGGATCGAGCGACAGCGTGCCCGCCATCGGCATTCTGCTCGACATTTCCGGTGCGTCGAGCCGCTTGCTGCTCGACATGGACGCGCTGTCGGCGTTTTCGCTGCAGCAGGGACCCCATGCCGAACCGGCGGGGCAGGTCGGTTCACTGGTCAAGCTGCAGATCGGTCGGACCTGGGTCGTGGCCAGCATCCGGTCGACCCGACTGGCCGATGACGGGTCGAACCTGATCGCCGAAGTCGACCTGATGGGTGAGGGCTATGAGCCGGAACCGGGACAGGGGATGCGCGGGTTCCGCCGCGGCGTCACGCGCTATCCGTTGCCGGGATCGCCGGTCCATCCGGTTTCGCGCGACGCGTTGCGCCACATCTATGCGATGCAGGATCGTCCGCACATCACGATCGGTACCGTCCATATGGCGCCCGACCTCAGGGCGGCACTGTATGTCGATCCGCTGCTCGGCAAGCATTTCGCGCTGGTCGGATCGACCGGTACCGGCAAATCGACGTCCGCTGCGCTGATCCTGCACCGGATCTGCGACTTCAGCCCCCATGGCCATGTCGTCGTGATCGATCCGCATGGCGAATATGCCACGGCATTTGCGGACAAGGGCGAACTGCTCGACGCGTCCAACCTGCAACTGCCCTATTGGCTGCTGAACTTTCACGAACATTGCGACATCCTGCTGACGTCCGAAGGATCGGCGCGACAGGTCGAAGCGGATATTCTGGGACGCTGTATCCTGGCGGCGAAGGCCAAGAGCCGGCTGGCGCAGGAGATTCCGCGCCTGACTGTCGATGCGCCGGTCCCGTACCTCCTGTCCGACCTGACCGCGATCCTGCAGGCCGAGATGACCCGGATGGATCGGGGCAGCGACAACGCACCCTATCTGCGGTTGAAGGCGCGGCTGGAGGAAATTCGCGCGGACCCACGCTACGCCTTCATGTTTTCGGGCATGTTGGTTGCCGACACGATGGCCGGTTTCCTGAAACGGGTGTTCCGCCTGCCGGCGCAAGGCAAGCCGATCTCGATCGTCGACGTGTCGGGGGTGCCATCGGAAATTACGTCGGTCGTGGTCGCCGTCCTGTCGCGACTAGTGTTCGACTTTGCGATCTGGTCACGCGGGGAAATGCCCAAGCCGGTGCTGCTGGTGTGCGAGGAAGCGCATCGCTACGTCCCGAACGAGCGGGCCGGATCGGGATCGTCGGCGGCCGGCATTCTCAGCCGCATCGCCAAGGAAGGCCGCAAATATGGCGTGTCGCTGGGCCTCATTACCCAGCGCCCGTCCGATCTGGCCGAAGGGGTGCTGTCGCAATGCGGCACCATCCTGACGATGCGGTTGAACAACGAACGCGATCAGGCCTTTGTCCGTGCAGCGATGCCGGAGGATGCGCGCGGGTTTCTCGATGCGATTCCTGCGCTGCGCAATCGCGAATGCATCATCGTCGGCGAAGGGGTCGCAACACCGATCCGGGTGTCGTTCGACATGCTCGAAGCGTCGCGCTGCCCGGCCTCCACCTCGCCATCCTTTACCGAGATGTGGCAGCAGGAGGGCGGCGAGGACGCGATGGTCGACCGCACCATCCGCCGCTGGCGCACCCAGGGTCGCTGACCCACGCCGCTGCGACGGCGGGCTGTCGGGGGAGGGGGGCACTTTGGGAAACCCGGCCGTTGCCGGGATGGCGTCCGGTCCGGCCTTAACGCGCTGCGACGCCCATCAACTGCCCGACATGCTGGCGGAAACGGGCCAGTTCGTCGCCCTGCAATTGCTGCACCGTCGCGAATGCTACCGAGCGCGGGTTGACCGGCACGCCGTTCTTCCACAGCTCGTAGTGCAGATGCGGGCCGGTCGACAGGCCGGTCGAGCCGACATAGCCGATGACCTGCCCCTTCGACACGCGGTTCCCTGCGCCGACGATGATCCGACTCATATGGCCATAGCCGGTGGCCAGGCCGCCGCCATGGTCGAGCTTTACGAAGTTGCCATAGCCGCCGTGCCACCCGGCGCTGACCACGCGGCCATCGGTGGTGGCACGGATCGGGCTGCCATAGGCGGCGGCGAAGTCCATGCCCTTGTGCAACCGGCGAAAGCCCAGCACGGGATGGACGCGCCAGCCGAAATTCGAGGAAATGCGCGCCGCCACCGGCCACATCATCGTGCCCTTGCGTTCGCCCACGCCCTTGGGATCGAGCCATTCGGTGCGGCTGCCGTCCTGCCAGCGGACCAGCCGGACATCCCGGCGCCCGTTTAGCCCGGCGTAGAGCAGCTGGCCGAGTTGCACCTCGCCGGTGGCGGCGCGTGCCTGTTCGACGATCAGGTCGAAGCCGTCGTCCTGCCCGACCTGACCCATGGGGACGAGGCCGGAGACGGTGCGGATATAGGTTTCGACCGCCTTGGCCGGTGCGCCGGCGGCGCGGGCGGCACGGTACAGGCTGGCACCGACCCGGCCCCGAATGCGCAGCGGAGTATGGTCGATCGCGATCGGCTTTGCGTCAAGGCGCAGCGTCCCGCCGTCGCGGACGACGGCGAGCGCGAGATCGAACCTTGCGCGAAAGGCGAGGTGTTCAAGCGGTCGTGGCTGCGACGGGGTGTCGCGACGGCCAAGCGTGATGTCGAGCCGGGTACCGGGGGCCAGTTCCGCCGGATCGACCCGGCTGGCGACCATCGCCGCGACCTGCCGTGCCTCCGCCGCGCCGACACCGGTGCGTTCGAGCGCGCTGGCGATCCCGCTGCCCAGTGTCGCCGTCGCTTCGACGATCGGACGTTCGGGGGTGTTGGCAAGCGGGACGACCCGCGACGTGGCGGCGAGCCGCATTCCGCTGGTCCCGCCCAGCGCGCTGGCGCCGAACGACAGGCTGCGCGCCTCGTCGAGTGCAGTGCCATCGAGGGGAGCGGGAACCGCGCTCAGGATCGGGCGATCCCATGACGGCGACAGTGCCCAAACGCCGGCGCACAGCGCGGTACAGGTGGCCAGCCCCCGCCACCAGTCGCGCGATCCGATCGCGGCGCCAAGGTCGGGGGTCCAGTCGAACGATTCGATCTGGCCACGCCACGCGGCAGCGCGGGCAGGCGCGGAAAGGACCGGGGCGCGCCCGAAGCGCAATGCGCTGGTGCCGCCCGCCAGTTCCAGTCCGTGATCGGTGCGCAGGAACACGCCCAGCCCCCATGATGGCCGCCCGACCCGGCCCAGTCTCCTCCCCCTGTGAAGCCAAATATTTAAAGTCAAATGAACCACACGAGGCACGCAAGAGCGTGCGACAGGGCGTGGCATGGCTGCGACCGGGCGAAACCTTTCAGGGAACCCGCGAAACCCGTTGCACCCGGACCCGCCAGCCCCGATGTTGCATCCGATGAGCCAGTTCGCGCGTAGCCCGGTCACGGCAGTGCTGGGGCCGACCAATACCGGCAAGACCTATCTCGCGATCGAGCGGATGTGCGGTCATGCCTCCGGGATGATCGGTTTCCCGTTGCGGCTGCTGGCGCGTGAGAATTACGACCGCGTCGTCGCGATGAAGGGCGTGGAGAATGTCGCGCTGGTGACGGGCGAGGAACGCATCATCCCGCCCAAGGCACGCTGGTTCCTGTGTACCGCCGAATCGATGCCGTTGGAGCGCGAGACGGCGTTTGTCGCGCTGGACGAGGCACAGTTGGGCGCCGACCCGGAACGCGGCCATGTCTTCACCGACCGGCTGCTGCGCGCGCGGGGGCGCGAGGAGACGATGATCCTTGGGTCGGATTCGCTCAAGCCCATGGTCCGCGCGCTGGTGAAGGATGCGGAAATCATCTCGCGTCCGCGCTTTTCGACGCTCAGCTACGCCGGCGCGCGCAAACTGTCGCGCCTGCCGAAGCGGTCGGCGATCGTCGCCTTCTCGTCCGAAGAGGTCTATGCGGTTGCCGAGGCGATCCGCCGGATGCGCGGCGGGGCTGCGGTGGTGATGGGGGCGCTGAGCCCACGCACCCGCAACGCACAGGTCGCAATGTTCCAGTCGGGGGAGGTCGATTACCTGGTCGCGACCGATGCGATCGGCATGGGGCTGAACCTCGACGTCGCGCATGTCGCCTTTGCTTCGCTGCGCAAGTTCGACGGGCGGCGGCAGCGGCGCCTGACCGTTGCCGAAATGGCCCAGATCGCCGGCCGTGCCGGGCGGCACCATCGCGACGGCACGTTCGGCGCGCTGGTCGAGGAAGGGCCGAACGCCTTCACGCCGGAGGAGCTGCTGGCGATCGAGGGGCATCATGTCCCGCCGCTGGAGCGACTCTACTGGCGTAGCGGCGAGCCGGATTTCTCGAGCATCGACGCGCTGATCGAAAGCCTGGAACAGCGGCCGAGCCATCCGGTGCTGACCGCCGCGCCGGAAGCGATCGACCTGATCGTCCTCAAGCGGCTGGCCGAGGAGGATTGGGTTCGTACGCGCACGCGGTCGCCGATGATGGTGCGGCGGCTCTGGTCGGCTTGTGGCCTGCCCGAT
The DNA here is from genome assembly GCF_913776855.1 of uncultured Sphingomonas sp. Taxonomy (GTDB): domain Bacteria; phylum Pseudomonadota; class Alphaproteobacteria; order Sphingomonadales; family Sphingomonadaceae; genus Sphingomonas. Next base: position 44,279 of record NZ_CAJYQD010000031.1, on the reverse strand, counting down.
TTCCGCAAGCTGGGACCGGACCCGCACAGCCGGTTCGTCGGGCGCGTCTTCAGCCATTTGAGCGAGGGGGCGGGGCATATCCCGCACCAATGGTTCGCCGACGAATTGCAACGGCTGGACCAGATGAACGGCGATGTCGAAACGATCGCCGGTCGGATCGCGGCGGCGCGCAGCTGGGCCTATATCGCCCACCGTGCCGACTGGCTGCTCGATCCCGAACATTGGGCGGCGCGCACGCGGGGTGTCGAGGAAAAGCTGTCCGATGCACTCCACGACCGGCTGCGCCAGCGCTTCGTCGATCAGCGGACGACGGTGCTGTTGCGGCGGATCGGGGCGGGGGCGGCGGACCTGCCGGTCGATGTCGCCGCCGATGGTGCGGTCAGCGTCGATGGCCATGCGTTGGGCAGGCTGACCGGGTTCCGGTTCGAAGTTTCGTCCGACACGCGCGTCGCCGACAAGCGGTTGTTGATCGCGGCGGCGGAAAAAGGGCTGGCGAGCGAGTTGCGCACGCGCGGCGCCGAGCTGATCGCAGCGGCGGATACCGAACTGGCGCTGGCGGCCGAGCCGGGTACCGTGCCGGAGATTTGGTGGAACGGTCTGGTCGTCGCGACACTGACCGGCGGTACGACGCTCGACCGGCCGGTGGTGACGCTCGACCGCAGCCTGCACGTCCTCGACCGGGCGGCGCAGGGCGAGGTGCGCGAGCGGTTGGCGGGGTGGGTACAGGGCGACGTGGCCCGGCGCGCACCGACGCTCGGCGCATTGGCGGCACTGGCGCGCGATCCGGCGGCGAGCGGTGCGTTGCGCGCGGTCGCGGCGGCGTTGACCGAGGTCGGCGGGATCGCCCCGCGCGACGGATTCGACGCGATGCTGCTTCCCCTGACCGGCGACGACCGGCGGCGGCTGCGCAAGGCAGGCGTGGTGATCGGTGCGCTCGACCTGTTCGATGCGCGGCTGTTCAAGCCCGCCGCGGCGCGGTGGCGGGCGGCATTGCTGGCGGCGCGCGATGGCCATCCGGTCGAAGCGCTGGCACCGACCGGCGCGACGGTATTGCCGGTCGGGCAGGGGGCGTGGGGGTTCCGCCGTTTCGGACCGCAGGCGGTGCGCGTCGACCTGATCGAACGACTGGCACAGGCGGCGCATGACGCGCGCAATGGGCACGCCCCGTTCGCCCCCGATCCGGCGCTGGCGGTATCGATGGGGTTGAAGGCGGAGACGATTACGCGGCTGATGGCGAAGCTGGGCTTTCGCCAGAGTGCGCCGGTGGGCGATGTACCGCACTGGCGGTGGGCGCCTGCGCGGCGGCGGGCGGCGGTGCAGATGCCGCGACCGGTGGCGCGGCCGGGCAATGCCTTTGCCGCGCTCGCCGACCTGGGCTTCGAGCGCTGATGGCGGCGCGCGCGCCGGAACCCGTGCCGCACCTGCGGCTCGACCTGTTCCTGTGGTATGCGCGCTTTGCCAAGACCCGCAGCGCAGCACAGGCGATTGCGGAGAAGGGGACGCTGCGTATCGACGGTCGTCGGATCGAACGAGCACACTGCCCGGTTCGCATCGGCATGGTCATCGCGTTTCCGCAAGGAAGCCGCGTGCATATCCTGCGGGTGGAGGCGCTGCCGATCCGTCGCGGACCGCCTGCCGAGGCGCAATTGCTCTATACGCTGCTGGAACCGAGTGGGTCCGGCCCCGTTGACGGGGGCGACGACCCGTCATAACGCGGGTGCGATCGATTTCTCGGAGTTTGGACGGACCCATGACCTACGTCGTCACCGACGCCTGCATCCGCTGCAAATATATGGACTGCGTCGAGGTGTGTCCGGTCGACTGCTTCTATGAAGGCGAGAATATGCTCGTCATCAACCCGAGCGAGTGCATCGACTGCGGCGTGTGCGAACCGGAATGCCCGGCCGAAGCGATCCTGCCCGACACCGAAAGCGGGCTGGAACAGTGGCTGGAGCTGAACAACACCTATTCGGCGCAGTGGCCCAACGTCACCCGCAACGCCAACCAGACCCCGCCCGATGCCGACAAGTGGAAGGGTGTCGAGAACAAGATCGAGCATTTCTCGGCCGAACCAGGCGCGGGCGACTGATCGATCCGACCACGTTCCACGTGAAACAAGGGCCGGGCCGCACCAGCGGTTCCGGCCGTTCGGCTTTGCGCTGGTAATTTTGTTGCCGGGCTGCTATAATCGCGTGTGACGGCGGCAGTTTCATGCCCCGCCCGGAGATCACCTTTAGCAACGTCCCACGTCGCCAACCTGCCGCCGCCGAACCCCAGCGCTGGCAGGAATCGATGTTTTCGGGACGGCGACCACGGAAAGGTTACCAATGGCTGCCAAGGCATTGTCCTTCGATGTCGGCGATTATGTCGTGTACCCCAAGCACGGTGTTGGCCGTGTGATTGAACTCCAGCGCAGTGAGATCGCTGGAATGCAGCTCGAACTCTATGTGCTGCGCTTCGAAAAGGAACGCATGACCCTGCGCGTTCCGACCAACAAGGCGGAAAGCGTCGGGATGCGCAAGCTGTCGTCGGACAAGACGATGCGCGAGGCGATGGAAACGCTGAAGGGCAAGCCCAAGGTCAAGCGCACCATGTGGTCGCGCCGCGCCCAGGAATATGAAGCGAAGATCAATTCGGGCGACCTAGTGTCAATCGCCGAAGTGGTCCGCGACCTGTTCCGTGCCGACTACCAGCCCGAGCAGAGCTATTCCGAACGCCAGATTTTCGAAGCGGCGGCCAGCCGCCTCGCCCGCGAACTGGCGGCGATGGAGCAGGTCGACGAGCCGAAGGCACTGGAGCGGATCATCGAGATCCTGCGCGATGCTGCGGCGATCTATAACAAGGAAAAGACCGCCGCCTGATCGGGCGAACGATCTGGACCGAATGAACGGGGCGGCCGGCAACGGTCGCCCCTTTTTCGTGCGGCGACTTGTCAGGGGCGCGGGGACGCGGGATGCAGGGCGGATGATCGCTTCGCTGCTCGCCACCGTCCTGCTCGCCCCGGCCGCTGCCGCACCGACGCCTCCTGCGCAGGAGGCGGAGCGCCGGCTGATGCTGACCGGGTTCGACCGGGTGCAGGTCGACGGCCCGTTCACCGTCCGCGTGGCGGCGGGATCGGCGATCGGCGGGCGGGTGACGGGTGCGTCGCGCGCACTGGACGCGGTGGATGTCCGGGTCGAGGGGCAGACGCTGATCGTCGCCCCGGCGCGCGACGATCGCGGCCGCCCCGACGCGGCATCGATCGAACCGCTTGTGGTCGAGCTGACCAACGATCGGCTGAAGGGCATCGCGCTAAGAGGGCCGGCACGGGTGCGGGTCGAGCGGATGGTCGGGGCGCAGGTCGACCTGTCGCTGACCGGCGACGGATCGATCGAGGTCGGGGCGATCGATGCCGGGCGGATCGATGCGATGCTGATCGGGTCGGGGCGGCTGATGCTGGCGGGGCGCGGCGGGGATGCACAGTTCCTGATCAACGGTCCCGGCACGGTGGATGCGGCCGCGCTGTCGATCGATGCACTGCTGGTACAGTCCCAAGGGACCGGCACCGGCCATTATCGTGCGCGCTACACCGCCGAGGTCAATGCCCAAGGGTCCGGCATGGTAACCGTCGACGGCACGCCGCGCTGCCGGACGCAGGGGAGCGCCACGATCCGCTGCGGATAGCCGGGGCGGGGCCACCGGCTATCCGCGCCCGATCAGGCCGGTTCGCGTTCCAGCGTCGGATAGTCGGTATAGCCTTCGGCCCCGTGCGAGTACCACGTGGCCATCTCGTCCTTCGTGAGCGTGGCCCCCCGTTCCAGCCGATGCGGCAGGTCGGGATTGGCAAGGAACGGCCGGCCAAAGGCGATCGCGTCGGCGACCCCGCCATCCAGTTCGGCCTGTGCCTTTGCGCCGTCATAGTCCTGGTTGAGGACCAGCGGCCCGGCAAAGACCTTGCGGATGTCGGGCGAGACGCGCGGTTGCGTCGCGCTGCCGAACGTGCCGTCGGGGCCGGGTTCGCGCAGTTCGAGGAAGCCGATCCCCTTGTCCGACAGCAACTTCGCAGCCGGCACGAACACCGATGCCGGATCGCTGTCGATCACGCCCTGCGTATCGCCATTGGGCGAGAAGCGGACCGAGGTACGCCCGGCACCGACTTCGGCGATCAGCCGGTCGACGACCTCGCCCAGCAGGCGGATGCGGTTTTCCGGGCTGCCGCCATAATCATCGTCGCGCTGGTTTGCGCCGTCGCGCAGGAACTGGTCGATCAGATAGCCATTGGCGGCGTGCAGCTGCACCCCATCAAAGCCGGCAGCCTTGGCATTGCGTGCGGCCAGCGAATAATCGTCGAGGACGCGGGCAATGTCGTCCAGCGTCGCGGCGCGGGCCTGCTCATACGGCTTCTTGCCGTCATAGGTGTGCGCCTTGCCCGGCGCGGTGGTTGCCGACGACGACAGCGGCGCGGCACCACCCAGATAATCGGGGTGAACGACCCGGCCCATATGCCACAACTGGGTCACGATCCGTCCGCCGGCGGCATGGACGGCGGCGGTTACGGGCTTCCATGCCTCTACCTGCTCGTCGGTCCACAGGCCTGGCGCAAACGGCCAGCCCAGCCCTTCGCGGCTGATTCCGGTGCCTTCGGAAATGAGCAGGCCGGCAGAGGCGCGCTGCGCATAATAGTCCGCCATGATCGCGGTCGGCACATGCTCCCGCGTGCCGCGCCCGCGGGTCAGCGGGGCCATCAATACGCGGTTCGGTGCCTGGATATCCCCCAGCGTGATGGGGTCGAACAGACTGGGCATAAAATGAAAACTCCTGTGCCATGGGGAAATGCAGGCGACGCCGGAAAGATAGGGCGGTAGGAGGCCCCATGCAGCCGGTATCGTCTGAAACAAATATTATGCCGCCCCCAAGAACGCCGCGCAGCGCGATCGTTGCCGTCATTATCGCCAATATCGCGCTGGCATTCGGACCATGGTTCGTCCGGCTGGCCGATACCGGGCCGGTGGCCGCCGGTTTCTGGCGGATCGCACTGGCGCTGCCGGTGCTGCTCGCTGCGGCGGCGTGGACCGACCGGCGGGGAATGCTGCCCACCCGGACCCTGTGGTTGCCGTTGCTGGTAGGCGGCCTCGCCTTCGCCGTCGATCTGGGATCGTGGCACATCGGTATCCGTCGGACGACGCTAGCCAACGCCACCTTGTTCGGGAACTGCGCGGTACTGATCTTTCCGCTGTACGGCTTCATTGCCATGCGCCGCTGGCCGACCCGTGCGCAGGGTCTGGCGCTGCTGCTGGCCGCAGTGGGGGGTATGCTGCTGCTGGGCCGGTCCGCCGAATTATCGTCGCGGCATCTGGCAGGCGACCTGTTCTGCCTGCTCGCCGGGGTCCTGTACGCGGTCTATTTCATCGCGATGCGCGGCGTGCGGCGGACGATGGCACCGCTGCCCGCGCTCGCCTTGTCGAGTGTCGCCGGTGTGGTGCCGCTGCTGTTGTTCGCGCTCGCGTTGGGCGAGACGATCCTGCCGGAACGATGGGGGCCGCTGTTCGCGCTGGCGCTGGTCAGCCAGATCGCGGGGCAGGGCTTGATGATCTATGCGCTGGGCCACCTCAGCCCGCTGGTCGTCGGCCTTGCGCTGCTGGTCCAGCCGCTGGTCGGCGCGACGATCGGCTGGCTGGCCTATGGCGAGCGGCTGGGGCCGATGGATGCGGTGGGCGGGGTGCTGGTGGCGGCGGCGCTGGTCATCGTCAGCGCGCGCCGTACCCCCGACAGATAGCGATCAGGCGACGCCGGCGCGGCCCAGATCGACCAGCGCCTCGCCGAAGCGGGCGATATCGCCCGGTGCGAAGCCGGCAATGTTGATCCGGCCAGACCCGGCCATGTAGATGCCGTGCGTCGCGCGCAGCCATTCGATCTGCGCCGGATTCAGCGGCAGCGTGGCGAACATGCCCTTGCCGCGGGCCAGCGGGGCGAGATCGACCGATCCGCACTGGCCCAGCGCCGCCAGTTCGGCGCGCAGCCCCTGCAACCGGGTACGCAGCGCATCCAGTTCGCCGCGCCAGTCGGCGGCAAGCTGTTCGTTCTCCAGCACGATCCGCACCGCCGCCGCGCCATGATCGGGCGGCATCGACCAGTTGGCGCGGGCCAGCGCCAGCAGGTTCGACAGCACGATGTCGCGTGCTTCAGCGTCGGGAGCAGTCGCCCACAGCGCGCCGGTGCGTTCGCGATACAGCCCGAAATTCTTGTCGCACGAATAGGCGACAATCGCGAACGGCACCGCATCCAGCACGGTGCGCGTGCCGGCGGCGTCGGTATCCATGTCGTCGCCCAGCCCCTGATAGGCGAGGTCGACGAACGGGACCAGGCGGCTGTCGGCGATGGCATCGGCGATCGCCCGCCATTCCGCCGGGGTCGGATCGATCCCGGTCGGGTTGTGGCAGCAGCCGTGCAGCAGGATGGCGTCGCCCGCCTCCGCCTGGCCGATCGCCGCGCGGATCGCGGGCAGGTCGATGGTCTGCGCCGCCATGTCGAACATGGCATGGGGTACGACGACGATCCCGGCCGCGGCAAAGACCGGCGCATGGTTGGCCCAGCTCGGCTGCCCGACCAGGATGCGGCGCACACCGGCCTTCGCCAGCAGTTCCGCACCCAGCCGCAATGCGCCGGTACCGCCCGGCGTCTGCAACCCGCAGCGACGATCGGCCGGGAAGCCGTTTCCGAACACCAGCGGTTCGAGCAAAGCGACAAAGCCCTTGTCGCCCTCCGGCCCCAGATAGGCCTTGCTGTCCTGCGTCGCGATCAGGCGCATTTCGGCCTGCTTCACCGCCTGCATCACCGGGGTATGGCCATGATCGTCGCGAAAGACGCCGACACCCAGGTCGATCTTGTGCGCTCGAGGATCGGCCCGGAACGCCCCGATCAGGCGAAGCAGGGAATCGGCGGGCTGGGCGACCAGCGAACGGAACGGCATGGAAACTCCCGGAGACGGCGTGAATGCCCGCCTATAGGCCGATCGGTTCGGCCAGGGGCAGGGGAAATCCTATCTCCGGGAAAGGAATGCTGTCGCCGTGTCGGTTCGATCACATGTCCGCCAGGTAACGCTCCAGATCGTCGCTGCCCCCGATCCGCTTGCCATCGATGAAGACCTGCGGCGTGGTGTCGACGCCCTGTTCCGCCTTGAACGCGTCCACCTCCTCGCGGCTGCGCAGGATGCGGTCGTCGACCGTGAAGTCGGCCGATTGCAGCAGCTGCTTCGCCTTCACCCCGAACGGGCAGATATGGTCGGGCAGGACCATGCGATAGAGCGTCGCGTTGCGGGGGTCGGCCATGGGAGTTCCTCTTGTCACGGGATAGCGCAGGCATAGCGTATCGCGCGGGCGGGGGTTCCGCCGTTGCCGTTTGGTTGTACGCGCCCTAGCTAGGGACCATGATGGACGATGCGATGGCCCCGCTGGCACCTGCCGACCTGACGCTCGACGAATTGCGTGTCGCGCTCGCGCCGCTGGTCGCCGCCAATGCCGCGTTCGACGGCTGGAACGACAAGGCGGTGGAGGCTGCCGCGCAGACGTTCGGCGCGGATGCCGATGTCGCGCGGCTCGCCTTTTCGGGCGGGGCGGTCGAGATGATCGATGCGTGGTTCGCCGAGGTCGATCGCCGGATGATCGAGACGGTAAGCGCGGACGCACTGGCCGCGATGAAGATTCGCGAACGGATCACCGCATTGGTCGAGGCGCGGCTGGCGGCGGTCGCGGGTGAACGGGAAGCGCTGCGTCGTGCGCTGGCGATCCTGGCGATGCCGCAGAATGTCGCGCGGGCGACGAAGCTCGGCTGGCGAACGGTCGACCTGATGTGGCGGTTGGCGGGCGATAGCGCGACCGATTACAACCATTATACCAAGCGGGCGATGCTGGGGGCGGTGTACGGCAGCACCATCGCGGTGTTCCTCGACGACGAAAGCGGCGGCCATGCCGACACGCGTGCCTTTCTGGCGCGGCGGATCGACGGGATCATGCGCTTCGAAAAGCTGAAGGGCCGTATCCTGTCGTCGCGCGATCCCGAACGGCGATTGAGCCTGTCGCGATTCATCGGGCGGTTGCGCTACCCGGCGGTCTGACGCCGTGCGCATCGGGCAAAGAATCCGCTTCCCTTGGCCGGGGCTTATTGCTAATTAGTCGCAATGTTGTCGCCCAATCTGCACCTTACCCAGCTGCCCCGCACCTGCCGGGCGACGGTCGCATCGATCGATTGGGAGGGCATGTCGCCAGGGGAAGCGCGTCGCCTGCGCGAATTCGGCCTTGATGAGGGGGTCGACATCGAACTGCTGCATCGCGCGATGCTGTCGGGCGGGCCGCTGGCCTGCCGCATCGGGCGGATGACGGTTGCGCTGCGCGCGCATGTCGCTGGCGCGATCCGCGTCGCGCCGATGGCGGGCTGACGGCACCTTCACGTGAACGCTGCACCTCTGGTCGCGCTGGTCGGCAATCCCAATGCCGGCAAGACGGCGCTGTTCAATGCGCTGACCGGTGCGCGGCAGAAGGTCGGCAATTATCCGGGCGTGACTGTGGAGCGCCATTCGGGGCGCCTCGCGCTCGACGACGGACGGCCGATCGAACTGGTCGACCTGCCCGGCACCTACAGCCTCGATCCCTCCAGCCCCGACGAAGCGGTCACCCGCGACGTGGTGCTGGGACGGCAGGTGGGGGAGCGGGTGCCCGACGCGCTGATCGTCGTCGCCGACGCCACCAATCTCGACAATCACCTGCGCTTCGTCCTCCAGCTGAAATCACTGGGGCGGCCGATGGTGCTGGCGCTGAACATGATCGACATGGCGACGCGCGACGGGTTGCAGATCGACCTGGGCACCCTGTCCGCCGAACTCGGCCTGCCGGTCGTGGCCACCGTCGCGGTGCGCAAGCGCGGGCTGGACGAACTCCGTGTCGCCCTGGCTGACATTCTTGCCGCCGCACCGGGCACGGTGCCGGTCGAATCGGTCGAATCCGACATCCGCCATTTCCAGCGCGAGGCGCGCCGCATCTCCCGCGCCGCGACCGTCGAACAGCCGCGGATGCGCGCCGTCACGCGCGGGTTGGACCGGGTGGCGCTGCATCCGGTGGTCGGGCCGATCCTGCTGCTCGCGATCCTGTTCGTGATGTTCCAGGCGGTGTTCAGCTGGTCCGAAGCACCGATCGGCTGGATCGAGGGATTGCAGGCGTGGCTGGCCGATCAGGCAACCGCCGCCCTGCCGCCGGGGTTCCTGCGCGACCTGCTGGTGCAGGGCGTCATCAACGGCGTCGGATCGGTCGTGGTGTTCCTGCCGCAGATTTTGATCCTGTTCCTGTTCATCCTGCTGCTGGAAGCATCGGGCTATATGGTGCGGGCCGCGTTCCTGATGGACCGGTTGATGAGCGGAGTCGGCCTGTCGGGCCGCGCGTTCATCCCGCTGCTGTCGTCGTTCGCCTGCGCCATCCCCGGCATCATGGCGACGCGGTCGATCGACGATCCCAAGGAACGGCTGACCACGATCCTGATCGCGCCGCTGATGACCTGTTCGGCACGCCTGCCGGTCTATGCCGTGATTATCGGCGCATTCATTCCGGCACGGACGGTCTTGCCCGGCGTCGGCTTGCAAGGGCTGGTGCTGCTGGTGCTGTACCTGACCGGCATCCTGGGCGCAGTGATCGCCGCGTTCGTGCTGCGCCGGACCGCGACCAAGGGGGTGGGCGGCGGGTTCCTGATGGAAATGCCGCGCTATCAGCTGCCCTCGATCCGCGATATCGCGATCGGGCTGTGGCAGCGTGCCTATGTGTTCCTGCGCCGCGCCGGTACGATCATCCTTCAGGTGACCGTCGCCCTGTGGCTGCTGACCTCCTATCCGGTCGCGCCGGCGGGCGTGAAGCAATCCGAATATTCGATCGCCGGGCGGATCGCGTCGGGGCTGGAGGTCGTGCTGCGGCCGATCGGCTTCAACCATGAAATGTCGCTGGCGGTGATCCCGGCGATGGCCGCGCGCGAGGTCGCCGTGTCGGCGCTGCAGACCGTCTATGCGATCGATGCGGCGGATGAAGAACAGGGTGCGCAGGAACTGGGCGGGCGGCTGCGCGGTCGCTGGAGCCTCGCTACCGCGCTCGCGTTCCTTGCGTGGTTCGTGTTCGCGCCACAATGCCTGTCGACGATCGCGGTCGCCCGGCGAGAGACCAATGGCTGGAAATGGCCGCTGGTGATGATCGGGTATCTCTTCGCGCTGGCCTATGTCGCGGCGGGGGCGACCTATTGGACGGCGGTGGCGTTCGGGCTGGGGTAGGTTTTGCTCGATTGCTCCCCTCCTTGAGAGGTAGGGGAGATCGCCTATTCCTCCCGCTTCGCCCCGTCGAGCAGCGCCTTGCGCCGCGCTTCCTCGCTGTCCTCGACCGCCTTCTCCGCCTTCGTCCGGCCGAACTTGCGGCGATTGGCGTCGGCGTCCTGCGCCCTGGCGGCCTTGTCGCGCGCCTTGCGAAAGCGGTTGAGGTTGATGACGTCACCCATCCCGGTACACTGAACCCTGCCTCCCGTTTCGGCAACCACTGGCGTCGCGCCGCCCGGTGGCATAGGAAGCCGGGCTGTATCTTTCTCGGAGAACTGCGCCATGGCCGGCAGCGTCAATAAAGTCATCCTCGTGGGCAATCTGGGTCGCGATCCGGAATCGCGGTCGTTCCAGAATGGCGGCAAGGTCGTGAACCTGCGCATCGCCACGTCGGAATCGTGGAAGGACCGCAACAGCGGCGAGCGCAAGGAAAAGACCGAATGGCATTCGGTCGCGATCTTCAACGAAGGCCTCGCCAACGTCGCCGAGCGTTTCCTGCGCAAGGGGTCGAAAGTCTATATCGAGGGCCAACTGCAGACGCGGAAGTGGCAGGACCAGCAGGGCCAGGACAAGTACAGCACCGAAATCGTGCTGCAGGGCTTCAACAGCGTGCTGACGATGCTCGACGGTCCGGGCGGCGGCCAGGGGGGCGGCGGTGGCAGCCGCGGCGGTGGCGACTTCGGCGGCGGCGATGATTTCGGCGGCGGTTCGGGCGGCGGCTACGGTGGCGGTTCGCGCGGCGGCAGCGGCGGCGGATTCAACTCCGGCGGCAACAAGGGCGGCAATTTCGGCGGCGGTTCGGGTGGCGGCTTCGGCGACGATCTGGACGACGACGTTCCGTTCTGATCGCCGTCCACCATCGCCGACACGAAAACGGCCCGCTTTCCGATGGGAAGGCGGGCCGTTTTCCTTGGCCTGACCGGACCGGGAACCGGTCGATCAGCCTGTGGATAACCTTGTGGGAAACCGCGTCAGAAGCGCGGCCCCGCGACCGGCGCTTTCGGCTTGGCCGCCGGCGCTTCGTCGAACAGTTTGAGCAGCGCGGGTGTGCGGGTGTCGCGCTTGGCATAGTCGCGGGCCGACATGCCGGCCATCACGTCGGCCTGGTCGGGATTGGCCCCGGCGGCGATCAGTGTGCGCACCATGTCGAGGTTGCGCAGCTGCACCGCGCGGATCAGCGGGGTTTCGCCGCTGCTGTTGCCCAGGTTCAGGTTCGCCTTGCGCTGGGCTAGCGCGTTGATCGCCTCGACCGACCCCGATTCCACCGCCAGCAAGGCAGCCGTGTTGCCGCGATTGTCCTGCAGATTGGGGTTCGCGCCCTTTGCCAGCAGGAACCGCAGATAGGTCAGGTTGCCGTTCTTCGCGACGATATGCAGCGCACCTTCGCCGGTCGTGCGGTCCTTGGTATTGATGATCGTCTGGCCGGGTTGGCCGAGGATGTCGTTGACCTTGTTCCCGTCTTCGTCGCGGATCGCCTTCAGGAACAGATAGCCCGGCGACATCTGCTGCGCGTGCGCCGCGGCGGGCAGCATCAGCGCGGCGGCGAGGGCGAGGCGGAGGACGGACATGGGGAGGCTCCAAAGGACGTGACGCGGCTTGCAAGGCGTCGCCTATCAGATCATGGCTGGCAACACCATGAACAGCATCCTGCGTACCCTCACCCCGGCCCTCGCGCTGGCGCTCGCTGCGTGCGGCGGCTCGGCCGAACCCGCCGCGACTCCGCCGCTGGCCGGCGCACGGATCGGCGGGCCGTTCGTGCTGACCGATTCCACGGGCAAGGTCGTGCGCGATACCGATTTCGCCGGCAAATGGCGGATCATGTATTTCGGCTATACCTATTGCCCCGATGTCTGCCCGGTCGATGTGCAGAATATCGCGGCGGGCGTGAAGGCGTTCGAGGGCGAGGAACCGGAGCTGGGTGCGAAGGTCGTGCCGATCTTCATTACCGTCGATCCCGAACGCGATACGCCGGTGGTGGTCGGGAAATTCGTCTCCGCCTTCCACCCGCGCATGGTGGGGCTGACCGGTAGCGCGCAGGCGATCGCCGATGCCGCGCGGGCCTATGGCGTAACCTATGCCAAGCAGCAGTCGCCCGGTGTCACCGAATATCTGATGGACCATAGCCGCACCGCGATCCTGATGGACCCGAAGGGCCAGCCGGTCGCCCTGCTGCCGCAGGACGAAAGCGGTGAGGCGGTGGCCGCCGAACTGAAGAAATGGGTCCGGTGAGCGGGCGCTTCTGGGAGGATCTGCCGCTCGCCGCGCTCGACCGTGCGCAGTGGGAAGCGTTGTGCGACGGCTGCGGCAAATGCTGCCTGCACAAGCTGGAGGACGAGGATACCGGCGAAATCCATGCGACCAACGTCGCGTGCAAGCTGCTCGACCGGCGCATGGGCCAGTGCAGCGACTATCGCCACCGCCATGCCTATGTCCCCGAATGCGTCCGGCTGAACGCGCGCAATGTCGGCGACATCGAATGGCTGCCGTCCACCTGCGCCTATCGATTGCGCAACGAGGGCAAGCCGCTGCCCGACTGGCATTATCTGAACAGCGGCGACCGCGAGAGCGTCCATGAAGCCGGCCAGTCAACGCGTGGCTGGACGGTATCGGAGAATGATGTCGGCGACCTCGAACATCACCTGACCGACAGGACGCTGTGATCGACGGGCTGGAGGTTGTCCGCCACCCCCGCGCGCGCGTCGCGCGGCTGTCGGTCGATCCGGCCACCGGACGGGTGCGGTTGACCGTGCCGAAGCGGATGGCGCTGGCCAAGGCGGTGGCCTGGGCCGGGGAAAAGGCGGACTGGATCGCGGCGCAGCGGGCGAAGCTGCCCATGGGGCGACCGTTTATCGATGGGGCGGTGGTGCCGGTGGCGGATCGTGCGGTGCGGCTTACGTGGCGGGAAGGGGCGTCGCGGACGGTGCAGCTGGTGCCTGTTGCCCCGTTTTCTGCGTCACTCCAGCGTAGGCTGGAGTCTCCTGCGGCGAGGAGTGGCGCTTCGTTACCGGGAGACCCCAGCCTGCGCTGGGGTGACGTGGCTGGTGACGGGGAAGAATTCGAGGACATCGGCGCGATCCTCGCCTGCGGCGGCCCGATCGACCAGTTCCCGACCCGTATCGAACGCTGGCTCAAGCGCGAGGCGCTGCGCCTGCTGACCGAGGATACGGCGCACTATGCCGCGAAGGCCGGCGTCACCGTCACCAAGGTCGCGATCGGCGATCCGAAGGCGCGCTGGGGCAGTTGCAGCGGTGACGGCACGATCCGCTATAGCTGGCGGCTGCTGCTCGCCCCCGGCTTCGTCCGCCGCGCGACCGTGGCGCATGAGGTGGCACACCGCGTCCATATGCATCACGGCCCCGCTTTCCACGCGCTGGTCGCGGCGCTGTTCGAGGGCGACCCGGACGATGCCCGCCGCTGGCTCCGCGCGGAGGGGGCCGCGCTTCACTGGTACGGGCGGGCGTCCTCGTCCGGGTAACGATCGGCCGGCGGCGGCTGGCGACGATCGGGGGCGGGACGACGCTGCGCCGGGACCGGCTGGTCGGGCCGCTGGCCTCGGCCGAGTGCGCGGTCGATCCATTCCTGGTCGAGCTGTTCGTCGGGCGCACGCTGCGGCGGCGGGATGGTTTGGTCGCCATCGTCGGTCGGGGCGTCGGGCGGAGTCGCGCCGGGCTGTTCGACCGGATTGCCGTCGGGATCGACATAGACCCGGTCGTCGGGCGCGCCATAATAGCTCTCCGCGTCCGGTTCTTCCTGCCATTCGGGCAGCGTCACCTTGGTATTGAATTCCTCGACAGGACGGTTGGCGACCGCCTGTCGCATGAACGCGGCAAAGGCGCGGGCGGGGGCGGTGCCGCCCTGCAGGCCGGCGACCGCCTTCGCATCGTCGCGACCCATCCATACGCCGGTGGTGATGCCCGACGAGAATCCCATGAACCAGCCATCCTTGTAGGAGGTGGTCGTCCCGGTCTTGCCCGCGACCGGGCGGCCGATCTGTGCCGCGCGGCCGGTGCCGGTGTTGACCGCGGTCTGGAGCAGGTCGGTCATCTGCTGCGCGACATAGGGCGCGACCAGCACGCGCGAGCTGTCGACCTGATGCTGGTAGATCAGCTGTCCGTTGGCGGTAACACGGGTGATGCCATAGGGGACCACCGCCGTGCCCCCGCTCGCGACCGAGGCATAGGCCTTGGTCAGGTCGAGCAGGCGCACGTCGGACGTACCCAGCACCATCGCCGGCTTCGTGTTGACCGGCGTGGTGATCCCGAAGCGCCGCGCCATGTCGGCGACGGTCGCAAAGCCGACCTCCTGCCCCAGCCGCGCCGACACGGTGTTGAGCGAATAGGCGAAGGCGGTGCGTAGCGACACCTGCCCGCTGAACCGGCGCGAGCTGTTGCGCGGGCTCCAGCCGTCGATGGTGATCGGTGCGTCGTTGACCTGGCTGTCGGGGTTCATGCCGGCTTCGAGTGCCGCCAGATACACGAACAGCTTCCACGCCGATCCGGGCTGGCGGGTCGCCTGCGTCGCGCGGTTGTAGATCGACGAGACGTAATCCTTGCCGCCGACCATCGCCCTGACCGCCCCGTCGCGGTCGAGCGCGACCAGCGCGCCCTGTACCCCGGCGGGCGCATTGGCGCGGATCGCGGTGTCGGCACTTTTCTGCATCGACGGGTCGAGCGTGGTCCACACGTCCAGCGGCGCTTCGGTTTCGTCGATCAGCGTTTCGAGCTGCGGCAAGGCCCAGTCGGTGAAATAGCGCACGCTGTTCTGCTGCGGCTCAGGCGCAAGCTTGATCGCCTGCGGATCGGCGTCCATCGCCTCGCTCGCGGTGATCGCGCCCGTTTCCTGCATCAGCTTCAGCACGACCCCCGCGCGGCCCACCGCCGCCTCGGCATCGGCGGTCGGCGAATAGCGCGACGGGGCCTTGACCAGCCCGGCGATGACCGCCGCCTCGGACAGCGACAGGTTCGTCGCGGGATGATTGAAGAATCGCCGCGATGCCGCGTCGATCCCATAGGCGCCGCCGCCGAAATAGACCTTGTTCAGGTACAGCTCGAGAATCTGGTTCTTGGAGAATTTGCGTTCCAGCGCCAGCGCCAAGATGATCTCACGAAACTTGCGCCCGACCGTGTAGCTATTCGACAGGAAGATGGTGCGCGCGACCTGCTGCGTGATGGTCGACGCGCCCTGCAACCGCCGCCCGGTGCCGCGCGTCGCGATCGCGAACTTCGTGATGCGGGCCAGCGCCACCGGATCGACGCCCAGGTGCGAGCGAAAGCGGCGATCCTCGACCGACACCATCGCGTCGCGCATCGCCGCCGGGATTTGCGCATAGGGGATCCATTCGCCATAGCTCGGCCCCAGCGAGACGAGGATCGACCCGTCCGCCGCGCGCACCCGAATCATCTGTCCGTTGGGCGACGATTTGAGCTGGTTGAAGCTCGGCAGGTTCGATTTGGCGTTATAGACGGCGACGACCAGTGCGATCGTCGCAAGCAGGGCAAGGCCAAGGCCGATGCCCAGCACCCAGCGCAGGATGCGCCACCAGCGGGATCGGGCGGCGGCGGGCCGCTTTTGCGGGCTTTGGGGAGTGCGTGCCATGGGAATGCGCCGGATACCGCGCCGGCCCCCGGCGGCACAAGCCCCGGACGCATGGGCGCATTGGGAATGGCGCGCGCTAGGCCAGGTCGGCTGAACGGCGGCTGACGGAATCGATCCGGGTCCAGCGCGCCGCCGTGCCGACCAGCGACGGCAGCCGTCCGCCGGCCAGCAACAGCGCATGGCCGGCGGGGTGTTCGGCCAGCGTCCGCAACCATCCGGCAAGCGCGATCGGGCGATGGAGGCGTCGGCGTAGCGCCTGCTGGAACCCCGGCGCGCCGTCCGGCCCTTGGCGCTGCCAATGCCGCGCCGCGCGGATCGCGCTGGCGATGGCGATGCCCACGCCTTCGCCGGCCAGCGACGGGATCACCCCGGCCTGATCGCCCAGCCGATAGACGCCGGACACCGTGCCCTTTGCCCGCCAGCCATAGGGGACGTTGGCGATGGCATCGATCGCGGGCGTGCCGCCCATATGTGCGAGTCGTTCGCCCAACGCCGGCAGTTCGTCGCCCAGCACCCGCAACAGCGCGGGCAGGTCGCCCGCCGCTTTCAGGCGTGAGCGACGCAGCGCCATGCACAGGTTCGCGCTGCCATCCTCCTGAAGCACCAGCCCGCCATAGCCCCCGGAAAAGGCGTGCAGCTCGATCGCGTCGCCGACCAGCCGGGCGAGCGCGGGATGCGGTGCCAGCCGGACGCGCACGCCCATCGCCGGATCGTCGCCGACCGCCGCATCGCGCATCGCGCCGCGCACATCATGCTTGCCGGTGGCGAGGAACAGCGTCTCACCCGTCACCTCCGCCCCGTCGCCGGTATGGAGCGTCGTGCCCTCGGCCGAACGGATCGTCACCCCGCGCTCGACCCCTGCACCGGCGCTCCGCGCGGTATCCAGCAGCAGCGCGTCGAGTCGCCGGCGCGACAGGCCGATGGCGGGAGCGGGCAGGGGTGATTCGGCGCGGCCCTTGCCAGCGAACAGCACGACGCGCCGCACGGCATGGCCGCCCAGCATTGCCGGGTCGATCCCGACCGATGCCAGCGATTCGAGCGTCCGCCACGACAGGAACCCGCCGCACAGCGCATCCTGGGACCCACGCGATCGTTCCAGCACCAGCGGCGATGCGCCACCATGGGCGAGCACCAGCGCGGCGACCGACCCCGCCGGGCCGCCGCCCGCGATCAGCGCCGGCGTTCGACGCATAGCCGGAACGGAAAGCGCCGACGCACTTCGGCACCCGCGACCCCCGCCTCGCCAAGGATCGGTGGCCATTCGTCGGGGCGGTAGGACCGAGCGATCGACAGCGTACCGTCGGCGCGGACGATCGGGTGCCAGCGCAGCAGCGTCGCCAGCAGCGGATAGCCGCGATGGGCGAAACGATGGCGGTGCAGGTCGTTGACCAGCCAGCCGCGCGCCGCCTCCGCCTCCATAAAGCGCAGGAACGCGACCAATTGCGCATGGGTCATGTGGTGCGCGACCAGGCTGGAGACGATCACGTCCCATCCCTCGCCGGCCAGATCGGCATAATCGCCGGTGCGATAGGTGATGGGAAGATTGCCCGGCGTATCGGCGCGGGCGATCGCCTCGCTACGTGGGTTCAGGTCGATCCCGACCAGCTCCGCGACGACACCGCGCTTGCCCGCCCAGCGCGCGATCCGGCGCAACATGTCGCCATCGCCATAGCCGACATCGAGCAGCTTCATCCGATCGCCCCGTCGGGCAACGCGGTCGAGGAAGGCGAGCGTCGGCCGCGCCGCCATCGTCACCACATTGACCTGCGCCAGATCGCGCAGCACCGCCGCATAGACGGCGGGATCGAGCGCGGGATCGTCCATCGCCTCTTCGGCATGGGAGCGGGGGAAGCTCATGGCGCGCTCCGAAAGCCGAATCCCTCGGCAGCCAGGCCGGGACCGAACGCCAGCGCGATGCCGTTCGATACCGACGGCCCGTCCAGCATTGCGGCCAGCACGAACATCAACGTCGCCGACGACATGTTGCCGTTCGCCGCCAAGACGCCACGCGACGCGGCCAGCGCGTCCGGCGACAGCGACAGGCTGCGCTCCACCGCATCGAGGATCGAGCGCCCGCCGGCATGAACCGCCCAGCCATCGACCTCCGACAGCGAACGCCCCCCGGTCGCCGCGCTGGCGAAATCGGGATCGGTCAACGCCCGCGCGATCCGGCCCGGCACCTCGCCCGACAAATGCATCGCAAAGCCGGCATCGGTAATGTCCCAACGGATCAGCGCCGCCGAATCGGGCAGGGTTGCGGCAAAGGGTGCCTCGATCGCAAAGCCCGTCGCCTCCGTTGTCACCAGCGCGGCGGCGGCGCCGTCGCCGAATTGCAGCATCGCCAGCAACGGCTCCAGCGTGGTCGCCGGTTGCAGGTGCAACGTCGACAGCTCGACCGTGACGACCAGTACCCGTGCCTCCGGCTGCGACCGCACGATATGGCGGGCGCTGCGCAGCGCGGCGACGGCGGCGTAACAGCCCATGAACCCAACCAGCAGCCGTTCGACCTTCGGCGACAGGCCGATGCGCGCCGCGATGATCTGGTCGATGCCGGGGGCGACGAAGCCGGTGCAGCTGGCAACGACCAGATGGGTGATTCCGTCCAGCGCCACCCGGTCCGCCAGCGCATCGATCGCGGCGATCGCCAGCGTCGGCGCGGCATCGGCGTAGATAGTCATGCGCGCGGCGGTTCCGGGCATCGCATCGGCATAGAAGCCGCCGGGCGAAACCGGCGATCCGCCATCGTACCCGACCGGCAGCACCGACCAGCGATGCTCGATGCCGGCACGCTCCACCATCCGGTCGAACAGCTTCGCCTCCCGTATGGGCAGCCGCTGGCGTGCCCAACCGATAAAGGCGTGGTGAATATCGTGCGAGGGAGTCGCGGTCGCCACGGCGTTGAGCCAGGCGACGGGTGCGGGGGCGGGGGTCATCCGGCGATCAACGCGCAGGGACGCCGGATGCTACCCGATCAATCCTTCCACGCCCACCACAGCTGCGCAGGCGGTACGTTCCACCATTCCATGTCATGGTCGATCCGCGCGAACTGGCGGTCGAGAAAATCGCGGACGCGCGGATTGAACTGATAGACGAGGAACGCGCCGCCCGGCCGCAACACCGCCTGGGTCGCCGCCGCGATCTTGTCGCCGATGCCGGGCGGCAGGGTGGAAAAGGGTAGGCCCGACAGCACGTAATCGGCATGGGAGTGGCCATGATCGGCCACGATCTGTTCGACATCCGCCGCCGATCCATGGACCGCCGAGAATCGCGAATCGAGGATCGTCGCGTTCAGGTAATTGATGAAGTCGGGGTTGGTATCGATCACGATCAGCTGCGCATCGGGGGCAAGGCGCTGCAGGATCGGGCGGCAGAAGGTGCCGACGCCGGGGCCATATTCCACGACGACCTTGGCATTGGCCCAGTCGATCGGGGCCAGCATCTTGCGGATTAGCTTGTTCGACGACGGGATGACCGAACCGACCATCACCGGATGCTTCACGAAACCGCGGAGGAAGATGCCGGCAGGCGATGGCACGCCGCGCGGCTTCCGTCGGGTCGCGGCGTTGGAACTCGTCGTCATGCAAATCCTCGAACGGATGGCGCACAGGGCCATGGTCAGGGCGTCGTCGCAAAAGCGCAACGAACTTGCAAGCGGATCGGTTTCGCGCTGCGACGAATGTCCGTACCGATCGGATCGGGGACCGGCCGGTACCGCCGGTCCCCGCTTGCCCTATCCCTTTGGCCCGCGCCCTTCGACCATGCCGGGCGCGATGAAGCCGATCGGCTGGATCGCGACCGCATCCTGCTTCAGCCGGGCGGACATCGCGCGATACTCTTCCTCCATCTCCGCCGTCACCGAGGCGCGCGAGTCGGCCAGTGCCGATTCGAAATGCGCCATCGTCACTTCGCGCGTGTCGAGCGAGGCACGTAGCGCGAACAGGCCGGCGCGGCGCACCACATCCTCCAGATCGGCCCCGGTGAAGCGGTCGGTCCGCGCGGCGATCGCGTCGAGATCGACATCGGCGGCTAGCGGCATCTTCTGCGTCTGGATGCCCAGGATGCGCGCGCGGCCCGCCCGGTCGGGCACGCCGACATAGATCAGCTCGTCGAACCGGCCAGGCCGCAACAGCGCGGGGTCGACCATGTTAGGCCGGTTGGTCGCACCGATCACGACCACCGATTGCAGCTCCTCCAGCCCGTCCATTTCCGCCAGGATGGTGTTGACCACCCGTTCGGTCACCTGCGGTTCGCCCATGCCGCCGCCGCGCGCGGGCGCCAGCGAATCGAGTTCGTCGATGAAGATGACCGTCGGCGCCACCTGCCGTGCGCGGGCGAACAGGCGGGCGATCTGCTGCTCGCTCTCGCCATACCATTTGGACAGCAGGTCGCTCGACTTGGTGGCGATGAAGTTCGCCTCCGCCTCGCGCGCGACCGCCTTGGCCAGCAGCGTCTTGCCGGTGCCGGGCGGGCCGTAGAGCAGGAACCCCTTGGCCGGGCGGATGCCCAGCCGACGAAAGGACTCAGGGCTTTTCAGCGGCAACTCGACGCCTTCCTTCAGCCGCATCTGGGCATCGTCCAGCCCGCCGACATCGTCCCAGCGGACGGTCGGCGCCTGCACCATCACCTCGCGCATCGCGCTCGGCTGCACGCGCTTGAGCGCTTCGAGAAAATCGTCGCGGGTCACCGACAGGCTGTCGAGTACGTCCTGCGGGATGGTCCCTTCGGACAGGTCGATGCGCGGCATGATCCGCCGCACCGCCTCGATCGCCGCCTCGCGGGTCAGCGCCGCCAGATCGGCCCCGACAAAGCCATAGGTCGTGCGCGACAATTCGGTCAGTTCGACATCGTCGGCCAGCGGCATCCCGCGGGTATGAATGCCGAGGATTTCGCGCCGGCCGCGTTCGTCGGGCACGCCGACCACGATCTCGCGGTCGAACCGGCCGGGACGGCGGAGCGCCTCGTCGATCGCTTCGGGCCGGTTCGTCGCGGCGATGACGACGATGTTGGCACGCGACTCGAGGCCATCCATCAGCGTCAGCAGCTGCGCGACCAGCCGCTTTTCCGCCTCGCCCGATACCTGCCCTCGCTTGGGTGCGATCGAATCGATCTCGTCGATGAACACGATCGATGGCGACGCCTTGGTCGCTTCCTCGAACACCTCACGCAGACGCTTTTCGGATTCGCCATAGGCCGATCCCATGATCTCGGGACCGTTGATCAGGAAGAATTCGGCGTCCGATTCGTTGGCGACGGCGCGGGCGAGACGTGTCTTGCCGGTGCCGGGCGGCCCGTGCAGCAACACGCCCTTGGGCGGATCCACGCCCAGGCGCTGGAACAGTTCGGGATAGCGCAAGGGCAGTTCGACCATCTCGCGCAGCTGGTCGATCGTCTGTCCCATGCCGCCGATATCGTCATAGGTGACGTCGGCACGGCGGGTCTCGCGCGGCTCCTCATATTCGGGGCGCAGCTCGATCTCGGTCGATTCGTCGATATGGACGACGCCCTTCGGCGTGGCCGACACGACGGCCAGACGGATTTCCTGCAACGAGAAGGCGGGTGCGTTCACGTAGCGGCGGACATTGGGCGACAGATTGTCAACCCGCTGGTGGCCGGTCGTCGCGACGATATCGCCCTGGCACAAAGGCCGCCCGAAAAAGGTGCGCTTCAATGCGTTGGCCGAGCCTTGCAGCCGCAGATTCTGTTGGGCGGGGGCGAAGACGACGCGGCTGGCCGGGCGCGACTCGGCCTTACGTACCTCCACCTGGTCGCCCGAGCCGACGCCGGCATTGGCGCGCTGCAACCCGTCGATGCGGACGATGTCGAGGCCCTCGTCCTCCGGGTAGGGCGCAATCGCGCGCGCCGGCGTCGTCTTCTTGCCGATGATTTCGACGACATCACCCTCGTTGATGCCCAGCAGCGCCATGACCGACCGGGGTAGATGGGCGATGCCGCGCCCGCTATCCTCGGGCCGGGCATTCGCCACCTGCAACCGCCGTCCGCCTGTTTCGCTGTCCGCCATCAACTTCCGTCCCGATCTGAACGCACAAGAACGGCGGATATGGGCGGTGGGTTGCCCGCAACAAGGCGAAAAAAAAGGCCGATCGAAAGCGACCGGCCGGAAAGTTTTTAGGAGAGGATGCCTGAAAGGCACGCTCTATGTGCGGCGCAGCGTAGTTTTGTGCAAGTGCGAACAACTCAATTCACGTTGCATAAAATGCAACACCATCGCGGAGTATGGTTGCACGCGAGACGATCGACGTGCAGCGTGTACCGCACCGCAACCAGGTTTTAGGGTATCGGATGCGTCGCCTGCCACCGCTCACCGCGATCGAAGCGTTCGTGCATGTCGCACGACTAGGTTCGGTCAAGCTCGCCGCCGACGAACTGGCGCTGTCGTCCCCGGCGCTCAGCCGCCGGGTCCAGGCGATGGAACGCTTCATCGGCAAGCCGTTGTTCGAACGCCGGCATCAGGCGCTGCGCCTGAACGACGATGGCGAACGGCTGCTCGCGCTGCTGTCGGGCGCACTCGACACGCTGTCGGATGCGGTCGAGCAGATGTCGGGCGCGGTGGAGGTGCTGCGGCTGCGCTTGGGGGTGCTGCCGCTGTTCGCGATCCAGCGACTGATGCCGCGCATGGGCGACCTGCACGACCAGCATCCCGAACTGCACCTCGATTTCGATACCGCTCACCACGGTCTGGGGCGGTTGGGCGAGGGAATCGACGTCGCGATCGTGCTGGACCACATGATCGACCCGGCGCTCTATGCGCGGCGGCTGGATCGCAACCGGGTCTATGCGATTGCCGGACGCGCGCTGATCGATCGCACCCCGATCACCGACCCGGCGCAGCTGGCGCAGCACACCGCGCTGATCCACCGCGACATGCCCGATACCTTTGCCGACTGGATGCACGCGGCCGGGCTGCCCGACCTCGAACCCGCAGCGATCGACCGGTTCGATTCGGGGACGCTGATGCTGGAGGCGGCGGCGCAGGGGCTGGGCGTCGCGTTCATGCTTGAATCGCATTTTGAAACCGCGCGCGACGACCGGCTGGTGCCGCTGTTCGATATGGCGGTCGATTCGACCTACAGCCACTGGTTCGTGTGCCGCCCGCGCATGTTGCAGCAGCGGCCGGTGAAGCTGTTCCACGACTGGCTGGTCAAGGCGCTGGACGCGCCGGCGGAATAGCGAAAAGCGCCTGGCATTCCGGCGAAGGCCGGAATCCATGGCGTCGGGCGCTGTCGATGGAGCGCAGCCGTCCCCCATCCATGGATCCCGGCCTGCGCCGGGATGACGGACGGGGGAGGTTATCCCTTCAGTCGTCACCCCCGCGCAGGCGGGGGTCCATCAACGCCAACGATGGAACCGCAGCGTCAGCGTCTATGGATTCCCGCCTGCGCGGGAATGACGATCGGCAGGTTGCCTTACGCTTCCGAGCGCGCGGTCACGATCTTGCCCGGATTGCGCGGCGGCTCGCCCTTGGGCAGGGCGTCGACGGCATCCATGCCACTCTCGACCACGCCCCACACGGTGTACTGGCGGTCGAGGAAGGTCGCGTCGTCGAGGCAGATGAAGAACTGGCTGTTGGCCGAGTTCGGGTCCATCGTCCGCGCCATCGAACATACGCCGCGCACATGCGGTTCGGCGTTGAACTCCTGCTTCAGATTGGGTTCCTTCGACCCGCCGGTGCCATCACCACGCCCGCCGTCACCGCCCTGCGCCATGAAGCCGTCGATCACGCGGTGGAACGGCACGCCGTCATAGAAGCCCGAGTCGGCCAGCTTCACGATCTGTGCGACGTGATTGGGGGCAAGGTCGGGGCGCAGCTTGATGCGGACTTCGCCGGTATCAAGCGTCATCACGAGCGTGCTGGGGGTATCGGCCATTGAAAGCTCCTTGAAACCTTGTTTGTCGATCCGGCGGTGCCGGATCGCTGCGGTGCCGGCACCGCAACTCGCCCGCCTAGCTAGGGTGCCGGAACGGTGCTGGCAACCGCACGGACATTGGCACGGCGGTGCAGCATGGCTAGAGCGGACGGGAAACGCGCGCGGAGGGTTGCGACCATGACCGAACTCGACCTTCCCGACGATACCAGCGAACTGGACGAGGATGACCGGCTGAAGCCGGAATTCGTCCGTGCCGTGTGCGAAGCGGTCGATCGCGGCGACGACGAGGCGGCGCGCGAGCTGGTCGAGCCGCTCCACCCCGCCGACCTTGCCGACCTGTTCGAACTGGTGCCCGGCGAACAGCGCGCGGCGCTGGCCGCCGCCATCGCCGAACGGCTGAACGGCGACGTGCTGGCGGAGATGAACGACTGGGTCCGTGACGCGGTGATCGAGGCGCTGACCGCGACCCAGGTCGCCGATCTGGCGGCACAGCTCGACACCGACGATGCGGTCGCGATCATCGAGGACCTTGATGACGCGGAACAGCGTGCGGTGCTGCGCGCGCTCGACCCCGACGACCGTGCCGCGATCGAAGAGGCGCTGTCCTATCCCGAGGAGTCGGCCGGCCGCCTGATGCAGCGCGAGCTGGTCGCGGTGCCCGAGCACTGGAGCGTCGGCGACGCGCTCGACTATCTGCGCGCCGATGACGTGCTGACCACCGATTTCTGGGAAATCTTTGTCGTCGATCCGGCCCACAAGCCGATCGGTACCTGCCAGCTGTCGTGGATATTGCGCACGCCGCGCGATGTTGCGATCGCCGACGTGATGGCGCGCGAACAGACGCTGATTCCGGTCGACATGGACCAGGAAGAGGTGGCGCTGCGCTTTCAGAAATATGCGCTGATCTCCGCCGCCGTGGTCGATGGCGGCGGACGGCTGGTCGGCATGATTACCGTCGACGACGTGGTCCACATCATCCAGGCGGAGGCGGGCGAGGACGCGCTGCTGCTGTCGGGGGCGGGTGAAGGCGACATCAACGAACCGATTCGCGATTCGTACAAGGCGCGGGTACGCTGGCTCATCACCAACCTGATGACCGCCCTGTTGCCCGCGACGATCATCGGCGCGTTCGGCGCGACGATCGACAAGATGGTGACGCTGGCCGCGCTGATGCCGATCGTCGCCGGCCTTGGCGGCAATGCCGGTACGCAGACGATGGCGGTGACCGTCCGCGCGCTGGCCACCAACCAGCTGACCCAGTCCAACACGGTGCGCGCGATCCGGCGCGAGATGATCATCGCGCTGATGAACGGCGCGACCGTCGCCGCGCTGATCGGCACCGGCGTCACCTTGTGGTTCGGCAATCCGCAGCTGGGCGCGGTGATCGGCAGCGCGATGCTGCTGAACGTCGTCATCGCCGGGTTCGCGGGTGTGTTCGTGCCGCTGACGCTCGACCGGTTCAACGCCGACCCGGCGGTCGCGTCGTCGATCTTCGTAACCATGACCACCGATTCGATGGGGTTCCTCGTCTTCCTCGGTCTCGCGACCGTCAGCGGACTGACGGGCTGAGGGGGGGCGGGTTGAGGGTTGCGGCGGCACTTCCCATCTGGGGCGCGTGCCGCTGCATCTCACCAAAGTCGCCTTCGCCATCGAATCGGTCGAACAGCTCGCCGAGCGGCTGGCCACGCGCCATGCCGAAGGCGGGTTCCTGACCACCCGCTACCTGCCGAAACGCGCAGCCGAGATCGAGGGCGGGTCGCTGTTCTGGATATTGAAGCACCGCCTCGTCGCGCGTTCGCCGATCCTGGGGTTCGGCGAGGCGGAGGGCGGACGCGTCGCGATTCATCTGGGGCCGAAGCTGGTGCTGGTGGAAGCACGGCCCAAGCGCGCGCATCAGGGCTGGCGCTATCTGGAGGAAGCCGATGCGCCGGCCGATCTGGGTGGGGAGGGCACGGGTGCAGATGCCCTGCCGCCGCGCCTGATCGGCGAACTGATGGCGTTGGGGCTGCTGTAGAGAGAGGGGCTCGCGCGGAGACGCGGAGGAGGTCGCGCTTGTTGCCGGCCCGTTCGCGTAGCGATCCTCGTCTCTCTTCGCTACCACGACGATAACAGTTCCGCTAATGCGGAACGACAGGGAAGCCGCGACCTCCTCCGCGTCTCCGCGCCTCCGCGCGAACCCCTATTCTTCTACCCGACCAACCGCGGATAGGCCGCCTTTGCCGCCGCGACCTTCGGCTTGTCCCAGCGCATGATATAGGGATGCGACGGGTTCCGTCGGGCAAAGTCCTGATGATAGGCCTCGGCCGGATAGAAGGCGCCGCTTTCGATCTTCGTCGCGATCGGTTTCGGGAACGCCTTTGCCCGCGTCAGCTGTACGATATAGCGCCGTGCGGTCAGCGCCTGCGACGGGGTTTGTGGAAAGATCGCGGATCGATAGCTCGGCCCCGAATCGGGAAGCTGCCCGTTCACCTGCGTCGGATCGTGCGCGACCGAGAAATAGATGCGCAGCAACGTGCCATAGCTGACGATGCGCGGATCATAGGTAATGCTAATCGCCTCGGCATGGCCGGTGCGTTCGGTCGAAACCTGGTCATAGGTAGCGGTTTGGCGCACGCCCCCGGCATAGCCGCTGACGACCGATTTCACGCCCTTCACCCGTTCGAACACCGCCTCCATGCCCCAGAAGCAGCCGCCGGCAAGGACCGCGGTGGCCATGCCGGGGGTGGGGGGCACGTCGCTGGCGACGGCGGGGATCGGGACCGCACGTTCGGCGGTCGCAGGCGGGATCGACAGGGCAGCCACGCCGATGGCGGCGATGGCAACGGGCAGCAGGACTTTCATGGGAAGGTTCCTCCGGGGATGCCGGGAACCAACATGGGGTGCGCGGTGGCGCACCGCCAGATCAACCGATGCGCTCGACCACTGCCGGTGCGGGACGGACCGACTTCGCATCGCTGCGATCCGCGACCTGCACCGCGACCAGCGCGACCGCACCGAGTGCGAAGCCGCTGACGAAATGGC
The DNA here is from genome assembly GCF_913776855.1 of uncultured Sphingomonas sp. Taxonomy (GTDB): domain Bacteria; phylum Pseudomonadota; class Alphaproteobacteria; order Sphingomonadales; family Sphingomonadaceae; genus Sphingomonas. The sequence goes on along the minus strand of NZ_CAJYQD010000031.1, from coordinate 17,459 downwards.
GAAGGAAACCGGTGCGCTTGGCTGTCATCTGTCTCATCCTCTTGCCCGCCCGCGTTCCCGGATGGTTCGCGGCGCCGGACGGACCGTGCCAAAGCAGCGGGTCGTCCGTGTTCGAGTGCAAGATATAGGTTGCGGGGCTGAACCGACGCTGGCGCGTCCGTTCATGTTGCGCACAGCCTCAACCATGTTGCGACTGCGAAATCAAGGGGGCGGACGGTGCGCATTCGGCAACGCTGCGTTGCGGGATCGGTGTCGGTTGGCGGTTGCGATGCTTTTGAGCGTACATCCGCTCGTCCGCCTGTTCGATCAGCCGGTCGATCATCGCACAGGGGCCGGTGGCCCAGCCGACGCTCAGATCGGCGCCGTCATCGGCCCCGAACAATGCGGCAGTTTCCAGGGTGAAGCGGTCGGCGATCGCCTGCGCCAGCGCCGCTGCCGCCGGGGCGTCCATTCCGGGCAGGACGCAGACGAATTCGTCCCCGCCCCAGCGGAATACCCGGCCGTTCATCGGAATGGAAACGACCGCCGCCCGCGTCGCGACCTTCAGCGCGGCATCGCCGGCGGCGTGGCCATGGCGATCGTTCAACGCCTTGAACCGGTTCAGGTCGATCATCAGCACCGCGCAATCGCCCCGCCATGTGGGCCTGGCCCGGTCGAAGGCGGTGCGGTTGCTGGCCCCGGTCAGCCCGTCGCGTTCGGCCAGCATCGCCAGCCGCTGTTCGCAGCGTTCGGCATCCATCGTCAGCAGCGAAAAGCCGCGGAACATGATGAACGCGATCGCCGCCGCCGCCATCCAGGCGGCAGGCCCGCCATGCATCCCGGTCGGTTCCGACCCCAGTTGCCCGGTGACCGCCAGCCAGGCACGGCCGAGGAACATCGGAACGGTCATCGCGAACATGACCGCCACGATCCATCCGGTGCGCAGCGCGTCCTGTCGGGCGATGCGCATGGCCAGCACCACCGTCGCCACGTCGAACAGCGACCGGATGACGTTCAAATAGGCGATCCGCTGGCCCATCCCGGCGGGATCGGACCAGAACAGCAACGGCAGCGCGACGATCCAGGCCAGGACGATCCAGGGTCGCACCGGCGCCGCCGGATCGGCGAACCGGCGCATCCCGATATAGATCACGCCATAGCTGGCCGCGGCGATCGCATTGCCGATCGGCAACAGTCCGGGGATGTGCAGCCAGCGCAGCAGCGGGGCAACCGCGCTTACCCCCAGCAGCAGATGTCCGCAGCCCCACCAGTTCGCCCATGAATCGAACCGGCCGCCGGCCGCGGCGGTCAGGTGGACGATCCCCGCAACCACCGAACACAATGCGACCATGACATACAGGGTGGAAATATCGAGGAGCATGGAGTCCCTATCACAACTGGCGTCATGATAGGGACCAGCCCCTAATAGTCCGTTGCGAAAGCCGAATTACTTCAGATCGGCGCACGCGGTACGGATACGGACACAGGCTTCGCGCAGCAGGTCGTCCGACGTCGCATAGCTGATGCGCATCGCGGGCGAGAGACCGAACGCCGCACCCTGCACCGCCGCGACGCGGGCATCCTCCAGCAGATAGCCGACGAAATCCTCGTCGGTGTCGATCCGCTTGCCGCCCGGCGTCGTCTTGCCGATCAGCCCGGAAATGTCGGGATAGACATAGAAGGCGCCTTCGGGCGTGGGGCAGGTGACGCCGTCGATCGCATTGAGTTCGGCGACCACCAGGTCGCGACGCCGCTGGAACGCGGCGTTGCGCTCGGCCAGGAACGACTGGTCGCCGTTCAGCGCGGCGACGGCGGCGGCCTGCGCGATCGAACACGGGTTGCTGGTCGATTGCGACTGCAGCTTGGCCATCGCCTTGATCAGCCACGCCGCGCCGCCGGCATAGCCGATGCGCCAGCCGGTCATCGCATAGGCCTTCGAACAGCCGTTCACCGTCAGCGTACGGTCGTACAGGCTGGGGTTCGCCTCGGCGATCGTCGCGAATTCGAAGCCGGGATAGACGATGTGTTCGTACATATCGTCGGCAAAGATCCACACATGCGGGTGCCGTTCCAGCACCTTGCCCAGTTCGCGCAGTTCCTGCCTGGTATAGCCGGCGCCGGTCGGGTTCGACGGTGAATTGAGGATGACCCACTTGGTCCGCGCGGTGATCGCGGCATCGAGCTGTTCGGGGGTGATCTTGTAATTCTGGTCGGCGCCGGCGGCGATGAACACCGGGGTACCGCCCGCGAACTGCACCACGTCGGGATAGCTGACCCAATAGGGCGCGGGCACGATCACTTCGTCGCCGGCATCGACCGTCGCGACCAGCGCGTTGAACAGGGTGTGCTTGCCGCCGACGTTCACGCAAATCTGGTTCGCGGCATAGGCCAGGCCGTTGTCGCGCTTGAACTTCGCGGCAATCGCGTCCTTCAGGTCGGGGGTGCCGTCGACGTTGGTGTACTTGGTCTTGCCGGCACGGATCGCCTCGATCGCGGCGTCCTTCACGAAATCGGGCGTGTCGAAATCGGGTTCGCCCGCGCCCAGGCCGATGACATCGACGCCCTGCCGCTTCAGTTCGAGAACCTTCGACGTGATGGCGAGGGTCGGCGACGGGTTGATGCGGTCGAGCGCGGCGGAGGGCTTCATGGGACGTCCGATGCTGAGAAGGAACAGATGGCGGGCCTCTAGCCCTCCCGCTCGCCCTCCGCAACCAAGCGCGCACGAATCAATCCGCGAACGGCGTTGCCGATGTAAAATCCTTGCGTGAGATCGGCGAGTTTCAGTGGCATCTCGACCGCCTCGCCCCGCGCGATCAGCTCGGCGCGCAACACGCCGGGCAGCAGCCCCCGGTCGAGCGGTGGCGTCAGCAGCTGTGCGCCACCGCGCGAAACGAAGATCGAGGTGAAGCTTCCCTCGGTCACTTCGCCATCGTCGCCCAGGAAGATCGTCTCGAAACAGCCCGCCGGGGGCGCCGGCCAGAACCGCCGGTCGCTGGTCTTGTGGGCCAGGCGCAGGTCGCGCTGGTCGAGCGGCAGCGGGGCGACCGCGACGTCGACCGGCCCGGCGACCGCCGGCGGCAACGGCGTGACATCGACCGCGATCGCTCCGCTGCGCGACAATAGCAGCCGCACCCGCGACGGCAGGCGCAGGCGAAAGGTCGCCGCCTGCAATTCGTTGCGGGTCGCATGGCGATCGAATGCGAAGCCCAGCGCGCGCGCGCTGGCGGTCAACCGCGCCAGATGCCGCTCGAGCAACGGAATGCCGGTGTGCGGGTCGAACGCCATCGTCTCTATGAGGTCGAATCGCGTCGGCGGGGCGTCGAGGAAGCGCGCCTTGGCCAGGCATTCGCGCCACTCCGCCGCCGGTTCCGAATCGGCGACGACTCCTGATCCCAGCCCCAGCGTCGCCTGCTGCGTGCCCGCGGGCAGGTGGAGCGTGCGGATCGCGACGTTGAACGATGCGTCGCCCGTACCGTCGATCCAGCCGATCGACCCGGTATAGATGCCGCGGGCGCGCCCTTCGACCGCATCGATCGCCTGCATCGCCCGCCGTTTCGGCGCGCCGGTGATCGATCCGCAGGGGAACAAGGCCGCCAGCGCATCGACTGCATCCCTGCCGGGTGACAGTTGGGCAGTCACCGAAGAAATCAACTGGTGGATGCTGGGATAGGTTTCGACGACGAATCGCTCGGGCACCCGCACGCTGCCCGGCGTTGCGACGCGCGACAGGTCGTTGCGCATCAGGTCGACGATCATCAGGTTTTCGGCGCGTTGCTTGGGATCGCTGGCCAGCGCGTCGGCGGCGGCACGGTCGCGCGCCGGATCGGCGTTGCGGGTCGCGGTGCCCTTCATCGGTCGCGCGGCGATCGTGCCGCCCTCTACCGCAAAGAACAGCTCGGGCGAAAAGGACAACAGCCAGTCGCGGCCGGTCCACACCACCGCACCATGTCCGGCGGCGGCGCGCGGCCGGATCGCGGCATAGAGCGCCAGCGGGTCGCCGACCACCGGCACCGTCGCGCCGAAGGTCAGGTTCGCCTGGTACAGGTCGCCCGCCGCGATCAGGTCGAGGATCTGCGTACAGCGCGCGGCATAGACGTCGGCGGCTATGTCCGGTTCGGTCGCCCCGATCCACGCCCCGTCCGGATCGGGCAGCGTGCCGGCGACATCGACGCGTTCGGCGCGTTCGAACACCCCGAACCACAGGAGCGGGCCATCGGGAGGACGCACTGGCGTTCCCGGCACCAGCGCCGCCCCGGCTTCATAGGTCAGATAGCCGGCAACACTCGCCCCGGCCGCCGTCGCCGCGCGCAGTGCGGCGAGCGCCTCGGCCACTTCCTCGACGCGATCGGCGCGGACGATGCGCGCCGGTGCGCGGTACAGCCGTGCGGTTCCGCCCGGCCGGGCATCGTCGAGCAGCACGAAGGGCCGGGTCGTGTCGAACATCCACCCACGCTGTGCCGGTTGCGCGCGCGCGGGGCAAGCATTGTGACGCGCCTTTGTGTACGTGGCATTAAGTCTGATCGACTTCCATAGAGGCGGGCCGGTACCGCCATGATCCGGCTTTGCCGGATCGGACGACAAGCGATATGGCATCGCCCATGACCCCATCCCCGATCCGCGCGGCGATCATCCCGGTGACCCCGCTCCAGCAGAACTGCACGTTGTTGTGGTGTACGAAGACGATGCGCGGCGCGTTCGTCGATCCCGGCGGCGACCTGCCGCGCCTGCTGGCGGCTGCCGAGCAGCAGGGGGTGACGATCGAAAAAATCCTGCTGACCCACGGCCATATCGACCATTGTGGCGAGGCGAAGCCGCTCGCCGAGCAGCTGGGCGTGCCGATCGAGGGGCCGCACGAGGCAGATCGCTTCTGGATCGCGCGGCTGGACGAGGATGGCAAGCGCTGGGGACTGCGCGGCGTGCCGTTCGAACCCGACCGCTGGCTGGTCGAGGGCGATACGGTGACGGTCGGCGAGGCGGTCCTGTCGGTGTACGAGACGCCGGGCCATACGCCGGGCCATGTGATCTTCTTCCACGAAGAAGCCCGATTCGCGCTGGTCGGCGACGTGCTGTTCCAGGGATCGGTCGGCCGCACCGACTTTCCGCTGTCCGACCATCAGGCGCTGCTCGATTCGGTCGTGACCAAGCTGTGGCCGCTGGGCGACGACGTCGCGTTCGTGCCGGGCCATGGTCCGGGCAGCACCTTCGGCCATGAACGCGCGACGAATCCGTTCGTGGGGGATGCGGTACTCGCCAGATAACCGACAACGGGCGCCGCAAACGTCACCCCAGCGCAGGCTGGGGCCTCCCTGTGGCTCCTGTTCTGCGCTATCCGCGAGAGACCCCAGCCTGCGCTGGGGTGACGCTGTTTGTCGAAGGGTTCTCGACAGCACACGCCAACCCAATGCTTGCAACCGCGCACGAAAACGCTATAGGCGCGGTTCGCTTCGCGACCAGCCTGTCTGCCGGTCCGGCGGGTTGCCGGCCTCGCACTGTGGTCCGGCACTTGCCTGGGCCGCGCCGTCAGTTGGTAGCGAAACCAACTGATACCCACGTAATAAAGGTGCCGAAATGGCAGTTCCCAAGAGAAAGACCTCGCCCTCGAAGCGCGGTATGCGTCGCAGCCACGATTCGCTGAGCATCGAGTCGTTCCAGGAGTGCCCGAACTGTGGCGAACTGAAGCGTCCGCATAACCTCTGCACCGCTTGCGGCCACTATAACGGTCGCGAAGTCGTCTCGGTCGACGCGTAAACCGCGCAACCGGACAGGGAAGCACGCATGGCTGACGGGTCCTGGATCGCCATCGACGCGATGGGCGGTGACGAAGGGCTTGCCACCATGCTCGCTGGCGTCGCCCATGCCCGGCGACGCCACGAATCGATGCGGTTCCTGCTGGTCGGCGACGAGGCGGCGATTCGTGCCGGTCTCGAATCGCATCCCAACCTCAGTGCCGCGTCGGAGATCGTCCACGCGCCTGAGGTTGTCGGCTCTTCCGACAAGCCCAGCCAGGCGATCCGCCGGGCGAAAACCACGTCGATGGGGATCGCCATCAACCTGGTGAAGCAGGGGCGTGCCGCCGCCGCCGTGTCGTCGGGCAATACCGGCGCGCTGATGGCGATGGCCAAGCTTGCGCTGCGTACCATGCCCGGCATCGATCGTCCGGCGCTGGCGGCGCTGTTGCCGAGCCTCGGCGACAACGATCTCGTCATGCTCGACCTCGGCGCCAATGCCGAGTGCGATGCCCGCAATCTCGTCCAGTTCGCGGTGATGGGCGCGGCCTATGCCCGCACCGCGCTCGACCTCGATTCGCCGCGCGTCGCGCTGCTGAACATCGGGACCGAGGAGCTGAAGGGGATCGACAGCGTGCGGGACGCGGCGGCGACGCTGCGCGCATCCCCCCATCTGCCGATGACCTTCACCGGCTATATCGAGGGGGATCGCCTGTCGCGCGGACAGGTCGATGTCGTCGTGTGCGACGGTTTCTCGGGCAATATCGCGCTCAAGACGGCGGAGGGCACGGCACGCTTCGTCGGCGACCTGCTCAAGCGGGCGTTCCGTTCGTCGGTGCGCTCGAAGATCGGGTTCCTGATTTCCAAGCCCGCGACCGACCTGCTGCGCCACCATCTGGACCCCAACAACCATAATGGCGCGGTCTTTCTCGGCCTAAACGGGCTGGTGGTGAAGAGCCATGGCAGCGCCAATGCGATCGGCGTGTCGAACGCGATCCAGGTCGCGGCGAAGATGGTCCGCGACGACCTGACCCGCAGCATCGCCAGCGATCTGGCCGGTATCGAGGCACAGGCAGCATGATGCGCGCGATCGTCACCGGCACCGGATCGGCGCTGCCCGCCAACCGCGTGTCCAATGCCGACCTTGCCGAGCGCGTCGACACGTCCGACGAATGGATCGTCGAGCGTACCGGCATCCGGTTCCGCCATATCGCCGCCGAGCATGAGACGACCGCGACGCTCGCGACCGATGCCGCGCGTGCCGCGATCGCGGCCGCCGGGCTGGAGCCGGCGCAGATCGACCTGATCGTGCTGGCGACTGCCACCCCGGACCAGACCTTCCCGGCGACTGCGACCAAGGTGCAGGCGGCGCTCGGCATCGACGATTGCGTCGCGTTCGACGTGGCGGCGGTGTGTTCGGGCTTCCTGTACGCGGTGCAGGTCGCCGATTCGATGCTGCGCGCAGGCGTCCATCGCCGTGCGCTCGTTATCGGTGCGGAAACCTTTAGCCGCATCCTCGACTGGGAGGATCGCACCACCTGCGTCCTGTTCGGTGACGGTGCCGGCGCGATCGTGCTGGAGGCGGAGGACGATGCCGCCGCCGATACGCCCCGCGGCATCCTGTCGACCCGGCTCCACGCCGATGGCCGCCACAACCAGCTGCTCTATGTCGATGGCGGTCCGTCGACCACCGGCACCGTCGGCAAGCTCAGGATGAAGGGCAAGGAAGTGTTCCGCCACGCGGTGGTGAACCTCGCCACGGTCATGGGCGAATCGCTCGACCTTGCCGGCCTGACCCCGGCCGATGTCGATTGGGTCGTGCCGCACCAGGCGAACGCCCGCATCCTCGATGCGACCGCGCGCAAGCTGAACCTCGCACCGGAAAAGGTCGTGGTCACCGTCGACCGTCACGCCAACACATCCGCCGCCTCGGTTCCGCTCGCGCTCGACGTCGCGGTGAAGGACGGGCGGATCAAGCGCGGCGACATCGTCGTGCTGGAGGCGATGGGGGGTGGCTTTACCTGGGGCGCCGCCGTAGTGCGTTGGTAATCCTTTCGTATTTTTGAAACTTCGTATACGCCGTGCTACCGGTTCGTGGTATTTCGAAGAGGGACTAGAACCGATGGCATCCGACAGCACGCTGACCCGCGCGGACCTCGCCGAGGAAATGCACCGCGAAATCGGGTTGTCGCGCGCCGATTCCGCCCGTGTGGTCGAACAGATTCTGGGCGCGATGTGCGAAGCCCTGTCGAAGGGTGAGAACGTCAAGATTTCGGGCTTCGGCAGCTTCGTCCTGCGTGACAAGGGCGAACGCGTCGGCCGCAATCCCAAGACCGGCGTCGAAGTGCCGATCGCCCCGCGCCGCGTCCTGACCTTCCGTGCCAGCCAGATGATGCGCGACCGCATCGTCGCGGCGGGCTGATCGGGGCGGGTTGGCGCCCCCCGTCGACAAATCGGCCGGCGCCTATCGCACGATCGGCGAGGTCGCGCGCGATCTGGGGGTGCCGCAGCACAAGCTGCGCTATTGGGAAGGGCGCTTCCCGCAGATCAAGCCGCTGACCCGCGCCGGCGACCGCCGCCATTACCGGCCGGAGGACGTCGCGCTGCTGCGCCGCATCCACAGCCTGCTGGGCGAACAGGGCTATACCGTGCGCGGCGTGCAGCAATTGCTGGCGCAGGAGGCAAAGGCGCCGCTGCCGGTCGCGCCTGCACCCCGCCGCGCCGCCCGCATCACGGAACTGCGCGCGATCCGGGCGCTGCTGTCCGACGCGCTGGCGGTGGATCAATAGGCCTTTCGTCGCCCTAGACCTGATCCGCTATCCCGCTTCCCCAAAGCGTCGTCCCAGCGCAGGCTGGGGCCTCCATCGACCCCTGTCCCGCGCTACAACCGGAAGATCCCAGCCTTCGCTGGGATGACGTATCCGGGGCGAGGCCCAAGAAACGCCCCGCTTTCCCCCACGCCCAAACCTGCTAAACCGCGCGGGCGATGAGCGTATCCGACACCGAAGCCACTCCCGACGCCGCCCGATCCGGCCGGCGCGCCCGTTTCGCCCGTATCCGGCGACGGTGGTGGTTCCGCCTGCCGGCCATCGCCTTCCTGCTGGCCGGGATCGGTGTGTTCCTCATCTGGCTGTTGCTGTGGCGCACGCTGCCATCGGTCGATTCGCTGCGCGCCTACGAACCGCCGCTGCCGACCAATGTGCGCGGAATCGAGGGCGATCCGATCCACAGCTATGCCCGCGAACGCCGCGTGCAGCTGTCCTATGCCGAATATCCGCCGCTGCTGGTAAAGGCGTTCCTCGCTGCCGAGGATCGCACCTTCTTCGAACATCACGGCGTCGATTATCCCGGCATCGCGGCGGCGATGTTCACCAACCTGACGCGCAACGGCCGCCCGATCGGCGCGTCGACCATCACGCAACAGGTGGCGAAGAACCTGCTGCTGACCAACGAGGTCAGCTATGTCCGGAAAGCGAAGGAAGCGCTGCTCGCCTATCGCATCGAAAGCGCGCTGACCAAGCAGCAGATCCTCGAACTCTATCTCAACCAGATCGCGCTCGGCCGGAATGCGTTCGGCGTCGAAGCGGCGTCCCACGCCTATTTCGGCAAGGAACTGCGCGAGCTGACGCTGCCGCAAATGGCCTATCTGGCGATCCTGCCCAAGGGGCCGTCCAACTATACGCCCGAGCGCGGCTATGACCGCGCGATCGCCCGGCGCAACTGGGTGCTGGGCGAAATGGAGCGCAACGGCTTCATCACGCCGGCCCAGCGCGCCAACGCGGTCGCCCAGCCGCTCGGCACCATCCCGCGCCAGACCCCGCGCAAGGAAACCGCCGGCGGCTATTTCATCGAGGAAGTCCGCCGCCAGCTCCTCAACCAGTTCGGCGAGAATGCGAAGGACGGCCCGTACAGCGTCTATGCCGGCGGCCTGTGGGTGCGCACCTCGCTCGACCCCAAGCTGCAGGAAGATGCGCAGGACGCGCTGCGCAGCGGCCTGATCCGGTTCGATTCGGGGCGCGGCTGGTCGGGTCCGCTGAACAAGCCGCGCGCCGAGGTCGACGACGACAACTGGCAGTCGGTTCTGCTCAACACCAACATCGCCCTCGATTATCAGGACTGGCAGGCGGCGATCGTCATCGCGAAGGATGGCGGCGAGGCACGGATCGGCTTTGCCGACGGGCGTACCGGCGTCCTGCCGCGCGGCAATGCGGTGATGCCGGTCCGGGGGCAGGGCGGTACCGCCTTTGCCGCGATCCAGCCGGGCGACATCCTCGCGGTCGCCCCCGCCGGGTCGCAATGGTCGCTGCGCTCGGTCCCGCGCGTCTCGGGCGGCATGGTGGTGGAGGACCCGCGCACCGGTCGCATCCTCGCGATGCAGGGCGGCTTCGACAGCCGCATCCAGTCGTTCAACCGCGCAACGCAGGCGATGCGCCAGCCCGGATCGACGATCAAGCCGATCGTCTATGCCGCCGCGCTGGAGGCGGGGATGACCCCGGCCTCGATCATCGTCGACGGCCCGTTCTGCGTGAACCAGGGCGGGCGGCTGGGCCAGAAATGCTTCCGCAACTTCGGCGGCGGCGGCGCCGGCCCGCACACGATGCGCTGGGGCGTCGAACAGTCGCGCAACCTGATGACGGTGCGCGCGGCGGCGCAGACCGGCATGGACAAGGTCAACGACCTGATCCAGCGCGTCGGCGTCAGCGATGAGAAATTCCCGCCCTATCTCTCCTACGCACTGGGCGCGGGCGAGACGACCGTCATGCGCATGGTCAACGCCTATTCGATCCTGGCGAACCAGGGCCGCGAGCTGAAGCCCAGCGTCATCGATTTCGTGCAGGACCGGCGTGGCAAGGTGATCCTGCCCGAAAACTGGCGCGCCTGCGACCGCTGCAACGCGCCCGACTGGGACGGCAGGCCGATGCCTCGCCCGCAGATCAAGTCGCGACAGGTCGTCGATGCGATGAGCGCGTACCAGATGGTGCATATCATGGAAGGGGTGATCCAGCGCGGTACCGCCACGACGCTGCGCGACCTGAACCGTCCGATCATGGGCAAGACCGGCACCTCGACCGGTCCCACCGACGTGTGGTTCGTCGGCGGATCGCCGCAGATGATCGCCGGCCTGTATCTGGGCTTCGACACCCCGCGCAACTTGGGCGGCTATGCACAGGGCGGGACGATCGCCGCGCCGATCTACAAGGCGTTCGCGATGAAGGCGTACAAGGACATGGAGGTGCTGCCGTTCCGTGCCCCCGCCGGCATCCGCATGGTCCGCATCGACCGCGCCAGCGGCCGCCCGGTCTATGGCGGCTGGCCGACGACCGACCCCAAGGCGGCGATCATCTGGGAAGCGTTCAAGCCCGAGACCGAGGCCCGCCGCGCCAGCGGCCGCCTTGGCGAAGCCCGCGCCCCCGTCACCCGCGATCCGACCCGCGCCGCGCCACAGGTGAAGGCAGCGCAACCGCGCGACAGCGACTTCTTGCAACGCGAAGGGGGAATCTACTAGCGCGCGCCCTATATCGGCGGCATTCCCCCTGATTACTTATTCCCGGAGTTTTCCCCATGCGCGCCGAAGCGCAAGCCCATGTAGACAAGATCAACGATGCCCTCGCGCTGCTGCGCCGCTTTCTCGACTGGGACCGGGCGCTGCGCCGGCTCGACGAGCTGAACGCACGCGTCGAGGATCAGGCATTGTGGAACGATCCCAAGGCCGCGCAGGAGGTGATGCGCGAACGCCGCCGGCTGGACGAGGCGATCACCGCCACCCGCACCATCGAACGCGACCTAGCCGACACCGTCGAGCTGATCGAGATGGCCGATGCCGAGGGTGATACCGAGATGGCCGAGGAGGGCGTCGCGAACCTCGCCGAACTGGCCAGCCGTGCGGACCATGACAAGGTACAGGCCCTGCTGTCGGGCGAAGCCGATGCCAACGACACCTATATCGAGATCAACGCCGGGGCCGGCGGGACCGAGAGCCAGGACTGGGCGGGGATGCTGCAGCGCATGTACACCCGCTGGGCCGAACGCCGCGGCATGAAGGTCGAGCTGGTCGACCAGCATTCGGGCGAGCAGGCCGGCATCAAGTCGGCGACGCTGCTGATCAAGGGCGAGAACGCCTATGGCTTCGCCAAGACCGAGGGCGGGGTCCATCGCCTCGTCCGCATCAGCCCCTATGACAGCGCGGCGCGCCGCCACACCTCGTTCGCGTCGATCTGGGTCTATCCGGTGATCGACGACAATATCGAGGTCGAATATAACGAAAGCGACCTGCGCATCGACACCTACCGCGCGTCGGGTGCCGGTGGTCAGCACATCAACACCACCGATTCGGCGGTGCGCATCACCCACATCCCGACCGGCATCGTGGTCCAGTGCCAGAACCAGCGATCGCAGCACAAGAACAAGGCGGAAGCCTATAACCAGCTGCGCGCGCGCCTGTACGAGCGCGAATTGGCGATCCGCGAGGCGGAGGCGAATGCCGAAAACGCGACCAAGACCGATATCGGCTGGGGCCACCAGATACGCTCCTATGTCCTGCAACCGTATCAGATGGTGAAGGACCTGCGCACCGGCGTCGTCTCGACCGCGCCGGGCGACGTGCTGGACGGTGCGCTCGACCCGTTCATGGCGGCGGCGCTGTCGCAGCGGGTGACCGGCGAATCGGTCGATGTCGAGGATGTCGACTGAGATGCGCCATGCCCTTCCGCTTGCGCTGTTGTTGCTGGCCGGCTGCGATGCGACGCAGCCGAACCCGGCCGCCAATGCGCAGCGGGAGGACAAGCCCGCCTTTCCGAAGGCCGACCGGCCGGTGGCGACGATCGTGTCGGCGCGCTGGTCGACCGAAGAGGCGCGCGACCGGCTGAACGAAGCCGAGCTGGTGATGGACAAGGCCAGCATCGCAGCCGGCATGACCGTCGCCGATATCGGCGCGGGCGAGGGCTATTACACCATCCGCCTCGCGCAGCGCGTCGGGCCGGACGGCCGCGTGCTGGCCGAGGACATCATCCCGCAGATCCGCGATGCGCTGGCGCAGCGGGTGGCGCGCGAACGGCTGGATAATGTCAGCGTCCGGCTGGGCGAACCCGACGATGCGAAGCTGCCGATCGACAGCTTCGACCGGGTGCTGATGGTCCATATGTACCACGAGATCGCCGAGCCGTACGCGTTCCTGTGGAACCTGCGCCCGTCCTTGCGCAGCGGTGGGCAGGTGGTGGTGGTCGACGCCGACCGTCGTACCCAGAACCACGGCACGCCGCCCGCGCTGCTGAAATGCGAATTCGAAGCGGTCGGCTACAAGCTGGTCGAGCTGCAGAAGATGCCCTCGGCGGGCGGCTATATCGCGATGTTCACCCCGGACGGGGCGAGGCCGGAGCCGAAGACGATCGTGCCGTGCAGGGTGCCGACGCCCGGTGCGACGCCCAGCCCCAAGGGCTGACCTCTCCCCGTCCCGCACCCATTCCGTTCGGTTCGAGCAGCTTCGAGCGCAGTCAAGAAGCGTCTGTCGAAAACCGGTCGCGTGGGGCACCGCCTTCTCGACTACGGTTCTCGACAGGCTCGAACCTGCGCTCGAAGCGAACGGGGGAAGGAGTGGAGAGGATAACCACTCCACCCCGTCACCCCGGACTTGATCCGGGGGCCCGCTTCTTCCTGTTTCGCGCTACGCTTGGAGGAAGCTCACCCCAGAAGGTACGGCGCCAGCAACAACAACAGCTTCACATCGACCGCCTTGCCCGCCGCCCGCTGCCCGGCGAGGAACGCTACGATCCCGTCGAGCGCAACCCGATGGACGGTGATATTCTCGCCCGGCACCCCGCCACCGTCGCCGACCTTCACCAGTTCGCCCGCGCGAAACAGCGTGAAACTTTCCGACACCATCCCCGGCGACGAATGATATTCGCCCAGCGGCACCATCGTGCCCGCGCGATAGCCGGTTTCCTCTTCCAGCTCGCGCGTCGCCGCCACCGCCGCCGCCTCGCCCTCGCTATCGTCGCCGACCAGTCCCGCCGGCAATTCGATGCAGTTGCGGCCCAGCGGCACGCGATATTGTTCGACCAGCAAGACGTGACCCGCATCGATCGCGACGATCACCGCCGCACCGATGCCGTTCGCCCGGCCGACATATTCCCAGCGGCCGCGTTTCTTCGCGGTGATGAAGCGGCCCGCCCACATCACCTCTTCGGGGGCATCGGCGTCGATCATAGTTCGATCAACCGGTCGGGAAGTTCGTTCACGGGTTTGGCTCCTATCGGGAAATGTTCGGCGAGCACCGCGCCGATCGCACCGACCGCCGCGACGATACCGTCGGCGGGACGGTCCGCCTTCAACGCCACCAGCAACGCCGCCAGCGCATCGCCCCACACCGCCTGCTCGACCCGGTCATGGATCGCGGCTTCGGCGATCAGCTCGGCGCGATGCTCGTCTAGCGACAGGTACAGCAGCACGCCGGTCGCCGCCACGGTGCGCCGTTCGGCGGCAGCGCGGAACAGCAGCAGCGCACGGGCATGGACCCGCCGCGCCTTGGTCGACGCCGGGGTCAGCGCCATGCGCAGCGGCATCCATGCGCAGGCATAGCGTACGATCAGGAACACCGCGCCCTGCACCCAGCCAAGCGTCGTCAGCAGGAACAGCGGGGTAGGGGCATCGCCCCATGGTTCGGCCCAGCCATGCAACGCCAGCAGCCAGGTGGGCCACAGCGCGGTCACGACCAGCACCAGCAGCATCGCCAGCACCGCCATTTGCAGTCCGACATCGTGATAAGCGTCGGACCGGCGCGCCAGCACGACGACGATCTCGCCCTCGGTCGCGGCCTCGGCCTGGGTTACCGCATCGCGGATGCGCGCGCGGTCGGTGTCGGTCAACTGCATCACCAATTCCCCGACGCGCCGCCGCCGCCGAACGATCCGCCACCGCCGCCGGTGAAGCCGCCGCCGCTCCACCCGCCGCCGGAGCTGCCTGACGACCCGCCGCCGGACCATCCCCCGCCACAACTGCCGCCGCGCATCGCGCCGCGCGCCAGTTCGTCGGCGATCGACCACAGGACGACCTGCGCGACATCGCCCGCCGTGCTGCCGCGATGTGGCCGGCCCCACGGACCGATGCGCCGTCGTCGACTCGACACCGCGATGATGCCGAAGATCAACAGGCCGACACCGACGAAGAAGACGATGCCGATCACCGCACCGCCATCCGATCCCGACGTTCGCTGCTGCCGCCCTCGGTCGAACGCCGCTGCGGCGGCGTCGACACGTGCCTGTGCTTCCTCGGGGCTAAGCCGCAGCTGCGCGATTACCGCATCGGCCCCGGCGGTCATCGCCCCCGGAACATCGCCTTCCTTCAGCTTCGGCATCATCTGCTGCCGGATGATCGCGCTCGATATCGCATCGGTCAGGATCGGTTCGAGACCATAGCCGACCTCGATCCGCGGCCCGCGTTGCCCACCGGGATTGTTCGGCGCGATGAACAGGATGACCCCGTTATCCACATCCTTCAACCCGGCGGCCCAAGCGCGGCCCAGCCGGTAACCATATTCCTCCAAGGGGTAGCCTTGCATGTCGCCGATCGTCGCGACGACGAACTGCCGCTTAGTATCCCGCTGTAAAGCCTGCAATTTCTGTGTCAGATCGGCACGCGTCTCAGGCGGCAGGACGTTCGCATCGTCGACGACCAACCCGGTGAACTTGGGAAATGTCTGCGCGCTGGCGGGCAGCGCGCAAACCGTCCACAGACTTATCCACAGGCAGAACAGGATGCGCCGCATGGGGCCGCGCGTCAGTTCGAATTGCCGAAATCGACCTGCGGCGCGACCTCCGCCCCGGCCTGTGCCTGGAAGCTCTGTTTGGGTTTCGCGCCGTAAAAGACCTTGGCTCCGATCGCGTCAGGAAAGGTGCGGATACGCGTGTTATAGGCCTGCACCGCCTCGTTATAATCGCGGCGCGCGATGCTGATGCGGTTCTCGGTCCCCTCCAGCTGCGATTGCAGCGACAGGAAATTCTGGTTGCTGGTCAGCTGGGGATACGCCTCGACCACGGTACGCAACTGGCCCAGCGCCTGGGTCAGCTGGTTCTGCGCCGCCTGGAACCGCTGGAACGTCGCCGGATCGGACAGGTCGTCGGTGGTGACGTTGATCGACGTCGCCGCGGCACGCGCCTGCGTGACCTGCGTCAGTACGCGCTCCTCCTGCTTCGCAAAGCCCTTCACCGTCGCGACGAGGTTGGGGATCAGGTCGGCGCGGCGTTGATACTGGTTCTGTACCTCGCCCCATTTGGCGTTCACATTCTCCTCGGCCGTCGGCACGCTGTTCACGCCGCACGCCGCCAGCGGCACCGCCGCCATCACCACCATCGCCCGCCGCATGTGCATGTTATCCCACCTGATGCTTGCCTGATGCCACCGTATCGAAGCACTATGGCACCCTCAAGCGGCTAAGACGGGAGGGAGTCATGTCGATGCTCAAGGAATTCCGGACGTTCGTCGCGCGCGGCAACGTGCTGGACCTCGCGGTCGGGGTCATCATCGGCGCGGCGTTCGGCACGATCACGAAATCACTGACCGACGACATGATCATGCCGGTGATCGGTTACATCTTCGGCGGTTTCGATTTCTCCAGCTATTTCATCAAGCTCGGTCCGATCCCGGCGACCTACAAGGGCAGCCCCGACAGCTATGTCGCGCTGAAGGAAGCGGGCGTCCCGCTGTTCGGCTATGGCCAGTTCGTCAGCGTGGTGATCAACTTCGTCATCCTCGCCTTCATCGTGTTCCTGCTGGTGAAATTCGTGAACCGGGCGATCGCGACGGTGCATCAGGAACAAAAGGCTGGTGACGTACCGCCCGCCGCCGACCCACCCGAAATCGCGCTGCTACGCGAAATCCGCGACGAACTGCGCGCCGCGAAGAAGCTGCCCGAATAATTCCGTACCCCCGCGCAGGCGGGGGTCCAGCGCCAGGAACGCGGCGGCAATGCGTGGAACCCTGAATCCCCGCCTGCGCGGGGATACGGAAGGGTCAGGCCGCGGCCAGTTCCTGCGCGGCGGCCGCCGCCAGGCTGGTGCCATCGAGGATGCGCGCGGTTTCGTCGCGGACCCGTGCCATGGCGTGGCGGATGGCGCAGCTCGCCTCGTCCTTGCAATCGCCGCACGCCCGGTATGCGGTGCGGCTGACGCACGGGACCAGCGCCAGCGGCCCTTCGATCACGCGGATGATCTCGCCCAGCGAAATCAGGTGCGCCGGCCGGGCGAGGTGATACCCGCCCGCCTTGCCACGCGTCGACGACAGGAACCCTGCCTCGCGCAGGTCGGCAAGGATCAGTTCGAGGAACTTGCGCGGCACGTTCGCGGCGGTGGCGATCCGGTGCATCGGCATTGGCGCCTCTCCCGCGGGTTGTTCGGCAAGGAACAGCATCGCGCGAAGCGCATAGCGGGAACGCTGGGTCAGCATGATCCGATCGCCCATGCCACTTGGGCGCGGCCATGGGAAGTACGCTTCTTTTCAAAGCGGTCCCGACCGCCTATATGCCCCAATGTCGGCTTCCAGCCGGCTATGACGATAAACTGCGGCGTGCAATAGACGCAGCGGACCCGGGGGCAGTACCCGGCGGCTCCACCATAAGGTGGTGTTTCTGGACACCGTTTCTGACGGGGCCGAACCAGGATCGACGTGTGTTGAAAAGCGCTGTTTTCGTTCGGAATGGGACCACCGCAACGGCCCATACACACAAGTGCCAACGATAACGAAGCACTCGCGATTGCGGCGTAA
>NZ_CAJYQD010000030.1 GCF_913776855.1 uncultured Sphingomonas sp. | reverse complement strand
GCGAGCATGGCCGCCTCGTCCCGTGCGATCACGTCGATTGTCTCACCCCTGTCGAGGAAGGCTGTGGGACCATCGGCTTTCCGGGCGTAGCGGACGCCGTCCGAGCAGGGATAGGCATGAAATCCATCGATCGACGGCAGGTCGGTCGGGCGCTTGCCGCTCCCCACTCCGAAACTGGGGAACGCCCTTGCGCTATGGCGATGACGCCACGCTTCGGCCAAGGCACCTTCCCCCTGCTCATAATACCAGCTTTCCAAATTGGGAGCGGGCCGTTTGGGCGCCTTTTGCCTGGCCAGGGCAGCTGCGCGTGCACGATCGGTGGTATGCTCTGACGATGCGGCGTCGCGCTTGGCTTTCTGCCACCTTTTCCACCGTTCGAGCTCGCCGCGATATTCATCAGCCCTGAAGGCCTTAGCTAGCCGATCCCTCTTCGCGTCACGGGCCGCGATTTCCACAGCGGCCGCCCGCGGGACGAAGTCTCCAAGGCGCTTTTCCAAGCGCACGCGGGTGATCGACAGATCGACGGCCGATGCTCGTACCTTCTCGTTTCCAACCGACAGGATGACGCCGTTCGTCCCGATGGTGTCATAGCTGATACCAACCTCGGCGAGCGAGCGATGCAATGCGTCCCAGGATCGCGCCGCCCGGATCAGGGGCACGGCTTCCTCCTGGGCGATTCGGTGCGCGGAACGATAGCCCGTCCGGGTTTCGAACGCCGCGGCCTTCTGCGAGATCGGTTTCCGATCCGCATCGACGCGCGTCGCTGCCCCGGCACTCATCACCACCCGACCATCGAACACCTGATAGCGAGCATCGGCTTCGGCCTGCCAGCCAAACCGATCGACGATCAGGGCAACCGCCTGATGCGCTGCCTCGAGCGTGAAGCCGTCGTTGATCTCGATCATCCGCCGGGCAAGCGGATCATAGCGGTTGAGCGCGATATGGACGTGACGATTGTCGGTGTCGCCATGGCAAGCATAGATGCACGGCTGGTCGCTGACGCCGAGATGCCCGAGGAACATGCCGACCGCTTCGTCGATCTCGGCGGGTGTCGGCAACTCGCCCTCACGCCAACTCAGCAGCCAGTGGTCGATCGGATTGGGGCTGCGGGTCGCCGCCTGCGCGACGGCGATCATCTCTGCGCGTTGCCCCTCGATGGCGGTACTGACGAAGTTGCGACCACCGATATGGAACAGGCGCTCGCCTTTCGTGCCGCCGAGCTTCTCGCGCAGCATATAGGCGACCTGATAATCCTTCTCCTCGCTCTGCTTCTCGGGCTGCCGGAGATAGTCGACAAGGTTGCGGGCATGCCTCGCCCGCTCGGTGGTCGCATTGCGCCCGGCCGGGCGCGCCGGGATGCGTTTCACGATCACGGGGTGTCGGCCTTTTCATCGCCATCCACCACATCGTCCAATTCGTCGACCAACCCCAGGATCGCGGTGCACACGTCGCCGAGCGTCGTGGCGATCACGAACTCGTCGACATCGTGCGTCTCGGCCAGCTGCTGGATGCGGCGACCCGCGACGTGCAGCGCGGCGATCTTGCGCAGGGCATCACGATTGCGCACGCCGCCACCGAACAGACGGGCGCGAACGTAGGTGGAAATTCCCACTTCGCCGGCCTCGCTGACCAAGCGCTGCCGCTCCTCGGCAGTCACCCGGAAGACGATGCGGTTGCCGGAATCCTTCCTCGGCGGACGCTTGCCGCGCGCCTTCCGAGGAGCTCGGCCCGCGTCATTCTGGCTCACGCCGTTTCTCCTGCGACAAGCCTTCGGCGCGGAGCAGGCCCCGCTGCGCGGCCGGTGGTGTCATACACCACCCATCCTGCTACCTTATTTCCTCCCTCTTCAGGGCGCAGGCGAGAGCCGGAGCGCGTGCTCCTTCTCACCTGGGTGCGCACCCTCGTTCTTCTGTTCTGCCCAGCCCGCCGGGCTGGCTCGGGGCGCGTCATGCGCGGCCCCCTTTCGCGCGCGTCGGGCGCGCCTGCCGCAGTTTCTGCGGCAGGAGGCAAATGGTCCGCTGGTCGGACAGATGGCCGGTGACGATCGGGATCTTCGCCACCGTGGCCTTGAGCTTCTCGAGCGAGGCACGGCCCGGATAGCGGGTCATGCCCTCGCCACCGGTCCCCTTATGGCCGAGCAGATCGTTGCGGAACTCGATGAAGACCTCTTGGTCCTTCAACTCGTCCGACACGGTATGGCGGGCGGAGTGCATCGCCTGACCGCGCTTCCGGTCAGGCACGCTCGGCGCGATATAGATCCACCACAGCTTGTAGAAGACGTCGCCCAGCTTCCGCTTGGTATCGCCGCCGGGCACGAATTCGGGGAACAGCAGTTGCTCCCCGGCCGCGCGCATCGCCTCGACATAGCGCAGGAAGCCAAGCCGGATCAGTTCGTCGGCAATGACGATCACGCGCCGGGCGGACTTGTTCTTGATCCGCCCGGTGATGGTGGGGCGGATCAGCAGATAGTCGATGCCATGCCGCTCCTCGACATCGTCGAGCATGAGCTTGGCCAATTCCTCGCGCCGCGCGCCGGTGTACCATACCAGCAGCAGCAGATAGAACAGGCCATCGTGGATGACCTTGGAGCCGGGCTTCAGCCGCTCCTCGACGCCGACGCAGCCGGTCCATGGCGGCAGGCGGAAGATCGCCTCGCCCTGCTCACGCGTATAGCGCAGCCGCGCCTCGCGTTCGTCCTTGTCGATCGGGGCCGTGAACTCGCCGAAGTCGATCGGCTCGGCGATGTGCACCGCCTTGCGCGTGAAGCTGTGAATCTGGCCCAGCTTGTTGAAATGCTTGTTTGCGGTGCCGGTGGACAAGCCGATCTGATCCATCGGCACATCGCCCGTCTCGACTCGATCGGCGAACACGGCCGCCGCCTGTTCCAGGCTTTGCCCGAGGTCGTGGTCGCCAGCCGCCTTGCCATAGTTGACGGAGAGCTGATCGAACCATTTGTCGAGCTTGACGATGTCCGCCTTGGTAACCCGCCACATCGGCGTGCCGGGCGGCAGCGACTTCTGCAGCAGCACCGCGGCCCAGCGGATCTGGCGAAGCGTCTGTTCGCCGACGCTATCCTTCTCGCGCTTGCCGCCCTTGCGATGCTCCAACAGGCGGGGCGTCGTGGCGATCATCCGTTCCGCCGCCTCGACGGGGGTACAATGCAGCCAGTCCTCTGGCACCCCCAGAGCCGTACCGACCGGCGCAGGATGAACGCCAGCGACGGGCGAAGGTGACGGCTGCGCCGGTGCAGGCGTGGCCGAATTGCCAGGCGCCACCGTCCCGGGCGTGGCCGCACTTCGAAGCTGCGCCTCTGCGGCGGCATAGGCGTCGCGGTAGGCCGGATAGAGGGCTAGCTCCAGCATCCAGCGCAGCCGGTCATCGACCGCGAAGCCGGCGGCGGCAAGATGGCGATCGATCTCGTCCTGCCGGATCGGGTCGGCCCCTTGCTCCTCCCGCATGGCGATGATCCTGCGCAGGTCGGCGATCCGCTGCGCGCTCCAGCCCTCCGCCTGCAACTTTCGCTCTTCGGCTGGCAGGAAGGACATGCGACCGCCCTGGTTCTTCAGCCGCTCGAAATAGTCGACGAACGCCAGATTGGCGGCCGAGTGGTTCTCGACATCGTACGGCGTCGATCGCTGCAGGGTGCAAACCTCCGCCAGCCGCTCCTCGTACATCGCCTTGGCGATCGCCTGGAGCTCCTGCTCGGTGATATCGGTCTTCTGCCTGGCCCGCCTGTCGAGCATCTCCAGCACCCTCGGCGTCACCGCCGTGAGCGCCGCCCCCATGTTGCGCGCTGCCTTCCGGTCGGTGGTCCGCAGCGACAGCCGGACATCTAGGGTGCCATTATCCAATAAACGGTGAATTCGGCGCCACCAAAAAATATGCCCGCGCCGATATACATGCTGAAGACAGTCCAAAACCGCGGCCTTCCCGGCCAGCGCATTGGCACAATCCGATGCACAATTGTGCAGGTGCCAACGGCCGACCCTTATAGTCAGCCAGCATCTTCAAACACTTAGCAGCCAATTGGCTGGGATTTCAGGCAGATGGCTGGGGCGGCAGGATTCGAACCTACGAATGCCGGTACCAAAAACCGGTGCCTTACCGCTTGGCGACGCCCCAGCGACCGCGGCGTGCGCGGTGGAGGGAGGCACTAGGGGGAACTGCCGGGATTCGCAATGGGGTTTGCGTGGGGGTGCCGTGGGAAACCTCACGCCTCTGGGTCGTTGGGAGGAGGCATTGTCCAGGAAGGAAAATCCATGTCGACCAAAAGCCCCGCTGAAATCCGCGACGCCATGTGGAAAGCGATGGCGGCCAACCCGTATGTCATGCTGGGCCTGACCGGCAAGCACCAGCATAGCGAGCCGATGTACGCCGTGCTGGACGAGGACGCGCACAGCGAGTTCTGGTTCTATACCAAGCGGGACAACCGTGCCGCGTCGGGCGGCCCGGCGATGGTGCAGTTCGTCGCCAAGGGCCATGACCTGTTCGCCTGCATCAGCGGTACGCTGACCGAGGAAACCGATCCGGCGGTGATCGACCGCTATTGGTCGAAGCCGGTCGAGGCCTGGTACGAACAGGGCCGGCAGGACCCGTCGCTGTTGATGCTGCGCTTCGACCTCGACAGTGCCGAGGTGTGGGAAACCGACCAGTCGCTGCTCGGCAAGCTGAAGATGTTCACCGGCCAGACGATCAAGAGCAGCGACGAAGCCGGCAGCCACGCGGTCATCGACGTCTGAACAAAAAAGGGCGGGGGGTTGCACCCCCGCCCCTTTCCAATGCGTCGGCCAGCGATCACCCGTTATGGGTGGCGATCCATTCCTCCAGCACCGGCGCGATGCGGGTGCGCCATTTCGAGCCGTTGAATATACCGTAATGGCCAACTTCCGGCGCCATGTGGTACTGCTTCATGGCGTCGGGCAGCGCGGTTGCCAGCGTGAGCGCGGCGCGGGTCTGGCCCAGGCCGGAAATGTCGTCGCGCTCACCCTCGATCGCCAGGACGGCCGTATCGGTGATCGCGCCCGGATCGACCGCACGCCCGCGATGCTTCATCGTGCCTTCGGGCAGGGCATGGGTCTGAAACACCAGATCGATCGTCTGGAGATAGAATTCGGCGGTCATGTCGCATACCGCGCGATATTCCTCGTAGAAGCGCTGCGTCGTACCCGCTCCCTCGCCATCGCCCTGCACCAGATGCTTGAACATCTCGTAATGCGAGATCATGTGGCTGCCCAGATTCATGCTCATGAACCCGGCGAGCTGCAGGAAGCCCGGATAGACGCGGCGGCCGGCACCCGGATAGGTCATCGGCACGGTCGCGATGACATTCTGTTCGAACCAGGCGTGGGGGCGCTGCGTCGCCAGCGTGTTGACCGCGGTCGGCGCCTCGCGCGTGTCGATCGGCCCACCCATCATGGTCAGCGTGCGCGGACGGTTGGGATGCCGGTCCGCGCCCATCAGCGCCGTCGCGGCATAGACCGGGACCGAGGGCTGGCACACCGCCAGCACATGCGACCGAGCGTCGCCGGTTTCGCCCATCTTTTCGAGGAAGGCGACGACATAATCGATATAGTCGTCGAGGTCGAAGCGCCCATCGGCCACCGGCACCAGCTTCGCATCGCGCCAGTCGGTGATGTACACATCGGCGCTCGGCAGCATCCGTTCGACGGTACCGCGCAGCAGCGTCGCATAATGGCCGCTCATCGGCGCGACGATCAGCAGCTTGGGACCGCCCTCCACGCCGTCGCGGACGAAGCGTTTCAACTGGCCGAACGGGCGGCGCAGCACGATTTCCTCGCGCACCGCCACCGGCTTTCCGTCGACCGTCGTACCGGTGATGCCGAACGCCGGCTTGCCGCGCGGCGCGGCGGCGTGGGCGAACACCTGCAACGCCGATCCCAGCACCGGGCCGCCGCCGAAATAGGCGAACGGATTGCTGGGGTTCTGCAACAGGCCTGCGCCGAAATTCGCCATCGCGCTGGCCCCGGCCAGCAGCGAGCGTTGCCATTCATATGCGTCGTACAACATGGGCATCCCCGGACCTTCTCTGACGGGAACTACCCGTACCAGTGAAAATATAGCGATTCGTTGCCATCGGCAACGCTTCGAACGTCGTACGCCAAACCTGTCCCGACGCTGAAAGCGCACCCCTGTCCCGCGTCCCGAAGGCCCGGAGGCGGACACCGTGCCTGGCGCCCTTCGATACGTTCAAGCAACGAAGGTGGTCGGAGGTTCCCTTTGCGATAGCCGCTGGCAGGCGCTAGGCAGCGCGTCATGGCCGACACGCCCCCCGCCCCCGACCGCGCAAAGATGCTGCCGGCGCTCCAGCTCGTCTGGCGCTTCACCTTTCGCTACAAGCTGCAACTGATCGGCGCGCTCGTCTCGCTGATCACCGCCGCGGTCGCGACGCTGTGGATCCCGCGCACCTTTCAGAAGGTGGTCGACAACGGGTTCGCCGACGGGGCGAGCATGACGGACATCGGCATCTATTTCGAAGGCTTGCTGGGCGTCGTCGTCGTGCTGGCCATCGCCACCGCCGGGCGGTTCTATTTCGTGTCGTGGCTGGGCGAGCGGACCGTCGCCGACCTGCGCGTGGCGGTGCATCGCAACCTGCTGACGCTGTCGCCCGGCTGGTTCGAGGAGAACCGGCCATCGGAGATCGCGTCGCGCCTGACCGCCGATACCGCGATCGTCGAGGGGATCGTCAGCACCACCGTGTCGGTCGCGCTGCGCAACCTCTTGGTCGGGGTCGGCGGGGTGATCTACCTGTTCAGCCTGCAGCCCAAGCTGACGCTGTACCTGATCGTCGGCATACCCGTGATCGTGTTCCCGATCATGTGGCTGGGCGGGCGGGTGCGCAAATTGTCGCGGTCCAGCCAGGACCGGATCGCCGACATCGGATCGGTCGCATCCGAAACGCTGGGCGCGATGAAGATCGTGCAGGCGTTCGGACAGGAAGGGCGCGAGGGCGAACGGTTCGAGGCCGCGGTCGATCGCGGCTTCGCCACCGCCAAGAAGCGTTTCGCCACCCGCGCGGTGATGACCGCGTTCGTCATCGGCATGTTGTTCGCCGCGATAACCCTCATCATGTGGGATGCGGTGAGCGACGTCGCCGCGGGGCGGACGACCGGTGGCGCGATCACGGCGTTCGTGCTGACCGCCGCGCTGGTGACGGGATCGTTCGGCGCACTGACCGAAGTCTATGGCGACCTGCTGCGCGCATCGGGTGCCGCCGGGCGGCTGGCCGACCTGCTCGCGCAGCGCCCGGTCATCGCCGCGCCGGCCGACCCGGTCGCGCTGCCCGAACCGGCACGCGGCGCGGTGACGTTCGACGGCGTGACCTTCCATTATCCGACCCGGCCGGAAGTCGCCGCGCTGTCCGACTTCACGCTGGACGTGACACCGGGGGAAACGGTGGCGGTGGTCGGCCCGTCCGGTGCAGGCAAGTCGACGCTGTTCCAGCTGATCCAGCGCTTCTACGATCCGGAAAGCGGGCGGATCGCGGTGGATGGGGTCGGCGTCCGGAATGCCGATCCGGCGGCGGTGCGTGCGCGGATCGCGATGGTGCCGCAGGAAACGGTGATCTTTGCCGCATCGGCGCGCGACAATCTGCGCTATGGCCGCTGGGACGCCAGCGACGAACAGCTCTGGGCCGCCGCCGATGCCGCCAATGCCAGCACGTTCCTGCGCGACCTACCGCAAGGGCTGGACACGTATCTGGGTGAAGGCGGGGCGCGGCTGTCGGGCGGGCAGCGGCAGCGGGTGGCGATCGCCCGCGCGCTGCTGCGCGATGCGCCGATCCTGCTGCTGGACGAAGCGACCTCGGCACTGGATGCGGAGAGTGAGCGGCTGGTACAGGATGCGCTCGACCGGCTGATGGCGAACCGCACGACGCTGGTCATCGCCCACCGGCTGGCGACGGTGCGCGCGGCGTCGCGGATCATCGTGATGGAGCAGGGCCGCATCGTGGAGAGCGGGCCGCACGCGGAGCTGATCGCGCAGGGCGGCCTCTATGCCCGGCTGGCGAACCTGCAGTTCCACGAAGCGGGTTGAGGGGAGCGTCATCCCCTACGACAAAGGACATTCGCCAAAATACACCGCACCTGCGAAACGATTTTGCCCGACGCCGCGTTCACGAACGTGATGCCGTACCAGGACCTCCCTCCCCCGCCCGCCGGCCTGCTCGATGATGCCGGCCTGTTCCTCGATTTCGACGGTACGCTCGTCGAGCTGGCCGATAAGCCCGATGCGGTGACGGTCGATCCGGCGCTCCACGCCTTGCTCGCCCGCCTGCCCGCGCGGCTGGACGGACGGGTAGCGATCGTCAGTGGGCGGTCGATCGCACAGATCGACGGCTTCCTCGGCGACACGATCCGCGACTTCGCGGTCGTCGGCAGCCATGGCGCCGAAATCCGCCCGGCCGGTGGCGACACCCTGCTGCCCGATCGCCCCGCCAGCCTGACCGCCGCCGAGCGCGCCTTTACCGATCGCTTCGCCGACGATCCCCGTATCGTGATCGAGATCAAGACATTGGGCGTCGCGATCCATTATCGCGGCGCTCCGGAGGTCGAACAGGAGGCACACGCTCTGGTCGATGCCTTCGCCCAGCGCGACTGGCTGACCGCACAGGCAGGCAAGATGATGATCGAACTGCGCATGGCCGGCCATGACAAGGGCACCGCGATCGCGACCCTGTGCGAGGACGCCCCCTTTGCCGGCCACGCGCCGGTGTTCGTCGGCGACGACCTGACCGACGAACCCGGCATGGTGGTCGCCGCGCATCACGGCGGGGCGGGCATATTGATCGGGCCGATGCGCGACACTGCCGCTGCCTATCGGCTGGACGATGTTGCCGCATTCCTCGACTGGCTGGAGAACAACGCATGACCGCGACGATGGACCTCTGGCCGATCGGCAATTGCCAGGTGTCGGCGCTGGTCGACCGCAACGGGCGGTTCGTGTGGGGCTGCCTGCCGCGGGTGGATGGCGATCCGGCGTTTTCGTCGCTGCTCGACGATCGGCGGCGCGCGTCGGACGGGGCGTTTGGTTTCTGGGAAATCGACCTCGACGGCTGTGTCGAGACGCAGCAGACCTATATCCGCAACACGCCGGTGCTGGTGACACGCCATGTCGACGCGCAGGGCAACGCGATCGAGGTCGTTGACTTCTGCCCGCGCTTCAAGCGGCACGACCGGATGTACCGTCCGGTCGCGTTCTGCCGGATCGTCCGGCCGCTGGCCGGGTCCCCCCGCATTCGCGTGCGCCTGCGCCCCTCGGTCGACTGGGGCAGCGCGCCGGCCGAGCGCACGCGCGGGTCGAACCATATTCGCTACCTGCTGGATCAGGAGGCGATCCGCCTGTCAACCAGCGCACCGGTCGGCTGGATCGAGGACGAGCGGCTGTTCCGCGTCGAACGCACGCTGCATTTCTTCCTTGGGCCGGACGAGAGCTTTTCCGACGAGCTGCCCGCTTCGATCGAACGGATGCTGAAGAACACGATAGACGAATGGCGGCACTGGGTGCGCGGCCTCGCCACGCCGATCGAGTGGCAGCAGGCGGTGATCCGCAGCGCGATTACGCTGAAACTGTGCCAGCATGAGGAAACGGGCGCGATCGTCGCCGCACTGACCACCTCGATCCCCGAACATGCGAATAGCGGGCGGAACTGGGACTATCGCTACTGCTGGATTCGCGACGCCTATTACACCGTGCAGGCACTCAACCGCCTCGGCGCATTGGATGTGCTGGAGGGGTATCTCGAATATCTCCGCAACATCGTCGACAATGCCGCCGACGGGCAGATCCAGCCGCTCTACGGCGTCGGCGGCGAAGCGACGCTGGTCGAGCGCGAGGCGGAAGGGCTGGACGGCTATCGCGGCATGGGGCCGGTGCGCGTCGGCAACCAGGCCTATGAACAGGTCCAGCACGACGCCTATGGCCAGATCATCCTGTCCAATGCGCAGGGCTTTTTCGACCAGCGGCTGTTCCGCGTCGGCAAGCAGGCCGATTTCGAAGCGCTGGAGCCGATCGGCGAGCGGGCATGGGAAGCCTATGACAAGCCCGACGCAGGCCTCTGGGAACTGCGCACCAAGAGCCATGTCCACACCTATAGCGCGGCGATGTGCTGGGCAGCGTGCGACCGGCTCGCCAACGTCGCCGGTACGCTCGGCCTTACCGAGCGAGAGATCTTCTGGCGCGACCGGGCGACGGCCATGCGCTCGAAGATCGAGCGCGAGGCATGGCGGCCGGAAACGAACCGCATGTCGGCGACCTTCGGCGGCGACGACCTCGACGCCAGCATCATCCAGCTCCTTGACCTGCGCTTCCTCGAGCCCAGCGATCCCCGCTTCATCGGCACGCTGGAGGCGGTGGAAAAGGGCCTCAGGCGCGGCAGCCACATGCTGCGCTATGCGATCGAGGATGATTTCGGCCTGCCGCATACCGCTTTCAATGTCTGCACGTTCTGGCTGATCGAGGCGCTGCACGCGACCGGGCGCGACGAGGATGCGCGCGAATTGCTGGAGGAGATGCTGTCGCGCTGTACGCCCGCCGGGCTGCTGTCCGAGGATATCGACCCCGAAACCGGGGAATTGTGGGGCAATTATCCCCAAACCTACTCGCTGGTCGGCATGATCAATTCCGCCGTCCTGTTGAGCAAGTCATGGAATGTCGTCAGATGAGTCGCTTGATCGTCATCTCGAACCGGGTGCAGGCCCCGCAGCCGGGCACCGGCGGCGGCGCGCAGGGCGGCCTTGCCGTCGCGCTGAACGCTGCGCTCGCCGAAGAGGACGGTATCTGGTTCGGCTGGTCGGGCGACACCAGCGACAATCGCGAGTTGCGGTTCCAGACCTATGGCGGCGTCACCAGCGCGGTGATGGATCTTTCGGAGCAGGACGTCGAGGAATATTATGACGGCTATGCCAACCGCACGCTGTGGCCGCTGTTCCACTACCGGTTGGACCTGACCGAGTTCGAACGCGATTTCCAGGGCGGCTATGAACGCGTCAACCGGGTGTTCGGCGAACGCATCGGCCCGCATATCCAGCCAGACGATCTGGTGTGGGTCCATGACTATCACATGATCCCGTTGGGCTGGGTGCTGCGCCAGCAGGGGGTGACCAACCGCATCGGCTTCTTCCTGCATATCCCGTGGCCGCCGCGCCGGCTGTTGACCGCGCTGCCCGATCATCGCCGCATGGTCGAGGCGCTGTTCGCGTACGACGTGGTGGGGTTCCAGAACGAGGAATGGCTCGACAGCTTCTTCAACTATGTGAAGGAGGAGATGAGCGGCACGGTCGAGGGCAACAACGTCACCGTCGGCGGGCGCACGATCTGCGCGATCAGTTGCCCGATCGGGATCGAGGCGAAGGACTTCATCGCCGGCGCCGCCGGGCCGGTGGCGCGGGCGGCACAGCTCAACCAGCTGGAAAGCGCGGTCGGGCGCAGCCTGATCGTGGGCGTCGACCGGCTGGATTATTCGAAGGGCTTGCCCGAGCGGTTCTCGGGCTACGAACGGTTCCTGCAGAACCATCCCGACCGGCGGGCGCTGGTGTATCTGCTGCAGATCGCGCCGCCATCGCGCACCGCGGTGCAGACGTACCGCGACATCCGCAACACCCTCGAACAGATGTCGGGGCGGATCAACGGCGCCTATGCCGATACCGACTGGGTGCCGATCCGCTATGTGAACAAGGGCTATCCGCGCGAGGTGCTGGCCGGCATCTACCGCGCGGCGCGGATCGGGCTGGTCACGCCGCTTCGCGACGGCATGAACCTGGTGGCAAAGGAATATGTCGCGGCACAGGACCCACGCGATCCGGGCGTGCTGATCCTGTCGCGCTTTGCCGGGGCGGCGCAGCAGCTGTCAGTCGGGGCGCTGATGGTGAACCCGTACAGCGCCGAAGACATCGCCGACGGTATCGACAAGGCGCTACGGATGCCACGCGCCGAACGGATCGACCGGTGGCAGGCGATGATCGAGAATGTCGTCGACGAGGACGTGATATGGTGGCGCAAGCGGTTCATCGGCGCGCTGTCGGTGGACACGAACGCAGGGTAGCGTCCAGCCGAGCATTTCGTCACCCCGGCGCCGGCCGGAGTCTCGCGCGGCCCTTGTCCCGTTCCATTACCGGGAGACCCCAGCCTGCGCTGGGGTGACGTGACTGGGAAGGATCAGGTCACGCACCCCCGTCATCCCGGCCTGCGCCGGGATGACGACGTTGAGGGGGACAGGTTGTCCGCCCCATCGTCGTTCCCGCGAAGGCGGGAACCCATAGACGCAACGCTCGCACTTCTATCCGCAACGTCAGTGTCTATGGATTCCCACCTTCGCGGGAATGACGGAAGGGAGCGTCATCCGCTCCCGCCCGTCCCTGAGCCAGGATCACGCCCCCTCGAGCAACCGCTCCTTCGCGATCTTTTCCCGCCACACGAGCGGCGCGAGGTGGTGGACGTTCTGCCCCTCGCTATCGACCGCGACGGTCACCGGGAAGTCCTGCACCTCGAACTCGTAGATCGCTTCCATGCCGAGGTCCTCGAACCCGACGACCTTCGATCCCTTGATCGCACGCGCGACGAGGTACGCCGCGCCGCCGACCGCCATCAGATACGCCGACTTGGCCTCGGCGATCGCCTTGGTCGCATCGGCGCCGCGCTCGGCCTTGCCGACCATCGCCAGCAGGCCCTGGTCGAGCATCATGCGGGTGAACTTGTCCATGCGGGTCGCGGTGGTCGGGCCGGCCGGGCCGACCACTTCCTCACCCACCGGATCGACCGGCCCGACATAATAAATGACGCGCCCGCGGAAATCGACGGGCAGCGCCTCGCCCTTCGCCAGCATGTCGGCGATCCGCTTGTGCGCGGCATCGCGGCCGGTCAGCATCTTGCCATTGAGCAGCAACCGGTCGCCATGCTTCCACGTCGCGACGACTTCGGGGGTCAGCGTGTCGAGGTCGACGCGGATCGCCGCCTTGTCCGGCGTCCAGTTGACGTCGGGCCAGTCGGCAAGGTTCGGCTGCTCCAGATAGGCCGGGCCGCTGCCGTCGAGCGTGAAGTGCGCGTGGCGGGTCGCGGCGCAATTGGGGATCATCGCCACGGGCTTCGATGCGGCATGGGTCGGCCAGTCGAGGATCTTGACGTCCAGCACGGTCGACAGGCCGCCCAGTCCCTGCGCGCCGATGCCAAGCGCATTGACCTTGTCCATCAGCTCGATCCGCAGCGCCTCGATGTCGGTCTGCGGCCCGCGTGCCTTCAGCTGGCCCATGTCGATCGGCGCCATCAGCGATTCCTTGGCGAGCAGCATCGCCTTTTCCGCCGTGCCGCCGATGCCGATGCCGATCATGCCCGGCGGGCACCAGCCGGCACCCATCTGCGGGATCATCTCCAGCACCCAGTCGACGATCGAATCACTGGGGTTCATCATCTTGAACTTGGACTTGTTTTCCGACCCGCCGCCCTTGGCCGCGACATCGACCGATACCGTATCCCCCGGCACCATTTCGACGTGCAGCACCGAGGGCGTATTGTCCTTCGTATTCCGCCGGGTGAACGCCGGGTCGGTGAGGATCGAGGCGCGCAGCTTGTTCTCGGGGTGCAGATACGCACGGCGCACGCCTTCGTCGACGACCTCCTGCAACGACCGGTCGCTGTCGAGGCGGCAATTCTGGCCCCATTTCACGAACACCGTGACGATGCCGGTATCCTGGCAGATCGGGCGATGCCCCTCCGCACACATCCGGCTGTTGGTCAGGATCTGCGCGATCGCGTCCTTGGCCGCGGGCGACGTCTCGGCGGCATAGGCCTCTCCCAACGCGCGGATATAGTCCATCGGATGGTAATAGCTGATGAACTGGAGCGCGTCGGCGACGCTGTCGATCAGGTCGGCTTCGGTGATGGTGACGGTCATCCTGGGGTCCATGTCTGTCGAAAATCTTTCTCGCCCTACAGGGGGATGGCCCGCCCGTGCAAAGAATTCGTTCACTTATGTGACGCTATCCTTGCCCCGCATCACGCAGGGGAAGCGCATTGACGAGCGGCGGTTTGAAGGCGGCACTGCGGTCGTTGGTCCAGGGGACCGACGACAGCGCGCGCGCGCCGGCCGACCGCGACCATCGCCTGATCCGCGAGGCGGAAAACCACAGCCCCAACTGGTTCTGGCAGACCGATCGCAACGGCCGGATTTCGTATCTGAGCGACAAGATCGTCGCGGTGTTCGACGCCGCCGGCATCGATCCGCTCGGCCGGCCACTGATCGACATATTGCGTATCGCCGGCGACGAATCGGCACAGGGCGATGCCGAACGCACCATCGCCTTTCACCTGTCGGCGCGCACCGCCTTCACCAACTATGTCGTGACGCCGGCGGCATCGGGACAGGGCGATCGCAACTGGACCGTATCGGGCAGCCCGTTCACCGACCCCTATGGCCGGTTCGAAGGGTTCGTCGGCACCGGCACCGACATCGCCGCCGTCCAGCAATCCGACGCGGCGATCACCCGCCTTGCCCTGTTCGACAGCCTGACCGGCCTTGCCAACCGGCAACGGATGCGGATGTCGCTGGAACAGACGCTAGCCCAGCCGGGCTATGACGGCACCGCACTGTTCCTGCTCGACCTCGACCGGTTCAAGGCGGTCAACGACACGATGGGCCATCCGGTCGGCGATGCGCTGCTCAAGCAGGTGGCGCAGCGGCTGCTGCGCACCGTCGGCGATGCCGGACTGGTCGGGCGATTGGGCGGTGATGAATTCAAGGTCATCCTGCCGCGCATCGGCAGCCGGGCGGGAATGGCCGCGCTGGCACAGGCGATCATTACTGCGCTGTCCCAGCCCTATTTCCTGAACGGCGCGGCGGTGTCGATCGGCTGTTCGGTCGGCATCGCCGTCTCGCCTGACCATGGCACCACCCCCGATGCACTGGTCAGCCATGCCGACCTTGCCCTTTATGCCGCCAAGGACGCCGGGCGCGGCGTCGCCCGCTTCTTCAACGATGCAATGCTCGATGGCGCCCGGTCGCGGCGGCAGATGGAGGACGATCTGCGCGTCGCGCTGTCGCTCGACCAGATGCGGATCGTGTACCAGCCGCTCGTCGCGCTGGACGACAACCGCATCACCGGGTTCGAGGCGCTGCTGCGCTGGGAACATCCCACGCGCGGCACCCTGCTGCCCGCCGAGTTCCTTGGCGTGGCGGAGGAGAGCAAGCTGATCGAATCGATCGGCGAATGGGTCCTGCGCACCGCGTGCCACGATGCCGCCACATGGCCGGGCCAGCCGCGCCTCTCCGTGAACCTGTCGGATGCGCAGTTCGGCAACCCCGCGCTGCCCGCGATCATCGCCAATGCCGTCGCCCGGTCGGGCCTGCCGCCCGAACGGCTCGAACTCGACATCGACGAAGCCGCCGTGCTGCGCGACATGCGTGCCGCGATCGGCACCTTCGCGGCATTGCACGGCATCGGCGTGCGCATCGCGCTCAACGATTTCGGCGCGGGACAGGCGTCGATGTCGTGCCTGCGCCGCGTGCAATTCGACCGGATCAAGATCGATCGGTCGTGCGTACGCGGGATCGGCGATCCGGAAGGGCGCAACGCCGCAGTCGTCCGCGCCATCACGACGCTGGCCGACACGCTGGGCCTCGACATCACTGCCAAGGGCGTGGAATATCACGACGAACTGACCGCGCTGCGCGACCTGGGCTGCACCGACGTGCAGGGCTTCGTCTATGGCCAGCCGCTCGACAACGGGGCGGCGGCGGCGCGATTGCTGGCGGAGGGCGGCGCGCTGACGCCCCGCGGTCCCAAGGCGCCACGCTCGCCGCGCACCCGGATGCTGCGGTCGACCACGATCGAGGTCAACGGCACCCGTCGCTCGGCCCGCATCCGCGACCTGTCGAGCAACGGCGCGCTGATCGACCTGGTCGATTTCGACGAATCCGCGATCGGCACGACGCTGCGCATCGATACCGGTGGCGGACAATGGACGGCGGCGACGCTGCGCTGGGCCGAGGATGGCCGCGCCGGGCTGCATTTCGACCACCCGATCGTCGTCGAACGCCGCGTGACGATCCGCCGCGCCGCCGGACGCGAAGCTGGGGCGTAACGCTCCGCGTCCTGCCGTCCGTCCCCCTCGCAACCCGCACCCCCTTGATCGCCCCGCATCGCCCCGATAGCGGTCGGCCATGACCAGCGAAGCCCTGCCCGCCACCGAAGACGACGCCCGCGCCGAACTGGCGGAGCTGGCCGATCGCATCGCCCGTGCCGACACCGCCTATCACGGCGATGACGCGCCGGAGATGACCGATGCCGAATATGACGCGCTGGTCCGCCGCAACCGGGCGATCGAGGCTGCGTTTCCCGCCCTCGTCCGCGCCGACTCTCCGTCGCTGCGGGTTGGCACGACGCCAGCGGGGCATCTGGCAAAGGTCGCCCATGCCCGCCCGATGCTCAGCCTCAACAACGCCTTTGCCGATGATGACGTCGCGGAATTCGTTGCCAGCGTCCGCCGTTTCCTGCGCCTGACCGATACCGAATCCGTCGCGCTGACCGCCGAGCCGAAGATCGACGGCCTGTCCTGTTCGCTGCGCTATGAGGATCGCCGGCTGGTCCGCGCCCTGACCCGCGGCGACGGCGCGGTGGGCGAGGATGTGACCGCCAATGTCGCGACCATCGCCGACATTCCCCGGACGCTGCCCGCCGCCGCGCCGGACGTGTTCGAGGTGCGCGGCGAGGTTTACATGGCCAAGGCGGACTTTGCCGGCCTCAACGCCCGGCTGCTCGCCGAAGCCACCGA
Source organism: uncultured Sphingomonas sp. (assembly GCF_913776855.1). GTDB lineage: Bacteria > Pseudomonadota > Alphaproteobacteria > Sphingomonadales > Sphingomonadaceae > Sphingomonas. Next base: position 44,812 of record NZ_CAJYQD010000030.1, on the reverse strand, counting down.
TCCGGCCAAGGCACGGCAGTTCGCCAACCCGCGCAACGCCGCCGCCGGATCGCTGCGGCAGAAGGACGCCGCCATCACCGCCACGCGCCCGCTTAAATTCCTGGCGCATGGCTGGGGCGAGGTGGCCGCCCTTCCCGCCGACAGCCAGGCGGGCGTGGTCGCGGCGCTGCGCGACTGGGGCTTCCCGATCGCCGACGCCTTTCAGCGCTGCGACGGTGCCAGCGAAGCGCTTGCCGTGTACCGCACGATCGAGGGGAGCCGCGCCGACCTGCCCTATGATATCGACGGCGTGGTCTATAAGCTCGACCGGCTCGACTGGCAGGAACGGCTGGGCTTTGTCGGCCGGGCACCGCGCTGGGCGATCGCGCACAAATTCCCGGCAGAACGCGCGCAGACCACGCTGAAGGCGATCGACATCCAGGTCGGCCGCACCGGCGCGCTGACCCCGGTCGCGCGGCTGGAGCCGGTGACGGTCGGCGGCGTCGTCGTCACCAACGCGACGCTGCACAATGCCGACGAGATCGAACGGCTGGGGGTACGCCCCGGCGACCGGGTCGTGGTGCAGCGCGCCGGCGACGTCATCCCGCAGATCGTCGAGAACCTGACCCGCGACGAGGCCCGTGACCCCTGGGCCTTTCCGACCAGCTGCCCCGAATGCGGGTCGCTGGCCGAACGCGGCGAAGGCGAAGTCGTCGTGCGCTGCACCGGCGGCCTCGTCTGCCCGGCGCAGCGGGTCGAGCGGCTGATCCATTTCGTGTCGCGCCACGCCTATGACATTGCCGGATTGGGGCTCGTCCGCGTCGAGGCGTTTTTTCGCGACGGGCTGATCGCCTCGCCCGCCGACATCTTTCGCCTCCACACCCACCGCGACGCACTGGTCCAGCGCGAGCGCATGTCGGAACTGGTCGTCGACAAGCTCCTCGCCGCGATCGATGCGCGGCGCAGCATCGGGCTGGACCGGTTCCTCTTCGCGCTCGGCATCCGCCATGTCGGCGAAGTCACCGCCCGCGACCTCGCCCGCCGCTATGGCACGATCGAGGCATTCCTAGAGATGATCCAGCGCGCGCTGGTGGTGCGCGCCGAAACCGTGCCGGCGATCGGGGAGAACGACCGCAAGTTCGTGCTGCGCCGCGGCCGTGCGCTGGTGGCGGCGGTCGAGACCCAGGGCATCGGTCCCGAAGTCGCCGACGCGCTGCTCGCCTTCTTTGCCGAGGAGCATAATCGCGCGGTGGTCGACGATCTTCTCGGCGAGGTCACCCCCCTGCCCGTGGAACACAAGGCGGTCGCGTCCGAACTGACCGGCAAGACCATCGTCTTTACCGGCAAGCTGGAAACCCTCAGCCGCGACGAGGCAAAGGCGCAGGCGGACGCCTTGGGCGCGCGCGTATCAGGGTCGGTGTCGAAGAAGACCGACCTGGTCGTGGTCGGTGCCGATGCGGGGTCCAAGCGGGCGAAAGCGGAGGAACTGGGCATCCGCGTAATCGACGAAGCGGGGTGGGCGGAGATCGTATCCGCTGCAACAACGTGACGTTTTTGCAACGCACCGAAAGAGACTGAGTTCCCCGCTTCCGGTTGTCGCAAAATAGAAATATGGCGCGTTCATTGGCGCCGGGACGGTGAATGCCACCGCCTGAACCAGCGTACTCGAGTCGCGCCAGACACTGCGATTCAAAGGGGACTTATGAACACCAAGCTTTATGCCGGCGTGGCCTTCGCCGCGCTCCTCCTGCCTGCTTCGGCCTTTGCGCAGTCGACCGGTTCGACCGATTTCGAATCGGAAGAAATCGTCGTGACCGGTTCGAGCGTCCAGAACGGCGTCGACGGCATCAAGATTCCCGACAGCCCCAAGGCGCGCGTCGTGCTGGATCAGGAGTTCATCGCGAAGCAGGCGCCAGGCAACACCGTTCTCGACGCGCTGAACATCGTGCCGGGCGTGAACTTCACCCAGAGCGATCCGTTCGGTTCGGCCGGCGGCAACATCCGCATCCGCGGCTTCGACAACAACCGCGTGTCGCTGACCTTCGATGGTTTCCCGCTGAACGATTCGGGCAACTACGCGATCTATTCGAACCAGCAGCTTGATCCCGAGCTGATCGACGAGATCAACGTCAACCTCGGCGCGACCGACGTCGACAGCCCGACCGCATCGGCCGCCGGTGGCACGATCAACTATCGCACGCTGATTCCGTCGGAAACCCTGTCGGCGACGCTGGTCGCCTCGTACGGCGATTATGATTTCCACCGCGTGTTCGGCCTGATCGAAACCGGCAACCTGACCTCGTTCGGCACGCGCGCCTTCCTGTCGGCGTCGAAGGCGTCGAACGACAAGTTCCGTGGTCCGGGCGGCATCCGCAAGCAGCAGTTCAACGCGGGCATCTACCAGCCGCTCGGCGACAATGGCGACTTCATCCGCATCTCGGGCCATTACAACGAGAACCGGAACAACTTTTACCGTTCGGTCTCGGTGGGCGACATGCGCACCCTGTTCGGCACCGGGGTCATCCCGGCGAATGCCAATGCATCGCCGTCGAACCCGATCCGCATCGACCTGACCGACAGCCAGTTCGAAACCGTCAACAATTTCGAGAATGACGAGTTCTGCTCGACGCCGACCCCGGTCAACGGCACGGCGCAGGCGGCGAACAACTGCTCGAACTATTACGGCATTCGCGTCAACCCGTCGAACACCGGCAACGTCCGCGCCAATTCGCGCTTCTCGCTGACCGATCAGCTGACGCTGACGCTCGACGGTTCGTACCAGTACACGCTGGCCCATGGCGGCGGCACCTCGACGCTGGCCGAGAACTCGGCGCGCGCCAAGGGTAGCCTGACGACCTCGCCGGGTGTCGATTTCAACGGTGACGGCGACTTCCGCGACACGGTGCGCTTCTTCTCGCCCAACATCACCAACACCAACCGCTACACTGGCATCGCGTCGCTCCGCTACGACTTCAACGACGACCAGCGCGTCCGCGTCGCCTATACCTACGACAATGCGAACCACCGTCAGACCGGCGAATGGGGCTATCTCTATTCGAACGGGATGCCGGAGGATATCTTCTCGGGTCGTAACGGTCGTCCGGTGCTTGCCGCCGACGGGTTCGTGATCTCGCAGCGTGATCGCAAGTCGGTGGCCCTGCTGAACCAGATCTCGGGCGAATATATCGGCCGCTTCTTTGACCGGGCGTTCACGCTGCAGGTCGGCCTGCGCGCGCCGTTCTTCAAGCGCAACCTGGAAACCTACTGCCCGATCGAGGCACGCGGTTCGGGCTTCGCATATTGCACCAGCGAACCGGTCGCCTCGCTGCGCATCATCGCCCCGAACGCGGTCGTCCCGACCACCGGTGCGACCCCCTATTATGCGCCGTTCGCGCAGACCTATAAGTATGATGCGTTGCTGCCCAACGCCGGCTTCACCTACAACTTTGCTGACACCAACGTCAGCATGTTCGGTAGCTATGCCAAGGGCTTCTCGGCACCGCGCACGGACAATCTGTACCGCGCCCCGTTCATCGGCGTGCAGCCGGAAAAGACCGACTCGTTCGATCTCGGCGTTCGTTACAACAGCCGCATGGTGCAGTCGCAGCTGACCGGCTGGTACATCAAGTACAAGAACCGTATCGTTACCTCGTTCGACTTCGATCAGGGCATCTCGTTCGACCGCAACATCGGTGCGGTGGAAAGCTATGGCTTCGATGGCACCGTCACGGTCCGTCCGACGACCTGGTTGGGGCTGACCGCGATCGCGTCGTACACCCACACCGAACTGCTCTCGAACGTGCAGACCGCCGGCACGGCGATCGCGCAGACGAAGGGCAAGAAGGTGCCGGAAACGCCGGAATGGCAGTTCGGTGGTCGCGCGGAGTTCAACTACGGTCCGCTGAACGTCGGCGTGCAGGGCAAGTATGTCGACGAGCGCTTCGCGACCGACGTCAACGACGTCGTTGTCGGTGCCTATACGCTGGTCGATCTGGACGCGCGCTTCAGCCTCGAACAGTACGGCCTGAAGCGCACCAGCTTCTCGGTGAACGTCCGCAACTTGTTCGACGAGAAGTATTTCGGCAACATCAGCACGCAGGTCGATGCGCTGTCGGGCAACCCGAACTTCTCGGTCGGCTACCCGCGCACGGTCATCGGTTCGATCAAGTTCGGCTTCTAAGCCCTACCCGGACCCACCAAACGGCAACCGCCGTCCCGGCAACGGGGCGGCGGTTTTCGTTTGGGGGCCGCTTGCGCTAAGGCCATTTTGCCAACCCGCCCCCGCCCGGCTATGACGCGCATCGGGGCACAAGACGACTGACGGAGCGCATGACGCCGAAGCCCGCCATTTTCTCGCGCCCCTTCTTCGAACAGAAGAACCGCGCCTTCTGGCTGCTGCAGGCCGCCGGCTGGACCGGCTATCTGCTGCTGCGATCGGTTTCGACCGTCGCCAGCGCCGCGTCGCTGAAGAATGTGCTGGGCAATATCGTCGAGGTGATCGTCGGTTACTGCCTGACGCTGCTGATGAGCGTGCTGTACGGCTATTACCGGTCGCTGCCGCGGGTGCCGGCGATCTTCCTGACGATGTGTACGCTGTCGGCGGCGACCTTTGCCTATTCGCTGATCGACGCGTTCGTCTTCACCTTCATCCGCAACGTGTCGCCCGATGTCAGCCTGTCGCTGGTGCTGGGCACGCTGTTCCTGAACTTCACCGTGCTGACCGGCTGGTCGGCACTGTATTTCGGGATCAATTTCTACCTGGTGGTCGAACAGCAGGTCGACGAGATGCGGATGCTGGAGATGCAGGCGTCCTCCGCACAGCTTGCCATGCTGCGCTACCAGCTGAACCCGCATTTCCTGTTCAACACGCTCAATTCGATCTCGACGCTCGTGCTGCTGAAACAGACCGAGAAGGCGAATGTCATGCTCAGCCGGCTGTCGTCGTTCCTGCGCTATACGCTGGCCAACGAACCGACCGCGCATGTCACGCTGGAGCAGGAGGTTGAAACGCTCAAACTCTATCTCGATATCGAAAAGATGCGGTTCGAAGATCGCCTGCGCACCAGTTTCGACATCGACGGCCGCGTCGCGCACGCGCGGCTGCCGTCGCTGCTGCTGCAACCGCTGGTCGAAAACGCGATCAAATATGCGGTCACGCCGCAGGAGGACGGGGCCGATATTTCGATCACCGCTCGACTGGCCGGGGATCGGGTGCAGATCGCCGTGTCCGATACCGGCCCCGGCTTGATCGACGGACCGAAGCGGCCGACGCTGTCCACCGGTGTCGGCATACAGAATATCCGGGACCGGCTGGCACAGGCATATGGCCCCGACCATCGTTTCGATACCCGTTCCGGCAATGACGGCGGGTTCGTGGTCGAGATCGAACTGCCGTACCAGACGCAAGACGTTACCAAAGAGGCTGCATGACCATCCGTACCATCCTTGTCGACGACGAATCGTTGGCGATTCAGGGCCTCGAACTACGCCTGCAGGCGCATGAGGATGTCGAGATCATCGACCGATGCCAGAACGGCCGCGAGGCGATCCGTTCGATCAAGACCCACAAGCCCGACCTCGTGTTCCTCGACATCCAGATGCCGGGCTTTGACGGCTTTTCGGTGGTGCAGGGACTGATGGAGGTCGAACCGCCGCTGGTCGTCTTCGTGACCGCGTACAGCGACCACGCGATCCGCGCGTTCGAGGCGCAGGCGGTCGATTACCTGATGAAGCCGGTCGAGGAATCGCGCCTGGCCGATACGCTCGACCGCGTGCGCCAGCGGCTGACCGAAAAGCGGGGCCAGGCCGAGGTCGAAAAGCTGAAGGAAGTGCTGGCCGAGGTCGCGCCCGACACGGCGGCCGAGATGGAGGCGGAAGGCGACGATGCGGTCGGCGCGAACCGCTTCGAAAAGCTGATCAACATCAAGGATCGCGGCCAGATCTTCCGCGTCGATGTCGACACGATCGAGATGATCGAGGCGGCGGGCGATTACATGGTCATCAACACCGGCGACAATTCGCTGGTGCTGCGCGAGACGATGAAGGACCTCGAAAAGCGCCTCGACCCGCGCCGGTTCCAGCGCGTCCACCGCTCGACCATCGTCAATCTCGACCTGGTCAAGCAGGTGAAGCCGCATACCAACGGCGAATGCTTCCTGATCCTCGAATCCGGGTCGCAGGTGAAGGTCAGCCGCTCGTATCGCGACGTGGTGGCGCGCTTCGTCCACTGATGACCGGGTTGACGGTAGCGGCGCTGTACCGCTTTACGGACATCGCCGACCCGTCGGGGACCCGCGACACGCTGGAGGCGGTACTGGCTGGCGCCGGCGTTCGCGGCACGCTGCTGATCGCGACCGAAGGGGTCAACGGCACGATCGCCGGCAGTGCGGAGGGCATCGCCACCGCGCTCGCCGCGATCCGCGCCCTGCCGGGCTGCGAGGATCTGGCGCCCAAGTTCAGCCACGCGGCGGCGATGCCGTTCCACCGGCTGAAGGTGCGGGTGAAGCAGGAAATCGTGACGATGGGCGTGCCCGGCACCGACCCGACCGCGATCGTTGGCACCTATGTCGCGCCCGCCGACTGGAACGCGCTGATCGCCGATCCGGAAACGGTCGTGATCGATACCCGCAATGCCTATGAGGTGAAGGTCGGTACCTTCGCCGGCGCAGTTGATCCGCACACCGACAGCTTTCGTGACTTTCCCGACTGGTTCCGCGCCAACCGGACCAAGTTGCTGGCCGGCAAGCGGAAGGTTGCGATGTTCTGTACCGGCGGCATACGCTGCGAGAAATCGACCGCCTTCCTCAAGGGCGAGGGCATTGAGGATGTCTATCATCTCGACGGCGGCATCCTGAAATATCTGGAGGACGTGCCGGTCGAGGCCAGCGCCTGGGAAGGCGAATGCTTCGTCTTCGACGAACGTGTTGCGGTCGGCCACGGCCTTGAACAAGGTACCCATGCACTATGCCGCGGCTGTCGGATGCCCGTCAGTCCCGAAGACCGTGCATCACCGCTGTTCGAGGAAGGCGTGCAATGCCCCGCCTGCGCCGGCACCCGCGACGCCGCGACGCTGGCGGCGAAGGCGGAACGGCATCGGCAGGTGACGCTGGCGGCGAAGCGCGGCGAGCAGCATGTCGGCAGGCGGATGGAGCGGGAAGAGGATTGATCGCCCCCATCCTTCGCCGCCTTCGGCGCCTCCTTCCCTCTCCGTCGGAAGAGGGAAGGAGGCGCAGAGCGCCGGAAGGGTGAGGGTCGCCGCCGTCGATCGGTTTTGATGCCGACTACGAACTATGCTGCGGTTGCTGGGTAGCGGACGCGCGCATCGCTGCAAGAGGTCCCGGCCTGTGCCGGAGCAACGGAGCCTTATTCCGCCTCGTCGGCCTTCACGTCTTCGGCCGGCGCTTCCGCGCCCTCGGCCGGGGTCTGGAAATAGGCTTCGACTGGGCCGGACAGCTTGATGGTCAGCGGCTGGCCCTTGCGGTCGACCTTCTTGCCGAGCGCGACGCGAATCCAGCCTTCGGAAATCGAATATTCCTCGACGTCGTTGCGCTCGGCGCCCTTGAAGCGGATGCCGATGCCACGCTCCAGCACGGGCTGGTCGAAATGCGGGCTGCGCGGATTGATCGAGAGGCGATCGGGGGGCGTATCTGTCATGGGCGCGGCCCATGCCGCAAAACGCCGCCCCCGCCAAGCGGAAAGGGCGGAGGATCATGCTCCCCCGCCCCGTCCATCAGTTGCAGACGCGCACGCGCACGGTCTGGTCGTAATAGGGATCGTAGCGGCGTTCGACCCAGCAACGCTGATAGTTGTTGTAGCGATAGGCGTAATAGCCGTCGTTCGGATAATAGCCGCGCTGACGATAGTAACGATCGTCATAATCATAGGCATAGCCGCGGTCGCGGTAATAGCGGTCGCGATAGCGGCGGTCGTTGGCGCTCGATACCAGCGCAGCACCGATCGCAAGTCCGGCGATCCCGGCAACGACGGCGGCACCGCCATTGTCCCGGCCCCGGTGCCAGCCGCGATCATAGCCCCGGTCCCAGCCATAGCCGCGACGCCACTGCGCATCGGCAGGGGCAGCGGCGGTGAGCGCGGTCACGGCGAGCGACAGCCCCAGGCCCGCCTTGGTCAGCAAGGTGTTCATGCCAATCTCCTCAACATGCGTGGGGGCCACGTCGCCCCTTGTCACGTCGACGCATCTGCGCCGATGATCGATTCGATACGCCCGTGCGACTGAACGGACGTGGAACCGGGCATTCACCGGCCGTTTAGGAAAGGTTGACCATGGCGTACTGGCTGTTGAAGTCCGAACCCGACAGCTATGGCTGGGACGATCTGGTGCGGGACGGCGGTACCGAATGGGACGGCGTGCGCAACCACGCCGCCGCGAACCATCTGCGCGCGATGGCGGTCGGCGACCGGGCGCTGTTCTACCATTCGGGCAAGGACAAGGCGGCGGTCGGCGTGGCGCGGATCGCCCGCACGGCGCAGGCCGATGGCGACGATGGCTGGGTGTCGGTCCGGGTCGAAGCGGACCATGCCCTGCCTCGTGCGGTGACGCTCAGCGCGATGAAGGCGGAGGAGGCGCTGAAGGACATGGCCATGCTGCGCCAGTCGCGCCTGTCGGTGTCGCCGGTGCGTGACGCCGAATGGGCGGTCGTGACCGGGTTGGCGGGGGAATAGCTGCCGTCACCTCACCCACACCGTTCGGTCCGAGCAGCTTCGAGCGAAGTCGAGAAGCGTCCGTCGAGAACGGGGTGCCCCAAACCGGGTGTTCCCGACGATCGCTTCTCGACAGGCTCGAAGCTGCTCGAACCGAGCGGAGCGGGTAAGCTACGCCCCCTCCACCCGCGCCAGCCGTGGCGACAGCACATGCACCAGCAGCAGCGCGACGAAGTACGCCGACCCGGCGACGAAGAACAACGGCGCATAGCTGCCGATCCCGTCCAGCACATAACCGGCATACTTCGCCATCAACATGCCGCCGACCGCGCCGACCGTCCCGCCAATGCCCACGACCGACCCGACCGCCGCGCGCGGGAACAGGTCGGAAGGGAGCGTATAGAGGTTCGCCGAGAACGCCTGGTGCGCCGCCGTCGCGATCCCGATCACCAGCACCGCGACCCACAGATTGTCGATCGACTGGGCAAAGAACACCGGCAGCACCGCGACCGCGCAGACGAACATCGTCGCCTTGCGCGCAAAATTCACGGTTCGTCCGCTGGCGATCAACCGCGACGACAGCCAGCCACCTGCGACGCTGCCCAGGTCGGACAACAGGTAGATCGCGACCAGCGGTGGCCCGAAGCTCAACAGGTCGAGGTCGTAGCGGTCGCCCAGATAGCCCGGCAGCCAGAACAGGAAGAACCACCAGATCGGGTCGATGCAGAACTTGCCCAGCGCATAGGCCCAGGTCTCGCGCTTCGTCACCAGCCGCCTCCAAGCGATCGTCTGTACCGGATCGGCCGGGTCCTGTTCGATCCACGCCAGTTCGCCCGACGACAGCTTCTGGTGATCGCGCGGGGACCGGTAAAAGGCGAGCCACGCGACCAGCCACACCAGGCTGACGACGCCGGTCACCACGAACGCCATGCGCCAGCCATAGGCGATGGTCAGCACCGGCACCGCCAGCGGCGTGATGATCGCGCCGACATTGGCCCCGGCATTGAACACGCCGATGGCAAAGGCGCGTTCCTTGGCCGGGAACCATTCGGTCACCGCCTTGATCCCCGCCGGGAAATTTCCCGCCTCGCCCAGCCCCAGCCCGAACCGCGCCATCGCAAACTGGGTGACGCCGTAGGCGCCGCCATGGGCGATATGCGCGACCTGCCAGATGACGAAGGCGACGGCATAGCCCATCCGCGCGCCGATCACGTCGACGATCCGCCCGAACCCGATATAGCCGATGGCGTAGGCCATCTGGAAAAAGAAGATGACGTTGGCGAAATCGGTCTCGGTCCAGCGAAGGTCCTTCGACAGCGTGGGTTTCAGCACCCCGATCATCTGCCGGTCGACATAGTTGATGACCGTCGCCATGAACAACAGCGCGACGATCCCCCAGCGATAGCGACCCGCGCGTGCCACCGCGCGTTCGATGCCGTCACCCTGCTCCGTCATTCCACGCCTCCGCTTGCATCCTCTGCGGCCCGGCCCGTCTGCTGGGGCCGATTCCGCGTTGTTGGTTTGGGGCGGGATAGGGCGACCTTCCGATCGCCATCATCCCTCACCGCCGTTTCGTACCCCGGCGAAGGCCGGGGCCCAGTTGGGGGACGCCTGTGCCTTGCCGGAAGGCCTTCCCAACTGGACCCCGGCCTCCGCCGGGGTACGACCATGTATGCCAAGGCACGCCGCGCCCACCGTCTATCATAGGATCGCGGGCGCGTGCCGATCAGGCAGCATCGACCTGCGCCCCGGCCGCCGCCACGATCCCGCACGCCACATGCAGCACCCCAAAATCCGCCTCGAACCGCTGGCCCGGCCGGATCTGATGCACGCCGGTCACCGCGCCCGACGACACCCATGTTCCCGGCGCCAGCGGCTGTCCGCGCGCCGCGAGGCAATCGACCAGGAACGCCACCGCGCCGATCGGCCCGTCGAGCATGGTCCGTGCCGTCGCGCTGCCGACCACCACATCGTCGATACGCGATTCCACCGGCCAGTCCAGAAAGCCCAGTTCGCGCCAGCCCGGCACTTCCGCCCCAATCAACAGCCCGAAATTATTGCCGTAATCGCTGATCGTCACCAACGGGCCATCGGCGTTGATCCCGACATAGGGCGAACTGGCGATCTCGACGCCGATATGCACCGCATCGACCAGATCCAGCGCTTCGTCCAGCGACAGGGCGGTGCGGCCCGGCGCGGGCGCGCGACCGATCCGCACGCAATATTCCGCCTCCGCAGCGGCAAAGCCATCGGCGATGACCGCCATTTCTGCCGTATCCATGCCGAACACCTGGTCGGCGAAGATTGGTCCGGCCAGGCGGTTTGCGCCCAGCGCTGTATCCAGCGGCGCGTTGATCCGCCCGACCTTCCACCCGGCGACAACGCGCCCGTCGATGGCGATTGCCCGGTCCTGCACCGCATAGGCATCGGCAAGCGTCTTCGGCGCGTCGCCGGGATAGGGCGACAGGCCCGTCGCCTGCCGCCGCGCCGTCACGAACGCCTGTGCGATACGATCGCGATTACCCATGCCCCAGCCTCTCTCTTCTCTAAGCCGCGGCGTATAGGAAACCGGTGTCACACGCAAGGCGATGAAATCGTCCCACCGGGACATTGGCGGATCGCGCGCCCCGCGCTATCGATCGGCCATGAAGAAGACCGGCCAGCCGACCATCAACGACGTCGCCCGCCTTGCCGGGGTTTCCAAGAAGACGGTCAGCCGGGTGATCAACCAGTCACCCCTGCTGAACGGTGAGACACGGGACAAGGTACAGGCGGTCATCGCCGAGCTGGGATACATCCCCAATCCGCAGGCACGCGCGCTGGCGTTGCGCCGCAACTTCCTGATCGCGCTGATCCACGACAATCCCAATGCGCAGATGGTGTTGCGGGTGCAGCAGGGGTTGCTGGAGGTGTTGCGCGACACCGAATTCGAACTGCTGGTCCATCCCGTTGATCGCGGCGCGCCCGACATGCGGGACGAAATCCGCCGCTTCCTCGAACGGCAGCGGCCGTACGGCGTCATGCTGCTTCCCCCCATCTCCGAAAACGATGCGCTGGCGGCACTGTGTGCGCAGATCGGCTGCCGCTATGTCCGCATGGGGTCGGCCGCGTTCGACGATCCGGGGCATATGGTGTCGTCGAACGATCGGGAGGCGGTGCGCGGTGCGATCGATCACCTGTTCGCCGCCGGGCACCGCCGAATCTGCATGATCGCCGGTCCGCACGGCTTCCGATCGGCGTTCGAACGGCAGCAGGGTTACGAGGAGGCGATGGAGGCCGCCGGTCTGGGCGTACAGCGCACCTGGATCGCGCAGGGTGACTATACCTTCGAATCGGGAATGCGTGCCGCCGAACGGCTGCTCGACCTGTCGCCGCGCCCGACCGCGATCTTTTCATCCAACGACGAAATGGCGGCGGGCGCGCTGCATATCGCGCGGCAACGCGGGCTGGACGTGCCGGAGAACCTGTCGATCGTCGGGTTCGACGACACCTCGATCGCGTCGCACCTGTGGCCGCCGCTTACGACCGTCCGCTGGCCGATCGCCACCATGGCCCGCGCCGCCGCGTTGAAGCTGATCGGCGAGGATGACGACGAACCCGACGCCGATGCGCCAGAGGCGGAGGCGACGCTGTTCGTCTCGACGTTGATCCGCAGGGCATCGGTCGCAAAACCGCAGGGGTAACTTGCCCCAGCGGATGACACCGATTACCCTCTCCCTACAACGCTCGCGCCACCGCGTCGCCCCGTAAGCGCGCAAGGGCGATGCGACCGCCGGCAACGACCGGCATTTTCTGGGGGAGAGGACCCATGACCCTGCCGATCGCCCGTCGTGACCTGATCGCCGGTGCCGCCGCCCTCACCCTGATCCGCCCGGCGCGCGCCGCCGGTACCGACCCGGTGGTCACCGCGCCCGGCGGTCGGTGGCGCGGTACGACGCAGGCCGGGGTGCAGGTGTTTCGCGGCATCCGCTACGGTGTCGACCCGACCCGCTTTCGTTTCCGACCGGTCGCGGCGCCCGCACCGCAGCGCGAGACGCTGGACGCGACCGCCTTCGCACCCTCCTGCCCGCAGCGCGCCGACACCGCCAACCAGCGCGAGGACTGCCTGTTTCTCAACGTCTGGACGCCCGAGGCCCGTCCGGGGGCGAACCGGCCGGTAATGGTCTATTTCCACGGCGGCGCCTATATGAACGGCACCGTCGTCGACCCGCTGGTCGATGGCCAGCGGCTGGCGGCGGACGGCGACGTCGTGGTGGTGACGGTCAATCACCGCCTCAATGCGCTGGGCTATCTGTATCTCGCCCGGCTCGACCCGCACTTTCCCGACAGTGGCAATGTCGGTCAACACGACCTGCTGCTCGCGCTGCGCTGGATACGTGCCAATATCGCGCGGTTCGGTGGCGATCCCCGCCGGGTCATGCTGTTCGGCCAGTCGGGCGGCGGGGCAAAGATCGCGACGCTGATGGCGATGCCGGACGCCCATGGCCTGTTCCACGCTGCCGCGACGATGAGCGGGCAACAGGTCACCGCCTCCGGCCCGCTCAACGCCACCCGCCGGGCGCAGGCGTTCCTCACCCGGTTGAAGGCAACGCCCGCCGAAGCGGCAACCCTGCCCGTCGCCCGGTTGATCGACGCGCTGTCGGCCGAAGACCCGATCCTTGGCGGCGGGGTCTATATGGGGCCGGTGCTGGACATGCGGTCGCTGACACGTCACCCCTTCTGGCCCGACGCCCATCCGCTGGGCCGGCCCATCCCGTTGATATTGGGCAACACGCGCGAGGAAACCCGCGCCTTCATCGCGCCCCAGCCGGACCCGACATGGGACAACCTCGCCGCCCGCATCGCGCCGCAACTGCGCGTCGACGCGCTGCCCGAATGGGTCGTGGCGCAATATCGCGCGCAATTTCCGGCGATGACGCCGACCGACATCCTGTACCGCGCGACCACCGCCGGGCGCAGTTGGCCGGGACAGGTGATCGAGGCAGAGGCGCGCGCCGCCGCCGGTTCGCCCGCCTGGGTCTATCAGCTCGATTACAGCTCGCCCGTCCGGCCCGGTGGCCGGGCAGCGCATACCGACGATATTCCATTGGTGTTCGGCACGCTCGACGCGCCCGGATCGATGAGCGGCACCGGCCCCGCCGCCCGTGCGCTGTCGGCACGGATGATGGCGGCGTTCGTCTCCCTGGCCCGCAACGGCCATCCCGGTCGCGACTGGCCGCGCCACACCCTGCCCCGGCGGGAGACGATGGTGTTCGACACGACCAGCCGCATGGCCGACGATCCCCGGCGCTGGGAACGCGAACTGTTCGCCCGCTTTCCGTATATCCAGCCGGGGACCTGAGGGCCTACGATCCGATCGTCATCCCAGCGCAGGCTGGGACAACCTACCGGATCGGCGCGTAACCCCGGTCAGCGCCGCCGCCCGGTCGCCCAGTCCAGCGCCCCGCCGACATGGGCAAGCACGCGCGGATCGCCCCAGCTTTCCTTGCGGTGGCCAAGTCCGGTGTAGAATACCCGCCCCTTCCCCACGCGATGCGCCCAGGCGAGCGGCTTGGGGTTCACGTCGCCGGCACCGATCGACTGCGGATCGAACGTCAGCAGGTGGTCGATGTCGGTCGACAGGTCGCGAAAGCCGTACCATTCGTCGGCGATCCGGAAATGATCGGGCAGGCCGTTGGTCGCCGGGTGGCGATGCGGGGTTCGCGTGACCTCCGCCTCCGGCGTGCCCGGCGGATGCTGCGCGAACCGCCCGCCGATCATCCGCGCATACCACGGCCAGTTGTAATGCGAATCGGCCGCGGCATGGATCGCGACGATGCCGCCGCCACCCTCGACATAGCGCTGCAGCGCGCCCTGTCGCGGACCGACGAACCATTCGCTCTCTGGCCGTTTCGGGTCGGTGGTCGTCGATACCAGCACGATCGCGGCATAGGTCAGCGGCTGGTCGAATACCGCCGGATCGTCGCTGGCGACCGGCTCCATGCCACGCTCGCGCACGATTTTCGTCAGCGTGACGACGGCGGCCGGGATCGAGTCGTGGACGAACCCGGTCGCGCGGTGGAACAGCAGCACGCGCGGCGCCGCATGTCCCGGCACCGCGAACAGCAGCGCCAGCAGCGTGACGACCAGCCGCACGATCATTGCCGCATCGCCCGGTCGCGCACCGAAAGCGATTCCTGGATCGGCCCCTTCTGCCCCGGATAGCGTCCCGATTTCGGTTCCATCGTCACCAGATCCCACTCCCCCTCGACGAACGGCGCCGTGGTCGGCACCGGATGGGGATATTCGCTCACTTGCCGTTCGTCGTCGATGATCTTTCCGCGCCCCTCGGCCACAAAGAACAGCACGCGGATATCGTCGGCATCGCGGTCCCATGGCCGCGCACCGGCATTGGCCAGCACATGGGTCTCGACATCCTGCGCCGGCAGCACTGGCAGCCCGGTCGGCCAGACCGGCGGGGTCTTCACCTCGATCAGCTTCGCCCGCGTGTATCCATAGCGGCCGAACATCGGCAGCGGGCCGCCATGCTTGTCGACCGCGACGTTATCGCGTCCGTGATAGCGCAGGTCGCCATCACCGCCCAGCATCAGGAACGGCAGGTTCGCATCGGTCGACGGCCCGGCGCGCAGGACGTTGCCGACCGCCGACAGCTTGCCCTCCTGATATTCGTGCCCCGCCCATTCGAGCGCCATCAGGTTGTAATGCACCGCGCGCGTGCCGGGGTCGTAGATCAGGTTGTTGACCACCGCCGCCTGCACGCCCCCTTTCAGCAGCGGGCTGCGCTCGACATTATGGGCATAGATGTTGCGCCAGATCAGCACGTTGGTGGCGTTGTCGTGGATCAGCGACCCCTTGCTGTGTTCGCCCTTGGGATGGCTGGCATCGGCAAGGCCTTCGGACAGCAGATTGTAGCTGAAGGTGATGTCGTGGCTGGTTCCGCGCCGCCAGTCGTCGGGCGTCGTGCCGGCAAAGCGCGGGCCGGACGCGGACAGGTTCTCGTCCAGCGCCCAGCTCATCGTGCAATGGTCGACGATGACGTTATGCGCCGACACGGTGTTCATCGCATCGACCTCCCACCCCGATCGCTTGGGCTGCCCGTCGAGGCCGGGCCGAACGCGCAGGTGGCGCACGATCACGTCATGCGCGCGAATGTCGATGCCGCCGCGGATGATCGTGATGCCAGGCGACGGTGCCGTCTGTCCGGCGATGGTCAGATAGGGTTCGGTGATGGTCAGCGTCGAGCGGCCAAGGTCGATCACCCCGCCCACCTCGAACACGACGATGCGCGGGCCTTTCGCCTCCAGCGCCGCCTTGAACGATCCGGGGCCATCCGCCGCCAGCGTCGTCACGCGCAGGATGCGCCCGCCACGCCCGCCGGGCGTCGCCGCGGCCCAGCCCTGCGCCCCCGGAAATGCGCCGACACCCGCCGGGGTCGCGACAGTTTGTGCAGGCGCGGTGCCTGCGATCAGCGCGATCGGCAAAAGCCCGCACAGGGTCAGGGCGATCCGTCGGTTCATATCGATTTCCTCTCCGAGCGCTTCTTGACAGCTTCGTCGTGACGGCACAATGTCGCGTTGACACCGGTTTCTCAAGCCGAAAACGGCAAAACCGGATTCTCGCGGCGGTTCGCATCGCGGCGGGGAGGATCGACGGAGGCACGGACCGAACCGGGACCCGCGCCGCCGATAGCTGGATGACCGGCGGGGTAGCGAAATTGCCCCCGGTGTCATCGCGCAGGGAGAGGGATTGCCATGGAAGTTCGCACCGATCGTCGCCTCATTCGCGCGCTGCTTGCCGCGACGTCGCTCATTGCCGTCGCCGGCGCGGCGCACGCACAGGAAACGCCCGCCCCCGCCGAACCGGCACCGACCGCCGAGGATGCCGAGGGCGAAATCGTCGTCACCGGCTTTCGCGCGTCGCTGAACGCCGCGCTGAACGTCAAGCGCCAGTCGGTCGGTGCGGTCGACGCGATCGTCGCGGAAGACATCGCCAAATTCCCCGACCAGAACCTCGCCGAATCGCTGCAGCGCATCCCCGGCATTGCGATCCAGCGTGACGGCGGCGAGGGCCGCGCGATCACCGTACGTGGTCTCGGCGCACAGTTCACCCGCGTCCGCGTCAACGGGCTGGAAACGGTCACGACGTCGAGCGACGGCGCCTCGGCCAATCGCGACCGGTCGTTCGATTTCAACGTGTTCGCGTCCGAACTGTTCAGCTCGATCGTCGTCCACAAGACCGCCTCGGCCGATCTGGACGAAGGGTCGCTGGGCGCGGTCGTCGACCTGAACACCGGCAATCCGCTGGCCGGCAAGACCGGCGTGACCGTCGCCGCCTCCGCCGTCGCCAACTATAACGACCTGTCGAAGACGGTCGGCCCGCGCTTCGCCGGGCTGATCGGGTGGAAGTCGCC
The DNA here is from genome assembly GCF_913776855.1 of uncultured Sphingomonas sp. GTDB lineage: Bacteria > Pseudomonadota > Alphaproteobacteria > Sphingomonadales > Sphingomonadaceae > Sphingomonas. The sequence continues at coordinate 27,762 of NZ_CAJYQD010000030.1, read as the reverse complement.
CGATGGCACGCTCGGCGCGTCGGTGTCGGTCGCGTACCAGGACACGGTGACCAAGGAGATCGGCAACAACACCGTCCGCTGGGCACAGGCGCGCTTCGATTCGGTCGACGGCACGCGCTGCTGGACTGCGCCGAACCGGGGCGGCACCTATGTGTCGAGCGCAGCGTGCGACAAGGCGGCACTGTCATTCCACCCGCGCATCCCGCGCTATGGCGAAGTGACGCACAGCCGCGAACGCCTGGGCATCACCGGCAGCGTGCAATGGTCGCCGACCGATGCGACCAAGGTGTCGATCGATGGCCTCTATTCGCGCTTCCGCGCCGACCGCGAGGAAAAGTGGGGCGAGGTGCTGCTGCGCTCGAACGAGCGGCAGATCGACGTGCTGAACCCGACCTATGATTCGAACAACAACATGGTGTCGGCGACGCTGAACGACGCATGGGTCCGCACCGAACATTATCTGCGCCAGTCGCAGACCGAATTCTACCAGATCGGCGGCACCTGGGATCAGGATGTCGGCGACAAGTTCCGCTTCACCCTGCTCGGCGGCTTCTCCAAATCCGATGCCAGCGTGCCGGTCGAAACCACATTGGTGTTCGATGATCGCGATGCGCAGGGCTATCGGTTCGATTACAGCGACAAGAATTCACCGCTGCTCGCCTTCGGCACCAGCGTGACCGACCCGGCTAATTTCCAGCTGGCCGAAATCCGCGACCGCCCGTCCGACGTGGTGAACCAGTTCAAGACCGCGCAGCTGCGGACCGAATGGGACGTGGCCGAAGGGTTCCAGGTCCGTGTCGGCGGCGTATGGCGGCGCTATGATTACGACACCACCGCCTTTACCCGCGATACGGCGGTGTGCGGCAATGGCGGACGCGATCTGGTGCTGGGCACGATCACCTGTTCGGCCAGCACAGCGTTCGGCCCGACCGCCGTCTATGGCTTCCAGGCAACGCAGCAGCTGTCGGACCTGTTCACGCTGAAGGGGGCGAAGGCGCCATCGGGCACCACCACCCAGTGGCTGATCCCGAACCTCGACGCGGCGACGCAGTTCACCGGCCTGTACAACCGTCCGCTGGCACTCGACGTCGGCAATAACCGTGGCGTGACCGAAGAGACGAAGGGCGGCTATCTGCAATTCGATGCCAAGGGCACCGTCTTCGGCCTCGAATATGCCGCCAATGCCGGCATTCGCTACGTCCGCACCGACCAGTCGTCCTATGGCATCAACAGCGGCGTCAACGTGACGGTGAAGCGCGATTACGAGGACTGGTTGCCCTCGATGAACGTCGCGCTCTATCCAACGCCCGACATCATCGTGCGCGGCGCGATCGCCAAGGTCATCACCCGCCCCTCGCTCGGCAACCTGACGCCGGGCGGGTCGGCGGACGGCTTCAACTTCCGCGTCACCAGCGGCAATCCGTTCCTCGAACCGTTCCGCGCGACCAATTTCGATCTCGCCGCCGAATGGTATTTCGCACCGCAATCGGCCTTCTCGGTCGCGTTGTTCCGCAAGGACGTGGCGAGCTTTCCGGTCGCGATTTCGCGCAGCGGTACCTTCACCGAAACCGGCCTGTCGCCCGCCGTGCTGGTATCCTCCTCGCCCGCCGCGCTGAACCCCGCGCTGCAGTCGCAGGACATCTGGACGATCTCGACCACCGGCAATGGCGAGGGCGCGAAGCTCGACGGGATCGAAATCGCATTGCAGGCGCCGTTCCGCTTCCTGCCGGGCGTGCTGCGCAATTTCGGCGGGATCGTGAACGCGACCTTCGTCCGCTCGAGCGCCGATTATACGCAGCAGGGTCCGGCGACGACGCCGGGCGGCACGCTGCCGACCGTGACGCGCACCGAAACGCTGTACAATGTGTCGAAGCGGCAGTTCAACGCGACGCTGTATTACGAGGATGCGAAGTTCAGCGCGCGTACCTCGGTCGCCTATCGCGGGCCCTATGTCGATGGCGGGTCGGGCACCGGCAACATCTTCGAAGGCTATGATTCGATCGCCAACGTCGATGCGTCGATCCGCTACAAGCTGACCGACTTCCTCGAATTGTCGCTGGAGGGCACGAACCTGACCGATGCCTATCGCCGCCGGATCACCGACGTCGATGCGCGCCGCAATTACGAGAACAACCATTTCGGGCGCACGCTGCTGGTCGGCGCGCGGGTCAAGATGTGAGGGACCTGTCGCGGCGCGGGGTGATGGCGGGCGCGACGCTGGGCGGCGCGCTCTCCGCGCTGCCCGCCATGGGATGGTCGACCCCCGCCCCGTCGCCCCGCCGCGGGTACGATAACCAGCGGATCGCCGATCAGGGCGACGGGCGGTTCCTCAACCCGCTGATGGCGGGCGACCATCCCGATCCGACGATCCTGAAGGATGGTCGCGATTATTACATGACCTTCTCCACCTTCGATTCCTATCCGGGGCTGGTCCTCTGGCATTCGCGCGACCTGGTAAACTGGACTCCGCGCACCGCCGCGCTCAAGGCCAATATCGGGTCGGTCTGGGCGCCCGAGCTGACGAAGCACAAGGGGCGCTACTACCTCTACATTCCGACCAAGAACCCGACGACCAGCTGGGTGATCTGGGCCGATCATATCGACGGGCCATGGTCCGAACCGATCGACCTGAAGCTGCCCGACCATATCGATCCGGGCCATGCTGTCGGCGAGGACGGGTCGCGCTGGCTGTTCCTGTCGGGCGGCGACCGCATCCGACTGTCCGACGACGGGCTGTCGACGGTGGGGACGGTCGAGCATGTCTATGACCCATGGCGCTATCCCGATACGTGGGACGTCGAGGGGTTCAGCCCGGAGGGGCCGAAGGTCACGCGGCGCGGCGACTGGTTCTACCTCGTCACCGCGGTCGGCGGGACGGCGGGTCCGCCCACCGGCCATATGGTCATCGCTGCGCGCTCGCGGTCGATCCACGGGCCGTGGGAGCATCATCCGGGCAACCCGATCGTCCGGACGACCTCCCCGCAGGAAAGATGGTGGTCGCGGGGGCACGCGACCCTGGTCGAGGGACCGGACGGCAGCTGGTGGTCGGTCTATCACGGCTATGAGAATGGCTATTGGACGCTCGGCCGACAGACGTTGCTCGATCCGGTCGAATGGAGCGCCGATGGCTGGTTCCGCATGACCGGCGGCGACCTGTCCCGCCCGCTGCCAAAGCCGCGCGGCGGACAGGTGGTGCGCCATGGCCAGCCGCTGACCGATGACTTCAGGATGCTGGCGCTCGGCACGCAGTGGAATTTCTTTCGGCCCACGCCGCAGGACCGCACACGGGCACGTGTGGAGGACGGCGCGCTGTTGCTGGATGCGAAGGGCACGGCACCCTCCGACGGATCGCCACTGCTGCTGATCGCCGGTGATACGCGCTATCGCTTCGAATGTGATGTCGAGATCGCGCCGGGCGGGACCGCCGGGCTGATCCTGTTCTACGACGACAGGCTCTATTGCGGGCTGGGGTTCGATCGGGACCGCTTCGTCACCCACCAATATGGCATCGAACGCGGGCGCCCGGCCAATCCGTTTGGAGCGAGGATGCGGATGCGGGTCACCAACGACCGCCACATCGTGTCCTTCCATACCAGCGGCGATGGCGGCGCGACATGGCAGCGGTTCGACCGGGGGATGGAAGTGTCGGGCTACCACCATAATGTGCGCGGCGGCTTCCTGATGCTGCGGCCGGGACTGTATTCGGCGGGCGCGGGTACGGCCCGGTTCCGCGATTTCCGGTTTCACGCGCTATAGCAAGCTATTCGTCGACCCGGATCCAGTCGTGACCTCTGCGAAAGCTCCCTTGCGCTACCCCGGCGAAGGCCGAGGTCCAGTGGGATAGCTTTTCCGTATCCTGGGCCACTTCCCCAACTGGACCCCAGCCTTCGCCGGGGTAGCGCAAGGGGTCGGCTTCGCTAGAGACTAGAACCAATCGACATTCAGGGCTGATTGCCTTCCTCGACGCATCTGCCTGAATCACGCTCCTTCCTGGAAGGGAGGGGAAATGCTGACTGTCGATCAAGCCCAAGCCCCAGATGACAACTATGTCTGGGACGATGGCGGCTTCCGAAATCCGCTTGCCGCCCGTCCGATAACCCGCCACCACCCCCACCGAAGGGAATGGCGATGAACGATGGCGGCACGCAGCACGGGCTTTCGCGCCGGTCGATGACCATCGCCGCCTTTTCGACGGTGGTCGAATGGTACGACTTCACCCTGTATCTCTATCTGGCGACGATATTGTCGCGAGTCTTCTATGGCGGGGGCACGACGTCGCTGGCGGTGACGCTGGGCGGGTTCGCCGTGTCGTACCTGATGCGGCCGATCGGCGCCCTGGCGTTCGGGCAGGTCGGCGACCGGTTCGGGCGGCGGCGGATGATGTTGCTGTCGATGGCGCTGATGACCATCGCCATGCTCGGCATCGCGCTGCTGCCGACGCGTGCCGCGATCGGACCGGCGGCGGGGTGGCTGTTGCTCGCCCTGCGCTGTGTCATGGCGTTCTCGGTCGGGGGCGAATATACCGGGGTCGTCGCCTATCTCTACGAAGGGGCGCGGCCCGACCGACGTGGGCTGGTCACGTCGTCGGCTTCGGCGGCGAGCGAGGTCGGCGGGTTGCTCGCGGTCGGCATTTCAGCGGCGGTCGTATCGCTCCTGTCCACGGCGCAGCTGGCGGCATGGGGCTGGCGTATCCCGTTCTTCATCGGCGCGGCGCTGGCCGCGACCATCGGCATCGCGCGATCGACGTTGCAGGAATCGCCCGAGTTCGAACGGCAGCAACGCGACGGGTCGGTCCCGACCAACCCGATCGCCCATGCCCTCACCCATCATCGTGCGGCGATCGCGCGCGGTTTCGCCATCTCGGCATTGGGGTCGATCACCTATTATGTCGGCATCGTCTATGTGCCGTCGTTCCTGACCAGTACCGGCGCGATGGGCGAAGGGGCGGCGCTGTGGCTGGCGACGGCCGCCGCCGTCATGGTGATCGCGGTGACACCGCTGGTCGGGTTGTGGTCCGACCATGTAGGGCGCAAGCCGGTGCTGATCGCGATCTGCATCGCCGCCGCGATCCTGCCGATGACGATGTTCGCATGGATGGCGGGTGCCGGATCGGCTGCGCTGATCGGCGCGCTGGTGCTGGCGGCACTGGGCGGCGCGATGAGCGCAGTCGGCGCGGTCGCCACCGCCGAACAACTGCCGGGCGAGGGGCGGCTGAGCGGCCTCGCGCTGGGCGCGACGGCAGCCACCGCGATCTTCGGCGGGCTGACGCCGCTGGTGTCGCACTGGCTGCTGGAATGGACCGGCTGGGTCATGGTGCCGGGCGCCATGATCGCGGTCGTGGCGCTGGCGGTGGTTCCCGCCATCCTGGCCCTGCGCGCACCCCTGCGCTGATGCTTCGGGAGCGCCCGATCGCGCGGCCTGCAAGCGATTTGGATTTGACGCGGTTCGCGGAACATGGCTTGCCGTCGGAATGACCGAACCCCAACCCCATACCCGGACGCTCGGCCGGCTGGTCGGCTATCGCCTGCGTCGCGCCTCCGCCGTCTTTGCCAGCGACTTCGCCGTGACGCTCGAAGGGACCGGCATCCGCCAGATCCCGATGGGCATTCTGGCGGTGGTCGCCGACAATCCCGGCATCAACCAGGGCACGGTCGGTCGCCTGCTGGGGATCAAGCGCGCCAACATGGTGCCGCTGATCAACGAACTGATCGAGGCCGGGCTGATCGTTCGCGAAACCGACCCGACCGACCGCCGTGCCTTCACGCTCGACATGTCAGTGGAGGGCAATCGGATGCTGACCGAGTGCGTTGCCCGGATCGAGGCGCATGAGGAACGGTTGCTGACAGGCTTCACCGACGCGGAAAAGGCGTTGTTGCTCGACCTGCTGGAGCGGATCGAACAGCGGGCGGTGACGACGGACTAGCGCGTCAGTCCTCCGGCGCGATCTCCACCCGCAATCCGTCGAACATCGCGATCTGACACGACAGGCGCGACCGTTCGGTGCGATGCTCCGACACATCGAGCAGATCGTCCTCGTCCGCCGACATCGGCGGCAGCCGCGCCAGATCGGCCGCATCGACATAGACATGACAGGTCGCGCACGAACAGCATCCGCCGCAGACCGCCGCCAGTTCGTCGATCCCGCCGTCGCGAATGGCCTCCATCACCGACAGCCCGACCTGTCCGTCAAGGGCGCGTACCGATCCGTCGCGGGTCGTCACGGTCAGCATGGGCATCAGAGCAACTCCTTGAGCGGCATGTTCGCATCGGCCAGCCGGTCGCGCGGCGGCGATGCACCCTGCTCCACCAGCTTGCGCCCCTGCACATAGTCCCGCGTGACGTTCACGCAGTCGAGCGCAATCACCTGCCCCCCGCGCAGATAGACGATCGAAAAGGCACGCGCGGCCATGTCCCCCCGGACCACCGCATCGTCATGCCCGATCGACAGCCCGACCGTCTGCAGGCGCAAGTCGTACTGGTTCGACCAGAACCATGGCAGCGCGGCGTGGGGAGCCACATCGCCGGTCGCGATCAGCGTCGCGACGGTCGCGGCCTGGTCGTTGGCATTCTGCACGCTCTCGACCCGGATGCGCGCGCCTTGCGCAAAGCGGTTCGCCTGCGCCGCGCAATCGCCGATCGCAAAGACATCGGGCAACGTGGTGCGGCACCACGCATCGACCTCCACGCCATTGCCGCCGGCCGCCCCGGCCGCCAGCAGCGGATCGACCGCCGGCACGATGCCGATGCCGACGATCACCATCTCGCACGCGAAGGCGCCGCCATCGGCGGTCCGCACCGACAGCTTGGTCCCCTCGCCACGCTCGACGCAATCGACCGTCACCCCGGTCCGCAGGTCGACGCCCGCCGCACGATGTTCGGCTTCGTAAAAGGCCGACAGCGGCGCCCCCGCGACGCGCGCCAGCACGCGGTCCTGCGCCTCGAGCAGCGTCACCTGCTTGCCGAGCTTCGTCAGCACGGCAGCCGCCTCCAGCCCGATATAGCCGCCGCCGATGATGCAGACCCGCGTCACCCCGTCCAGCTCGGCCATGATCGCATCGACATCGGCGCGTGTCCGGACACCATGGATGCCGGGCAGGTCGTGGCCGCTGCACGTCAACCGGCGCGGGCTGCCGCCGGTGGCCCAGATCAGATGACCATAGCCGAACGCCTCACCGTGATCGGTTTCGACCCGGTGCGCATTGGCATCGACCGCCACGACCCGCCGGCCGAGCAGCAACTCGAGCGACCGCTCCTCCCAGAAGGCCACAGGACGGAGGAGGATGCGGCCGAACGGTTTGTCGCGGGCAAGATATTCCTTGGACAAGGGCGGGCGTTCATAGGGCGGGTCGCGTTCGTCGCCGACGATCGCGATGCTTCCCGCAAACCCTTTCTGCCGGAGCGCAATCGCCGCCTGCGCGCCGCCATGGCCGCCACCGACGATCAGCACATCGAACCGGCGCTCGCTCATTCGGGCTCGACCCGTTCGCGCGCGATCGCCCGGTCGATCATCAACCGCGACCGCACGCCGCCGGCATCGATGTTCAGCTTCAGCAACTTGCGCTCGGGAAATTGGCTCAGGTTGCGCTGCTGCTGTTCGAGCATGTCGAGATCCTCGGAGAAAATCTTGCCCTGCCCCGTGCGGATCGTCTCGGTCAACGCCGCATCGTCGACCGCGAACTGCCGCGCCATGCCCCAGAAATACCAGTGCGACGTCTCGGTCTCCGGCGTGATGAAGTCGACGACGATGCTCGCCGCCTTCTTGTCCGCAGGCGCGTCATAACCGCCCTCCCCCTGCAGCGCGACGCCGACCTCGATCATCACATGGCTGGGCAGGGTGAACCGGCATTTCTGCCACCGGTCGACGACGGCATCCTCGGGCAGGCCCGCGCCGCGCATCGCCATCTGCCAGAAGGGCGGTGCCGTCACGCCGTCCATCGTGCGGCTCGTCACCACTTCCTCGGGCGTCGCCTCGGTCCTGACCGGGGCCTCGTCGATCTCCTTCTGCCCGATGCTGCTGGCATGGACATAGGTTTCGTGGGTCAGGTCCATCAGATTGTCGATCATCAGCCGATAATCGCACGCGATATGGAACAGCCCCCCGCCATAGGCCCAGTCGGGGCTTTCCGCCCAAGGGAGCGGATGCAGCTTATCCGCCGACGCCTGCGCCGGATCGCCCGGCCACACCCAGATAAAGCCATAGCGTTCGATCACCGGAAAATTCTGCGCCGAGGGGAACTTACCGACCTGCTGCCCCGGCATATTGTCGGGCCGCCCTTTGCAGTTCAGCGCCAGCCCGTGATAGCCGCACACGATCGTGTCGTCGCGCACGAAGCCCAAGGACAGCGGCGCGCCGCGATGCGGGCAGAAATCCTCCAGCGCGACCACGGTGCCGCTTGTCGGTCGGAAGAACACCATGCGCCGCCCGGTGATCTGGCGCGCGAGCGGCTTCGCCGTCACTTCGGCAGCGGTCGCGGCGACATACCAGGCGTTGACCGGCCACGTCGCGCGTGGGACATCGGTGGTACGCGGCTTGGCGCGCGCGACGAAGGTGTCGGTGGTCATATCCTGCTCCTGTTCGGTCCGGTTCCTGGTTCCGGTACGCGATCGGGCAACGCTACCACTCGTCCACATCATAAGCATCGCGCATTATCGTTATAGCCAGTATAAGCACGACATATGTCGCCGCTCGACCTCAACCTGCTGCGCGTACTGGATGCGCTGTTCTCGCACGCCAGTGTTTCGGGTGCCGCCCGCGCGCTTGGCCTGACCCAACCGGGGGTCAGCATCGCGCTGCGCCGGCTGCGGGAGCATTTCGGCGACGACCTGTTCGTGCGACAGGGCGGCGCGATGGTGCCGACCGCGCTGGCGGAGGCGCTACGCGAACCGGTGCTGCGCACGCTGGCAACGATCCAGTCGGAAATCCTGCCCGCCGGGCGGTTCGATCCGCTGCGGTCCGATCGCAGCTTCGCGATCAGCCTTTCAGACCTTGGCGACCTTGTTTTCCTGCCCGACCTGATGGCGCGGCTGCGCGAACGGGCGCCGGGCGTCACGGTGCAGTCGGTCGCCGCCGATCCCGCCCAGCTGATCGACGGCATGGCGCGCGGCACGATCGACCTTGCCATCGGCCACCTGACCGACGCCAATTCGGCCAGCCTGTTCGAACAGACGCTGTTCGTGCAGCATTTCGTCTGCCTGGTACGCGGGGATCATCCGGGCGTAGGCGACACGCTCACCCTCGACCAGTTCCTCGCCCTCGACCATATCGTCGTGTCGCAGGAAGGGCGCAGCCAGGAACGGTTCGAACGGCAGGTGCGCGAACTGGGCCTCGACCGCCGCATTGCGCTGCATTCGCCGCATTTCATGAGCGTGCCGCTGCTGGTCGCGGGGTCGGACATGATGACCGTGGTGCCGCAGGCGGTCGGGCGCATCTATGCCCGGTTGCTGGGGCTGAAGCTGTTGCCGCTGCCCTTCACCGTGCCGGGCGTCGAGCTGCGCCAGTTCTGGCACCGGCGCGCGCATACCGACCCGGCGGTGTCGTGGCTGCGCAAGCTGGTCGCCGAATGCTTCATCGGGCGCGACCCGACCCAGGCGCGCGATTCCGTATTCTGGTCCGATTACAGCGCATGACCGAAGCGGCTCCCCGCCGCCCCGGCCCACAGATCAGCGCAAATTCATGCCCAGCCGCACGCCATAGGTGCGCGGCGGATCATAGTTCGCGGTGGTCGAACTCCACACCGTCACCAGCGTGTTGGGCACGCGGCTGTCCTCGACATTGTTGACGAACGCGGTGATCGAATAACGGTCGTCGGCGTCCTCGAACCGCAGGTTCAGGTCGGTCTTGGTATAGGCGTCGCGCCGGCTCTGCGCATAATTCTGCACGTCGCTATAGGTGTGCGACTGGGCATAGAAATCGACGCTGGGGATCACCCGCCCGCCGCTCGACAGGTCGAAGGTGTGGGCATAGCTGAACCGCCCGCTCCACTCCGGCGCATTGGCCAGCCGGTTGCCCGACGCATCGATGCTGAGGTTGGACGGCAGCGGGCGGAAACCGAAGGCGGGTGCAAAGGCATTATAGTTGCCGCTCGCCGAATTGAGGTTGTCCGATGCGGTCGGGAAGGATTTGATCCGCGCGTCGAGGTAGGACACGTAGCCGCTGATCCGGTCGGCGGGCGTTGGACGCAGGCTCGCCTCCAGCTCGATCCCGCGCAGCCGGGCGGTGGCGGCGTTGGTGGTGACGGCCGATACCTGGTTGGTGAGCGGGTTCAGCACGATGCTGGACACCTGCAGGTCCTTATATTCCATGTTGAAGCCGGTGGCGCTGAGGTACAGCTTGCCGTCCAGCAACGTCGTGCGCACGCCCGCTTCGTAATTGGTCACGGTTTCCGGGCGATATTGCCGGAACTGCGGGGCGTTGCCGCTGGCCTCCAGCCCGCCGCCGCGGAAGCCGGTGCTGACCGTCGCATAGACGAGGGTGGTCGGGCTGACCTCGTAATTCGCGCCGACCTTCCAGCTGATATTGTCGAACTTCGCTTCGGGCCGGTTGGTATCGTTCGACAGCGCAAAGACGAACGGGATACCGGGACAGGTCGTGGCGGTAATATTCTGCCGGTTGATCGTGTCGCCGGGGCAGACCAGCTCGATGTTGCGCGCATTCACCTGTTCCCAAGTCGACCGGATGCCGCCGATCAGCTTGAGGCCCGGCAGAATCTCCAGCGTCCCCTGCCCGAACACCGCCTGCGACTTGGTGCCCTGCCCGCGATAGCTGGTGACGACATCGACGCCGCTGATGGTCGAGATGCCGGTGCCGGTCCCGCGCACCTTCGCGCCGATCAGGTTATAGACGGTGTTGAACGGCGCGGGCGCGGTGTCGCCCGCATGGAGCAGCCGCGTGCCCGAAGGCTGGCGATCCTGATACAGGAACCCGCCGACCACGAGGTTCAGGATGCCGCGATCGTAGTTCACGTCGACCTCGTGCGACCAGCTCTCCGTCCGGCGGTCGATCGATTCCTGCGTGAACACGCCGGTCGCGGCATCGATGCCGTCATTCTTGAGCAGCGTGTAGCCCGCCAGATAGGTGAGCGACAGACCATCGGCGACCTGCCACGCCAGCCGCGAGCGCGCCGAATAATATTCGAGGTCCATGCGATTGTCGGTCACCGCCGCCTGTCCGACGTTCAGCGCATCGGTTTCGATCACCTGCCGCGGCCCGAAGGTGCCGGCGGCAAGGTTGCCCTGCGGATAGGTGTTGATGCTGGTCAGGTAGCTGGCCGGGATCGTCCCTTCGTTGCGACCATAGTTCAGCGACAGCCGCCACGTGACCGGCCCGACATCGAGCAAGGAGGTGACGCGCAGCCCCGACTGGTCGGTCTTGCCGTATCCATGACGCGCGGCGTAATGGTCGTCCACCCCGTCATCGACCTGGCGATAGGCGGCGAAGCGCAGGCGGAACGCATCGCTGACCGGCAGGTCGACCGCAGCCCGCGCGCGGACCTCGTTGAAGCGGCCGAGTTGCAGGTCGGCGGTGACCCCGCGCGTCTTGCGCGGATCGGCGGTGTTGATGTTGACGACGCCGGCGGTGGCGTTGCGGCCATAGACGGTGCCCTGCGGCCCACGCAGCACTTCTACCGCGCCCAGGTCATAGAGGCCGAACGACAACGCCTGTGCTGATGGTTCGTAGATGCCGTCGATCTGCGTCGCGACGGTCGAATAGCCGCTGAAGCTGTTGTTGCTGCCGATGCCGCGCACCGCGAAACCGTTGGCGCTCAGTTGCAGGTTCGGCACCGTGGTCGCCAGCGCCGTGGCGGAATCGACGCCCTGCCGGGTCAGCGTATCCTGCGACACGACGCTGATCGCGATCGGTGCGCGCGACAGGCGTTCGGACGTCTTCTGCCCCGTCACGATGATGTCGCCGACCGCGCTGTCGTCGCTCGCGGCGGTCGCGGTGGCGGGTTCGGCGGGCGGCGCGGCATCCTGTGCCCAAGCGGTCGCAGGCAACAGCGCGGTTCCGGCCAGCAGCAACGTCCATCTACGCATCATCATCTCCCCGGTGTCGGTCGTTTTGCCGGACACGAACGAAGCGACGGCAACCGCCGCGCACGGCGCGACCGGTCGACCATGCGGATGCGCCGCATGGTTCCTCTCCTCCGTTGGCATCCTCCAACTGCAATGCTTCATAGCAATATGTTAAATCGTTTGCAAACGGAAGTTGCCACGTACGAAAATAACGTTATCGATCATAACGAAGACGCAAACCGATCGACAGGAATCGGACGCGCCGCAATTGGGAGAGCGGGATGACACTGGAACGACGGGATCTGCTGCGCGGTGCGGCGCTGACGGGAATCGCGGCGATGTTGCCAGTCCGGTCGCTGGCGGCGACACCGCTCGACCCGATCGCGGCGGTTGCCCCCGAACTACGTGCCGCCGCGCGACAGATCCAGGCGATGGTGGCCGCGATGCCGCCGATCACGCAGGCTTATCGAACGATGCGCGCCGGCCCGCAGCCGCCGCCCGCGACCGACATCCCCTATGTCGAACGCCGCATCCCCGGCGCCGCCGGACAGCCGCCGGTAACGATCTATGTCATCAATGCGAAGCCCGGCACGCGTCGCCCGGCGATCCTGCACACCCATGGCGGCGGCTATATCGTCGGTTCAGCCAAGGGGTCGGTCCTGCAGTGCCAGGACATCGCCCGACAGCTCGACTGCGCGATCGTCACCGTCGAATATCGGCTGGCCCCCGAAACCACCTATGCCGGGTCGGTCGCCGACAATCACGCCGCGCTGCTGTGGCTGCATGCCAATGCCGCAACGCTCGGCGTCGATCCGGGCCGGATCGCGCTGTTGGGCGAAAGTGCCGGCGGCGGCCATGCCGCGCTGCTGGCGCTGATGGCGCGCGACCGGCGCAGCGTGCCACTGTGCGCGCAGGTGCTGATCTATCCGATGCTGGACGACCGTACCGGCAGCAGCCGCGCGATACCCCCGTTCATCGGCAAGGTCGGATGGGACGCGCCCGCCAACGTCTTCGGCTGGAAATCCTTTCTGGGGCAGGCACCCGGCGGCGCGGCGGTGCCCGTCGCCGGCGTTCCGGCACGGGTGCGCGACCTGTCGGGCCTGCCGCCGACCTTCATCGGCGTCGGTTCGGTCGACCTGTTCGTCGAGGAGGACATCGATTATGCCCGGCGGCTGATCGCGGCGGGGGTGCCGACCGAACTGGTCGTGACGCCGGGGGCGTTCCACGGGTTCGATGCGGTCGCCCCCGATACCGGGCTTGCCAAGCGCTTTACCGCCGCCAAGATCGCCGCGCTGCGCCGTGCCTTCGGGTCCGACGGCACGCCGACATGACTCATCGACAGGATATTGCCCATGGCCGCCCGTTCCCTGCCCCTTCGCGCCGCGTTGCTGTTGTCGCTCGCCCTGCTGCCCGGCGCCGTTGCCGCGCAGGGCGTCGTGGCTGAACGCCCCGCCCCGCCGGCGGCATGGACCGCCGCACCGTTCGTGCCGCTATGGACCGGCACCCCGCCCGGCGGCGGTTTCCGCCGGGTCGCCGTGCCCGCCGACAGCCCGGCGACCTTCCTGCGCAATATCGACCGGCCCGGCCTGCGCCTGTTCCGCCCGGCACGTGCCAATGGCGCATCGGTAATGGTCATCCCCGGCGGGGCCTATGACTTCCTGTCGATCGGCAACGAAGGCGTTGAGATCGCGGAGCGGCTGAACGCGCTGGGCTATACCGTCTATGTCCTCGTCTATCGCCTGCCGGGCGAAGGCTGGGCCAACCGGTCGGACGTGCCCTTGCAGGATGCGCAGCGCGGCCTGCGCATGGTCCGCGCCGCCGCCACGAAGGACGGGCTGGACCCGCACCGGGTCGCGGTGCTGGGCTTTTCGGCGGGCGGGCATCTGGCCGCCACGCTGGAAACCGATTTCGCGCAAGGCGTCTATGCCCCGCGCGACGCCACCGACCGGATCGACGCCCGGCCCGATGCCGCTGCACTGATCTATCCGGTGATCGCCGCCAGCGCACCCTTTACCCATGCCCTGTCCGCCGAACGGCTGCTGGGGCCGAAGCCCGATGCGACGGCGGTCGCGCGGCGATCGCCCGTCGATCATGTGACGGCGACCACGCCGCCGACCTTCCTGCTGCACGCGATGGACGATGGCGCGGTCGTCCCAGACAACAGCCTGGCGATGATGGCCGCGCTGCGCCGCGCCGGTCGCCCGGTCGAGGCGCATTTCCTGGCCGAAGGCGGCCATGGCTTCGGCGTCGGATCGTCCACTCTGCCCGCCGGCCACTGGGTCGAGGCCTTCGACCATTGGCTGCAACGGGAATCTGCGAAGGCGACGCCAAGCGCCGGTTGACGCCCCATCGATTTTAGCTATGCATAATAGCAAATAACGAGAGGATCGAGAATGCCGGACGTGAAGACCGACGGTTTGACCCGGCGCTCGATCCTCGGGGCGTCGGCCGCCCTGGCGGGATCGGCCGCGTTGCCGGCGCTGGCGGCCACTCCACCCGAACGGCTGACCAGCATCGGCCTGACCTTCGCTTATGAAGCGATCGTGACGCTGGGCAAGGCGGAGGAGGTCGGCGCGACGCCGCTTGGCAAGCGTATCCGCATTCCGATCACCGGCGGCCGCTTCGCCGGACCGCGCCTCTCCGGCACGATCCTGCCCGAAGGGATGGACTGGCAACTGGTCCGCGCCGACGGATCGACCCTGCTCGAAGCCGCCTATCTGATGCGCGAGCGCGACGGCACGCTGATCCACATCACTAATAAGGGCGTCGTGTTCGACGGAAAGGTCCGCACGACCCCGGTGTTCGAAGTGCCGTTGGGCAAGCATCAATGGCTGAACCAGGGCAATTTCCTCGGCACGGTCGGCCCAGCCGATCCGGCGGACGGCGCGGCGGTGCGGATCACCGTCTATCAACTGGCATGACGATGGAGCGCGACATGATGCAACGATCGATCACGATCGCCGCGATGCTGGCCGGATCGGCACTGGCAGGATGCGCGACCCCGGTGACGCCGGTGGCCACGACGCAGGCATCCGCGCCGCAGGGCTGTGCCGCGCTGATGGCGGGCGGTTGGAGCGATCCGACCATGCGCATCCTGACCGCCGACGACCGCGCCGCCGGGATGGTCGTCGACATGGGGATGGGGGCCAAGACCGCCCCCCTGCCCGCGCATTGCGAGGTCACCGGCACCTTACGCGAACGCACCGGGCAGGACGGCCAGAAATACGCCATCCATTTCCGGATGCGCCTGCCCGACCAGTGGAACCGGCGGTTCCTGTTCCAGGGCGGTGGCGGCACCAATGGCGATATCGGTTCGGCGATCGGCCCGCTGAACGCCGGACAGACCGCATTGGCACAGGGCTTTGCCGTCATCAGCCAGGATTCGGGCCATTCGAACGAGACAAACGCCGATCCGGCACGCGGCGGGACGGTGGCGTTCGGCTTCGATGCACAGGCGCGCGCCGACTATGGCCATGCCGCGCTGAAGGCCAGCTACGACGCCGCTCGCGCGATCCTTCGGCGGCGCTATGGCGGCGATCCGGCACACAGCTATTTCGCGGGCTGTTCGAAGGGTGGGCAGGAAGGCATGGCCTTTGCCCAGCGCTATCCCGACGCGTTCGACGGCATCCTCGCCGCCGCGCCGGGCTTCGCCCTGCCCAAGGCGGCGATCGCCGAGGCATGGGACACACAAAGCTATGCGGCCGTCGTCCGCGTGGCCGGTGAACAGAGCGTACCCATTGCGCGGCTGGCACAGGCGTTCTCCAACGCCGACCTGCTGCTCGCGCGGCAGGCGGTGCTGGCGGCGTGCGATGCGAAGGACGGCCTTGCCGACGGGCTGGTCGGTGCGTTCGCACAATGCAGCACCCCGGAGGTCGTCCGCGAACTGCGTGCGCGCCAGTGCAGCGGACAGAAGAACCAGAGCTGCCTTGCCCCGGCACAGATCGATGCGATGGTGCGCGGGTTCGGCGGCCCGCGCGACAGCCGGGGACAGGCGCTCTACGCCAGCTTCCCGTGGGATGCCGGCATGGCCGACAATGGCTGGCGCATCTGGAAGATGGGGCTGGAGACGCCGGCCGTCCCCGCGATCAACGCGGGCATGGGGGCGCCGGCGCTCGCCACGATCTTCTCCACGCCGCCGCGCGCGCTGGGTCCCGGACCACAGGCGGGGATGGACTATGCCATGGCCTATGACTTCGATCGCGATCCCGCCAGGATCCATGCCACCGCGCCGGGCTTTCCGCGATCGGCATGGGCGGACATCGCCGCGCGGTCGAGCGACCTGTCCGCTTTCCGCAGGCATGGCGGGCGGATGATCGTTCCGCACGGCGCGTCCGACCCGGTGTTCTCGATCAACGACACCATCGCATGGTGGAACGATGTCGACGGCAGGAACGGCGGGCAGGCCGCGTCGTTCGTCCGCGTCTTCCCGGTGCCCGGCATGGCGCATTGCCAGGGCGGGCCGGCCACCGACCAGTTCGACGGGCTGGGCGCGCTGGTCCGCTGGGTCGAACAGGGGCAGGCCCCCGACCGGATCGAGGCCAGCGCCGGCCCGATGACGCCATGGCCCGGCCGCACCCGCCCGCTCTGCCCCTACCCGCTGGTCGCCCGGCCGGTGGCGGGGGCGACCGATACGGAAAAAGCGACGGCCTTCACCTGTCAGAAGGCGTAACGCCCCCTCCATCGTCACTCCTGCCTCCGCGGGAATGACGATGGGGTTCGAAGTTTATCCTTCCTCCGGCCAGTATAGCCGCATCGGGTTGTCGACCAACAGCTTCCGCTGCAATTCGGTCGTCGGCGCGATCGCCGGGATCACATCGACCAGCGCACCGTCGTCGGGCAGCACGCTCTCCATATTCGGATGCGGCCAGTCCGTCCCCCACAGCACGCGGTCCGGATAAGCCTCGACCAGCGGCCGCACCGCCGCCACGAAATCGGCATAGGGCGGCCCCGCCGGGTCCAGCCGGTCGGGGCACGTCACCTTGGTCCAGATGTCATCGCGGCTGTCGAGCAGCGACCGGAATGCGGCCAGGTCCGCGCCGTCCGGCCCCTGGGTGACGTCGGGCCGTCCCATATGGTCGATCACCACCGGCACCGGGATCGCCGCCAGAAAGGGGCGCATTTCCTCCAGCAGATCCGCCTCGAAATAGACGACGACATGCCAGCCGAGCCGCGCGATGCGCTGCGCGACGTCAAGGAACTTGTCCTTTGGCGCATCGTCGACCAGTCGCTTGAGGAAATTGAAGCGCACCCCGCGAATGCCGCCCGCGTGCAGCGCATCCAGCTCCGCATCGGTAATCGCGGGATCGACCACCGCCACCCCGCGACAGGTCCCGTCCGACACCGCGATGGCGTGCAAGGTCGCGCGATTGTCGGTGCCGTGGCAGCTTGCCTGCACGATGACGTTGCGGCTGAAGCCCAGCGCCTTGCGCAACGCGAACAGCGCATCCGGGCCGGCATCCTGCGGCAGGTACTTCGCCTTGGCGCTGAACGGAAATTCCGCCTGCGGGCCGAAGACGTGGCAATGCGCATCGACCGCCCCCGGCGGCGGGGTGAAGCGCGGGGTCGACGGCTCCAGCGTCCAGCTGCGGATGCGTCCCTGTTCGTCCTTCACGCAAAAATCTCCCCGTCCATCAATTTGCGCGCGGTGCGCAGCATCCCCGCCTCGACCGGCTGTCCCGCATCGTCCAGCGTGACGACGCATTCGGTAACGCCGGTCGGATGCTCGACGCCCAGCGTCAGTTGCCGTCCCGCCGGCACCCGCGCGACGGAGGCGGCAGGCGATCCTTCGATCAGGCACGCCGTCGCAACACTCACCGCCCCCAGCACGCCGATCGACGCATGGACCCGGTGCGGGATCAGCGACCGCACCGCGATCGCCCCGCCGTCCCTGGGGGCGGCGACCAGCATCATCTTGGGCACCGACTTCGCGGTCACGTCGCCCAGGTTCATCAGCGGTCCCGCCTGCAGCCGGATCGCCTCCACCTTCGCCTTCATCGCGTCGTTCGCGTCGAGGGTTTCGCGATCCTCATAGCCGGTGATGCCGACATCGCTCGCCGCGATCACGACGCAGGGCATGCCGTTGTCGATCATCGTGACCGCGATACCGTCGATGCTATCGACCCCGTTCCCAGTCGGCAGCAGCGCCCCGCACGACGCCCCAGCCGTATCGCGGAACGCCAGCGGCACCGGCGCGGCGGTGCCGGGCACACCACTGATCGCCGCATCACCGGCATAGATCACGCGGCCGCCCGGCGTCTGCACCGTGGCGACCGCGACCTGCCCCGTATTCTCCATGAAGATCGCGACCCGCGTCTCACCAGCCTGCGCCGCGACCAGCCCGCGCTCGATCGCGAACGGGCCCACGCCCGCCAGGATGTTGCCGCAATTCTGCGCATCGGTCACGATCGCCTGGTCGACGAACACCTGCAGGAACAGATAATCGACGTCCACGCCGTCGCGCGTCGAGCGGCTCACGACCGCCACCTTGCTGGTCAGCGGGTCCGCGCCGCCCATGCCGTCGATCTGCCGCGGATCGGGCGATCCCATGGCGCGCAACAGGAACGCGTCGCGTACGGCGGGGTCGGCGGGCAGGTCGTCCTTCAGGAAATAGCCGCCCTTCGACGATCCACCCCGCATCCACATGCACCGCACGCCGTCAGACATATTTCAGCCCCATCGCTTCAAGGCGCGGGCGCATGTCGTAGATGTCGAGGCCCAGTTCCCCGGCCGCCAGCCGCACCCGCTTGCCCTCCTCGGCCGCCTCGCGCGCGCGCGCCTTAACCAGCACCGCCGCCGCATCTGCACGCTTCACCACGCATACGCCGTCGTCGTCCGCCACGATCACGTCGCCCGCCTCCACACCCGCCCCGGCGCAGACGACCGGCACGTTCACCGATCCGAGCGTGTTCTTGACCGTTCCTTGCGCGAACACCGCCTTCGACCATACCGGAAAGCCCATCTGCGTCAGGTCGCGCACATCGCGCACCCCGGCGTCAATCACCAGCCCGCGACAACCACGCGCCATCGCGCTGGTCGCCAGCAGGTCGCCGAAATAGCCATCGACACAGGGCGATGTCGGCGCCAGCACGAGGATGTCGCCCGCCTGCAACTGTTCGATCGCAACATGCACCATCCAGTTATCGCCGGGCGCGGCGGAGATCGTCACCGCGCTGCCCGCGATCCGCGCACCGGAATAGATCGGGCGCAGCTGGTGCCCCAGCAGCCCGATCCGCCCCTGCGCCTCATGCACCGTCGCGACCCCAGCCGCGGCAAGGCCGTCGATGACCGCCGCATCGGCCCGTTCGATATGCTGCACGACGACGTTCATGGCGGTCCTTCCGTTCGGGTAAGTCGGATCGTCCGTCCCGCGTCGCGCCCGGTTATGCCAATCCATCTTGCGCGCACCCGATAAGTTTTTGCTATATCCGCGTCCCGTGAAGCCGTTCGACCTCAACCTGCGCCACCTGCGCGCGATCGGCCATATCGTCGCCGAGCGCAGCCTGAACCGCGCCGCCGATGCCGCCGGCCTGTCACAACCCGCGTTGACCCAGGGTCTTGGCAAGCTGGAGCGACAGCTCGGCACGCAATTGTTCGAGCGGCACCCCGACGGCATGACCGCCACCGCCGCGGGGCAGGCGCTGGCCGAGCGGACCGAACGTGCCTTCGCCCTGCTGGCCGCAATCGGGCGGCGCGGCGGCAAGCGCAGCTTTGCCCGGCCCGACGCGCTGATGACCGCGACCCAGGCGGAGGCGTTCCTGCATTTCGCCGATGCCGGCGGTTTTGCCGGCGCGGCGGCAAGCAGCGGGCTGTCGCAACCGGCGATCCATCGCGCGGTACGCGAACTGGAGGCGATCTGGGCGACGCCGCTGGCCGAACGACGCGGGCGCGGCATGGTGCTGACCGCCGCCGGCCGCGCGCTGGCACGCGGCGTACGACTGGCGGCGGGCGAGATCGCGGCGGGCATCGTCGAGGCGCGCGGCGACGCCGACGAAGGCGGACGCATCGCGATCGGCGCGATGCCGCTCAGCCGTGCGCTGCTGCTGCCCCATGCCCTTGCGCTGTTCCTCGCCGATGCGCGCGGCACGGTGATCGACGTGGTGGAGGGGTCGTGGCGCGAGCTGGTCGACCCGCTGCTCGACGGCGTGATCGACCTGATGATCGGGGCGCTGCGCAGCGATCCGCCCGCCGGGATCGATCAGGCGCCGCTCTTCACCGACCGGCTCGCCATCTTTGCGCGCGCCGGCCATCCGCTCGCGGGTCAGGCAGTCGATCTGGCCCGGCTCGCTGCCCAGCAATGGGTCGTGGGGCCGGTCGGCACGCCGCTGCGCAGCCATTGGGAAACGCTGTTCGCTGGTCGTCCCCTACCCCCGGTGCCGGTCGAATGCGGGTCGGTGATGGTCATTCGCGGGCTGCTGGCGAAAAGCGACCTGCTGACCCTGCTGTCCCCCGATCAGGTCGCGTTGGAGGTCGATGCCGGATTGCTGGTGCGGATCGGGCCTGAACTGACCGATACGGTCCGCACCATCGGCATCACTACTCGCACCGGATGGCGTCCGACCGCCGGGCAGGCACGGTTGATAGCGCTGTTGGAACGCGCGTCGCAGGAAACAAGACTTCAGGAAAACCGATAATCGCCGGCGCTTTCCGATTGGCGGTGAAAAGCGTCGCCTGCCACCCCATGATGCATGGCAACCACCATCGCATCGATCGGGTTCGGGGAAGCGGGGCAGGCATTCGCCCGGCCGGGCATTTGCGCCTATGACCGAAAGGGCGCGGCGCTGGGTGAGGCGTACAGCGCCGCCGGCGTCCTCGGCTGTGACACGCCGCAGGCCGCGCTGGGCGATGCCGACGCGATCTTCTCGCTGGTAACCGCGGACCAGGCACTGCCCGCTGCGCGCACCTATGCCGCGCTGCTCGCTCCCCATGCGCTGTGGCTCGATATGAACAGCGTCGCTCCCGGCACCAAGCGTGCCGCGGCGCAAGCGATTACTGCCGCCGGCGGACGCTATGTCGACGTCGCGGTCATGGCGCCGGTCCTGCCCGCCCGGCTCGCCGTACCGCTGCTGCTCGCGGGGCCACACGCAGCGGAGGCCGAGGTGGTGTTGCGCGGTCATGGCTTTACCAACATCACCATCGCCGGCCCGACCATCGGCGCGGCTTCGTCGATCAAGATGATCCGGTCGGTGATGGTGAAGGGGCTGGAGGCGCTGACCGCCGAATGCGCATTGGCTGCCGACCGCGCCGGGGTGCGCGATGCGGTGATCGCCTCGCTCGACGCCAGCTGGAAGCTGCAGGGGTGGGAAACCCGGATCGATTATAATCTCGACCGGATGATGGCGCATGGCCAGCGCCGCGCCGCCGAGATGGAGGAGGTCGCCGTCACGCTGGAGGCGCTGGGCGTCGAACCGGCCATGACGCGCGGCACGATCCTGCGGCAGCGTGCGCTCGGCAGCCTCGGCCTCACCCCGCCCGATGGCCTGACCGCCAAGCTCGCCGCTTTGGGAGACACTGCATGATTATCGACTGCCACGGCCATTACACCGTGCTGCCCAGGGCACATGACGCATGGCGCGAAGCGCAGGTCGCGGCCTACCAGGCCGGGGAACCCGCCCCGCCCTATCCGGACATCACCGACGCCGATATCCGTCAGACGATCGAGGCGAACCAATTGCGCCTTATCAAGGAACGCGGCGCCGATCTGACGATCTTCTCGCCGCGCGCCTCCGCCATGGCGCCGCATGTCGGCGACGAAGCCATGGCGATCGAATGGGCACGGCGTTGCAACGACCTGATCGCGCGCGTCGTCGGCCTGTTTCCCGAAACCTTCGTCGGCGTATGCATGTTGCCGCAAAGCCCGAAGGCGGACATGACCGCAAGCGTCGCCGAGCTGGAACGCTGCGTGCGCGAGCTGGGCTTTGTCGGCTGCAACCTGAACCCCGATCCCGGCGGCGGCCATTTCACCCATCCGCCGCTGACCGATCGCTACTGGTATCCCTTTTACGAAGCGATGGTCGCGCTGGACGTGCCGGCGATGATCCACGTGTCGGGCAGCTGCAATCCGGCGATGCACGCGACCGGCGGCTATTATATCGCCGCCGATACCGTCGCCTTCATGCAGCTGCTGCAGGGCGACCTGTTCGCCGATTTCCCGACGCTGAAGTTCATCATCCCGCATGGCGGCGGCGCGGTCCCCTATCACTGGGGGCGCTATCGGGGGTTGGCCGACATGCTGAAGAAGCCCGCGCTCGACACGCATCTGATGAACAACATCTTCTTCGACACCTGCGTCTATCACCAACCGGGCATCGACCTGCTGGCGGACGTGATCGACAACAAGAACATCCTGTTCGGCAGCGAGATGGTCGGCGCGGTGCGCGGCATCGATCCGACGACCGGGCAATATTTCGACGACACCAAACGCTATGTCGACGCGCTGGACATCACGGATGCGGACCGCGCCGCGATCTTCGCGGGCAATGCCCGCCGCGTCTTCCCGCGTCTCGACACGCTGTTGAAGGAGCGCGGCCGGTGAGCGAGCCAAGGGACATCCACGCCTATCTCGCCGAGTTCGAGGATATTCCCGGCACCCGCGTCTTCACCGCCGCGCGGGCGCGACAGGGCTATCACATGAACCAGTTCGCCATGAGCCTGATGAAACCCGAGAACCGCGAACGGTGGAAGGCGGACGAGGCGGCCTATCTCGACGAATGGCCGCTGAGCGACGACCAGCGCGAGGCGATCCTGTCGCGCGATTACAACCGCTGCCTCGACTTGGGCGGCAACATCTATTTCCTCGCCAAGGTGTTCTCGACCGA
Organism: uncultured Sphingomonas sp.; assembly: GCF_913776855.1. Taxonomy (GTDB): domain Bacteria; phylum Pseudomonadota; class Alphaproteobacteria; order Sphingomonadales; family Sphingomonadaceae; genus Sphingomonas. Next base: position 4,936 of record NZ_CAJYQD010000030.1, on the reverse strand, counting down.
CGGCCTGAGCTTCGTACAGGCGGTCAGCACCATGACCGGCGTGTCGGTCGAGGATTATCAGGCGATGATGAACGCTGGCGGCCGTTCGCCCAACGGCGTCCGTTCCAAGAAGGACCCGCGATAATGGCCCGCATCACCGCCGGCGTGGCGACCAGCCACGTTCCCCTGCTCGGTGTCGCGCACGACCTGAAAAAGGATCGCGACGAGTATTTCGGCCCGATCTTCGCCGGATACGACTGGACCCGCGCATGGGAACAGGCGGAGAAACCCGACGTCGTCATCCTCGTCTATAACGACCATGCGTCCGCCTTCGACATGAAGTTCATCCCGACCTTCGCGATCGGCTGCGGCGAAACCTATCAGCCCGCCGACGAAGGCTGGGGCCCGCGGCAGGTGCCCGCCGTCCACGGGCATCCCGACCTCGCCTGGCACATCGCGCAGAGCCTGATCCTCGACGAATTCGACATGACCATCATCAACGAGATGGATGTCGATCACGGGCTGACCGTACCGCTCAGCATGATGTTCGGCGATGTGGCGGAATGGCCGGTCAAGGTCATCCCGCTCGCGGTCAACGTCGTCACCTATCCCCCGCCATCGGGCAATCGCTGCTGGGCGCTAGGCGAGGCGATCGCGCGGGCCGTCGCCAGCTTCCCGGAGGATCTGAACGTACAGGTGTGGGGCACCGGCGGCATGAGCCACCAGTTGCAGGGGCCGCGCGCCGGCCTCATCAACGCCGAATGGGACAATGACTTTCTGGACGGTATGATCGGCGACACCGACCGGCTGCGTCATATCCCGCACATCGAATATCTGCGCGAAACCGGGTCCGAAGGGATCGAGATGGTAATGTGGCTCATCATGCGCGGCGCCATGGGCAAGAGGACCAAGGCGCTACACCGTCACTACCACGTCCCGTGCAGCAACACCGCGATCGGCCATCTCGTGCTGCAACCAGACAATTAAAGCCCTCTCCCCTGCAGGGGAGAGGGTTGGGAGAGGGGCAGTCGACAACCAAGAACGACAGGGCTGGGAATGAGAGACTGCCCCTCTCCCCAGCCCTCTCCCCGCAAGCGGGGAGAGGGAGATCAGTATGAAAATCGCACTCGCAGGCGCCGGCGCATTCGGTGAAAAGCATCTCGACGGCCTGAAGAACATCGACGGCGTAGAAGTCGTCTCGGTCGTTGGCCGCAATCTCGAACCGACCCAGGCGGTGGCCGCGAAATACGGCATCGGTCACGCCACTACCGACCTTGCCGAAACGCTGGCGATCCCCGGCCTCGACGCGGTGATCCTTTGCACCCCGACCCAGATGCACGCCGCGCAGGCGATCCAGTGCCTCGACGCGGGCAAGCACGTTCAGGTCGAAATTCCGCTGTGCGACAGCCTGGCCGATGGCGAAGCGGTGCTGGCCAAGGCGCAGGAAACCGGCCTGACCGCGATGTGCGGTCACACCCGGCGCTTCAACCCCAGCCACCAGTTCGTCCACGACAAGATCACGGCGGGCGAACTGCATCTCCAGCAGATGGACGTGCAGACCTATTTCTTCCGCCGCAAGAACATCAATGCGAAGGGGCAGCCGCGGTCGTGGACCGACCATCTGCTGTGGCACCACGCCGCGCACACCGTCGACCTCTTTGCCTATCAGGCCGGGCCGATCGTGCAGGCGAATGCGATCGAAGGACCGCACCACCCCGATCTCGGTATCGCGATGGACATGTCGATTCAGCTGAAGGCGGAAAGCGGTGCGATCTGCACCCTGTCGCTGTCGTTCAACAATGACGGGCCGCTCGGCACCTTCTTCCGCTATATCGGCGACACCGGCACCTATATCGCGCGCTACGACGATCTGGTGACCGGCAAGGAAGAACCGATCGACCTGTCGGGCGTGGCGGTGTCGTCGAACGGGATCGAACTGCAGGACCGCGAATTCATTGCCGCGATCCGCGAAGGGCGCGAACCCAATGCCAGCGTGGCACAGGTCATGCCCTGCTACCGCATCCTCGACGCCCTCGACCGGCAACTGGCGGCCGCACGATGAGGGCTCCGGTCGTCATCATCGGCGCAGGTCCGTCCGGCCTGTTGCTCGGCCACTTGCTGCGCGCCGAGGGAATCGACTGCATCCTCGTTGAACGTCAATCTCCCGACTATGTCCTCGGCCGCATCCGGGCCGGGGTGCTGGAAGCGGTGACGACCGGCCTGATGGCCCGGCTTGGTCTCGACCAGCGGTTGCGGGCGGAAGGACTGGTCGAGGAAGGCTTCAACCTGGCCACCGCCGACCATCTGATCCGTATCGATATCAAGGCGCTGACCGACAAGCACGTCACGGTATATGGCCAGACCGAGGTCACGCGCGACCTGATGGATGCGGCCGCCGAACGCGGCCTGACGATCGTTTACGAAGCCAAGGACGTGGCGCTGTACGACATCGATACCGACGCGCCGTTCGTTACCTTTACCAGGGACGGCGTGGCGACCAGGATCGATACGCAGTTCATCATCGGTTGCGACGGGTTTCACGGCCCCTCACGCAAGGCGATCCCCGCATCGGCGGTGCGCGAGTTCGAACGGGAATATCCGTTCGGCTGGCTGGGTATCCTGGCGGATGTACCGCCCTGCCATCCCGAACTGATCTACGCCAACACCGATCGCGGCTTCGCGCTGGCATCGATGCGTTCGGCGACGCGCAGCCGCTATTATATCCAGGTACCGCTTACCGACCGGGTCGAGGATTGGAGCGAGGACCGGCTGTGGGACGAATTGTCCGAACGGTTCGATCCGCTTTCTCACCACGGCGTGGCACGCGGGCAGGCGCTGGAAATGTCGATCGCGCCGCTGCGCTCCTATGTGTTCGAAACGATGCGTCATGGCCGCCTGTTCTTGGCCGGCGACAGCGCACACATCGTTCCGCCAACCGGGGCCAAGGGGCTGAACCTTGCGGCATCCGACGTCGCCTATCTGTCGGACGCGCTGATCGCATTTTTCAAGCGCGGTGACGATACCGGTTTGACCGGCTACCAGCCCCGCGCGCTGGCACGAATCTGGAAGGCCGAGCGGTTCAGCTGGTATCTGACCAAATTGATGCACCGCTTCCCGGAAGACGGGGCGTTCGAACACCGGATGCAGACCGCCGAGCTGGATTACGTGGCCACGTCGCGCACGATGCAGACGGCGATCGCGGAGAATTATGTCGGGTTGCCGTTATAGCCGCCGGACGCGAAAAAGCCCCGGACGCTGGTGCGTTCGAGGCTGGACAGATCGAGATGGTTGCGGGGACAGGATTTTACCGCTGTAGAACTCGATTTAAGTTGCCAAGCGGCTTGATCGTAGGCCCGTGACGCTCGAAAGCGACCTGATGGACCTGCACATACAAATCCTGCACCGTTAGAAATAGACGCTAGTAGTGAGTAAGAGACGCAAGAACCTAGGTGTTCAGTCCCGGCATCTGGTGGATCGGATCAACGATGAACCGGTCTGGCTCTGAGGTCCAGATCTTGGCGATGTATTCGTAGGGGGTGAGCCCGCTGAGCGTCTTGAGTCGGCGGGCGAAGTTGTAGGCTGCCATGAAGTCGGCGAGGTGCGTGCGCAGCTGGCCGTGGCTCTCGTAATGGAAGCGTTTGACGGTCGCTTCCTTGATGGTGCGGTTCATCCGTTCGACTTGGCCGTTGGTCCACGGATGGTTCAGCTTTGTCAGACGGTGCTCGATGTCGTTCGCCTCGCAGATCATGTCGAAGCGCATCTGACGCGACCAGGCGGTGTTGCGGTTACGAGGCTGGTCGGCAAACTGGATGCCGTTGTCGGTCAGGATGGTGTGGATGCGGTAAGGCACGGCCTTCAGCAGGTGTTCGAGGAACTCCCACGCGGTTCGCCTGTCCGCCTTGTCGACCAACTGGGTGACCGCGAACTTGCTCGTGCGATCAACGGCGACGAACAGGTAAAGCTTGCCTTCGGCGGTCTGCACCTCGGCGATATCGAGGTGGAAGAAGCCGATGGGATAACGCTTGAAGCGTTGACGCTTCGGCTTGTCGCCTTCGATGTCCGGCAGGCGGGAGATGCCGTGCCGCTGGAGACAACGATGCAGCGCTGACCGCGTCAGGTGCGGAATCGACGGCTGCAACGCGTACAGGCAGTCGTCGAGCGGCAGCAGCGTGTGGCGCCGGAACGCCACAACCATTGCCTCCTCGGCCTCGGACAAGGTGGTTGAATGAGGAGCCTTCGGCCCGGTCTTCAGATCCTCGACCGTCGCCCGTTTCCGCCACTTCGCGACCGTCTTCGGGTTGATCCCCAGCTCTCGGCTCAGCGTCGCGAGCGAAGCTTGCGATCGCTGTATTGCTGCTCGGACGGCGTGCGTGGTCGTGGCGCACCCATGACGAACATGTCCCATGCGGCTTCCTTCCATTCCAACGAAAGGATCGCACCATCAAACCGTGGGATCAAACACCTAGGCAATGGGTCGCTGAATACAGAAACGACACGCTTGTCGCTCTATCGAGTTAGAATTGCCTACCCAACGCGCCCCAGTCCCAACCCAAGCGCCGACCAAGGCGAACGGCCTTCCACAAGGCAACATCGCGTCAAGCTTCGTCATGTATCTGAAGAAAAGTGGTGCCCCACAGGGGACAAAGCTGGGCACTCAGATTGTTGGACAATTTCCATCGCCCGCCGGTGATGCGCGCGCGATACGGCTGACGTTTCAACGAAGCCGGCAGTAAAGCCTCGCTGCCATTTTAATCAGCTACCCACTTTACCGGGATGCGCAGATAGGTCACGCCGTTGGCCTGCGCCTCTTGGAAGCGGCCTGCTCGGATGTTGACCTGTATCGACGGCAGCAGGAGCTTGGGCACCGAGAGTCCGGCGTCCCGCTGCTCGCGCATCGCGACGAAGTCGTCCTCGGTCACACCGTCGTGAACATGGACGCTGGCGCGCCGCTGCTCGC
>NZ_CAJYQD010000029.1 GCF_913776855.1 uncultured Sphingomonas sp. | reverse complement strand
GCCTTCTTCTGTCATGCTCGCGACGAGCGGTTTCGGTCCAGCCCATGTGGCCTCCAAGGTCTTCGCAAACCCCGGTGAATCACAACTGACTGAAATCGCTCAACCTAATTATCGGTCGGGCTCTTAGATCACGACGGCTGGTCGCTACCTGTCCGCTGTCTAGGACCGCTTCTCGCTCCCTCGCCCACCGCTGCGCAGCATCCTTTGTCGGGAGTGTCCGGTACTCCGGTTCGTAGCCCTTCCGCCGTACTTGTACGAACCAACCTTTTGCTCGTTTGCTTATGGTCGCCAATCGACCCTCCTGTGTCACCAGTGTGTCAGGAGCGGCAAAACCGTCAAATCCAGCTATCGGCGTAAGAATGCAAAAAGCCGCCAACCCAAAGGGTTAGCGGCTCTCTGAAATGGTGGGCGCGGCAAGGATTGAACTTGCGACCCCTGCGATGTCAACGAAGCGGGCGGCTCAGTTTTCTGCGCTTTTCAGGCACAGGACGGTGCCCCGCCCCCCCGCTGAAACCCGCAGAAAACCGCGCGTTGCCGCACGCAACGCCGAACCCGCGCCGAAGCCCACACTCTCCACATAGCGGCGGCTGACAAGCCGTCCCGCACGCTGGAGCGGCGTCGGAATGCGATTCCGGCGGCGCTTTCGTGCGCCCATCGACTTCCGCGCCGGGAGCCGACCGATGTCGCTTACCCATTCCGATCAAGCCCACCTCGCCCGCGCCACACGCGCCTTGATCCGCAGCACCGGCGCACGATTCGCCGGTCGCCCGCGCGGCCAGGATCGTCAGGTCCACCGCGAGAGCTACGACGTCGACGACAGCCGCGCCCAAGTATCGCGGCGGTGCGCCGACGGTACCGAGGCCGGCACGCTTGCCTGGGCGGATGCGATGGTGAAGACTGCGCGCGAATACGACCTGTTCGAGCGGCAGAAGGGCAAGCCTCGCCCGCTGAAGGACACAGGGATCGTCGTGCTGGAGGCCGTGCTGCGTGGGCACTGGCACGACTTCAAAAGCGGCCGCATCGACCCGGCGCTGAGCCAGATCCAGCGAGCGACAGGCTATGTCCGGCAGACGATCGTCGACGCGCTTGCCCGGCTGGAGCGACACGGTTTCCTTGGATGGGTCCGGCGCACGGAGCGCATCCGCAATCCGATAGCTGGTGGCCCGACGCGCCAGCAGATCAACAACAGCTATTTCGTCGACGAGAGCCGCCTCGCGTCCCGTGCTGGCCGAAACGTCCGCGATCGCTTCCGCCAGCTCCTCGCCCGCGCAAAGGCCCGCCTCGCGCTGAAGGCGAAACAGCAGCCCGTTGCCCCACCCCCTGCGCCGCCAAGCCCTGTGCGCCGCCCAGCGCCGGAGAGCGAGCTATCGAAGGCGCTCGCCGCCTTGGGAGCCGCCGTCGGTCGAGGATCAGGCCCGAGTCTGGATAATGGACTGTCTCCCCCCTCAGAATGAAGATCATAAGGTGTCGCTACCGCGACACGCATCAATAGGACGCCCTACCCCGCCCATCTGTCCCGCCCTGGGCTTTGTCCCCTTGTCGCCACGCTGCGACACACGCACCCGCGCGTCTCGCTGACACGTCGGGACGAGGCGGCTACGCCGCCCCGATGGCTCTGCGGCGGGGACGAGCACGACCCGTGCCAATAGAGCCGCTCCGCCCCGCCTGCGGACAGGTCACGCGGGGGGCATGAGAAGATCGGCCCAGATCTGCATCACGCGGCGGCGCGGGCCGAGCTGCTTCGATCGGTTGTAGGCGCCCTCCACCTTCACATTGACCTCAGCCCCCTTTTTCGCGGCGTGGCCCAAGGCGCGGTCGATCGTGACGCGCTCCCCCGGGTACCGCTCGTTCAGGATCGTCGAGAAGGTGGCGCGCCAACCGTGCGGTACATGCCGGCCGGCGAAGCCGGACTTCCGATACAGCGCGCCGATGGCGCTCTCGGCGATCGGCGCGGCGTTGCCGCGGCTGAAGACCAGGACCGGATCGATCGCCAGCGCGCGGACGACGCGCAGGATTTCCACCGCCTGGCGCGATAGCGGCACGACGTGATCGAACCGCCGGTCGCCCTTCTTCGCCTTTGCCAGTTTCATGCGTCCCGCCGGCACGACCCACACCGGCGCTGGCGGGCCGGCGACCTCCCCGGACCAGTCGACATCGTGCAGCTCGTCCCACTGCATCCCACGCAGCGCGCCCAGGCGGACGCCGGTCAGCGCGAGGAAGCGCGACGCCAGCTGGACGATCGCCGGCGCCGGGACGCCGGTTGACGCCGCCAGCAGCTCGCGCGCGTCGTCGATCGAGACCAGGGCGAGCTGCTCGCCGGCGATCGGCGCGGCCGCGAGCGCCTGCTTCACCGACGCGGCCGGATCGAAGGACGCCCACTCGTTCGCGATCGCAAAGCCGAAGACCTTAGAAATCCGCTGGCGCAGCCGCTTCGATGTCTCGATCGCGCCGCGCGCCTCGACGGCGCGCAGGACGTCGCGAATGTCTGCGACGCCCACGTCGTCGACGTCGATCGTGCCGATCGCCGGGAAGACATCGCGCTCCAGGCTGGTGATGACGTCGCCGGCGTGGATCTCGGTCCAGCTCGACCGCCAGTGCGCGTGCCAGGCGCGGGCGACCGCCTCGAACGTCCGATCTACCTCGGCACGCGCTGCGCGCTCTTCGCGCGGGTCGCGCCCGGCGCGCAGCGCGTCGCGTGCGGCAGCTGCTGCCTCGCGCGCGGCCGACAGGTCGACGTCGGGAAATTGCCCGACGGTCAGCAGCTGCTCGCGGCCGGCGAGGCGGAACCGCACGCGCCACGATTTGAGGCCGGTCGGGGCGACATAGAGGTGGAGGCCCTGCCCGTCGGGCAGCCTATAGGCGCGCGGCTTCGGCCGCGCGGTTCGCACCTGCGCGTTAGTCAGCATTCTAATTTCCTATCTGAAAGCACGAAACCGCACGTTCGAGAGGGGCGGTACCGATGTGCTTGCGTGGCTACTGCATACCGCGCACATTGCCGGTGACCCATGACGACCGGAGGCACTTACCGGGTTGTCCTACAGGGGGTCATCCGCCGGCAGCGCTCGCACTCCCTTGCTCACACTGCCGGCGGATTAGAAGGACTGTTCAACTAAATCATTGTTTTTCTTCGGATCGTTGTAGCGCCGCGGTCGGTTGAGGACCGGCAAGCATCGGTTGGGAGAGCTGCAATGCCAAAATACCGCATCGGGCTTTGTCAGCGACGCGACACCGTCGAACAAATCGAGGTCGACCTGCCAGATGTGGGTCACCTTCGTACGGAACTCAGCGAGTTCGCCGGACAGCTCTTAAAAGACGCTCCAGAGTCGATCTGGAAGGACGAGGACTGGCATATCGAGGCCAAGAACGCTGCGGGACTGACGCTCTACCGATTAGTGATATTTGCGGGAAAATCTCCGGCTATGGTTGCAACGGTAGACGGGTAGGACAGAAGGCTGGAAACTCATCCGGGAGTCCGACCGCGAAGCATTTTTCCTTGAAGTATCGGGCTGTTACGTAGAGATCGGTCGTGCGGTCGATGTCGGGTATCAGCTACACAGTTGTCCGCCGCAACTGACCGCTCGCCGGCAGCTCCGCTCCCCGGATCGCTGCTGGCGGTTCGAGCAACGGGCGGACAATCCCTCCGCCGTGGTTCAAAAAGAACCTTGGAAATGCGTGGGTTTTCACGGTTGCGTTGGGGCAGTCGTACCCACGCTGTACCCGTGATTTCGGCACCCAAGCGAACTGGGCCTCAAACGTCAGCGATCACCAGCGCACAAGGCGATGATGGGCAACGGCCTCGAGCAGCTGCGCCCACTCGGCGGCGTGGACATTGTCGGGCAGAGCGCCCGAAGCATTGGCCCCGACCCGGCCGCCAAGCATCGCTTCTTCATCGAAGAAGATGGCGCCCGAATTCAGCGCGATCTGCAGCGCGCGAACGCGCCACATCATGCGCACCGCGTCCGTCCCGTAGTTGCCGGACGCACCGCCGATCGACGGCCAGATCAGCACCACGCTACCGGTCAGCTTGGCCTTGGTGACGATCGCGCGGATGTTCGCTTCCCACACCGCCAGCGAGACACCCGTGTTGATGTCGTGCGTCCCAAGCTTCACGAAGGTCAGGTGAGGCTGATAGCTCCCAAGGGCGTTCAGCGGCGACGCCGGTTTGGCGGTGCTGCCCTGCACGATGCTGGTCGTGCCATAGATCGAGAAATTGGCGACCTCGATCCCCGGCAGGGCGCTGTCCCATGCCACCGTACCCGCGACCGACACATAGCCACCGCTGATATAGCTGTACTGGATGGGATCGGCGGATTTGGTCGTGAAGACGATTTCCGACCGGGTGAAGCCTTCGGCGCCGACCGTGCCGATCGTGAAGGATTCGCTCGCCTTGGCGATCCGAAGCTGACCACCACCGGTGCTGACACGTACAAAGATCGATGCCCGGTCGATCGGACGTGAAGGCTGGAAATATCCGATCCCGGAGCCGATCGTCGCCACACAAGGCCCGCCCAGCGACACCTCGCCGCCGCCCCACCCCGTGAACCCGCTGCGCCGGGGATCATAGGCCGCGATCGCAGTCGGATTTGCCATGCCCGCCGTACCGAACCAGCTATCGCGGATGGAGAAACCATCGGTCGCCAGCATACTCGCCAGCTGGGACGGCCAACCGCCGACGCGGCCGCACTGGTGATAGTCGCCGTCTGGACTGGCACGGCGTCAGGGATCGGCAGCGTGCTGCCCGTGTCGGCCCGCGCATTCGTGCGCGAGACGACGATATGGACTTTCGCCATGGGGCGGCTCCTTTCAGGGAATGGGACAGTCGGCCGGCGCGCTGCCGGTCCGGAAGATGGCGTCGGTGCAGACGTTTCCCGGCGACATCGACTACCTGCGCCTCGCGGCCGAGATCCTGAATGCGCCCATAGAACAGCTTGGCGCGCCCGGCCGGCGTGCCGATCAAGCCGATCTGCAGCTTCAGCGAGGTCCGCAGTACCTTGTGCGACAATCCCGCGCGCAGTTTGCCCGACAGACGTGGCGAACGGGCGATGATCGCCTGCAGAATGCGTCGACCGGTCGTATCCAGCTCGGTGACCAGCTCGGCGCGCGCCGTATCCGGCATCCGTCGCAGCAGCCGGCGAAACCGGGCAATGCCTTTGATGGGTCGCCGACGCTGCGCCATCAGGACCGTGCCCCGCTCTCGCACGTCATCACCAGCGCGTCGCCGGCGTCGTTGGGAGCGCAGGACTTGATGGACATCACCACCGCGCCCCAGACGAGCTGCTGCTCGATCGTCAGCGGCGCGCGACGGCGGATCGTCACGCGGTAGAGCAGGTACTCGCGCGATCCCACGGTACGCATACTGTCGCGGATGGCATCCATCGCGCGACCCCAACGCGGGTCTTTGCTATCCACGCGCAGCAGCATCAGCAGCCCGGCACGGTTGATCTGGCCTTCCTTCTCCACGCTGAAGGCGCGGTTGACGATGGCGCGCAGCTCAGGCGGACTGCCGCCTGCCCACTCGGTCAGGCATTCGTCGATCAGCGCCTTGGCCGCGAGCAGCTCGGGGCCGAAGTCGTACTGGTCGCTGACCTGCACCTTCAGCTGCTGGCACCCGTCGAAGGTGGTCAGCGTCATGTTGCCCTTCTTGCCGCCCACGGTCACGCCGTATTGCTGATCGAGCAGGGCCTGCAGCGCGCCGATCTGGGCGAACGATTCGACCCGGAAGGCGGCGAGCTGATCCGACATCGCCTTGGCGCGCTGGATGATACCGCGCACCAGCTCGTCGATCAGCAGGTCGCCGGCCTTGATGGCGGTGATCGGCACCAGGTTGCCCTTGCAATCTTGCAGGTACAGCTCGCCGCCTACCTCGACGGCACCGGGATGCGGCTTATCCGACATGCCGGCCTCCGACGGACAGCACCGCGTTGGTCCCGATGACACGGCCCACGCCGCGCGACACGACATTGACGTCGGTCGAAACGGCCGCGCGGAACAGCTCGCGCAGTAGGCTGACCGGCACGCCGATCAGCGCGGTCTCGGGATGGCCGGCATCCAGCACCTGCTCGATCTGTTGACGGGGGATCGACATCACCATGCTGCCTTCGTGCCATCGGCGCTGACGTACAGCGGCGGGTTCGTGGGACGGGCCTGTCGGCCCCGGAAAATAGCAACCAGATCGGCGGCGATCGCCTGCGCGTCGGTCTCCAGCTCCTCGAAGAGCTTCGGTGTCATCTCGCCCAGGCGCGCCCGGTGGGTCAGCACGTCGAACCGATCCGAGAGGCGTTCGAGCTGATCGGGCACGTTCGAGCGCGCCTGGACGGGGCGACGCTGGCGGGAGTGGTCGTGGACCATGCATCAGCCTCCTCATGCCAAAGCGCCCGCCGATCCCAGGGGGGAGGTCGGCGGGCGCCGGGCGCAGCTATCGCGGGGTCGGAATTGCCAGTTACGTGACCGTTTTCGCAGGTGACCTTGTGGGAAGTTCCCCAAAGGTAACGGGTCAGACCCGTTTCCACCCGTCCAGCGCGCGGATCAAAATGGCTTTCGTCCGGCGGTTCGACTTCCGCCAGCGCCGGGCCGCTTCGACCAGCCCCATGTCGTCGACGATGATCGCGAGGAGCATGGCGCCGTCGGCGCCGATCGCGGCGCGCCACCGCGTGTACGCCTGCTCGCGAAGCACGGCGCCGATGCGCTCGGCCGACGCGGCATTCGGCCCGCCGCCACTGCCGCGCGGCTCCAGCTTGGCGGTGCGGACCGCAACGTCAGCCGTGATCGCTTCGTGCGCCGTCGCGATCTCCTGGGCGGCCGCCAGCTGGTGAACGTCGAGCGCGCCCGTTGCGACGAGGCGGGCGAGCGATCCCTCCCGTCGACGCTCGGCCGCCGCGAAATCATGCGTCTGCGGTGTGCCGAACGCCTTGTGCGACCAGCGCTCGCGTTGCGCGACTTGCTCCTCGATGCCGGGCGCCAGGCGAACGATCGTCGGCGCCTTTCCCTTGCGCGCCTTATTGCGTCCAGGCTTAGGCCGAGGCGCGCCCAGCACTAGGTGCGCGAACCGCTGCCGCTCGTAATCGTCGGTGTTGGCCGCAGGTCTGCCTGCTGCGGCGCTAGTCGGAATTCCGGCCATGGTGATCCCCTTCAGGATCGGGGATATGATCGAGGATCGCCACCAGCGACAGATTCCCTTGTGGTAACGGCAGGACGTCGGGCGGACAGACGAAATCGTTGTCGATCTTCATGCCCATGCCGCGCATCCGCTCGATCAGATGGCGATCCATCAGCCCCGGAACAGTGATCGCCCGTTGCGCACCAGGTGCGCGATCGATCATCTTCTCGGCCGCGAGCTTTTTCACCAGCGCCTTCGCGCGAGTGTCGCTGACCGATAGCGAGATCGCGATCTCGCGCATCGAAGGGCTGCGCCCTTCCCGCACGATATAAGCGGAGATGTACGCCAGCGCCTGATCTTTTCTGCTGCTGACCGCGCCCACCGTGTGCTTTCCTCCCGGCGTCAGCGCCTTCCACGATATAGAAACAGGTGCCGCTACTTCGAGAAGTTTCTGACCAATGGTGTCCTTTAGCCGCCCGCCAAATCTAACAGAAGGTACATTAGCTCGAGATAGGAACCTCCCATTAATCTCCCTTCGAAGAATTTATGGACTCCGCGCGAGCCGCTAGTTCAGCCCACTTTTCCGCCGCACGGATATGAAGTTCACGATGCTCTGGCATAACCGAAGCACTGGCCAAACGAAGCTCGCGCGCGGCATGATTGCGATAGGCGGCTGCTGAATCTTTGGCATCCATTACGATACCGTTATGATCCAAGTTTGTGACAATTTCAATATCGTATACGCGCGGCGCTTTACCTAGCGGCTACTTTTACGGCGGAGACCCCCTCCGCCTTGCGCGCGGAAATACGGGGCGTTTGGCCCTGACGGTACCCGCGTTCTCGTGATTGATACCCTCAGCAGCTTTCACCTAAATAGCGGACGAAGCGATGATGTGCGACAAAGGGGAATGAAGCTGCCCCTCACCCTCGCCCTCACGATTGCTTTGACTGCCTGCGCCGGTGGAAATGTCCCCCTAAACACGGACTTTTCGCCTCCGATCTCAACTGAGATCGCTCGCAGTTTTGCGTTGCGGGACCGCTATGATGCGCCCAAGCACATTGGAGCAACCGCGATCTTTGTGGACAGCGTGGCCGTCCACCATATCTATGCGGAAGCCAGTACCATTGCCTGGAAGGATGAGGCGGGAAATTGGCAGTGGAGTCAAGTATCTGAAATTGGTCCAGGCGGCCTTCTGCCGGTGGAGCGCAAACTAGAATCGAACAAGAGCAGGTCGTTGACTGCGTCAGATTCGCAAAGACTTGACCAGTTGATCGCAGATGCCCGCTTGTACAGCGAGAGCGCGCTGACAACCGAAGCAACGGGTGTTGGTATTTCGCGGCACGTCATGAGCATCGTTACGCCGTTCGGCCGCAAGACCATTACTTGGGATGGGCGCCTTAAAGGGATTGGCGGAGCGATCGCTGACATCGTTCTCGGTGCAGGCTGAAAGGCAGCTTCCACCGCTTCCAGACATTCGTTAGGCGGTGATGCCTCCGCCGCGCCCTGCAAAACCGGACGCTTCGTGCAACACATTTTGCGGACTATCTTGGGCGACGGGCAGGGAATGTATGAGCGAACCAATAGCTGAGGGCGCCGCATACGCCAGCAACTAGAGCGGTTGGCCACCCCGCCGGCACCTCTATTCCAGCCGCGGCCAAAGCCTTGACCCCAGCGATAAGGAAGACGGCAGTTAGGACACCCGTGACTAATAGCCGCATGACAGGACCTCGGAATGATCGGCACGCTGAGAGGGTAAGCCGAAACACTACGGCGGAGAAACCCTCCGCCTCAGCAACGCAAAGCTGGCAGTTCTAAGACCGTTGGTACCCGCATTGCGCTGAAAGCTACCCGCGCTAACAGCTCAGCAATCAGCGGTCATGTTGATCGCTGCGGAGCGATAGCGATGCTTGACAGGTCAGTTGCCGCATCAATCGGCACGCCGGCGTCCTTCCGCTCCGAATACCGGTCGACCAGTTGGGCGGTATGAGGGCGCAGCAGGACGGTGAAACGGACCAGCTCCTCCATCACGTCGACGATACGGTCGTAGTAGCTGGACGGCTTCATGCGGCCAGCGTCGTCGAACTCCTCGAACGCCTTGGCGACGCTGGACTGGTTCGGGATCGTGACCATCCGCATCCATCGGCCGAGGACACGCAAGGTGTTCACGCTGTTGAACGACTGCGACCCGGCTGACACCTGCATGACGGCAAGGGTACGGCCTTGCGTCGGCCGCATCCCGCCCATCGACAGCGGCAGGTGGTCGATCTGCAGCTTCATGATACCGGTGATCTGGCCGTGCCGCTCCGGGCTGCACCACACCTGCCCCTCCGACCACATCGACAGCTCGCGCAGCTCTTGGACGGCCGGATGGTCGTCACCGGCGACTTGGTCGGGCAGCGGCAGGGTCGACGGGTCGAAGATGCGTGTCTCCGCGCCGAAGAAGCGCAGCAGGCGAGCCGCCTCCTCGACGCACAACCGGGAGTAGGACCGTTCCCGCAGGGATCCGTAGAGCAGCAGGATCCGCGGGGGCGGATCGCCCTCGCCCATCCCCACGGCAGGCCGGTCGAGCGCGTAGCGGCGGTCGAGCGCCGGCAGGTGGTCGGTGTCAGTGAGGGTGCGGAGGGGCATCAGAAGAAGTTTCCGGTGGGGTTCAAAGGGTTTCCGCAGCTCATCCGGCGTTGATCCGGATCGCCAGTGCAGCGAGCGTGACCAGCAGCACGGGGACGGTCAGCGTCGCGCCGACGCGGAAGTAGTAGCCCCAGCTGATCCGAATGCCCTTCTGCTCAAGAACGTGCAGCCACAGGAGGGTGGCGAGTGACCCGATCGGCGTGATCTTGGGGCCGAGGTCGCAGCCGATCACGTTGGCGTAGACCATTACTTCTTTGACGGTGCCCGTGGCGTGGGTCGCGTCGATCGACAGGGCGCCGACCAGAACCGTCGGCATGTTGTTCATCACCGACGACAGCAGCGCAGCGATGATACCGGTGCCGAACGCTGCGCCCCAGACGCCGCTCTGGGCGGTGCGGTCGAGGAAACCGGCGAGATGGTCGGTCAGGCCAGCGTTCCGCAGGCCGTAGACGACCAGATACATCCCGAGCGAGAAGATCACGACCTGCCACGGTGCGCCACGCAGGACTTTGGGAGTCTCGATGACGTGACCGCGCCCGGCGATGGCGAGCAGCAGAACTGCGCCGGCAGCGGCAACGGCGCTGACTGGAACGCCGATGGGTTCGAGCAGAAAGAAGCCGGCCAGGAGAGCGGCGAGGACCACCCAGCCCGCCTTGAACGTGGCGGAATCACGGATCGCGTCGGCCGGGGTGCCGAGCTGCGCGACGTCGAAGCCGGTCGGCACGTCTCGGCGGAAGAACAGTAGGAGCGCGACCAGCGTCGCGGCGATAGAAGCGAGATCCACCGGCACCATCACCGAGGCGTAGTCGGCGAAGCCGATGCGGAAGAAGTCGGCCGACACGATGTTGACCAGGTTGGACACGATCAGCGGCAGGCTGGCCGTGTCGGCCACGAAGCCCGCCGCCATCACGAACGCCAGCGTCGCCTTGTCGCGGTAGCCCAGCGCCCGCAGCATCGCGATGACGATCGGGGTCAGGATCAGCGCCGCGCCGTCGTTGGCGAACAGCGCCGACACGGCTGCGCCGAGAAGGACGATCAGGACGAACAGTCGTCGACCGTGCCCGCCGCCCCATCGGGCGACGTGCAGCGCCGCCCATTCAAAGAAGCCGGCCTCGTCCAGCAGCAGGCTGACGATGATGATCGCGACGAACGTCGCGGTCGCATTCCAGACGATGCCCCACACCACCGGCACGTCGGAGAGCGAGACCACTCCGACGAGCAGCGCCACGGCCGCGCCGCCCATGGCGCTC
Organism: uncultured Sphingomonas sp.; assembly: GCF_913776855.1. GTDB lineage: Bacteria > Pseudomonadota > Alphaproteobacteria > Sphingomonadales > Sphingomonadaceae > Sphingomonas. Next base: position 33,478 of record NZ_CAJYQD010000029.1, on the reverse strand, counting down.
CACCCGATGCCAAGGCCTCGGGGCTGCCAGATGACCAGCGCGATCGTGACGACGAAGATGGCGAGGGCGAGGAGCATCAGGCGACGCGGCGCCCGGAGGCGTCCACCACCTGTTCGCCATCCTCCTTGGCGAACGCGCCCCGCTGCGGCTCGGGCAGCAGATCGAGGACGGCCTCGGACGGGCGGCAGAGCCTCACGCCGAGCGGCGAGACGACCAGCGGCCGGTTGATCAGGACCGGGTGCGCCATCATGGCGTCGAGCAGCGCGTCGTCGGTCAGCGAGACGTCGCCGAGGCCTAGCTCGGCGTAGGGCGTGCCCTTCTCGCGCAGCATATCCCGGGGCGTGATGCCGGCGCGGTCGATCAGCTCGACCAGCAGCGCCCGGGACGGCGGGGTCTTCAGATACTCCACGACGTGCGGCTCGATGCCGGCGTTGCGGATCATCGCCAGCGTGTTGCGCGACGTGCCGCAGGCGGGGTTGTGGTAGATCACGACGTCGACGGCCATGGCGCGTCCTTTCAGCAGCAGGGGGTGAGTTCGGCGAGGAGCGGCGCACACAGCTCGGGCGAGCCGGCGCAGCAGTCCTTGACCAGGAACAGCGTCAGCGCCCGCAGGCGGTCGAGGTCGGCGCGGTAGATGATGGACCGGCTGTGCCGCTCGGATCGGACGATGCCAGCGCGCGCGAGGATTCCGAGGTGCGCCGACATGGTGTTCTGCGGCACGTCGAGCTGACGGGCGATCTCGCCCGCTGCCATACCGTCCGGTTCGTGTCGCACCAGGAGGCGGAACACGTCCAGGCGGGTGCTCTGTGCAAGCGCGCCCAAGGCGACAATGGCCGAATCATTATCCATATATCCAGCATATCAGATATATCGGGCTTGGCTATGAAAGTCGCGGCGGAGAACCCCTCCGCAATAACTGCCCCGAAGTGACGTTTCTGCGTTGCTTTCGTACGGTCGTGCGGACCCGGTACCCGAACGATACCCGCCGTATACACCAAACGACCGCAGCAACCTTCGGCGGCCGCCTCTTGACGAACGACCGAGATTCGGCAGTTCTGAAATGATGACCATCGTCGTGGATACTGACCGCCCCTGGGTGCGGGGAAGCAACGCAGCTTTCCAGAACGATAGTATTAAACCGGGCGATACTTTCGCACTAGCGGATGAAACACGAGGCAAACCGTACGGTATATGGCAATTTGACGGGCAGGTTGCGCTTCGTATCGACCTCGGCTCTCAACATCCCCACCATCCGCAACGGCGCGTCTTGGTACCGCAGGGCTCCGAACTTGTGCGTACGCTTGTATCAGCCCTCGGGATTTCCAATGCATCCGTGACAGTTCAGCGAATGGAACTCTCCCCTCGCGCCTTTTACCGGGGGATTGCTCGACCAGAAGCCGATATGCACGGTGGGGCCGCATTCTCCGCACCTGACTATCACATGCGATCGCAAGAATTAATTTCATCCTTATTACAGCTTCGTTCTCTATACCAAGAACTAGAATCTATTTTTGACGTTATACATCCATCTAAAGCCAACATTTTTAGCTTTGGTAACAGTATTATAAATCTAATAATTCTAGCTTGCACTGAATGTGAAGCGCAATGGCTAGCTGTTTTGAAACTAAATGGATACAAAAATAGTAAACCTACTAGGAAAGATTACTATAAACTAAGCAAGCCTATGAAGCTAAACGAGTTTACAGTTATATTACAGCACTATCGAGGTATTGATCCATTAGTTCCATTCGCAGGATGGGACGGATTGAATCCGAAACCATCTCTACCTTGGTACGACGATTACAATGCGTTGAAGCACGATCGGGCAGGCACGTTCGAAAGAGCAACTTTGGGCACTGCCTTAAACTCCATTGCCGCTTGTTGGGTCATGATTGCAGCACAGTACGGTTATCGAGCGTTACGAGAACTGCCAGATCTACAAAACAAGATGAGAATTTGGTATGCTCCGCGATGGAGCCTCTCCGAGTGTTATTTCTCCATGGGTCAGGGCTTTTCGCGAGAGACGGCCGTCCCATACCCATTCTAGACATGTGGCGGCGGAGACACCCTCCGCCGTAACCGCGCAAATCTCGCGCATGACGAGTTGATCGGTGCAAGCTTGCAGGTAGCAGGTACCCACGAACGCAATCGTGCCGATAGCAAGGATAGCGCCGGTGGGTTACGCTCGTCGTATGAAGTCCGTTACCCTTGCGTGCATCTTCCTAGCAGGGTGCAATGGCGCTTATGCCCCCGTTCCGAGAGTCAGCGCGGACGATCGTGAAGAACGATCAGCTCAGGAGCCAAAACCGAGCGTTTGGCTTGTAGATGAAGTTGAGCGTCGGATCAGCCGACTTTTTTGCGTCGGAACGCTCGCCCGCTGGCGTCGCGACTACCGGTATGATTTCCGGCCGAAAGACGTGGATAAAACGAAGGTTCTCTTCGTCCTTATCGGCACCGGCGGAATGTCAGATCGGCGAATTAGCCAGCCGCGCGATACGTACAATGTACCAGCGGGTAAATATCGCTTGGTCGCGGGTGTTTTCAACACGAACAGCAGAACGGTAATTATCGAGCAATGCGGCGACGTCGTCGACGGGTCAATCCCGTCGCAACAGCCATAGATTAGCAGCGCCGGACGCCCCCTCCGCCGCAACCGCCGATCAACCTAGACCCGCGCAGCCCTCCGCTCGCCCCCCACAAATCGGACAGGCTGATCCGAAGACGCCCCGCCCCATTCCACCGGCAACTACGAGAGCGGGGTAGACCGCATCCAGCGATCGGCCTCGTCATACTCCAGGAACGTCCGGCAATTCGGTGCGGTCAGGTAACGCTCGGTCTGTAGTTTCCCCAGACTGGACGCTGCCACCGCTGCGATCGGGGACTTCGTCACCATCAGCGCTTTTGGCATCATACCGGCGAGCGATTCGATAACAGAAGCCGGCTGTATCGGTGCATTCCGCATATCGACGAGCGTGTAGAACGTGCCGTGGCGAAGGCGTATCGCAGTCCCCTTGGCGATCAGTTCCGCGGCAAACTTTGCCGCCAAGCCCCCGGACCAGAACCCATAGGTTGTGATCTTGAGTGTACGGCTCGGAAGATCATAGGCGATTTCGTATTTTGCCGGCCCGGTATGCATGTGACGCGTTACCCTCAAATCTTGGCGTAGGTAGAAATGAGAGCTGGACGCAGCGCGACCTGCTCGAGACGAATTCGGTCCTCAATCCCTCTCGCAACGTGTGCTGAAGCCTCGCGGTACCCGGCCCAGTCCTCCCTGATTCTATCGAGCGTCCACGTTGCAACGTGACGATTTACCCAGGCTCTGCGCTCAGCGAGGTCGCGATCCAGATCGGCGATCACGCCCGGAATCCCTGGCACGTTCGCCTGCCGCAAAAGCGGGTACACCTCTTGCTGCAGATACCTGGACCTTTTCATGCTTACCGCCATCAACTCGTGACGTGCATGGCTGATCTGGCCGATGTCGGGCACGGACGATCGACACAGCGCGCGCATGGCACTCACTTTCTGACGTAGTACCGCGTAATGTTGGTCAAGCTGTTCGATCATGATGTCCGTCTCGATGAAGCGGACGGCATATCGGCGCAGGCGTGACGATCCGTTAACTCGAGCTGCTCGGTACGGATTGCCCCCTAACGGACGCTGCAGCGGCGGACGTCCCGTCCGACGCTAGCCCTTAGACCGGCGAAAGTGCGTCAATCTCGTTGATCCCGCAGTAAACAATACCCGCTCGATACCCGCAACGCGGAGCTGCGTCCCACGAAGGCCCTGCCTGCGTCGGCGTTTAGGTGGTGGTTGAGCGGGTAGCGCCGGGGGTCATCGTTTGGGCGACATAAAGAAGTGCCGCGCGGGCTTTATCATCTAGCTCGCGAAATGCTTCGATCAACGCTGTTTCGAGCTGTGACAGCTCCGGCTCGTCTGGTGCGTTCAAGGTCGGGTCGTCGACTTCACCGGTCAGATAAGCAGGTGTCGTTCCGACAATTCGCGCAAGCTGGTCGATTCGGGCCGTACTGCGCTGTTCGCCCTTTGCGAGGCGCGTGATCGTCGGCTGCTGAACACCCAGTTGGCGAGCAATCGCAGTGTAGGACAGCCCCGACGTACGGATCCGCTCTACTAACCGTTCCGGAATGATGCGAGCTGGGCGCATGTATGCCGTAGCTATACGGATACGTATTGCGCGGAACCCTGAGTATGCGTATAGTCCGTCTCATACGGATGCGTATAGGGATGAGTCGGGCAGATGGGGACGACTGAACATGACGACCCGGGCATGGTCTTCGCGGAAGGTGTCCAGATCATCGGTAGCGGCTCCGCAACCGCTCGGCTTCTCGGCGTGACGCAGCCAACCATTTGGCGCTGGCTGAAAGCCAAAAAGGCTTGCCCGGCCGAACATGTCGCAATCTTCGCTGAGGCAACAGGTATCCCGAGGCGGCGGCTCCGGCCTGACCTGTATGCGGATCAGCCCTCAATTTTTCCCGCAGACGGCGTTGTCGGTTCGCCCGCATGATGCTCTATGCCCTTCCTTCTTCCCGCCGCCGTTATTGCGGGCGGAAACCGTGCCCGGCTGTTTCTTTTCTTACCGGCCGGGCACGGACCACCCAGCGCAGTTCCGTACGCACCGGTGGTGCCGATCGTCTGTCGCGATCGGCACGGCATTTCCCGACAAGTGCTGCGTGAAAGCCCGCGACCCTTTCTCGATCAAGCAGACGCTGTGCGACGTGATCGACGCGATTTCCATGGATCGCGCCGCCGCCGTGACCGGTCGCACGCCAGGTTATCTGCGCATCATGTCCGATGAGGACCAGCGCGGCGATCTGACATGTCGGGACGCCATCCTGCTCGATGCGGAATACGAAGCGCTGCTGGGCGGTCGTCCGCTCACGGACATGATGCGTCTGCAGATCGATGCCGTGCGTCCCGACCAAACCGCCAGTGCGGCGGCAGCACTCGAGGCAACGCTCGAAATCATCCGCGAGAGCGGTGAAGCGCATGCGGCGCTGATCGCCGCCTCGGTCCCCGGCGCCACGCTATCAACCCGTCGCCGGGCAATACGGGAAATTCTCCAGTCGCTGAGCGCCAAGCGCCGGCTGCTCCCCATTCTTCGGACCCTTACGCGCCGCCAACCGCAAGCCCCCTGACGTCGGCCACCGACGCTTCCCGACCACCTGACCACCGCCGGTTCGCGAACACCACGGTTCGCGGAGCGGATTTCTGCTGCCCGGACACATTCCCCATGAGCCGCCGATCCACTCGCCGAAGCCTGCGCGCCGCGACCGTCCTTGCTGGATTGGCGATCGGCTTCGTCGCGCTCGGTCGGAGCGAGCTGGCGATCGCCAGCGCCGCGCTGTGGGCAATCGTCGTCCTGCACGTCCTCTACCAGCTCTCCCGCGGAGACCGTTGATGCGCCACCCTGCCCCCCGCACTGCCGATCACGCCGCCATCCATCACGCCGACTGCCGCTGCGACGACTGCAATCCGCCCGTGCCCAGCGTGCCCGAAAGCCTGCTCGGCCCGGTAGAAGTGCTCGGCGGCATCGCCTTCGGCCTCCTCAATGCCTGGATCATTGATCGTCTGCTCGACGGCCCCGGCATCCAGATCCTTTTAGGCCTGTGACGATGGACACGGCGACCAACCTCGCGAACGCGCTGGAGGCAGCGGTGCTGGCCCTGCGCGTGTTCCAGCACGGTAACGGGACCAGCGAGCTCGCGCGCTCGATTGCCGACGTAGGAGAGGCAGCGCTGCATCACGCCGGGTTCGGGGAGCTGATCCAACGCGCGCCTGAACCGGACGCCGGCCCGGTATCGCCGTCCTGCAAGCACCGCGCAAAAGTCGTCCGTGACGCATTCATCGCTTTGGCGTGCGACGCGCGCGACGACCGCGAAGCGGTAGCGTTGGTCGCCCTCGCCACACGATCGACCTCGCCCCGCCTTGCACGCCTTGCCCGGATGATCGCGAAATGACCGCCGTCCCGAATCCGTTCGCCGGTCCTGACGCTGCGCTCGTCGACGCGATCGCCGCCGAGATCGGCGCAGGCTTCGTCACGGGCTATTCGCCGATCGCAGTGCGTCACATCTCCGATCCACGCATCGGCACCGCGACGTTGATGGCTGCGGTCGCGCAGGCGCACGCCGCCGGCCTGGTCAAGGCGATCCGCACAGCCGCCGGCGGCGACGTCCGCCAGTTCGTCGCGGAAATCGCTGGGTGGATCGATGCGGAGGTAGCGCGATGACCGATCGGTCAAGGCACGATCCTTATTACGCCCCGCCAGAGGCGCGCCGTTTCGGGGTACATCCATACGAAATTCGGCGGGTGATGGCGCGGCATTCGGCCGACGTCGAACTCGCGCTCGGCATCCTCGTCCGCGCGGCCGAGCGCTGCGGCGCGAATGGCGAGCTTTCGCGCGATCGCACGCTGTACGAAGCGGTGCTGAAGGAAATGACCATGCGCATGGTCAAGATCGCATGGTCGGCCGAGGGCTGGAACGCCATGGCAGCAAGCGACGCGCTGATCGAAATCCGTGTGGCGATGCAGGCAGCCTTCCCGGCAGCGGCGGAAGACGGAGGTATGGGCGGATGACCCACGACACCTTCACTACCCGCCACCTGACGGCCGGCTGCTCCGTCTGTCACGGAACGGACGCGCACTGGACCGGTCCGAACGCGCAGGCCCTCGCCGCCCAGCATCACGATCGGACGAAGCACCACACCTGGTGTGAGGTGCATCTGTCGATCCGCTACGGCACCGACGTCCGCGATGATCGCCAGGCCGACATCGAGGACGCGATTGCGTCCGTCACCAAGGGAGTAGCCGCATGACCGCGTACAGCATCGTCACGCTCGGTCGCCGACTAAGTCGCGCAGTCGAGCAAGGCAAAGGCATCAAGCTAGAGGCTCGTGACGTCGATTTGCTCGGAAGCCTTGGGTTTTTCGACGACGTACACACCGCCACCGCAAAATTTATCAAGGAACAGTCGCTGTGCCGGATCGCGCGCCGCCAATCTATCGACGGGGCAAATACTGGGTCGACAAACTCTGTCGAGAAGACGGGACCGAGCGCAGTCCAAACTGGTACGTCTTCTGGTACGACGTCGACGCGCGACGCGAGGCAAGCGCGTCGACGGGTACAGCCGACACTGACGAGGCGATAAGGGCGTGTGATCGTCGCTATCTCGCCGATCGCGGCGAATCGCACGCCTTCTGCTATGCTTGCGGACAACCGTTGGCATCGGCAGCCGACTATCTGCTGCTCGACGCGATCGCCGATTATCGGATTGAGCATGGCGACCTGCAGATCTCGGCCACGACGATCGCAGCACGCTTGAAACACGTCGTCGACTTCGTGGATGCGGAGGAAGCGGCCGGCGGCATATTCGGGATTGCGACCTCCTGCGCGACGGCGTGCGGGACACCGTTCATCACCGCATTCCGCGCCTGGTCCAAGGTCCAGCCGGTCGTGTCGCGGAACAAGAAGCAGGAGATCACCACGTCGCGGCCCCGATCGGCGGCATCGACCGAGGAATCGGTCCTGCAGCTCGCGGCCGTGCTAAATCATGCGGCCGACGCCGATCCGCCCCGATCGGAGCGTCAGCCGATTTACAAGCCGCTTCCCCGGAGTCAGGTGTCGCGGCCCCGGATGCGCCGGGCCGACGTCGCCACGCTCGTAAGGATGCTCGCTTTCGCTGCCGAGCCCGACAAGAAGCGCGCCTCGCTACACGCCTTCCTCGTCGCCTCGATCTGCACCGCCGCTCGGCCTGACACGGTGTTCGACATTTCCGTCGCGCCAGAGCGCGGCCAGTGGGAGCCGGGCCTGCGCGTCATCGACCTGAACCCGCACGGCCGGGCACAGACCAAGAAGTATCGGCCGATCATTCCGGTCATGCCGGTGCTGGACGACTGGTTGCGCGCGGAATGGCGCGCCTACCAGAAGCTGGATCGGGCCGAGCGAATCGGCGCGGGCTTTCTGGTGAACTATTACGGCCGCCCCGTTTCGAGCGTCCGCACCGCATGGCGAAGCATGATCGCCGAGCTCGGCCTGCCGGCAACGCGCGAATGGGGCACCTATGTGCTTCGACACACGCTGGCGACCCTGCTGCGTCAGAACGGCGCGGATAAGTGGGAGCTGCAGAACTTCCTGGGCCATGCTCGCACGACCACGGACATCTATGCCGTCAGCATATATCCGAGCGTGACGAACGGCCTCACCGCCATTCTCGACGAGATCGAGCAGCTATCTCCGGGGGCGTTGCGCCGAAAATGCGCAGAAAAGGCACTACCCGGCCCTTCCACCGTGGAGGTGAAAATGACCGGGTAGCAACACTTTAAATGGTGGGCGCGGCAAGGATTGAACTTGCGACCCCTGCGATGTCAACACAGTGCTCTACCACTGAGCTACGCGCCCGGCGCTGTCCTTCCGAAGAAGGGAGCGAAACCGGAGACGCGCTGTTAGCCGCGCCGATTCCGCCTGACAAGCCCTTAATTGCTGGTCGGGATTCTTTCTCCCTCGAACAGGCGATCGACCTCCGCCACCAGCTCACGCAGGTGGAACGGCTTCGACAGGATGCGGGCGTGCGGCACCTGCCGCCCGGCCTTCAGCGTGACCGCGGCAAAGCCGGTAATGAACATGACACGCAGGTCGGGCACCATTTCCCCGGCGCGCTGCGCCAGTTCGATGCCGTCCATTTCGGGCATGACGATATCGGTCAGCAACAGGTCGAACGATTCGGTCTGGAGCAACGGGATCGCTGCCGTGCCCCGGTCCACAGCGCTGACAAAATAACCGGCACGTTCCAGTGCGCGCGTCAGATATTCGCGCATCACCTGATCGTCCTCGGCCAGCAAGATTCTGAACATCCGACTCCCTTCGATGCCAGCCCCATTTCTAGGCGAAGGTGGTTAAGATTTTCCAGCCGCACGCTCGACAAGCGCGACGGGGCGTGATCCTTTGCGACCGATGGAAGCCGCCGCCACCCCGCCGTCGTTCGACCGGACCGGACCGGACGAACCGGTGTCGCCGGTTGTGGTGTCGGTGCCCCATGCCGGACGCGATTACCCGCCCGAGATGCAGGCGCTGCTGACCGTACCGATCGCGCGGCTGACGACGTTGGAGGACCGGTATGTCGATGCCGTCGCGGTGCGGGCCGTCGGCGATGAAGTGATGCTGGTCGCCCGCCGCGCGCGCGGTTGGATCGACCTCAACCGGTCGCCGGTGCGCGACCGCGATCCGCAGGTCGATGCCGGGGCCGATCCGCGCGCCTTTGCCGCGCAGCCGTCGGACAAGGTGCGCAGCGGCATCGGGCTGATCCCGCGCCGGGCGGGCGGGGCCGACAATATGTGGCGGCGCAAGCTGACCGATGCTGAGGTCGTCGCGCGGATCACGCACGATCATACGCCCTATCATGACGCGATCGATCGGGCGCTGGCCGCCGCCCATGCCCGGTTCGGCGTCGCGCTGCTCCTCGACCTGCATTCGATGCCGCCGCTGCCGGGGGTTCTGCCGGCGCAGGTCGTGCTGGGCAATCGCCACGGCCAGAGCGGCGCGGCGCTGTTCACCGACGTCGCCGTCGGGGTGATGCGGGCAGCGGGGCTGCGGCTGGCGATCAACCATCCCTATGCCGGCGGCCATATCCTCACCAGCCATGCCCGCCCCCGCGCCGGTATCCATGCCCTGCAGCTGGAAATCGATCGCAGCCTCTATCTGGACCCGCAGTTCGACCAGCCCGGCAATGGCGTGGCGGCGACGGCGGCATGGGTGCGGACACTGATCGACGCGCTGGCTGACGCCGCGCTGGCCACTGCCCACCGCATTGCAGCGGAATAACCCCAAGAAAAAAGCCACCCCGTGCGGTTGCACGGAGTGGCCAAGGTTCAGGGAGGAGGCGCGTGAAACGCGCCGCACGGTCCAACGAAAGGGGGGAACATCGAACCGTGTAACTGCAATCTAGGGTGGGGGTCAGGCGGGTTCAAGACCCATTTTGCAGTTGACCGTGACTTTATCGCAACGGCGCATCAGCGCGTCGTGCGACCGCCCGGCAGCATCCGCACCAACACCCCGTCGCGCAGCAGGAAATGATGCCGCAACGCGGCAGCGACATGTAGCACGACCAGTCCCGCCATCCCGAATCCGACGATCTCGTGGACTTCGTGCCCGAGATGCGCGGCCGACGGAGGAATCGGCAGATAGGGGAGCGGAAACAGCCCGAACCAATCGAGCGGATTGCGTTTCGCCCCCGATACCATCGCCCAGCCGCTGAGCGGCACGACGAGCAGCAGGACATAGAACAGGAAGTGCGACGCTCTGGCAGCTGTCCGCTCCCACGACGCCATTTCCGGCGGGAGCGGCGGCGGGGTGTGACCCAGCCGCCAGCCGATCCGTCCGAGCGTCAGAGCCAGCACGGTGATGCCGATCGCCTTGTGCGCCGACATCGATCCCCCGATCAGGCCGATCCACAGGTTGACCAGCACCAGCGCGGCAATCACCCAGTGGAACAGGATCGCACCGCGCGAATAGCGCGCGCCATGGATCGGCCGGGTCGCCATCAGAAGGTCGGCACGGCGACGGGTTGCTGCTGCACCTTGCCCTGGCGCATCTGGCGCGCGAAGACATCGCGCATCAGCGACAGCGAGAAGAGGTGGGCAAAGATCAGCGGCAACATGCCCGACTGCTGCATCTTGCGCAGCTGGTCGCCGCGCAGCTCGTTCAGCTTTTCCTCGGACACCATCTGGAACCCGCGATAGATGAAGGGCTGGTCGTTGCCTTCCTGCTGGATCGCGACTTCGCCGTCCATCAGCAGGCCCAGATCCTTGATCTCCTTCATGAACATGCCGGTGCGCTGGCCGGCCTGCTCGAACTGTTCGTTGAAGGCGAGGATCTGCTTGGTCACTTCGCTCGGCTGGTCGCCGTCGAACAGCGGCTCGCCATCCTCGAACGGGCCGACCACGTCCGACGTCGGATCGAAGCACAGCGACAGGTCCTCCGAATCGGGACGCAGCCGCGCGAGCAGATAGGGATAGCGGCGGATATAGGCCGGGATATAGGTTTCCGGATCGATCAGCCGGCCTTCATCGTCCATGAAGGTGTTGACGCCTTCGTTCAGGCCCATCAGTGCCAGCGGCACGGGATCGTCACCAACCGAGAACACGATCGGCATCCGGCGCTGCACCATCGGAAATTCCTCGACGGTAACGGGAATCGCGTGTTGCCCGACCAGGAACGGCGCAGTCTCGCTCGCGCGGACCTTCCAGTTGGCATGGGTCTGGCTCGAAAGCGGTTCGAGCTGGTTGTAGAACAGCGGAAGCGATTGATTCTGCGGCGCGCTGGCCATTTCAGGGTCTCCAGATACTCTATAGTCGGCCCGGTCATACGATGCCGGACGGCCGCCCCCCCGGGCGAGCCTCGGGAGCAACGTCTATGGATTGGCGGTGCGGCGCGCAAGCGATACGAGCTTGCCGGGGTTGAACAGGCCGCACGGGTCCAGCCCCGCCTTGATCGCGCGCAGCGCCGACAGCCGCGCAGGGGGGCCGAGCCGTTCCAGTTCGCCAAGCTTCATCTGGCCGATGCCATGTTCCGCCGAGATCGACCCGCCCGCCGCCGTTACCGCGTCATGGACGAAGCGGGTGACGATCGGCGCATCCTGTGCATACCAGCGCGCAGGATCGACGCCGGCGGGGGCGCGGACGTGGAAATGGACGTTGCCGTCGCCCAGATGGCCAAAGGCGGTGGCGTGGGTGCCGGGAAAGCGCGCCTCAGCCGCCCGCGCCGCCTCCACCATGAAGCGCGGCATCGTGTCGACCGGCACCGAAATATCGTGCTGCACCGCCGGCCCGGTCGATTTTTCCGCCGCCGACAGCGAATCGCGCAGTGTCCAGAATGCCTCGACCTGCGCCTCGCTGCTTGCCAGCACGGCGTCCGCCACCAGCCCGGCCTCGACACCGGCGGCCAGCAGTTCCTCCAGCAGCCGCGCCGGCGGCGATTCGCCGGGTGCGGCCACCGCCTCGACCAGCAATTGCCACGGATGGTCACCCGACAGCGGCGCACGGGCACCGGGCAGATGCGCGACTGCCAGCGCCAGCGTATCGGCGGGAATGATCTCGAAGCTCTCGATCCGGTCGGTCGCCGCCTGCATGGTACGCAGCAGATCGAGGCCCGCCTGCGGATCGGCGACCCCGACCCACGCCACCGCCCGCTCGGCGATCGCGGGGACCAGTTTCAGCGTGACGGCGGTGACGATGCCCAGCGTCCCCTCCGCCCCGACCAGCAGCTGCGTCAGGTCATAGCCGCGATTGTCCTTGGGCAACGCGGACAGGCCGTCATGCACACTCCCGTCGGGCAACACCGCCTCGATCCCCAGCACCAGCCGCCGCATATTGCCCCAGCGCAGCACCTGCGTGCCGCCGGCATTGGTGGAGGTCAGCCCGCCGATCGTGGCGCTGCCCCGCGCGCCGAGCGTCAGCGGAAAGCGCTGCCCCGCATCCGCCGCTGCCTCGTGCAGATGTTGCAGGATCACCCCGGCCTCCGCCACCGCCTGCCCGACGCCGATGGTGCGGATGCGGTTCAGCCGCCGGAGCGACAGCAGCGCCGCCGATCCATCCGCCGGCGGGGTCGCGCCGCCGACCATCGATGTATTGCCTCCCTGCGGCACCAGCGCGACGCCGTGCCGCCCGGCCAGCGCGACCAGCGCCGCGACCTCGGCGGTATCGGCCGGTTCGAACAGCGCGGCGCTTACCCCGTGATAGCGCCCGCGCCAGTCGGTCAGCCACGGCGCGATCCGGTCGGCATCGGTGGTCACGATCCGGTCGCCGAGCGCGCTGCAGGCGTCGGCGACCATGGCGGCAATGGCTGCGGTCGTCATCCAGACGGGTTAGCATTCCGCTCCCCCTTGCCGCCAGTTCATCTGAGGTTAAATTCCGACATTGGATGATCCCCGCGTGACCGCCTTGCCGCTTTCCGCAGCGACCATGATGTTGCTCCTGCTCGCCCTGCCCGGTGCGGCACAGCGCCGGCCTGTCGACGCGCCGCCGCCAACGGCGACGATCCGGACCGAGGTGCGAGTACAGCGGGTGATCCTGCGCGTCCCCCGCGCACCTTTCGCCCCCGCCGCCTACAGCGCCCCGCGCGCGCTGCCGCCAATCCAGTGGGTCGAAAAGCGTACCGACCGCTGTGTTCCGCTGCAGAATCTGGCGGCGGTGACGATCAACCGCACCGACAGCGTCGACCTGCTGCTCAGCAGCGGCGGCCGGCTCCGCGCGCGTCTTGCCGACGATTGCCCCTCGCTCGATTTCGTATCGGGCCTGTATATCAAGCCCAGCGGTGACGGGCAGATGTGCGCATCCCGCGACGTCATCCGGTCGCGTTCGGGCGGGCAGTGCCGCATCGCCGCGTTCCGGGCGCTCGTGCCGGCGCGCTGAAGTTACTCCGCTCACGCGGATGCGGTGCCGGCCCGCTCCCCCACCCGGTATCCTTGATGGGTGGCCGGGTGGGGGAGCGGGGCGGCACCGCCTGATCCAGCCTCGCTGGACCGAACACCAACCTTGCGAAAACTTGACTTTTCGGGCGTTTTTGGCGAGTGCCCCTCGGATATATCAGGAGCGCGGACCGGTTGCGTTCCCCAGCCATGGAATCGCGATGACCTTTGCCGATCTCGGCCTGTCCGACGAACTGCTGCGTTCCGTCAACGATTCGGGCTATACCGAACCGACCCCGATCCAGGCGGCGGCGATCCCCTCCGTTCTGATGATGCGCGATCTGGTCGCCATCGCCCAGACCGGCACCGGCAAGACCGCGTCGTTCGTGCTACCGATGATCGACATCCTGGCGCATGGGCGCAGCCGCGCGCGGATGCCGCGGTCGCTGATCCTCGAACCGACGCGCGAATTAGCCGCGCAGGTCGCCGAGAATTTCGAGAAATACGGCGCCAACCACAAGCTCTCGATGGCGCTGCTGATTGGCGGCGTGTCGATGGGCGACCAGCTCGCCGCGCTGGAAAAGGGCGTCGACGTCCTGATCGCGACGCCGGGCCGGTTGATGGACCTGTTCACCCGCGGCAAGATCCTGCTGACCGGCTGTTCGATGCTGGTCATCGACGAAGCCGACCGGATGCTCGACATGGGGTTCATCCCCGATATCGAGGAAATCTGCACCAAGCTGCCTAAGCAGCGCCAGACCTTGCTGTTCTCGGCCACCATGCCCCCGCCGATCAAGAAGCTGACCGACAAGTTCCTCGGCAATCCCAAGACGATCGAGGTCGCGCGCCCCGCGACGACGAACACCAACATCGCCCAGCATGTCGTGCCGGTCGCCGCCGCCAGGAAGCGCGACGTACTGCGCAAGCTGCTGGCACAGGACGACGTTCGCACCGCGATCATCTTCTGCAATCGCAAGACGACGGTCCGCGAACTGAACAAGGTGCTGCAGCGCGCGCGGTTCCGTTCGGCCGAAATCCACGGCGACATGGACCAGTCGGCGCGCATCGCCGAACTGGAACGCTTCAAGCAGGGCGATGTGTCGATCCTGGTCGCGTCCGACGTCGCCGCGCGCGGGCTGGACGTGAAGGGCGTCAGCCACGTCTTCAACTTCGACGCGCCGTGGCACCCGGACGATTATGTCCACCGTATCGGCCGCACCGGACGCGGCGGCGCGACCGGCGTCGCCTACACGCTGGTCACGCCCGACGATGCCGAGAATATCGCGAATATCGAAAAGCTGACCGGGCAGAAGATTCCGGTGCTCGATATGGGCAGCGCCCCGGCTGAAGAGGTGGCGGAACCCGAAGCGGCACCGGTCGAGGAGGCGCCGCGTCGCGGCCGCCGTCGTCCCTCCGCCGAAGCCGAGGTCGCACCGGCTCGCGAGCGCGCTCCGCGTGCCGAACGCGAGGACCGTCCCGCCCGCGAGGAACGCCGCCCCCGCCGCGACCGCGAGGAACGGTACGAGGAACGCCGCGACGAACGCCCCGCCCGCTATGTCCAGCAGGACGCGGTAGAGGATGGTGCCTGGAACGGTCCGGTCCCCGCCTTCCTGAACGTCCGCATTCCCGGCTGATCCCGGTGGGCGACGACCCGTTCGAAACGGTCGCCGTGCAGGCTATCGAAAGCCCGTGCGTGCTGGTCTGTTCGATCGATACCGACACCGGCTGGTGCCTCGGCTGCGGCCGTACGCGGGACGAGATCGCGCGCTGGACCGCGATCGATTCCGACGCCCGGCGCGCGGTGATGGCCGTGCTGCCGCAGCGTATGGCCGTTCTGGAGCAATAACTTAGGCGGACCCTGGGCGCAGCCCGTGCGTTGAGCGCGCGACCTGTTAGCCCTGGGAGTATCGTCATGGCCGTCACGCTCAAGCCGCTATCCGAACAGACCATCGTCATCACCGGCGCCTCGTCCGGCATCGGCCTTGCCACCGCCCGCCGGGCCGCGCGCGAGGGCGCCCGCGTGCTACTGGTCGCCCGTAACGAGGATACGTTGCGCGAGGCCGTTGAGGGCATACGCCTGCGCGGCGGCAAGGCCGACCACCTCTCCATCGACATCACTGCTGCCGATGCCCCCGAACGGATCGGTGCCAAGGCGCGCGAGGCGTTCGGCGGGTTCGACACCTGGGTCAACGACGCCGCCGTCGCGCTCTATGCCCGGCTGGACGAAACCGGCATCGACGAACAGCGCCGCGTGTTCGACGTCGGCTATTTTGCGATGGTCGCCGCCTCGCTCTATGCCGCGCGCGAACTGACTGCCCGTGGCGGCGGCGCGATCGTCAATATCGGATCGATCCTGTCGGATCGTTCGGTCCCGGTGCAGGGCGCGTACAGCGCGATGAAACATGCTGTACAGGGCTTTACCGAAGCCTTCCGCATGGAGCTGGAGGCCGATGGCAAGCCGGTATCGGTGACGCTGGTCAAGCCCGCGGCGATCGACACCCCCTATCCCGAACATGCCCGCAATCGCATGGACCAGCCCGCGCGCGTGCCCCCGGTCGTCTACGATCCCGAACTGGTGGCCAAGGCGATCTGCTTCGCCGCCGCGCATCAGAAGCGCGACCTGACCGTCGGCGGCACGGGCATGGCGATGACCAAGATGAGCAATCTGCTGCCGCGCAGCGCCGACCGCTTCATGGAGAAATTCTTCAAGGAAGAAGCGCAAACGACCGACACCCCGGCCGCGCCGGGCACGAAGGACAATCTGTTCCAGCCACGCGCCGATGGCCGTGCCCGGTCGAACCAGGACCATTATGTGCGCAAGCAGAGCCTCGCGCTCGAGGCGCAGATGCGGCCGTGGACGACCGCCGCGCTGCTCGGCGGGATCGGCGTGGCAGCGGGCATGTTGCTGTCGCTGCGCGGATCGACTCCGCGTCGTACGAGCGAACCCAAGCTGCTTCCCCCGCCCCGCGCGCATCAGGCCGACGGTACCGACGCCGGCGCATCCTATGCCGCGGGAATTGCCGATGAGGGCACGATCCCCGGCGAGCCGGTCTTTTCGGAACGCCCGACCGGCGCGGCCGTCGCCCCGAACGCGGCGGAGATCAAGGTCGTGCAGCCGTAATCGGCCGATGCGTCACCCCGGCTCCACGCCGGGGTGACGCCACTTCCTTACTCGCCCGGCCCGCGCATCAACTTGCGGATGAACCCGATAACGCCCGTCTGGCGCGAGCGACGCAGGCGCTCAGCCGCCAGGATCGTCTGCACCTTGCGGAAACAGTCATCGACATCGTCATTGACCAGCACATAGTCATAGCCGTCCCAGTGGCTGACCTCGGCCGCGGCACGCGCCATGCGCCCTTCGATCACCTCCGGGGTGTCGGTGTTGCGCGATACCAGCCGCTGGTGCAGCTCGGCCATCGACGGCGGCAGGATGAACACGCGCACGACGTCACCGCCCGCGATCTGGAACAGCTGCTGCGCGCCCTGCCAGTCGATGTCGAACAACACGTCCTTGCCCGCGCTCAGCATCGCCTCGACCGCCGCGCGCGGCGTGCCATAGCGGTTGCCGAACACATGCGCCCATTCGAGGAATTCGTGGTCGGCGACCATGCGCCGAAATTCCTCCAGGTCGACGAAATGATATTCCTTGCCATCGGTTTCGCCGGGCCGGGGACCGCGCGTAGTGGCCGATACCGACATCGACAGGTCGTCTTCGGCCGCCAGCAGCTTGCGCGCGATGGTCGATTTGCCGGCACCGGAGGGCGAGGACAGGACGAACAACACGCCGCGGCGCTTGAAGCCGTGGCGGTCGGAGTCTGGCAGATGGCTCATGGACCGGCCTATTCGCGCGGGCAGGCGGACGGCGTCAAGGGGCGAAGGCACAAAGCCATCGCCCCTCGGCAAAGTCCACCATGGTGGAGGTCCATCCGGCCGGTCGCGGGCCTGCCCGTCCGGCACCGGTCCGCCGGGACGCGGACCGGGTACGCGTCAGTAGCTGCGTCGCATCTTGTCGAGTTTGCGTCGGTCATACGCCTTCTTGGCCACATAGCCGCCACCCAGGATCATGCCGAGCGGCCCCATGCGGCGCATCGCGCTGCCGGCCAGCCAACCCATCGCAGCACCCTTCGCACCACCGCGTCCATCGCGGCGATCCATCTCGCGCCCGACGAGCGCACCGATAATCCGTCCGATCATGCTGCATCCTCCGTTTCGAAGAGTTGTGCCTTCAGTTCGGTCGCCCCACGCAAGACAGCCCAGCCGACCGCATAGGTTATCGCCATAGGCGCCACGACTCTCAGGACATTGGCGACGACCGCGCCCTTGATCGCGCCATCGACGCTCGAATCGTCGTCGCCGCTCATCTTGTCGATGGCCGCACCGACCAGTGCCCCTATCGTCGTCGCACCCATGTTGTCCTCACCAAAGTTATACAGATACAGCGCAGTAACGGCCGGGATGTTCCCTGTCATTACGCCTTCGTCCAAACGCATCCGCCCCATCGCCGACGCCAAAGTTCACAAAGTTCACACTCGCCACGTTTCCGCGGCATTGCGCACCATGATCGTCAAATGATGGCAAACCGGTCCGGGCGATACCTCCCAACGGGCAGCATCGCATCCGTCCGCGGTGTAGGAAAGTGATGGGCGATTGCTGCTATCCGACCATCGTCTCCGGCCGGACCAGCCGGTCGAACGTCGCTTCGTCGACCAGCTCCAGCGCCAGTCCGGCCTCCCGCAGCGTCAGCCCTTCGGCATGGGCGTGCTTGGCGATCTTTGCAGCATTGTCGTAGCCGATCTCGGGTGCCAGCGCGGTAACCAGCATCAGCGACCGTTCGACCAGTTCGCCGATCCGCGCGCGGTTGGGTTCGATCCCGTCGACGCAGCGCTCCGCAAAACTCGCCATGCCGATCGCCAGCAGATCGATCGACCGCAGCACCGCCGCCCCGATCAGCGGCTTGAAGACGTTCAGTTCCAGATGCCCCTGCATCCCGCCGACCGTCACCGACAGATGATTACCCATCACCTGCGCCGCGACCATCGTCAGCATCTCGCACTGGGTCGGGTTGACCTTGCCCGGCATAATCGAGCTGCCCGGTTCGTTGGCCGGCAGGTCGATCTCGCCCAGCCCGGAGCGCGGGCCGGACCCCAGCAGGCGGATGTCGTTGGCGATCTTGGTCAGCGCCACCGCCAGCGTATTGAGCGTGCCCGACAGCTGGACCAGCGGATCGTTCGACGCCAGCGCCTCGAACTTGTTGGGTGCGGTGACGAAGGGGTGGCCGGTGATCGTCGCGATTTCCTTTGCGACGTCTTCGGCGAAACCCGGCGCGGCGTTCAGGCCGGTGCCGACCGCCGTCCCCCCCTGCGCCAGCCGCAAGAGGTCGCCCTCCGCCGCCTGCAACCGGCGCTTCGCGTCGCGCAGCTGCGCGACATAGCCGGAAAATTCCTGCCCCAGCGTCAGCGGGGTCGCATCCTGCAAATGGGTGCGGCCGATCTTGACGATATCGGCCCAGTCCCTTGCCTTCGCCTCCAGCGATCCCACCAGCCGGTCGAGCGCCGGGATCAGGTCGCGGTTCAGCGCCACCACCGCCGCGACGTGCAATGCGGTCGGGAAGCTGTCGTTCGACGACTGCCCTTTGTTGACATGATCGTTGGGATGGACCGGCACCTTGCCGCCACGATTGCCGGTCAACGCTTCGTTGGCGCGCCCGGCGATCACTTCGTTGACGTTCATGTTCGACTGGGTGCCGCTGCCGGTCTGCCAAATGACCAGCGGGAACTGGTCGTCCAGCGTGCCCGCGATCACCTCACCTGCCGCCGCCTCGATCGCGTCGGCGATTGTCGCGTCGAGGCCGTGCGCCCGGTTCACCCTTGCCGCTGCCTGCTTCACGATCGCCAGCGCATGGACGATGCCGATCGGCATCCGCTCCGACGGGGGAAAGGGGAAATTCTCGATCGATCGTTCGGTTTGCGCCCCCCAATAGGCGGCGGCGGGAACCTCGATCGCGCCGATCGAGTCGGTTTCGGTACGGGTATCGGTCATGCCGACAAAACCCGTGGCCGCGTCAGTCGATCCGTTTCGACAGGAAGAAGCGCGCATGGCCCGGCGGGAAATCATCGATCGTGCCGAAATGCCCGAAACCCAGCTTCTCGTAGAAGCCGCGCGCCTGGAAGCTGAACGTGTCGAGCCAGATGCCAATGCACCCTGCTTCGCGCGCCACGGCCTCCGCACGGTCCATCAGGTCTCGGCCGATCCCCTGCCCCTTATGCTCCGGCGACACCGCCAGAAACTCGACGAACAGCCAGCGATAGCCGATCTTGCCCCACAGCCCGCCGGTAATCGTGCCCGCATCGTCGCGGACGACGATCGCCACCTGCCGCCGCTCGGTCGGTCCGACCGCCGCATCGTTATGCGCCGACAGGATGCGCAGGATCGCCTCGCGCTCGGCATCCCCCGGCGTTGCGACAACCTCGACCGTCACTTCTTGCGCTTGAAATCCACCGCGACGACGTTCGACCCGTCTTCGCTGACCGCGATCGGCGCGTCGTTTTCAGGCGGATCATGCGGTTCGGGTTCGTCGCCCGGCTCGTCATTCGCCTGGAAGCGCAGTTCGAAATTGACCGCCGGATCGTGGAAGCCGGTGATCGCGGCATAGGGGATGACCAGCGTCGACGGGATGCCGCCGAAGCTCAAGCCCACCGAAAAGCGTTCGGCATCGACGGTCAGGTCCCAGAAGCGGTGCTGGATGACGATCGTCATCTCGTCCGGAAACCGCTCGATCAGCCGCTTGGGGATGTCGACGCCGGGGGCCTGCGTCTTGAACGTGATATAGAAGTGATGCTCGCCCGGCAGCGCGCCGGTGGCGGAGACCTGCCCGAGGACGCGGCCGACGACGGCGCGCAGGGCTTCCTGGACGATCTCGTCATACGGGATCAGGCTGTCGGCGACGGGCTGGCTCATGGCGCCCTTGGGTAGCGGCGTTTGCCGGGGCGTCAAGATTCGTTGCGTTGCATGGGGAGCGCCACGCGCTATGGAGGCGGCCATGCGCACCGCCACCATCGCCCGCAAGACCAGCGAGACGTCGATCGACGTCACGGTCAATCTCGACGGCACCGGCACCTATGACGTGTCGACCGGCGTCGGATTCTTCGACCATATGCTCGAACAGTTGAGCCGCCATTCGCTGATCGACCTGACCGTGCGGACCAAGGGCGACCTGCACATCGACGCGCACCACACCGTCGAGGATACCGGCATCGCGATCGGCGAAGCGTTCGCGAAGGCGCTGGGCGACAAGCGCGGCATCCGCCGCTATGGCGACGCGCTGTCGCCGATGGACGAGACGCTGACCCGCGTCGCCCTCGATATTTCCGGGCGGCCATGGCTGGTGTGGAAGGTCGCCTTCACGCAGGCGCAGCTCGGCACGATGGATACCGAGATGTTCGGCCATTTCTGCCACAGCTTCGCGCAGGCCGCCGGCATCACGCTGCATGTCGAGACGCTGTACGGCACCAACAACCATCATATCGCCGAAAGCATCTTCAAGGGGCTGGCGCGTGCTCTGCGCACCGCGACCGAGATCGATCCGCGCAAGGGCGACGCGATCCCGTCGACCAAGGGAGTATTGTGACATGGTAGCCCGTCCGATGCAGCCGATGTGCCTGGCGATGCTCAGCTATGTGAAGCCGCTGGAAGAGGTCGATATTCATCGCGACGCGCATGTCGCATGGATCAAGGCGGCAATGGACGAGGGCGTGATGCTGCTCGCCGGGCGCCGCAATCCGCCGACCGGCGGCGTGCTGCTGTTCCGGGGCGAGGAAGCAGCGGTGCGGGCGCTGGCCGAAACCGATCCGTTCGTGGTGAACGGCGTCGCCACGGTCGAGGTCGTCGCCTTCACCATGACGCTGGCGATGGACCAGATCGGCGACCTGTTTTGATCGCACTGATCGATTACGGGGCGGGCAATCTGCATTCGGTCGCCAATGCGCTGACCGCCGCCGGCGCCCGGAAACTGACGATCACCGATGACCCCGATACTGTAGCGCGGGCCGACCGGATCGTCCTGCCCGGCGTCGGGGCGTTCGCCGCGTGCATGAACGGGCTGAGCGCGATCCCCGGCATGGTCGAGGCGATGCGGATGCGGGTGCTGGATGGCGGCGTACCGTTCCTCGGCGTGTGCGTGGGGATGCAGTTGCTGGCCACCACCGGCGAGGAGTTCGGCAGCCATGCCGGTCTTGGCTGGATCGACGGCACCGTTCGTCGCCTCACCCCCGCCCCCGGCGTTACCGTGCCGCATATGGGCTGGAACGATGTCGTCCCCGCCGCGCCGCATCCGTTGCTGGTGCCGGGTGAGGCCTATTTCCTGCACAGCTATGCGTTCGAGGGCAGCCATGTGCTGGCCACCACCGACCATGGCGGTCCGGTGACCGCGGCGATCGGCCGCGACAATCTGCTGGGCGTGCAGTTCCACCCCGAAAAGAGCCAGCGCTATGGCATTGCGCTGCTGGAGAGGTTTCTCGAATGGCGTCCTTGACCGTATTTCCCGCGATCGACCTGAAGGGCGGACAGGTCGTCCGTCTGGCCGAGGGCGATATGGATCGCGCCACCGTCTATGGCGACGACCCCGCGCATCAGGCGACACTGTTCACGCAAGCCGGCGCGGACCACCTGCACGTCGTCGATCTGGACGGTGCGTTCGCCGGGCAATCGGTCAATGGCGATGCGGTCGCGGGCATCCTGAAGGCGTTCCCCGGCCGGGTCCAGCTGGGCGGCGGCATCCGCAACCGCGCCAATGTCGACCGCTGGCTCGACCTGGGCGTCGCGCGGGTGGTGATCGGCACCGCGGCACTCGAAGACCCCGATTTCGTGCGCGAAGCCGCCGCCGCCTGTCCGGGACGGATCGTGGTAGCGGTCGATGCATGGGACGGCATGGTCGCGACGCGTGGCTGGGCGGACGTCTCGACCGTCTCGGTCACCGACCTCGCCCGCCGGTTCGAGGATGCCGGCGTCGCCGCCGTCCTCTTCACCGATGTCGGTCGCGACGGGATGTTGAAGGGCTGCAATGTCGAGGCGACGGCAGCACTCGCCGCCGCCGTGTCGATCCCGGTCATCGCCAGCGGCGGCGTGGCGGGGATTGCGGATATCCACGCGCTGAAGGGCAAGGCGGGGATCGAGGGCGTCATCACCGGCCGCGCGCTCTATGACGGCCGACTCGACCTTGCCGAAGCGATCCGGGTCGCCCGCGCATGACGGTGCGGGCGCGGGTCATTCCCTGTCTCGACGTCCATGCCGGGCGGGTGGTGAAGGGCGTGAACTTCGTCGACCTGCGCGACGCGGGCGATCCGGTGGAACAGGCGCGCGCCTACGACGCTGCCGGCGCCGACGAACTGACCTTCCTCGACATCGGCGCCAGCCATGAGGGGCGCGACACGATCCTCGACGTCGTGCGCCGTACCGCCGAAGTCTGCTTCATGCCGCTGACCGTCGGCGGCGGGGTGCGTTCGCCCGAGGACGCGCGCGCGCTGTTGCTGGCGGGCGCGGACAAGGTGGCGGTGAACTCCGCCGCCGTGGCCCGCCCCGAACTGGTGGCCGACATCGCCGACCGCTTCGGCAGCCAGTGCGTCACCGCATCGGTCGATGCCCGCCGGGTCGACGGCCATTGGGAAGTCTTCACCCATGGCGGCAGGCGCGCGACGGGGATCGATGCGGTCGAGCACGCGCTGAAGCTGGCGAAGCTGGGGGCGGGCGAATTGCTGGTGACGTCGATGGACCGCGACGGCACGCGCGACGGCTATGATCTGGCGCTGATCCGGACGATCGCCGATCAGGTGTCGGTGCCGGTGGTGGCGTCGGGCGGCGTCGGCACGCTCGACCACCTCGTCGCCGGCGTGACGCAGGGCCATGCGAGCGCGGTGCTGGCGGCGTCGATCTTCCATTTCGGGGAGGCATCGGTCGCCGACGCCCACGCCGCGCTGGCGGCGGCCGGCGTGCCGGTCAGGTCGCATTAGAGTCGATATTCGATCAGATCGTGGACGAGCGACCGTGCTGATTCAATATATCGGCCTGGATCGGATGTCTTGGATGGCGTGGTGCCTGATGTGGTTGAGCGATGCGGAGCGCGCGAAGATCGAACTGCTTGTGCCACAGGGGCGGATCGGTGCGCACAGGGTCGACGGTCGACGCATGATCTCGGGTATCGAGCATATGCTCAAGAGCGACGGACGCTGGCGCGCCTGCTCGCCCGAATACGGGCCTTAGACGACGTGCAACCGCTTCCATCGGTGCAACCAGCAGGGTGTGTGGTTCGTGGCGCTCGAGGCACTGACCGGGCTAGCGGCGCCTGGGGAAAGATCGCGATCGACCCGACCAGCATCATGATCCACCGCTCGGCGGCGGTCGCAAAAAGGGAATTTTCGTCCAGGGCACCGGCACCTCCCGCCGCAAGCGTACCGGCAAAATCCACGGACTGACCGACGCTGCGGGGCGTCCTCGCATCCTGCTGCTCTCGCCAGAAGACATGGCCGGCATGAGGATGGCCCCGGCATTGATCGAGGCTGCGGCCGGTCGCTTCGATGTGCTGATCGCCGAGCGCGGTTACTACCGCAACGCCATTCGTGCCGTCGCACGGGTTAACGGCACCGTGATGGTCGTCCCTTCAACCCGCAGCCGCAAGGCTCCGATTCCTTACGACTGCAACCCCGATCGAGCCTACAAGCTGGTCGAACGTCTATGGTACCGCTTCAAGGACTGGTGGGGCGTCGCTACCCGCTGCGACAAGCTTGCCATCAACAAAATAGTTGGCGTCTTCCTCGCCACCATCACCTTCTGGTTCTGATTTTGTCCGGAGCCTAGGCGGGGGAGCGATCCCACGGATCATCGCCGTCCGCGGTCGGTCCGTGCCAGTCGATCCAGTGGCCATAGGCATGACAGGTCGCCAGATGGCGGACATGGCCACCCGGATAGGTGGTGAGCGTCAGGTGGACGGCATCGCGTGCTTCGGTCCATTCGAAACCGATGCGGGCGATCGGGGTGTCGGCGGCGGCCAGCGCTGCGGCGATGGTAGCGCGGGTGGCGCCGCTGCAATATTGCAGCGACATGGCGTGGACGACGACCCGGCAAACCTGCGCATCCGCCGGCCGGGACAGTTCACGCGGCAGCCAGTCGGCGATGTCGCTGCGGGTCAGCGTCGGCGGATGCGCGCGGGCGATGGAGATCGCGTGGTGCAGCCGTTCGGCCCGCGCGGGCTGGTCGGCCCAGACATAGGCCATCAGCCGTTCGCGCGCCGCCGGATCGCCGACGGCGAGCGGACGCAGATCGACCCCGCGCGCCCCGACGATCGCGACCGGCCGGGCCAGCGGCGGGGGTCCCCGCCATTCGGGCGCGATCCGCACCGGTGAATCTGCTTGGCCGACGCGCACCCCGCCCAGATCGAACGCATAGCGACCGAGATTGAGGTTGAGACCGGCACTGGCGCCCAGTTCGAGCAGCTCGACCGGCAGATCCACGTCGGCGCGCAGCGTCATCAGCGCGGCCATGATCGCCGCGCTGCGGGCGACTTCATTCGTCTGGGGCGGCTCGCGCATCCAGTCGGCGATGAACGCGTCGGACGCCGCCATCGCCCCGCCGATCACCCGGTCGAAATACCCCGTCCGCGCGGCATAGAGGTCGGTGAGCGCCGTGCAGTCGCCGCGCCGGGCCAATGCGTGCAGCGCGCCGTTGAACCGCATCGCCAGCGCGTCCGCCGCCGGATCACCCGGCCAGTCGTCAATCAGCCGCGCGGTCAACGGCGCACGGTGCAGCTGCCGCTCCCCCGCCGAAAGGATTGCCGCGACGAATGCGGAACCCAGGGCGCGAACGACCTGGGCCTGCCGGGCCAACGGACCTGTCATGACGATCAGAACGCATCCCAATCGTCATTGGCGACCTTTAGCGGGGCGGGTTCCGGCGGCGCCACCCAGCGACGCGCCGACCGCTTGGGTTGAAGCGGGGTCACGGTCGCCGTGGCGCGCGGTGCGGTGGCGGCCGGCGCGTCGATCGCAAAGGTCGCGACCGACAGTGCCAGCGCCTCCGCCTCCGCGACCAGTTGGCGCGACGCGGCGGAGGTCTGTTCGACCATCGCCGCGTTCTGCTGCGTCATCGCGTCCATTTCGGCGATGGCGACGTTGATCTGGCCGAGACTGGTCGCCTGATGATCCGACGAGCGGGCGATCGCGTCGATCGATCCGCCGACACCGGCCACGCGCTCGATGATCTTGGCCAGCGCATCACCGGTCTGTTCGACCAGCGCGACGCCCGCGCCGACATGGGTCGATGCGGCCTTCACCTTCGCCTTCACCTCGGTCGCGGCATCGGCCGAGCGCTGCGCCAGCGCGCGCACTTCGGACGCGACGACGGCAAAGCCCTTGCCCGCTTCTCCCGCCCGCGCCGCCTCGATCCCGGCGTTCAGCGCCAGCAGGTTCGTCTGGAAGGCGATGCCGTCGATCAGGGTAATGATCTGCGCGATCTCGTCGCTCGCCTGTTCGATTCCGTGCATCGCGGCGATCGCCTGTCGCACCACCGCGTCGCCACGCTCCGCCTCACCGCGCGTGTCGGCCATCGCGCTGCTGGCATCGATCGCCGCGACCGCGCCTTCGCGGATCGATCGGGTCACCTCGTCCAGCGCGGACGACGATTCCTGAAGCGCCGCCGCCTCGCGTTCGGTCCGTTCGGCAAGGTCGGTGGCGGCCTGTGCGATCTCGCCCGAATTGAGCTTGATCGAATCGACGCTGCCCCGGACATCGCCCAGCACCTGGCTGAGGCTGGCGGTGGCGAGGTTGAAATCGTCGGACAGGGCGTGGAAGGCGGCGGGCACATCGGCCAGCCGCGCGGTCAGGTCCGCCTGCGACAGGCTGCGCAAGCCGCCGCCGATCGCAGTCATCGCCGCCTCACGATCCCGGTCGTCGGCCAGCTTGGCGACCGCCGTGTCACGGAACACCAGCACCGCACGCGCCATGTCGCCCAGTTCGTCGGTGCGGCCGTCCGCGCCGACATCGATGTCGTGGCGCCCGGCGGCAAGGTCGGCCATCGCCCCGGTCAGCGTCGTGATCGGTCGCGCGATCTGGCGGCTGAGCAGCATCGCCAGCGCGACCGCGATCGCGATCAGCGCGATGCCGCCGACGACCAGCGCGATCAGCGCCATGCGGATCGCCCCTGCCTGATCGTCGGCATGGGCGGCCATCGCATCGGTTTCGGTCGCACGCAGCGCGCGCAGCGGCAGTGCGATCTTGCTGACCAGCACCTTTGCCCCCGCATCGCGCACCTCCTCCTGCGCGGCGTCGCGGTCGCCCGCCTTGACCCGCGCGATCAGCCGGTCGCCCCAGTTGCGCCGCCATGCCAGCGTCTCGCGCCGGGCCTCGGCCAGCTGCGCCTGTTCGGACGCGACCGTCAGCATCGCCGCGAGTTCGACCGCCGTCGCGTCGAATTCGACGCGCGCTTCCTCATAGGATTTGAGGTAGGTCGGATCGCCCGTCACCAGGAAGCCGCGAAACTGGCTGTTCTGGCGCAGGATCGCGGTTTCCAGCGTCAACGCCTTTGCATAGACGTCCTGGCTGTGGTTGTTCCGCTCGGTCGTCCGGGCGATCATCAAGATGCTGGCGAGGAACACCAGCATGACCACCGCCGCCGAAGCGTTGATCGTGAGGAACGACAGGCCGAGCTTACGCGGTATCTTCATCGGAGCCGATCCGTTGGAAACAAAACAATCATGTCAGAACCGCGATCGCAGCGTGATGCCATAGGTGCGCGGTTCGGCGAGGTAGGAGGAGGTGATCGCGTTGCCCGCGGCAAAGGTGGGCGATCCGAAGCGCGTCACCTGCGAAACGCTGCCCGATCCCTGGAATGGCGCGGCGAAGGCGACCTGCTGGTAATCGGTGTCGAGGATATTCTGTCCCCAGAACTCGATCGCCCAGCGCTGTTCGGGACCACGCAGGCCGATACGGGCGTTCATCAGGAAGAAGCCGTCCAGCTCCTTTTCGGCGAACAGGTCGGACCCGGTGTTATAGTCACTCGACAACCTGCTATCGACATAGAACAGCGCGGTCAGGTTGCGGCCCACCGCCGGGGTCCACACCGCCGAATTCGTGATGGTGTGGCGCGGCGCGTTCGACATCTGGTTACCCGGCAGCAGGAACAGCGCGTTGTTCAGCGGCTCGCCCGATTCGCTGCCGACCAGGTTGCGGCGATACTGGGTATGGGCATAGGTATAGCCGATGTTGAACGCGAGGTCGGGCGCAGGATAGGCGCCGGCCTCCAGCTCGAACCCCTGCGTCACGACGCCCGCGCCGACCTTTCCGGTGCAACGCCCCGTCGTCGAATCATTGTCGCGATCGGCCCCGTTCAGCGAATCGGCGCACGAGCTGATGTTCTGGACGATGAAGTTCGTGCCGTTGAACGTATTCAGCTGGAAATTGCGGAACGCCGAACGGAACGCGGCAAGGTTCGCGGTGAATTTTGCCGAGCTGTACTTCACGCCGACTTCGAACGCCTGCACCGTTTCCGGGTCGAAACGCAGGTTGGACGCGCTGGCGGCGGTCGGCGTCGTGAACACGTTCGCCGACAGGTCGGACCGGTCGAGATTATAGCCGCCCGCCTTGTACCCGCGCGCATAGGACGCATAGAGCAGCGTGCTTTGCACCGGCTTCCACGACAGCACCGTCGTGCCCGTAACCTGCCCCTCGCGCAGCGAATCGCGGATCGGCACGCCGGTCAGCGCCGCGGTCGAATTGCCGGTACAGGTCAGCGTGATGATACCCGCCGCCAGCGACCGCAGCGTCGCATTGCTGCTGCCCAGCAGCGGCCCCAGCGCCCCTTGCTGCGCCGGGCAGACGGTATTGTTGTTCAGAAAGCTGGCGTTCAGCTGCTTGCGTTCGTTGGTGTAGCGCAGACCGCCGGTCAGGCTGAGCGTGTCGGTCACCTTGAAGATATTATGGGTGAAGAACGCATAGTTGCTGCTGGTCTGGTCATAGGTATCGCGGATGCTGCCCAGGTCGTTCAGCGTCGACAGGCGATCGATCCCGGCAATGATCGTCGGCCCGACCGCGGGGGTCAGCGCGGCGCGACCCGTCGCGCTCAGGCAACCGGCGGCACGCGGCGCGCGCAGTACCGCCAACGGATTGATCGTCGCGACCACGCGACAGGCGGCAAAGGCACCGAATTCGCTGCCGAAGCGGAGGTTGTCCGCGACCTGCAGCTTTTCATGGGCGTAATAGCCGCCGACCATCCAGTCGAGCCGGTTGCCGAACAGCCCGCCGCTCAGCCGCGTTTCCTGGGTAAAGGTGCGGAACTGGCGATACGCATTGCCGTCGTCGGGGCGATAGCCGATGTCGACGCTGCCATAATCGAGGTCGGCCGCGCCGCCCGCCTTGTATTCGCGATACGCGCTGATCGAAATCAGCTGCAGGTTCGAAAAGGTCCAGCCGATGCGCGCCGAGCCGCCATAATCCTTGGTAACGTTGGCATAGGCGCGACCGCGGGTGTTGGCGATCTGGCGGTTATACGGGTCGCCGTTGCTCGGCAGCACGCCGCCCAGGCTTTGCAGGATCGTTACGATGCGGTTCTGCGCAGCGGGGGTGTAGTCCCCCTCCACGCCCGGCGTCGGATCGAGCTTTTCCTGCGTGTTCAGATAGACCGCGCCGCAGCACTTCTCGTTGCGATAGGTATAGTCGCCGATCAACCGGACCGAGAAATTGTCGACCGGTTTGAAGAACAGCTGCCCACGCACGAAATAGCGGTTGCGATCGTTGTAATCGGTGTCGTTGACGACATCGTGGTAGAAGCCATCGCGCTTGCCGAACACGCCGTCGATACGGAACGCCAGCTTGTCCTTGACGATCGGCCCGGTCAGCGCGCCGGCCAGGCGGACGGCATTGAAATTGCCATAGGTCGCCTCACCATAGCCGCCGAAGTCGAACGAGGGATATTTGGTGTAGATGCTGATCGCGCCCGCCGACGAATTACGGCCCGACAGGGTGCCCTGCGGCCCGCGCAGCACCTCGATCCGCTCGACTTCGCCCAGGTCGTTCAGGCCCGATCCGGTGCGGCTGCGATAGACGCCATCGATGAACACCGCGACCGAGCTTTCGAGGCCGGGATTGTCGCCGACCGTGCCGATCCCGCGCAGCCGGGCGGTCGCGTTCGCTTCCGATCCGGTCGACGACACGATCAGCGACGGCGACAGCTGCGCCATCTGGCGAATGTCGGTCGCGCCCGAATTCTGCAGCGCGGCGGTGCTATAGGCGCTGACCGCGATCGGGACGTTCGACAGGCGTTGCGAACGGCGGGTCGCGGTGACGACGATGTCGGCGGTGTTGGCGGATTGCTCCTCGGCGGGCTTGGTATCCGCCTTGTCCCCGGCGGTCGGCACGACGCCCCGCAATCCTTGCGCCGAAACCGGTGCCGCCACCGTCACACAGGCGGTTGCCGCCAGCAAAAATCCGCTCTTACGCATTCCCCGCATCCCCCCGGACCGATTGTCCTCAGCAGGGGAGGCTTACGGTACAGGTGGATACCAGTTGGTTAACGCAGTGGTCGCGATCGAACATTGCCTGTCGCCGGCCACGCGCTACATCCGGTGCAGCATCGAAACGGGGCGGGACATGATCGTCGGCATTGACCTTGGCACCACCAACAGCGCCTGCGCCATATGGCGTGACGACCGACCCGTCATGGTGCCCAATGCACTGGGCGAGTTCCTGACCCCCTCTGCCGTCAGCATCGGCGACGATGACGCGGTACTGGTCGGACGGGCCGCGCGCGACCGGATGGCGACGCATCCCGACCGCACCGTCACCAGCTTCAAACGGCGCATCGGCACGCGCGAGACCGCCCGGCTGGCGCGGCGCGACTTCGATTCCGAAACACTGTCGGCCCTCGTCCTGTCCAGCCTGAAGCGCGATGCAGAAGCGTTCACCGGCGAAGCGGCGACCGGCGCGGTCGTAACCGTTCCCGCCTATTTCAACGATCGCCAGCGCAAGGCGACCCGGCGCGCAGGCGAGCTGGCCGGGCTGCCGGTCAAACGGCTGATCAACGAACCGACCGCCGCCGCATTGGCGTTCGGCATCGCCGACCGGGCCGACCGCGAACCGTTCCTCGTGTTCGACCTGGGCGGGGGCACGTTCGACGTGTCGATCGTCGAGATGTTCGACGGGGTGATCGAGGTACGCGCCTCGGCGGGCGACAACCGGTTGGGCGGTGACGATTTCAACGACTGCCTGATCGATCTGGCACGCTCCTCGCTCGACCCCGACGGCGTGCTGGCGACGTTGCCCCCTGACCGTGCGGCCGCGTTGCTGGCCCAGGCCGCCGAACGCTGCCGCCGGGCGTTGAGCGAGGGCGATCAGGCCGATTTGCGGGTTACGGTGGGCGATGCGGTGCTGAGCGTTCCCATCACCGCCGCCGCGTTCGAGGATCATGCCGCCGGCCTGCTGCAACGCATCCGCGAACCGGTGCTGCGGTCGTTGCGCGACAGCGGGATCGCGGCGGCCACCCTGTCCGAAGTCGTGCTGGTCGGCGGCGCGACGCGGATGCCGATCGTGCGCCGCGCGGTTACCCGCATGTTCGGCCGCTTTCCCGCGACCACCGTCCACCCCGACCATGCGGTGGCGATGGGCGCGGCGGTGCAGGCCGGGCTGCTGGCGCGCGATGCCGGGCTGGACGAAATCCGGCTGACCGATGTCTGCCCCTTCACGCTGGGCGTCGATACCAGCGAGCCGGACGGGCGGGGCGGCTTTCGTACCGGGCTGTTCTCGCCGATCATCGAACGCAATTCGGCGGTGCCGATCAGCCGCGTGTCGAGCTTTTGGACCGTCAGCGACCAGCAGCGCAAGGTCCAGTTCGGCATCTACCAAGGCGAAGCACGCGAGGTCGCGGGCAACGTCAAGCTGGGCGAGATCACCGTGGCCGTCCCGCCCAAACCGGCCGGGCATGTGTCGATCGATTGTCGCTTCAGCTATGACAGTTCGGGCCTGCTGGAGGTCGATATCAGCGTGCCGGAAACCGGCATGACACGCAATCTGGTGATCGTCGACGACGAGGACGCGCCCGATTCGGCCGAGCTGGAAAAACGCCGCAAGGCACTGGCCGCCCTGAAGGTCCATCCGCGCGACGATGCGGTCAATGCCGCGCTGCTGGCGCGGGGGCGGCGCGCCTATGAATCCTTTCTGGGCGATACGCGCGCGGCGATCGGCCAGATGCTCGGCCAGTTCGAAAGCGTGCTGGCGACGCAGGACGAGCGCATGATCGCCGAGGCCCGCACCGGCTTCGGCGCGGCGCTCGACCAGATCGAAGGCGAACGGTTCCTGTGAGGCGCGGCATCTGGGCGACGCTCGATTGCGATCCGACCGGCGATCGTTCCGCCATCCGCCGCGCCTATGCCGCGCGGCTGAAGGCGATGGACGTCGATGCCGATCCGGATGCGTTCGAAGCGCTGCGCGACGCGCGCGACGCCGCACTGGCGCGGGCGGCCGATCCGGCGGCGGCGGTCGATCCGCTGCTGGCGGACGTCCCGCTTCCGCCGGTGGTCGAGCCTGAACCCGCGCCCGAGTCCGATCCGCTGGCAGAGGCGATGAACGCGCATTTCCATGCGCTCGAAGCCCTGCTGTTCCCCGGCCATGACGTGGCGCCGACGGCAGACGAACTGACCGGCATCGACCATCACGGCCGCGCGCTGCTGGCCGATCCGCGGCTGGAGCAGGTCGATTTCGCCACCGGCGCCGAACGGTGGTTCGCCGAGACGCTGGCGGCCAGCGTACCCCGCTCCGACCCGCTACTCGAACCGGCGGCGGCGACGTTCGGCTGGATCGAACGGCGCGAAGATTACGCGCTGTCGGCGGAAGCGCACGCCATCGTCGAACGGATCGGCGCAACCCGGTTCGTGGCGTTGGTGGGCGATCCGAAGCATCGATGGCACAAGGCCTGGGTCGAATTGACCCGCGACGATGACCGTCGCCGCAACTGGCTGACCTCGCCCACCGACATTCGCGATATGCTCACGACGGTTCGCACTCGCTATCCGGATGCCGAGCGCCGGATGAACCCGGAGCGGGTCGCCTACTGGGACAAATGGTCTGGCAAAAGCCCTCGCATCCGGATGCGGGTATGGCTCGCGGTCGCGCTGTTCTTCGTTGCGGTACGGATCGGCATGAGCTGGTGGCCGGATACCCCCCCGAAGCCGGACGCGAACTATATCGCGCAGACGCTGACCGGAAAGAACCTGGCTGAGGTCCAGAAGATCAATCCCGGTCTCGCGTCCGACATCGTCTTCGAAGTCGCCAATGCAACACCCAAGGGACGCAGCGGCAAGGTTGCGACCAATGACCCGATCATCGGCAAGCTGACCGTCAAGCGGTTGCAGGCGGGCATGGCCACGCCGCCCGACGACCTGCTGGTGCGGCTGACCCGGTTCGACCTGGGTGCGATGCGCGCTGTGCAGCAGCGTGCGCCCGCCAGCTGCCTCACCGCGACCGTCGCGATCGACCCCCAATTGCTGCCCGAACCGATGCGGGTGCAGCAGCGCGCGCTGCTGCACGAGGTGATGCTCAACACCAACAGCTATGCGCCAATAAACGGGCGCGACCGGTTCACGATACCGGGCGCCATGCTCGACGCGGTCGCGACGCGGACCGGATGGCCGATGGCGAAAGTCCGCCAGGTGCTGCGCGACGACAAGGATCCGCCAGCGCGCTGTACGCTGGAGATCGCGCTGCGCGAAGCTGGCCTTGCGGCGCAGAACGGCATGGGCATGAAAT
Organism: uncultured Sphingomonas sp.; assembly: GCF_913776855.1. Taxonomy (GTDB): domain Bacteria; phylum Pseudomonadota; class Alphaproteobacteria; order Sphingomonadales; family Sphingomonadaceae; genus Sphingomonas. The sequence continues at coordinate 286 of NZ_CAJYQD010000029.1, read as the reverse complement.
TGCTGCGCGACCTGCAGCCACTGGTGGCGGTTCCGGACGAACCGCGAACCCTGTCCGACACTATTTCGGAATAGCCCCGTTCCGATCACGGAACGGGAAATGGTGCGGTCGAGAAGACTCGAACTTCCACGGCCTTTCGGCCACAACGACCTCAACGTTGCGCGTCTACCAGTTCCGCCACGACCGCACGTGAACACCTTGGGGTCGCCCCCTTGGCTGGCAGGAGCGTGCCCCTAGCAGCGCGTTGGCGGTCGTGCAAATGCTTTTATCGTCCGCGTGCCGCCGC
>NZ_CAJYQD010000028.1 GCF_913776855.1 uncultured Sphingomonas sp. | reverse complement strand
GCGCGTCTACCAGTTCCGCCACGACCGCACGTGAACACCTTGGGGTCGCCCCCTTGGCTGGCAGGAGCGTGCCCCTAGCAGCGCGTTGGCGGTCGTGCAAATGCTTTTATCGTCCGCGTGCCGCCGCGCGGGCGATGGCGATGGCTTCGGCGGCGGTCATCACATCGCCAAGGCCGCTGCCCGACAGTGCGGCGCGTTCGGCGTCGCGCACCCGCTCCAGCGCGCGGGCAAGGCGCGCTGCGTCCCAGCGGCGCAGCGCCGTCGCGGTGGCGGCCTGTTCCTTGAAGAACACGCGGTGGCGCTCCATCACCCGGTCGACGCTCTCGCCCTCGTCGATGTCGGCGCGCATTTCCGCCAGCGACAACAACCGCCGGGCGACGCCGCGCAGCAGCGGGATCGGACCGCCGGGCATTTCGGGCAGCGCGGCGGCCGCCGCATCGCCGGCGATCATCGCGCTGACGATGCCGTTCATTTCGGCGTCCGCAATCGACGCGCCGATCGCGTCGAACGCTTGCGGATCGGCATCGCGCGGTCGTTCGGGCGACGCGTCGAGATAGAGCGCCAGCTTCTCGATCTCGCTGGCCAGCACCGCCCGGTCGCCCGCCGTCACCGCCGCCAGCCGGTCGGGCACATCGCCCAGCAGCCGCAGGCCATGGTCGCGCGCCATCGCCACCGCCAGCTTCGCCGCCTGCGCCGCATCGGGCACGTAGCAGGCGACCGCGACGGCGTTGAGCGAGGCGGTGACCAGCTTCACCAGCTTCGACGTGCCCTTGACCGTCGGGGCGATGGCGGCAACCGGATTGCCGGCGCGTTCGGCCGCCAGCAGCAGCGTCACCGCCTCGACCGATTCCTCCCCCATGGCCGTCACGCGGATGAAGCGGGCATCGCCGAACAGCGACATCGACGCGGCTTCGTCGGCGAGCAGGCCGGGGCGGCTCTTCAGCATCGCGCCGTCCATGTCGACGCGCTCCGCCCCCTCGCCCACGCCCTTGGCAAGGCGAGCGGCCAGCGCCAGCGCGCCCGCCGTATCGGGGCCGTGGAACAGGTAGAGGCGGATGTCCGGGCCGGGCCGGTCGAGCTTGGCCGCGACCTGCTCGGGCCGGAGCTTCACGAGCCTGACTTGGGCAGGTTCAGCGCGATCCGGGTCACGATCTGGTCGGCGACGATCACCGACAGGCGTTCGAGCGCGGTGCGTTCGGCGGCGATGGTCGCATATTCAGACCGCACCACGTCGATGCCCGCGTCCGACCCCGCCGTCGCGTCCAGCGTCACCGCGCCGTTCGACAGGTCGATCAACTGATAGCGTGCGCGCAGCGTCCGCCGTTCGCGCGTGATCGAATCGTCGCGCCGCACGCCCAGGCCGGTAATGTCGTCGTCCAGCTTGATCTCCAGCCGGTAACGCGCCGGCCCTTCGGCGCGCAGCCGGTCGCGCAGCGCGTTGGCGACCAGCCAGCCATTCTGGCCCGCGATCGGCGCCACCTCGACGCCCGACAGGGTCTGGCGCACCACCCCGCCCTCGCCGCCGGCATAGAGCGGGCGCAAGCCGCAGCCGCCGAGCAGCAGGGCACCAGCGAGGACGGCGACGCGGATCATGCGACGATGTTCACGAGGCGGTCGGGTACGACGATGACCTTGCGCGGCGCCTTGCCCTCCAGCGCGCGGACGATCTTCTCGCTCGCCAGCGCGGCCGCCTCCGCATCTTCCTTGGCAATGCCCTTGGGCAGGACGATGGTGTCGCGCAGCTTGCCGTTGACCTGCACCGCGATGGTCGATTCGGCATCGACCAGCATCGCGGCGTCGACCAGCGGCCAGGCGGCGTCTGCGATCAGTCCGGGGCGCCCCAGCTGCGACCATGCCTCTTCCGCCAGATGCGGGATCATCGGGCTGACCAGCAGCAGCAGCGCGTCCATGTCGGCGTCCGACATGCCCTTGGCCTTCTCCGCCTCACCCAATAGCGTGTAGAGCTTGGCCACCGCCTTATTGAACTGCAACGCGGTGATGTCGTCCGCGACGCCGGCGATAGTGCGATGGACCGCGCGGGTCAGTGCCTCCGGGCTGGTGCCGCCCGGCGCATGGTTCGCGACCAGCTTCCACACGCGCTTGACGAAGCGTTCGGCGCCTTCGATCCCGGCTTCGCTCCATGGCAGGTCGCGTTCGGGCGGGCTGTCGGACAGCATGAACCAGCGCGCGGCATCGGCGCCATAGCGATCGAGAATCGGTTCGGGATCGACCGTATTCTTCTTCGACTTCGACATCTTCTCGATGCGGCCGACCACGATAGGGCGGCCTGTCGCCTTTTCGCGAAGGCCATCAGGCGTCTTTTCGATCTCGCCGGGAGATACCCAGTAAAACTCGCGCGCCGGCACGATGCCATCAACGCTTTGCGGTTCGGCCGCCTGATACGTCTCGTGCGTGACCATGCCCTGCGTGAACAAGCCGGCAAACGGCTCCTTCAGGTCGATCAGCCCCACATGGTTGAGCGCGCGGGTCCAGAAGCGGGCATAGAGCAGGTGCAGAATCGCATGTTCGACCCCGCCGATATACTGTCCGACCGGCAGCCAGCTTTCGGCCACCGCCCGGTCGAACGGCTTGTCATCCGGCTGGCTGGCGAAACGGATGAAGTACCACGACGAATCGACAAAGGTGTCGAGCGTGTCGGTCTCGCGCCGCGCCGCCTTGCCGCACTTGGGACAGTCGACATGCTTCCACGTCGGATGCCGGTCGAGCGGGTTGCCGGGGATGTCGAACGACACATCGTCGGGCAACTTGACCGGCAACTGATCGGTCGGGACCGGCACCACGCCGCACGCGTCGCAATGCACGATCGGGATCGGTGTGCCCCAGTAACGCTGGCGGCTGACGCCCCAGTCGCGCAGCCGCCACACGGTGGTGCCCTTGCCCCAGTCGCCCGCCTCGGCACGGTCGATCACCGCGCGCTTGGCGGCGGCGACGTCCATGTCGTTCAGGAAGTCGGAGTTCACCAGGCGACCGGGACCGGTATAGGCTTCGCTGCCGTCGAACACCGGATCGGTCAGCTCGCCATCGGCGACGACGCGGCGGACCTGAAGCCCGTACTTTCGCGCGAAATCAAGATCGCGCTGGTCATGCGCCGGTACGCCCATCACCGCGCCGGTGCCGTAATCCATCAGCACGAAATTGGCGATGTAGACCGGCAGCTCGACGCCTGCAGCGAAGGGATGCTGCATCCGATAACCGGTGTCGAAGCCCAGCTTTTCCGCCGTTTCCAGCTCGGCTGCGGTGGTCCCGCCCTGCTTGCACAGCTCGATGAACGCCGCCGCGTCCGGATTTGCGTCGGCCAGCGCCCGCGCGATAGGGTGATCGGCGGCGATCGCGACGAAGCTCGCGCCGAAGATCGTGTCGGGACGGGTCGAATAGACCTCGATCCGCTGGTCGAACGGGGCAACCGGCGCAAAGGAGAATTGCAGCCCCTCCGACTTGCCGATCCAGTTTTCCTGCATCAACCGTACCTTGTCGGGCCACTGGTCAAGCGACCCCAGCCCGGCGAGCAGGTCGTCGGCGAAGTCGGTAATCTTCAGGAACCATTGGCTCAGCTTGCGCTTCTCGACCAGCGCGCCCGAGCGCCAGCCGCGGCCGTCGATCACCTGCTCGTTGGCCAGCACGGTCATGTCGACCGGGTCCCAGTTGACCGCCGATTCCTTGCGGTACACCAGCCCGCCCTTGAGCAGTTCGAGGAACAGCGCCTGCTCATGCCCGTAATATTCGGGATCGCAGGTCGCGAACTCGCGCGACCAGTCGAAGGCGAGGCCGAGCCGCTTCAACTGCGCCTTCATCGCCGCGATATTGGCGTAGGTCCACTGACCCGGATGGACCTTCTTTTCCATCGCCGCATTTTCGGCCGGCATCCCGAAGGCGTCCCAGCCCATCGGATGCAGCACTTCATGGCCGGTCATCCGCAGGAAGCGCGCCAGCACGTCGCCCATCGTATAGTTGCGGACGTGCCCCATATGGATGCGCCCCGAGGGATAGGGAAACATCTCGAGGACATAGCGCTTCGGCTTGGACGAATAGTCGTCGGCGACGAAGGTCTCAGCCGCATCCCATGCGGCCTGCCACCGGGCATCGGCCTCGGCCGGCGAAAAACGCGGAGTCATGGTCGTCGGATCAGCCCGTGATGGCCCCGCGGCGCAGGTCGCGCGCACGGGTCAGGATGATGTCTTCCAGCTTCTGCACGGTGGCGGCGGCGACCGGCGCCTCGATCCACTGGCCGCCCTGGTTCACCTGGCGCAGCGCCGCGACGCGCAGCGCGTCGGCGCGCAGGTCCTGGTCGAGGATCGTGACCGTCACCTTGGTCCGTTCGGTCGGCGTGGCCGGATTGACGTACCAGTCGGTGACGATGACGCCGCCGTTCGAATCGGTCTGGGTCAGCGGCATGAACGACAGCGTGTCGAGGCTGGCGCGCCACAGATAGCTGTTCACGCCGATCGTGGTGACCTTCGATGCGGCAAGGTCGCCCGCGACCCGGCCCTTGCCCCCGCTGCACGCGGCCATCGGCAAAGCAAGCGTTGCCAGCAACGCGATCAGCAGCGGGCGGTTCATCGGCGGTTCCTTGACTACAGGCCAATATGGCAGTTTGGCCCGCTTCTATAGGAGGTGGCGCGGACGCGGCAAGCGGGTTGGTGCCGGTGGCAGCGAACCCGACCGAAATCGGCACGCCGCCGCCCGCGTCACACGCCCCGTCGCGTTGGTCGGACAAATATGTGTGTTCGATGCAACACTGGCATGGAAAGCGACCGGAGCCGGTGGATACAGGCAACCGAATCGTGATAGCGCCATTAGCGGGGAGTGAGGTTTGACATGACGGGTGGCAGGATCTTGGCTGGCATTGGACTGGGGGCGATGATCGCCGCCGGGCTTGGTGCGTCGCCGGCCCTGTTCGCGCAGGAACAGCGCGCGCCGCGTGTCCTGAAGCAGCTCGACATGGGTCGGATGCCGATCGCCGGATTCGGGTCGTTCACGCCCGCATCGGCCGATCCGCGACTCGCTGCCGCGCTGTCGCGTACCGCGCTGAACCCGACCGGTTTCCAGTTCACCCCGTCCGAGGGCGCCGTCATCGGCAGCCGCGCGATCAAGGCTGCGGTGCGCAGCGCGACGCTGCAGGCGGAACGTCCGACCGATCGCGTCGCGGCGGTCACCCCGACGATGACGCTGAACCCGGTCGCCTATAATCTGGGCGGATCGGTCGGCGGCAAGCGGCTGGCAGCGATAGGCGACCTGACCCGACTCGATCTCGGGACGCAGCCGGGCAGCCGCGACCCGATCGGCATGGGCTATTCGGCGCGCAAGTTCGGCACGCGGACCCCGATCACCGCCGACCATGCGCTGACCGACCAGCCCAAGATGATCGCCGACACCTCCGGCTATTCGCTGGACGGCGGCGGGTCGTACAAGCTGACCCGCAACCTCGATGTGACTGCCGGGATGCGCTATCGCACCGATCGCGAGCGGATGCTGCGCGTGACGCCGGAACGTCGCGAGGGACAGGCGATCTACGTGGGTACCGCCTTCCGGTTCTGACCTGGATATGGTTGCTGCCCTGCTCCGGTTGGTGTCCGGCGGCTGGCGGTCAGGTGGCCGGTAGCTTTCACGACCCATATCAACCATGCAATGCACGTGGGCTGAGAGTGTGAGGGCGGAAGTCGCAGATTTGCTCGTGTTTGGCAGCTGTCGGGCAAAAAAGCGGACTGTCGAGAAACGCTCCTGTTGCGGCTCGCCGCGCCTGTCCGCAGTATGCGTTCATGACCGAAACGTCGCTTCCTTGTTGTTGCGCGTCTCTGCCTGACCTGGCCGCAGTGCCAATGGGCGGAGATGCCCTTGATGAGCGAGTGTTTGCAACGGTTGAGAACGTCGTCGATCATGGCGGTGATGCGTGGTGGTTACATCTCTCGCAATGCCGCGCTTGCGGCCAGCATTGGATGATCGCGCAAGAGGAGCGCATCTTCGACGCGCACTTTATGCGGAGGCTGTCCATCGTGGCAGCGAACGCGAAACCGGCTCGGCTTGTAACGATCAGGCGACGAGGCGGCGCGATTCATGGTTAAGCCCACCTTTGGGCGACGCCCACCCCTTTCATCTCGAAAGACTCTCCAGCGCACGCTGGGACCTGAGGCGATTCCTGTTGCGCTCCGTAACCCGGAGATCTGCCTTCGATGCAGCGACCCCTGGGTCTGAGGAGGCGAGTCCAGCTGTAATGGCTTGCAATCGCTGATCCATCAATGCGCGCCCCGGAAGCGGGCAAGGTTGTCGCCCGTTACCCGACCCCGCGCGGGAAAACGGTAACCACCCTCCCCTCAATCATCCTCATCCTCGAACCCGACCAGTTCGAGCGCGCGCGCCTTGATCTGGCGGGTCATGCACCAATGGACCAGCGCATCCTCGCGGCCGTGGGTCACCCAGACTTCCTTCGGCGCGATCTCGGTCAGGGTCCGGGTCAGTTCGTCCCAATCGGCATGGTCGGACAGGATCAGCGGCAGCTCGACGCCGCGCTGTCGGGCGCGGGCACGGACCCGCATCCAGCCGCTGGCCATCGCGGTGATCGGATCGGGCAGCCGCCGCGACCAGCGATCGCCCAGCGCCGATGGCGGTGCGACGATGATCCGCCCCTGCAAGTCGGCCTTCGTCGCCCCCGCCACGGGCCGCAGTTCGCCTAGGTCGACGCCCAGTTCGACATAGAGGTCGCATAATCGCTGCATCGCGCCGTGCAGGTAGATCGGGTCGTCGAACCCCATCGCCCGCGTTTCCGCAATCACCCGCTGCGCCTTGCCCAGCGCATAGGCCCCGACCAGCACGCAGCGTTCCGGCTCCGTCCTGAGCGCCGCCAGCAGCTTGTCGATCTCATCCCGCGTCTCGGGATGGCGAAAGACCGGCAGGCCGAACGTCGCCTCGGTCACGAACACGTCGCAGGGCACCGGCTGGAACGGGGCACAGGTCGGATCGGGGCGGCGCTTGTAATCGCCCGATACCACCACCCGTTCACCACCATGGTCCAGCACGATCTGCGCCGACCCCAGCACGTGGCCGGCGGGAACGAACGATATGTCATACTCGCCCATGCGGATGGTTTCGCCATAGGCGACCGCCACCCCGTTCTGCGGGCCATAGCGCGTCGCCATGATCGCCAGCGTTTCGGGGGTCGCCCACACCTGTCCATGCCCGCCGCGCGCGTGATCGGCATGGCCGTGGGTGACCAGCGCGCGCGCGACCGGCTGCGACGGATCGATCCAGACGTCGATCGCGGGCAGGTGAATGCCGCTGGGATGCGGGGTGATCCATCGGGCAAGGGCCATGGCGTCGAGATGGGGCGTTGGGCGACCGGTGCCAAGGTCGCCGCACCGACATGTTCGCCGCACCCCACCCCCTGCCCCGCCGGAATGGATCGAAGCCAGGGGCGACGGCCGTCACCCGGCGACCGGCCGCCGCAATGCCATTACGATCCGGTCGATTACCGCCAGCACCAGCAACGACGCCCCGAACAGCGGCAATATCACCCCCGACACGACCAGCAGGGTGATCGCACCCCGCAACCGCGCCCCGCTGACCGGTGGCGGCGCGGCCAGCCGCCCCTTCGGCCGCCGGCGCCACCACATCGTCACCCCGCTGACGACCAGCAGGACGATGGCGATGCACGGCACCAGCATCAGCAGCTGGTTCGGTAGCCCGAAATAGCGGCCCATATGGATCTGAACGCCCAGCTCCACCGCCTTTGCGCCGACGCCGTAGCGTCGCCAGCCGTTTTCCCACAACAGCCGCCCCGACCAGCGATCGAACTGCAAGGTCCGCTGCCCTTCCGGATGCCGGGGCGTAACCATGACGGTGTAGATACCGGTCGGCCCGGACGGCAGGTACAGGCGATAGCCGCCGGTAATCCCGGCCGCTTGTGCCGTTGCCGCAATGGCATCGGTGCCGGCGATGGCCGCCGGATCGGCCATGGCGCCGTGGTGCCCGCCCCCGCCATGTTCGGCATGGGCCGGGTCGGATGCCGGCATCGGTGCCATCGCCTGGCTCCACGGCACATCGCCCAGCATCGCCATCGGTGCGCTGTGCGGGGCTTCGTGGCCGAAGCGCGCGGCTTCGTTCCCGATGCCCAGCGCAGTGAACGCGCCGCGCAACAGGGGCCCCTGCACCACGGCCCACGGCAGGCCGGTCAGCAGCAGGAACGCGATCAACGCGACGCTCCACACACCGGTCACCGCGTGCAGGTCGCGCCAGAACACCCGCCCCCGCGCGCGCAACCGCGGCCACAATACGCCCGCCATCGACCTGCGCCCGCGCGGCCACCACAGGACCAGCCCCGACGCGATCAGCATCAGTGCCCAGCACGCCGCCAGCTCGACCACGGCATCGCCCCACGGACCAAAGGTCAGCGACCCGTGCATGACATCGGCGAACCCGACCAGCGTATGGGTGTAGACATAGCTGCCCAGCGCCCGCCCCGATGCCGGATCGACCATCACCTGGCGCGGTTCGCCGCTGGCGGCGTCGATCCACACCTTGGCCGGGCGGTCGGCTGCCTCGGGCAGGTCGATCCGCGTCGGGACGCCCGGCACTGACGCCACCGCCGCCGCGATCATCCGCGACGGCGGCAGCGGATGGGCGACCGGCGCCACGATCTGCAGCTCGGGCATCAACGCGTCGTTCAGCTCGTCCTTGAACAAATAGATCGCGCCGGTCACGCTCAGGATCAGCAGGAATGGTGCTACGATCAGCCCGGCATAGAAATGCCAGCGCCAGATCGTGCGATAGAGGCGCGCGTCGTTCATCGCCGCCCCCCGAACCGATAGCCGACCCGCACCGACACGGTGCGCGGATCGCCCGGATAGACGAAGTTCGCGCCGCCATTGGCGGTGTAGTAGGTCGCATTGCCGACATTGGTCAGCATCGCATCGATCCGCACCGGCCCCGCTTCGGTCCCCAGTCCCAGATCGAACAGCGTATAGCCATCGAGCGCGATCGCACTCCCGTTCACCAGCCGCCGCGCGCCGACATGATAGGCCCCGCCGCGCAGCTCGACCGGACCCAGCGTCACGCGGGTCGATGCGGTGGCGCTATGCTCGGGCGTATCGCCCAGTCGCGCATCTCGCATCGCCGCCGTCGTAGTGCGCGTCACCCGCCCGTCGAGATAGGCATAGCCGCCCTGCAGCCACCAGCCCTCGACCGGGGTCCACTCGCCCTCGACCTCGACACCCTTTACCTGCAACTGCCCCTCCTGCACCTGGAAGTTCACATCGACCGGATCGGTGACCGCTACGTCGTTGCGGCGGATGCGGAACGCCGACACGCTGGCGCGGAGCCGGTCGCGGGTCAGGCGGATGCCCGCTTCGACCTGATCCGACGTTTCGGGCCGGAACGGCGATCCGTCGCGGCTGCGCGATCCGACCACGGGGTCGACGTCGAAGCCCTTGTTATAGCCTCCGAACAGCGACCAGCCGCCGCCGATCCGCCATGTCGTGCCCAGCTGCCACGTCGTGTTCGCGATCGTATCGGCATCGCGGGTCGTACCCGCCGGCGTCGTGCGGCGGTTCTCGTAATCGAAAACCGAATGCCGCACGCCCGCAACGACGTTCCACGCATCGGTCAGCGCGACCTGATCCTGCGCATAGGCGGCAAATCCGTCGACCTTGCCCTGCGTAAAGAAGCTGAACGCCAGCCGGGGCTGCCGCGTGGCATAACTATAGACCGGGTTCAGCGCATCGATCGGCGCGATGTCGCCGGCGACGATATCGAACTGGCGAAAGGTCGGGCGCTCGGCGCTGTGTTCGATCCCGAACAACAGGCTGTGGTCGATGCCCAGCGTCGTGGCATGGCCGCTCAGGTCCAGTTGCGCGATGGTGTAGCGATCCGCCTCGCGTCCGCGTCGGCCGTTGCGCTGGATGCGGGTCGGCTGGCCGCTGACGGCGCCAAGCAGCCGCACCTGGTCGAGCGAGGTATTGAACTCCGAATATTGGAAGCGCGGGGTCAGTGCCCATCCCGCCCCCATGTCGAACGCCACCCACGCCTGGATCAACGGTGCATCGGCGACCAGGTCGGTGAAGTTCGGCTCGCCCAGAAACGCCGATCGCCGGACCGTCGCGATGCCGTTGCTCCGCACCGTCCCGATCACCGGCAGGCCCGGATTATTGGCGGTCGTGCGCCGGACATATTCGGCAACGAGATGCGCCGAGACCAACGCGCTCGGCCGCCATGCCAGCGTCAGCGCGACATTCTCCCGGTCCATATTCTGAAAATCGACGAAGGTGCCCGACCGTTCGACCTCCCCGGTCAGGCGGATGGCAAGCGTGTCGGTGACCGGCGTCGACAGGTCGATCGTCGCCATCTTCTGCCCATACATCCCGCCGGTCAGTGCCACCGACGCTTCGGGCGTGTCCGCCGGCTGCTTGGTGATGATCGACAGGATGCCGCCGACCCCCGACTGGCCATAGAGGACGGCGGACGGCCCCTTCAGCACCTCGACGCGCGCGATGTTCGACAGCGCGGAGGCATCGACATCCTCGTAATAACGCTGGCGGATGCCGTTGCGCATCTGGTCCGCGACGAACCCGCGGATCTTCAGGCCGAAGCTTTGGTAGCGCGACACGCGGCTGCCGCCGACATTGGCCGACGGCACCGCGCGCAGCATATCGCCGACGCTGCGCACGCCCCGCTCGATCAGTTCCTCTTCGTCCAGGACCTGGACCGATTGCGGTACGCGGTCGAGCGGAATGCCCGACTTCGCACCGAAATCGCCCGTCTTCGTGCCGGTTACGACGATCGTATCGTCCTGAACCGGTTCGTGCGCATCGTCGCGCGCCTGCGCCTGCGCGACCGGCGCGAGGCACAGCATGACCGCCGCTGCGGCCCATGATGATGACATGGAAAACTACCCCTGAAATCCGGGCGACGGGTCAGCGCCCACCGCCCGCGAAGGCCCGCATCGCCACAGGCACATGCGGGACCCGCGCAAAGCACCGGCACGCCCGCCCGCCGCGCACTCTGCGGCAGGCGCGAACGCACCGAACGGGATCAGGCGATACCGGGCGGCCCGCGCAACGGCGGCCGCAGCCTCACCGCCCGTCGTACCGGCAGCGCCACGACGATGCGCAGGCCCAGCATCAAGACAAAGGCGATAGCGATCGCGAGCACCACCGGATCGGCCCCGCCCAGCGACGGCGCGCTCAACCCCGAAAAGGCGCAGGGTTGCGGCTTGTTATCGTGCTGCCCGCCATCCTTGCGGTCATGTGCGCCATGCGCGGCGTCCATGGCCGTGCCATGGTGCATTCCTGCCATCGCCGATCCTGCCGCAATCGGCGGCACCGGCCCGAAACCCGAACACAGCGCGATGACCACGCGCCCCTCGACCAGCATCGGCATGAACCCCGCCGGCACCACCGCCTTCATCAGCAGCGCCACGGCAATCACCAACGCCGCCAGTGCGTTATGGGTCAGGAACAGGCGGCGGACGCGGGACACCGGGCGGTGTTAGCGGAGCGGGCCGTGATTGTCATGGTGGTTCCCGTTACCCCACAGTTCGCTCGCACTGCACCACCCCCTTGCCCTGACACCGCCCAATCCCCAAAGCAGGCGGCATGGCACAGGAATCCCCACTCGACCGGTTTCGCGACGTCCTGCGCGGCACATCGCGCGCGCTTGCCGAGGAGCCGGAGGTCGAGCTGGGCTTTACCGCCGATGCCCCGGTCGCGTCGGGCAAGCATATCAAGGTGCCGATGCCCGCCCGCGCGCTCCCCGCCGATCAGGTCGCGGAGGCACGCGGCCTTGCCGACGGCTTCGCGCTGAAGATGCGCTACCACGACACCGCGCTCCATGCCCGTGCGGCGCCGGGCGAAGCGGTGGCGCGCGCGGTGTTCGATGCGGTCGAACAGGCGCGGGTCGATGCGGTCGGGTCGGCGGGCTATGACGGGATCGCCGACAATCTCGACCGCGCGCTCGACCTCAGGATGCGCTCCGACCCGATCACGCGGGCGCGGACGCGGGCCGAGGTGCCGCTGTCGACCGCCGTGCAGCTGATGGTGCGCGAACGGCTGACCGGGCGGATGCCGCCTGCCGCCGCGATCCCCGCCATGGCGCTGATTTCCGACTGGATCGAGGAACGCGCCGGCACGCAGCTCGACGCGCTTGCCGGGCTGGCGGGCGATCAGGTGGCGTTCGGGCGCAGCATCACCCGCATCCTGCAGGACCTCGAACTGGTCGAGGGCGAGGTCGAGCCGGAACAGGCCGATGACGGCGGCGACGACTCGGAAGGCGAGGACGAGGAAACCCCGCAGGACGACGGCGACGACGAAGGCGAGCAGCAGGGCGGCGAGGGTCAGGTCGAGGCGCGCGGCGAGGATCGCAGCGACGACCAGGCCGAGGCGCGATCCGACGACCCGTCCGAGGATGTCGATGCCGAAGGCGACGACATGGCCGATGGCGAGGATGAGGGCGGCATGATGCCGGTCCGCCCCAACCGCCCCATCGCCGACCTGAACGCGCAGTTCGACTATCGCGCCTTCACCACCAAGTTCGACGAGGTGATCGCCGCGACCGAGCTGTGCGACGCCGACGAACTGGAACGGCTGCGCGCCTATCTCGACCAGCAGCTGGTGCAGTTGCAGGGCGTGGTGACGAAGCTCGCCAACCGGTTGCAGCGCCGGCTGATGGCGCAGCAGTCGCGGTCGTGGGATTTCGACCAGGAGGAAGGGTTGCTCGACGCCGCGCGGCTGGCGCGGGTGGTCATCAACCCGGCGCAGTCGCTGAGCTACAAGATCGAGCGCGATACCGAGTTTCGCGATACCGTCGTCACGCTGCTGATCGACAATTCAGGCTCGATGCGCGGCCGCCCGATCGGCATCGCCGCGATCAGCGCCGACATCCTCGCCCGCACCCTCGAACGGGTGGGCGTGAAGGTCGAGATCCTCGGTTTCACCACCCGCGCGTGGAAGGGCGGGCAAGCCCGCGAGGCATGGCTCGCCGCCGGTCGCCCGCCCCAGCCCGGTCGCCTCAACGACCTGCGCCACATCGTCTATAAACAGGCGGACGAGCCGTGGCGCCGCGCGAAGAAGTCGCTGGGGCTGATGATGCGCGAGGGGCTGCTGAAGGAGAATATCGATGGCGAGGCGCTGCTGTGGGCGCACGGCCGGCTGATCGCCCGGCCCGAGGATCGCAAGGTGCTGATGGTCATCAGCGACGGCGCGCCGGTCGACGATTCTACGCTATCGGTCAATTCGGGCAGCTATCTGGAGCGGCATCTGCGACAGGTAATCGCCTATATCGAGGGCAAGTCGCCGGTCGAACTGGTCGCGATCGGCATCGGCCACGACGTCACCCGCTGGTACAACCGCGCGGTCACGATCATGGACGCCGAGCAGCTGGCCGGCACGATGATCGAACAGCTGGCGTCGCTGTTCGACACGCCGTGAAGCCGGTCGCTCCGCCCGGCGGCTTTCGCGGGCCGGTGAAGCGGTCGATCACCATCGCCGGCCACGCGACCTCGATCAGCCTCGAACCCGGCTTCTGGACGGCGCTGGAAGCTGCGGCGGCGCGGCGGTCGTTGCCGCTGTCGGCGCTGGTCGCGGCGATCGACGGGCTGCGGATCGAGGGCGAGGATCCGCCGAACCTCGCCAGCGCGATCCGGTCGTGGTTGCTGGGGGAGGTTGGAGCGAATCGCCCGGCCGACAGCTGACGCCCCCATCGTCATTCCCGCGCAGGCGGGGATCCATTGCCGCCGACGTTTCGGCTCCAATCGCAGCGTCAGCGTTCATGGACTCCCGCCTGCGCGGGAGTGACGAAGATCAGTGGGGCAGCATCACGGCTGCTCCGGCAACACCGGCGACACCGTGACCTCGCCCCGGTCGCCAGCACGATAGCCGAGGCTCGCCCGCCCCTTCACCGGCCCGGCGACATCCGCCACCAGATAGAGCGGCCGCCGCTTGGACTCGACATACAACCGCCCGAGATATTCGCCGATCATCCCCAGCACGAACATCTGCACCGCGCCCAGGAACACGACGACCAGCATCGTCGAGGTCCAGCCCTGCACCGCGCTGCCCGAAATCCAGCCCACCGCGATATAGGCGAACAGCAGCAGCGACAATGCGGTCAGCACCAGCCCCATATGGCTGGCAAGCCGCAGCGGCGCGGTGGAAAAGCCGGTCACCGCGTCGAGGGCAAAGCGGATCATCTTGCCCAGCGGATATTTGCTTTCCCCGGCCAGCCGCTCGTCGCGGTCATAGGGGAACGGCACCTGCCGGAACCCGACCCACGCCACCATGCCACGAATGAAGCGCGCCTGTTCGGGCAGGCTGAGCAACGCATCGAGCGCCCGCCGGCTCATCAGCCGGAAATCGCCGGTGTTGAGCGGGATCGGCGTGTCGGTCACCCGGTCCAGCACGCGGTAGAAGGCGGCGGCGGTCAACTTCTTGAAGAACGTCTCGCCCTCGCGCTTGCGGCGCACGGCATAGACGACGTCGGCGCCCTCGGCTTCCATCACACCGATCATGTCGGCCAGCAATTCGGGTGGGTCCTGCAGGTCGGCATCGATGATGAGGATGCGTTCGCCCGCGCACAGGTCGAGGCCCGCGGTCAGTGCCAGCTGATGCCCGTGGTTGCGCGACAGGTTGATCGCGACCAGCCGGGGATCGGCCGCCGCCAGCCGCTCCATGACGGCCCAGCTCTGGTCGCGCGATCCGTCGTTCACCAGCACGATCTCGTGATCGTCGCCGACCACCGCGCGCGCCGCCGCCGCAATGCGGGCGTGCAGCACGTCGAGGCAGGCGGCCTCGTTGTAACAGGGAACGACGATGGAGAGCGCGGGACGGATCATGGGCGGTGGCGTTACCCCAAGCCGCGCGACAGGAAAAGCCGGATGGCACGCATCGCATCGCCACGATAGGATGCAACGACCGCCCGAGGAGAACCGCCGATGCGTGCGATGCTGTCGATCCTGCCGCTGTTGCTGGCCGCCCCTGCCGGCGCCCAGATCTGGGACGGGGGGCGATCCGCCGTTCGCGAGATGCCGGCACCCCCGACCGCCACGTTCGACCGCGACCTTGGCGACATCAACCGGTCGATCCGGGACGGGCGCCGGCGCGGCGACCTCACCCGGTCGGAAGCGCGCGCGCTCTATGCCGAAAGCGCGATGGTCGAACGCCTGGCGCGACAGGCGCGTGCCGGCGGTCCCGCTTGGTCCGATACTTCCGCGCTCGACCAACGCACGCGGGCTTTGGGCGCACAGGTCGCGGCGGCGCGCGCCCGACCGCGCTGACCGGCTTGCAATGTAGGATTTCGCCCGCCAGCGTCCCCGCCCCCAGCAACAGGACAAAGGACCGGCGATGATCGAGGCTGCGGTCGGACAGGATGGCGCAAATCGCCCGGACGATGTGCGGACGCTGCAATGGCTGTTGCTGCGCATCGGGATCGAACCGGGCGGGATCGACGGCATTGCCGGCCCCCGCCTGATCGCGGCGATCCGCACCGCGCAGGATCGCTTCGGGATCGCGCCCGACGGCCGGGTCGATCCCGGCGGCACGACGCTCGCCCGGCTGCGCGCGGCGCCGGCGCGGTGGGACGATGACAGCAGCGACTGGCCGCAGGCGCGCAAGCTCGCCAGTCTCGATCCCCGCTTCCGTCCGCGCGTCGTGGCGGTGATCGCCCGGCTGCGCGCCGACCGGTTTCGCCCCACCATCGTCTATGGCTGGCGATCGGTCGCGGTGCAGGAACGGCTGTTCCGTGCAGGGTCCAGCAAGGTCCGCTTCAGCTTCCACAACGCCCGGACCCCCGATGGCCTGCCCGCCGCCTGGGCCGCCGATCTGGTCGACGAACGCTGGTACTGGCGCGAACCCGACGCCCATGTCTTCTTCCGCGCGCTGGGCAAGGCGGCAAAGGCCGAGGGGCTGGTATGGGGCGGCGACTGGAAATTCCGCGACTGGGCGCATGTGCAGGGCCGCCCGAATGGCGACCTGGCCGCCGTCCGCCGGGCGAGCGGGGCGTGACGCCTTAGCCTCAGATGCCGCCCAGCTTTGCCAGCGCCCACGCCGCCGCCTCCGCCACCACCG
This sequence comes from uncultured Sphingomonas sp., assembly GCF_913776855.1. Taxonomy (GTDB): domain Bacteria; phylum Pseudomonadota; class Alphaproteobacteria; order Sphingomonadales; family Sphingomonadaceae; genus Sphingomonas. Next base: position 94,563 of record NZ_CAJYQD010000028.1, on the reverse strand, counting down.
GATCGGCATCGGCGCACGCCGCGCGCACCGGTTCGACCAGCGCCGCGTCGCCGCTGTTGCCCGCCGCGATCAGCGCGTTGCGCACCATGCGGTTGCGCCCTATCCGCTTGATCGGCGATCCGCGGAACACCTCGCGAAAGCCGGCATCGTCGAGTGCGATCAGGTCGGCCAGCCGGGGTGCCGCCAGTTCGGCGCGCGCCGCGAACGCCCGGTTCGCCGCCGCCGTTGCCGCGAACTTGTTCCACGGACACACCGCCAGGCAATCGTCGCAGCCATAGATGCGGTTGCCGATCCCCTCGCGCAGGTCGTGCGGGATCGGTCCTGCATGTTCGATCGTCAGGTACGAGATGCAGCGCCGCGCATCCAGCCGATAGGGCGCCGGAAACGCCCCGGTCGGGCACGCCACCTGGCAAGCATCGCACGACCCGCACGTATCGCGGCCCGCCCGGTCCGGCGTCAGGTCCAGCGTGGTATAGATCGCACCGAGGAACAGCCAGCTGCCATGCAACCGGCTGACCAGATTGGTGTGCTTCCCCTGCCACCCCAGCCCCGCCGCTTCGGCCAGCGGTTTCTCCATCACCGGCGCGGTATCGACGAACACCTTCAGGTCGCAGCCCGATTCCTGCGCCAGCCAGCGGCCGAGCTGCTTCAGCGCCTTCTTGACCACATCGTGATAATCGCCGCCCTGCGCATAGACCGAGATGCGTCCGCGATCGCCGACCCCCGCCAGCGCCAGCGGATCGACGGCGGGCGCATAGCTCATGCCGAGCGCGATGACGGAGCGCACCTCGCTCCACAGGCCGGCAGGCGATCCGCGCTGTTGGCTACGCTCCTCCATCCAGATCATCGACCCGTGCCGCCCCTCGTCCAGCCACTGGCGCAGCCGCTCGGCGGTGCGCGGCGCAGCGTCGGCGCGGGCGATGCCGCACGCGACGAAGCCGCATTCGGCCGCCTTGGCACGAATCCGGTCGACAATATCGCTGGGGTGGGCCTTGTCTTGGATCACATCCCCCCGCTACGCTTTTCCAAGCGCACGCTAAAGAGCGTCGTTTGGGGGGATTAGCGGTTGCGCGACGATCATCTTGCTTTGCAGGCGACGGGGCTGGTCAAGCGGTTCGGCGACCGGCGAGTGGTCGACGGTATCGACCTGTCGGTGCCGACCGGCGCGGTCTATGGTGTCCTCGGCCCCAATGGCGCGGGCAAGACGACGACATTGCGCATGTTGCTGGGCATCATCGAACCCGATGAAGGCACCCGCACGCTGCTCGGCCATGCCTCCCCGCGCGACGCGTCCGACCGGGTCGGTTACCTGCCGGAGGAACGCGGCCTGTATCCCGGCATGAAGGCGCGCGAGGCGATCGCCTTCATGGGTGCGCTGCGCGGGCTCGACTGGTCGGTCGGGCGCAAGCGCGCGGGCGTCATGCTCGAACAGGCCGGCCTCGGCCACGCGATCGACAGCAAGATCCGCAAGCTGTCCAAGGGCATGGCGCAGTTCGTGCAACTGCTCGGCAGCGTCGTCCACCAGCCCGATTTTCTTGTCCTCGACGAACCCTTTTCCGGTCTCGATCCGGTCAATCAGGAACGGCTGGAGGCGCTGATCCGCGCCGAGCGCGACCGGGGGGCGACCATCCTGTTTTCGACGCACGTCATGGCCCATGCCGAACGGCTGTGCGACCGGCTGTGCGTCATCGCCGGCGGGCGCCGCCGGTTCGAAGGGACAGTGGACGACGCCCGCGCGCTGTTGCCGATGAAGGCGCATTATGTGCCGCACCACCCCGCCCCCGGCATCGCAGGCCTGCTGCCCGCCGATGCGCAGGAGGATCGCGGTGGCTGGCGCTTCACGCTGCCCGCCGACGGGATAGAGGGGATATTGGTGCGGTTGATCGATGCGGGATACGGCATTTCGGGACTGTCGATCGAACGGCCGGGGCTGCACGACGCGTTCGTCCGCATCGTCGGCGACGCCGCGCGGGGGGATGCCGCATGAGCAAGGGCGCCAGGCTGATCCGCCAGACCCTGACCATCGCACGGCGCGATTTCACCGCGACGGTGATGACACCGATGTTCCTCCTGTTCCTGCTCGCCCCGCTGCTGTTCGCCGGGTTCGGCCTGATGGGCAGCCTGGGCGCGATGACCGTGGGACAGGGCGCGGAGGGCAAGAAGAAGCTCTATGCCATCGCCGCGCCCGCCGATGCCGCGCGGTTGCGCGCGGCCGACGCGCGCATTCGTCCCGCCGTCGCGCCCGAACCCGGCCTGCCGCCGCTCGCGACGATCGCCCCCGCCGCCGATCCGGCGGCACAGGCGCGCGCGCTACTGTCCGATCCCGACATCGACGTGCCCTCGGTCCTGTACGGCCCGCTCGACCGGCCGCAGCTGATCCACGCCAACATCGCCTCCACCACCGTCAAATATCTGGCGGCACTGGCTGAACAGGCGGAACGCGACCGGCGTGCGGGGCTGAATGGCGCGCCGCTTTCGCAACCGACCTTCACCCGGATCGAACGCAACAGCACGTCGCTGGGGGGCAAGAGCGCGGCGGGAACGTTTGCCGTCGTCTCCCTGTTCGTCGTCACGCTGATGCTGGCGGGACAGGCGGTCGGCACCATGGCGGAGGAGCGCTCGAACAAGGTGATCGAGGTACTGGCCGCCGCCGTGCCGCTGGAATCGGTGTTCCTCGGCAAGCTGATCGGCATGTTCGGCGTGGCGATCCTGTTCCTCGCCTTCTGGGCGACGGTCGGGGCCAATATCACCGCGCTGCTGCCGTCCGACGTCGCCGCCGGCCTGTCGGGCATTGCCCCTGCGATCGGCTTTCCGGGGTTCGTGCTGCTCTACATCCTGTATTTCACGCTCGCCTATATGCTGCTCGGGTCAGTGTTCCTGACGGTCGGCGCACAGGCATCGACCCCGCGCGAGATCCAGATGCTGTCGCTCCCCATCACCATCTTCCAGATGGCGATGTTCGGGTTCGCGCTGGCCGCGATCGGCCGCCCCGACAGCTGGGTCGCGACTGCCGCCGAACTGTTTCCGTTCAGCTCCCCCTTCGCCATGGCCGGCCGCGCCGCGACCAGTACCGCGATCTGGCCCCATATCGCCGCGATCGCGTGGCAACTGCTGTGGGTGGCGATCACGATCAGCCTCGGTGCGCGGCTGTTCCGGCGCGGCGTGCTGCAATCGGCGGGGCCGAAGTGGAAGTGGTTTCGGCGGGGTTGAGCGGTTGCCGTCGCTACGCCACGTCGTCGCCCTGTCGATCCTGCCGCTGACGCTCGGCGCGGCACCGGTTACGCCGACCGGCCTGTGGCGGGCGGAAGGCTATGGACAGGTCTTGGCGGTAACGGGGGACCGGTCGGTCCTCTACCACGTCGCTGGTCCCTATTGTTACCCTGATCCCAATGCCGATGCCGCACAGGCGATCCTCGCGCAGGAGGTAACGACGCTCGGCCCCGACCGCATCGCCTTTTCGGACGGGCCGGGCCAGACGCGCTACGTCTATCGACGCATTGCGACGCTTCCCGCCACCTGCCGGACCACGCGCCGCTGGTCGGGCGGCGATATTACACGGCTGGTCGCGGCGACCTTCGCCGACCTCTATCCGCGCACCTCGGTACGCGAAAGGCACCGGCGACAGCTTGGCGCGCGGCTGGCGACGATTCCCGTCGACACGGCTTCCACCGACCTGTTCGACCGGCTGGCGGACGCGCTCGACACGCTCGACGACGCGCATGTCTCGCTCTCGGCAACGATCGACGGGCAGGAACGCAGCATCGAAAGCGGCGAGGCACCAACCCTGCGCGCGGTCCGGCACGATCCCGCATCGGGGGCCGATCCCGCCGCCCGCGAACGGGCATGGAACGACCGCTATCGCAACGGCATCACCGGCCTGCTGGCCGGCGGCGGCCATCTGGTCGCGCATCGCCGCATCCTGTGGGGCCGGATCGGGCGGATCGGCTATATCAACGTCCTGACGATGGGCGGCTTTGCCGAGGCGGGCGGGGACGACCTGCCCGTGCTGGATGCGGCGCTCGACGCCGCGCTTGCCGATTTCCGCGACCTGCCCGGTGTCATCGTCGATGTCAGCAACAATCGCGGCGGCTATGACAGCATCGGCCTGCGGATCGCCGGCCGCTTCGCCGCCCGCGCAGCCGGCGCCTATGCCAAGGCGCCGGTCGGATCGACCGCGTGGCAGCCGTTCCGCGTCGAACCGTCCCCGCGCATCCGTTACACCGGCCCCGTGGCCCTGCTGACCAGCGACATCACCGTCAGCGCCGGCGACACCTTCACGCTTGCGATGCGCGCGCTGCCCAATGTCCGCCATGTCGGTGCGCGGACACGCGGCGCATTGTCGGACCAGTTGGTCAAGCCGCTGCCGAACGGCTGGACCATGACCCTGCCCGCCGAAACCTATCGCGCGGCCAATGGGCGCTATTACGAAGGCAGCGGGATTCCACCGGCCGACCCGGTGGCCCCGTTCCTGCCCGACCACACGACCGTTCTCGCGCGCCTGGCGGCCAGGATGGCGGCGGCCGCCAGCCCTATTTCGTGACCAGTGTCACGATCGACAGCCCTGGCGGCATCGGCACGCGGCCGATCAGGAACCGTTCCAGCCGAAAGATCGCCTCGAACGCGGTATTGAGCGGCTTGGGCGGCGGCGAATCATCGCTGTCGTCCTTGCCGCGAATCTTGCCCGCGACCCGCGCCGCGACGGCGGCGGGGAACAGCAGCGAATTGAAATAGCGCAGGCCGTTATGCTTAAGGCCCGCGTCGGCGATCGCCTTGGCCAGCGTCGCCTTCGAATAGCGGCGATGATGGTGGTTCACGACATCGTGCGCGCTCCACATCCACTGGTGCGCCGGGACCGTGACCAGAATCTTGCCGCCCGGCGCCAGCCGATCGGCCATGCCGCGGAACGTCGCCACATCGTCCTCGATATGCTCGACCACATCCAGTACCGCGATCATGTCATACGGACCGGTCACCCCGGCCAGCGTCGGCAGCGGCGCGGTGCCGACCGGCTTGCCCAGCCGCTCGCTGGCGATTTCGCGCGCCGCCGGATCGATCTCGATCGCGTCGACATCCCCGAACGCACCCAGCATCGGCAGGTTGTGCCCGGTACCGCATCCGATCTCGAGGATGCGCGCGCCCGGTTTCAGCCCGGCATAGCGCTCGACATAATCGGCCAGGATCTCACGCCGCGCGCGATACCACCAATGCGTCGAGTCGTGTGCCGCCATGCGGTCGTAAACGATGCGGTCCATCTTATCCGAATACCCATGAACGATTGAGCGCGAAGGTGGCGAACGGCGTGACCAGCACGGCGGGGATCAGCGGCGACCAGTCGGCCAGCCCCGCCAGATCGACCATGCCGTAGGTGAAGAGGCCGTTCAGCACCATCCCGAACCCCTGCACCACCAGGAACCTGATCGGCTGTTCGGCGCCCCCCGTGCGCGTGCCGTGTCCCTGAAAGCTCCAGCGACCATGCGCAACCCAGCCGAAGGCGGCCGCGACGACGAACGCCGGGATCACCGCGACGAACGCATAGCCGGTCGGCAGGACATGATAGACCAGCGGCAGGTACACCGCCGAATAGATCACCGTCGACAGCCCGCCGACGATGCCGAAGCGGATCAGCTGCCCCAGCACTCCGTCCGCCATCAATCTTTCGATCCGCGCGATCACCCGCGTGCCACCCTTGTCCTTTGCGCGCCATCCGATACAGCGCACAGCCACTGCCACCATGGCAGGACAGCCGCCGTAGAATGCGCGGGGGCCTTGGGAAAGCGATTTTGACCGACACGCCCGCGCGCTTCACCGAACTCGACCGTCACTGGCGGCGCTGGCTGCTGCTCGCCTGGGTGGCGATCGCGGCATGGTTCCTGTGGCAACGCTGGAATGCGGTCCACTGGCTGGCCCTGTCTGACACCGACGACAATATGCGCCTGATGCAGGTCCGGGCTTGGATGAGCGGCCAGGGCTGGTACGACCTGCGCCAGTACCGGCTGAACCCGCCGGGGGGCCTCGACATCCACTGGTCGCGGCTGGTCGATCTGCCGATCGCCGGGCTGATCCTGTTGTTCAAGCCGTTTGCCGGGCCGGTCTGGGCGGAACGCCTTGCGGTCGGCATCGCACCGCTGTTGCCGATGGGCGTGGCGATGGCGGCGCTGGCGGTGACGGTGCGCCGGCTGGTCGCGCCGCTGGCGTGGCCGCTTGCCGTCGTGTTCCTGCTCGGCTGTTCGTCGACGCTGCTGATGTTCATGCCCGAACGCATCGACCATCACGGGTGGCAGCTCGCCTGCCTCGCCTGGACCGTCGCCGGCCTTGCCGATCCGAAGCGCGCGCGTGGCGGAGCGGTCGTCGGCTTCTCCTCGGCCTATTCGCTGACCATCGGTCTCGAACTCCTCCCCTATTGCGCGATGGCCGGCGGGATCGTCGCGTTGCGCTGGGTGTGGGACCGGGCGGAGGCGCGGCGGCTGACCGTCTATGGCGCGACGCTGGCGGGCGCCAGCGCGATCGGCTTCGTCGCCTTTGCCTCCAACACCAATTACGCGATGCGCTGCGACGCGCTGACCCCGGTGTGGCTGTCGGCAGTGGTCGCGGGCGGTGCGTTTCTTGTGCTGCTGGCGTGGATCAGCCCCAAAGCGTGGCCGGTGCGGCTGGTCCTGACGCTCATCGCCGGCGGCGTGCTGGCGGCGGCGTTCGCGACGCTGTTCCCGCAATGCCTCGGCCGTCCCGAAGGCGTGTCGGAGGAACTGGCCCGCACCTGGCTGAACAATGTGCGCGAGGCGAAACCGCTCTACACTATGCCCGGCCGCACGATCCTGCTGATCGTGACCGGGCCGATCATCGGCCTGTTCGGCGCGATCCTCGCGACGTGGCGCGCGCGCCGGTCGGCGAATTTCGTCGGCTGGGCGGTGACGACGCTGTTCACCGCGTTCGCAGTGGCGATGCTGTTCTGGCAGATCCGCTCGGGTCCCGCCGCGCAGCTGCTGGCGGTGCCCGGCACCGTCGCGCTCGCCTGGGTCGTGATCCCGTGGTTCCTGTCGCGCAAGAGCGCGGCGGCGCGCGTGCTGGGGACGGCGGGGCTGGTCTCGGTCCTGCTGCTCGGCAACCTCGCCGTCGATCAGGTCGGCAAGCTGTTGTCGATGCTGCCCGACCGCGGCCTTGCCGCCCATGTCCGCATCAAGCCGCAGGACGCCCGGACGAAACAGGTGCTGCGCGCCGGCGCCCGCTGTGCCAGCCTGCCCGCGCTGCAGGCGCTGAACCGCATCCCGGCGGCGGTGATGTTCACCCATGTCGACCTTGGCCCGCGCCTGATCGTCGCGACGCACCATGACGGCATCACCGGTCCCTATCACCGCAACGGCGACGCGATCCTCGACGTGCATCACGCGTTTCAGGGCGATCCGGAGAATTTCCGCACCATCGCCCGGCGGCATGGCGCAACCTATCTGCTGACCTGCCCGAACATGGCGGAGACCACCGTCTATCGCGCTCGCTCGCCCGGCGGCTTCTACGACCTGCTGGCGCACGGCAAGGTGCCGGGCTGGCTGACACCGGTACCGCTGCCCAAGGGGTCGCCGCTCAAGCTGTGGCGGATCGAGTATGGCGACATGGCGGGGCAGTAGGCGCTTCTTCACCGCGACCAACCCCCCGCCCCACCTGCCCCAAGACGTCGCCCCAGCGAAGGCTGGGGCCTCCCGCGGCTCCTGCTGCGCGCTGCAAGCGGGAGATCCCAGCCTTCGCTGGGATGACGCTGGGTGCAAAGGGGAACCAGGCATTGCTCTCCCGCGCTCCTCCATAACGCAAAACGCCCGCCCCCTTTCGGGGACGGGCGTCTCAACCGGGAGGTTGACGCGCTTAGCGTGCCGCGACCAGCGCCGCGCTCGGCAGCGGCTTGGCGATGCGGAAACGGACCGCGCGGCCGCCGACGTCACCCGACACGGTGCGGTCGCGCACGACCAGGCGGAACGGTTCGCCGGTCGTCTTCACGGTGCCCGACAGGACGGTGTCGCCCTGCTCGGTGACGCTGCGGCTGTAATCGAACTTGTACCCGTCACGCTCGATCTCGTTGGCCGAGGCGAGGGTCGGGATCAACATGCCCGCAGCGACGAGGGCAACGCGAAAGGCGGCGGCGGCGGCAAGGCTGCGCATGGGTCTGTCTCCGGTGGATTGGGGTTCGACGCTCGGGCGTCGTTCGTTGACCGGAGAAATGCATGGTGCAGCGCAATATCGCAACTGCACAGGTTTTCAGTGCAATTGCAGAAAACGAAATCGTTATTCGGGCAGGAAACGATGCACCACATCGCGCGCCAGCCGCGCCGGCCGCTTGGTGATCGCATCCAGCGAACACCAGGTACTCTGCACTTCGGCCAGAACCTCCTCGCCGCGCTTGATCAGCGTCGAGAAATAGGCGCGCACGCCCTCCACCCGTTCGGCCACGACCGTCGCGACGATCGGATCGTCGAGGAATGCAGGCCGGCGATAGGTGATCTCGTGCTTCAGCGCGACCCACAGGTGCTTGGCGACCGCATCGGCGGGCGCGACCCGCTCCCAATAAGCGACGACCGCGTCCTGTACCCACGACAGGTACACCGCATTGTTGACGTGACCCATATGGTCGATGTCGCCCGGCGCGACGGCGAGCGGATGCTGGTGTGCCATGGGAGTGGGATGGGCGTTGCTGACACCCGAGTCAATGCGAGTCGCGGTGGAGTGAGGGGATGCACCGGCTGACCACCCCCTCTTCGTACCCCGGCGAAGGCCGGGGTCCAGTTGGGAAACGTTCGTTGCAATCCACCGGCGTCCCCCAACTGGACCCGGCCTTCGCCGGGGTACGGACGGTTTACGCTAGAGACGCCCCTAAGCCTTCCCCACGACACTCTCCGGCAGGTCCTTGCCGAACACCCGCTGGTAATATTCCGCGACCAGCGCGCGTTCTGCCTCGTCGCACTTGTTCAGGAACGACAGGCGGAACGCGAAGCCGACATCGCCGAAGATCAGCGCGTTCTGTGCCCAGGTAATCACGGTGCGCGGCGACATGACCGTCGAGATGTCGCCGTTGACGAACCCGCGCCGCGTCATGTCCGCCACGCGCACCATCTTCTCGACCGCTTCCTTGCCGCCCACCTTGTCATACTCGCCCGACTTGGCCAGCACGATCCGCGCCTCGGTCGCGGCGGGCAGATAGTTCAGCGTGACGACGATGTTCCACCGGTCCATCTGCCCCTGATTGATCTGCTGCGTGCCGTGATACAGCCCCGACGTATCGCCCAGGCCCACCGTGTTCGCGGTCGCGAACAGCCGGAAATACGGGTTCGGCCGGATCACGCGATTCTGGTCGAGCAGCGTCAGCTTGCCCTCGGTCTCCAGCACGCGCTGGATCACGAACATCACGTCGGGGCGGCCGGCGTCATATTCGTCGAACACCAAAGCGGTCGGGGTCTGCAGCGCCCAGGGCAACAACCCCTCGCGGAACTCGGTGACCTGCTGCCCGTCCTTCAGCACGATCGCGTCGCGCCCGATCAGGTCGATCCGGCTGATATGCGCGTCGAGGTTGATGCGGATGCATGGCCAGTTCAGGCGCGCCGCGACTTGTTCGATATGGGTCGACTTGCCGGTGCCATGATAGCCCTGCACCATCACCCGCCGGTTGTGGGCAAAGCCCGCCAGAATCGCCAGCGTCGTGTCGGGGTCGAACACATAGGCCGGATCGGCATCGGGCACGCGTTCGTCGGCGACCGAAAAGGCGGGCACTTCGAGGTCGCTGTCGATGCCGAACATCTCGCGCACCTTCACCATCCGGTCGGGCGCGCTCAGGATCGTGGTGTCGGACGGCTGGGGCATAGTGTCGGTGGTCATGCGGGCCTTTCGCGTGGGCGCGAATGGATGCGCCGCGGCGGTCTTTAGGACGAAGCGGGCCGCCTACTCAACCTTCGGCGGCAATCGGAACAGGGTCGTGAACCGTTCGGCGATGGCACGGTTCCCGACGACCGCCACTCCCTCCGCCATCGCCAGCGGCTTCGCGCCATAGACGACCGGCAGGAACGCGCCCGGCATTCCCGACAGCGTTGCCTCGGCATCGTCGGCCACCCCGCGCCGGACCTGCAATGCACCGTCCGCCAGCACCGCGACATAGGGGTCGTCGCCAAAGCGGAACGCGACCGTCGCCTGCCATGCCCCTGCCCGCTCCGGCACCAGCAGCATCTTGAGCGACAGCATCAGCGACACCGCCGAAAACGGCAGCGTCGGATCGTGCGTCGGCGACCGCAGCGCCCATTTCGCCAGCGCCAGCACCACCGGTTCCGCCTCATAGCCCCAGCGGGTCAGCGCATAGACCTGCGCATTGGCGGGCGGCGGGAGCCGAAGCCGCTCGACGATCCCCGCCGCCGCCAGTCCGGCCAGCCGCTGCGTCAGGACGTTCGCGCTGATCCCCGGCAATCCGGCGCGCAATTCGCCGAACCGGCGCGGCCCCAGCAATAGCTCGCGGATCAGCAGCAGCGCCCAGCGTTCACCGACATACTCCATGCCCAGCGCCGCGCCACAGGCATCGTCGTAGCGCCGCTTCGCATCATTGGTTACTTTTTCTAACTCCATCGTTGCTTTTTCTAACCCCGAAGCGCATCCAACACAAACAGCGATTCGGTTGAGCAAGGGAGAGGGTGCCGTGCCGAAGATGATTTTTGTGAACCTCGCGGTCGCCGATGTGCCCGCGGCGACGCGCTTCTATGAAGCGATCGGATTCGTGAAGGACGATCGCTTCTCGAACGAACGCGGGTCGGGCATGACCTGGTCGGAAAGCATCCACGTCATGCTGCTCGACCGCGAATTCTACGCGACCTTCACCCCCAAGCGGATCATCGACGCACGGACCGAAAGCGGCGTGCTGCTCGCCCTTTCCTTCGACGACCGCGCCGGCGTCGATGCGATCACCGTGGCCGCGCTGGCGGCGGGCGGACGCGAACTCCACGATCCCGAGGACGAGGGCTATATGTACAGCCGCGCGTTCGAGGATCTCGACGGCCATGGCTGGGGTCCGTTCACCATGGACATGGCCGCCGCCGAAACGGCCCATGCCGATGGCGCGGCGTGACCCGCCCGGTCATCACCGCCTTCGACTGGGTGCCCGACTTCGCGAAGGGACAGGTCCGCGATCTCCGCGTCCGCTGGATGTTGGAGGAAGCGGGCCAGCCCTATGACGTGCAGTATCTGGCGCAGGGCGCACAGAAGCGGGCCGAGCATCGCGCCCGCCAGCCCTTCGGACAAGTGCCGACCTATCGCGACGGCGACCTGACGCTGTTCGAATCGGGCGCGATCGTGCTGCACGTCGCCGAACGCCACGGTGTGCTGCTGCCGACCGACCCGGCGGGCCGGGCACGCGCGACCGAATGGCTGTTCGCCGCGCTCAGCACCGTCGAGCCGCCAGTCATGGACCATGCCGTCGCCACGCTGTTCGAACGCGACGCGCCCTGGTCGAAACCCCGCCTGCCCGCGGTTCGTACGCGCATTGCCGAACGCTTCGGCGAAGTGGCGGCCCGGCTGGGGTCGCGCGAATGGTATGACGACGCCTTCAGCATCGGCGACCTGATGATGATCGCCGTGCTGCGGATCATGGAGGGAAGCGAACAGCTCGCCGCACATCCGACGCTGGTCGCCTATGTCGAACGCGGCACCGCCCGCCCCGCCTTTCGCCGGGCGCTCGCCGCGCATTTGGCCGGCTTCACCGGCGAACCGCCCGCCGGCTACGCGCAATGGGCGGCCAAGGGAGAAAGCGCATGACCTATATCGACGGGTTCGTGACCCCGGTGCCCCGCGCCAATCGCGCCACGTATGAAGCGCATGTGGAAAAGGCGGCGGCGATCTTTGCCGATTTGGGCGCGACGCGGCTGGTCGAATGCTGGGGCGACGACGTGCCGGCGGGCACCCATACCGACTTCGCGCGCGCGGTCGCGCTGGCGGAGGGGGAAGATGTGCTGTTCAGCTGGATCGAATATCCCGACCGCGCGACGCGGGAAACGGCGGGCGCAGCGATGATGGCCGATCCGCGCATGGCGGCGCTCGACATGCCGTTCGATGGCAAACGCATGATCTATGGCGGGTTCGACGGCGCGATGGTGAGCGGCGATGGAGCGACGCCCGGCTATGTCGATGGCTGCCTGACCCCGGTCGCCGTGGCCGACCGCGACGCCTATCTTGCCTTCGCCGCCGAATCGGCCGGTATCTTTCGCGACCATGGCGCGCTGCGCGTGGTGGAGGGTTGGGGCGACGATGTGGCCGTCGGCACCCATACCGACTATGCCCGCGCGGTCGATCTGCGGGCGGGGGAAGTCGCCTGCTATTCCTGGATCGAATGGCCGTCGAAGGACGCCCGCGATACCGGCTGGCAGGCGGTGATGGCCGACCCGCGCATGGCCGACCGTGCCATGCCCTTCGACGGCAAACGCATGGTCTATGGCGGTTTCACGCCAATTTTCGACCGCAACATGGGGGAAGACGCATGAACCGGCACGGCGATTTCATCTGGTACGAACTGCTGACCCGCGACATCGACGCGGCGGCGGCCTTTTATGGCGAGGTGATCGGCTGGACCGTACAGGATTCGGGCACGCCCGGCATCGACTATCGCCTGTTCGTCGCCCCCGATGGACAGCCGGTCGCCGGGCTGATGGCGATGCCCGATGCGATGCCCGCCCCCCTCTGGCTCGGCTATGTCGCGGTCGATGACGTCGACGTGGCGACCGCCGATTTCGTGGCCGCCGGTGCCATGCAGCATATGCCGCCGACCACCATGCCCGGCGTCGGCCGCATGGCGATGCTGACCGATCCGCAGCACGCCGCGCTCTACATCATGCGTAGCGAAGGCACGGAAACCAGCACCGTCTTCCAGGCCGCCGACCGGGCCACGCCGGGGCATTTCGTCTGGAACCAGCTGACCGCCGCCGACCCCGATGCCGCCATCGCCTTTTACGTCGATCGCTTCGGCTGGCGACAGGAAGGATCGATGCCGATGGGGACATGGGGCGACTACAAGTTCCTGCTGAGCGGCGACACGGCGATCGGTGCGGCGATGGGCATGGTGCCGGGCGGGCAGGCCGGCTGGCAATTCTACACCCATGTGGCCGACATCGACGCCGCCGCCGCGCGGATCGTGGCCGGCGGCGGCACGGTGTTGCAGGGGCCGGACCAGATCCCCGGCGGCAGCTTTTCGGTCGTCGCCGTCGACCCTATGGGTGCCCGCTTCGGCCTGGTAGGAGCGCGCGCATGACCGTTGAACACGAACTCGCCATCGAACGGCGCATCCCCGCCCCCGTCGACACGGTATGGCGCGCATGGACGCAGCATCTGCCCAAATGGTGGGCGCCGCGGCCGTGGACGACCGAGCTGCTCGGTCTCGACCTCATGCCAGGCGGCCGCTTCGCCACTACGATGCGCGGCCCCGGTGGTGAAGCGATGACCGGCGAAGGCGTGATCCTCGACGTCGTCGACCACCAGCGGATCGTCTTCACCAACGCCTTCGCACCGGGCTGGATTCCACAGCCGCAGCGCCTTGCGTTCGTCGGCGTCTTCACGTTCGAACCCGACGGCGACGGCGCCACCCTCTACCGCGCCGCCGCCCGGCACTGGGACGAGGAAACGGCTAAGATGCACGGCGAGATGGGGTTCGAAGGCGGCTGGGCGATGGTCGCGCAGCAGCTGGAGGCGGTGGCGCTGGGGCTGGATTGAGCCCCCCTCCGTCATCCCCACCCTTACCCTTCCCCCACCCACACCGTTCGGTTCGAGCAGCTTCGAGCCTGTCGAGAAGCGTCCGTCGAGAACCCTGCGTTCGGGGCAACCCCTTCTCGACTACGGTTCTCGACAGGCTCGAAGCAAACGGGGGGCGTCAGGGTAGTTCACGCAAACGCCGCCGCGCCCTTCAGCTGTTGATATGCCGCGATCACCTTCTGCAGCGCCGCCTCATGGCTGCGATCGCCGCCGTTGCGGTCCGGATGGTACAGCCGCACCAGTTCCGAATAGCGTTTGCGCAAGCCCGTCCGGTCGACATCCACCGCCAGCCCCATGACCTTCAGCGCGGAGCGGTCCGCCGGGCTGAGCGGCCGGCCGTCCTGCCGCTCGGCCCGCGCCTCGCGCACCGTCCGGAACTTCGCGCCGATCGCGTCCAATGGATCGGCGAAGTCGGCCCAGGCCGGCCCCGGATCGGTCCCGGCGCGGGCAAAGGCGCGGGTCTCGCGCTCCCATCCGGCATAGGGCCGCTGCGCATCGTGGATTTCCTCCGCCGTCATGCCTGCGAAGTAATTATACCCGGCATTGAACGCGCGGATATGGTCGAGGCAGAACCAGCGATAGGCATTCGGCCGATCGCCGCCCTGCGGCGCGCCCTCCAGCGGCGGCGCGCGAAATTCGCCCGCTTCCGGACAACCCGGCACTTCGCAGGGGCGGCCATTCGCCTCCACCCGCCCGTGGAACCGGGCATTGGGACGATCCTTGGATAATCTCTCGCGCAGCCCGCGACTCCCTTTGGCAAAACGCGTTATATAGGGCGCATGACCGACACCGCTACCATACCCCTCGCCGACATGCCCCTTGTCGACCTGATCGCCGCCCGCCTGCGCGACGCCCTGTCCCCTGCACGGCTGACCGTCACCAACGACAGCCACCATCATGCCGGCCACATGGGCGATGACGGCACCGGCGAAACCCATTTCTCGGTCGACATCGTCGCCGATGCCTTCACCGGCCAGTCGCGCGTCGCGCGGCAGCGGCTGGTGAACCGCGCGCTGGCTGACCTGCTGGCAACCCGCATTCACGCACTGGCGATCCGCGCCCGCGCACCCGGAGAAGGCGATTGATCTACGACCTCTGGTACTGGCCGACCATCCAGGGACGCGGGGAATTCATCCGCCTGCCAATGGAGGCCGCCGGAATCGACTATCGCGACTGCGCCCGGCTGCAGGGCGTGGACGCGATGCGGCGCCATCTGGAACGCTCGCCGCGCGCGCCGTTCGCGCCGCCTTTCCTCGAACTGGACGGGATGCGCATCGCG
Source organism: uncultured Sphingomonas sp. (assembly GCF_913776855.1). Classification (GTDB taxonomy): domain Bacteria; phylum Pseudomonadota; class Alphaproteobacteria; order Sphingomonadales; family Sphingomonadaceae; genus Sphingomonas. Next base: position 79,532 of record NZ_CAJYQD010000028.1, on the reverse strand, counting down.
CAGGTGGCCAATATCCTGCAATATCTGGGCGAGCGCCACGGCCTCGCCCTGTCCAGCATCCGCGACCGGCAATGGGCGAACCAGTGGCAGCTGACGATCGCCGACCTGGTGAGCGAGGTTCATGCCGTCCACCATCCGGTCGCGATCGGTAGCTATTACGCCGACCAGCGTCCTGAAGCCGCCCGCAACGCGGACCAGTTCCTGTGCGACCGCCTGCCGAAATATCTCCGCTATTTCGACAGGCTGATCGGCGAACATGACGGCGCATGGGCGATCGACCATCGCTGGACCTATGTCGACACCTCGCTGTTCCAGATCGTCGAGGGGCTGCGCTATGCCTTTCCCCGGCGGATGGCGACGCTGGAGGTCGAACTCCCCCGGCTGGTCGCGATCCGCGACCGCGTGGCCGACCTGCCCGGTATCGCCACCTATCTTGCCAGCGACCGCCGGATCGCCTTCAATACCGACGGCATCTTTCGCCACTATCCCGAACTGGACGCCGACTGATGGAAAATGACCGCTTCTTCCTTCAGACGATTCAACCGGTCACCCATGACCTGGGCGGGTTCAAGGTGCATCGCACCCTGCCGACCCGGACGCGGACCATGGTCGGCCCGTTCATCTTCTTCGACCAGATGGGGCCGGCCGAACTCGACCCCGGACAGGGGATCGACGTGCGCCCGCACCCGCATATCAACCTTGCCACCGTCACCTATCTGTTCGGCGGGGCGATCGACCATCGCGATTCGCTGGGCACCTTCGCCCGGATCGAACCCGGTGCGGTCAACCTGATGACGGCGGGCCACGGCATCGTCCATTCCGAACGTTCGCCCGCCGACGAACGCGCCGGCGGCCCGCTCCTGTCGGGTATCCAGACCTGGCTGGCGGTGCCCGAGGACAGGGAAGAGATGGACCCGGCGTTCGAACATGTCGAAGCCGACCGGCTGCCGGTCGTCTCGGCCAGCGGCGCGACTGCCCGCGTCGTCATGGGCGACCTGTGGGGCGTCTCTGCCCCCACCACCCAATATGCCGCGACGATCTATGCCGACATCGTGCTGGAGGCCGGCGGGGCGATCCCGATCGATGCGGGGGCGGACGAGCGCGCGCTCTACCTGACGCATGGCGATGCCGCGCTGGACGGCGTGCCGCTCGAACCGATGACGCTCTATGTCCTGCGTCCCGGCATCGCCGCCACGCTGCGGTCGTCGGGCGGCGGGCGCGTCATGCTGTGCGGCGGGGAGGCGTTCACCACCCCGCGCTTCGTCTGGTGGAACTTCGTGTCGTCCCGCCGCGATCGCATCGATCAGGCGAAGCGGGACTGGAAGGCGGGCAATTTCCCCACAGTGCCCGACGATTCGGAGGAATTCATCCCGATCCCGGAAATCCCCAAGACGGTGAGCTATCCATGAGCGATCTTCGCCGCATCGCGCTGTCGACCGGCGTGTCGCTCGACGTGGCGGTGGCGGGCGACCCCGCGCATCCGGCGATGATCTTCCTCCACGGCTTTCCCGAATCGCACCGGACATGGCGGCACCAGCTGGCGGAGTTCGCCCGCGACCATCATGTCGTCGCGCCGGACCAGCGCGGCTATGCCGGGTCGGACAAGCCGCCCGCAGTTGAAGACTACGCCCCGGCACGGGTCGTCGCCGACCTGCTCGCGCTGGCCGATGCGCTGGGCATCGACCGTTTCACGCTGGTCGGCCATGACTGGGGCGGGGCGATCGCATGGATGGCGGCACTCAACCATCCCGATCGGGTCGAACGGCTCATCATCCTCAACGCGCCGCATCCTTTGATCTTCCAGCGCTCGCTGTTCGACGACCCGGCCCAGCGCGCCGCGAGCCAATATATGACCCGCTTCCGCGACACGGCACTCGACAAGGGGCTGTTGGGTGCCGGCCTCGAACATTTCTTCGCGAACGGCTTTGCCCGGTTCGTCACCCGCGCCATCGCAGGCGAGGACAAGGCGGCGTATCTCGACGAATGGGGCAATCCCGGCGCGATGACCGCGATGCTCAACTGGTACCGCGCCTCGCCGATCATCGTCCCTGCCCCCGGCGAGACACCGGAGCGCCCCGCCTGGCTCGACGGCCCCTTCCCGCCGGTGACGCAGCCGACGCTGGTGATCTGGGGAGTGCAGGACCATGCGCTTCTGCCGGTGCAGCTGGAGGGGTTGGCGGCCTATGTCCCCGACCTGACGGTGGTCGAGGTGGCGGCGGGACATTTCGTGCCGTGGGAGGCACCGGAGGCGGTAAATGCCGCGATCCGGGGGTGGGTCGATAGCCGTCTTACCTGAGGTACCAGGCCTCCATGTGAAGCAATAGGGTATGCACCTCACCCCACCCACCCCGTTCGGTTCGAGCAGCTTCGAGCTTGTCGAGAAGCGTCCGTCGAGAACGCGGTTACTTGGGGCACCCCCTTCTCGACTACGGTTCTCGACAGGCTCGAACCTGCGCTCGAAGCAAACGGATGGAATGAGAGAGTAGAAGGGAGAAGTCTTAAACCCGAACCTGCTTCGCCACTGAATCGAGCAGCCCGTTCACGAACCCCTTTTCGCGCCGGTCGTAGAACGCATCGGCGACGTCCAGATATTCGCTGATGACCGCCGCCACCGGCACATCGGCCCGCGCCAGCAGTTCGTACGTCCCGGCACGCAAAATCTGCCGCATCGGCTTGTCCAGCCGCTCGATCGACCACCCGGACGACAGCTTGGTCGAAATCAGCGCGTCGATCTCTTCGCGGCGGGCATGGACGCCCTTCACCACATCGTCAAAGAAATGGACGTCGGCCTCGGCATATTCGACGTCTTCGATCGTCGCGCCCAACCGGTGCTGGTGAAATTCATGGAGCAGCGCCGGGATCGGCGTCGCTTCCATCTCATGCTGGTACAGCGCCTGGACGGCGGCCAACCGGGCGGCGGCGCGCGCCTGACGGGCACCGCGCGGACGGGAATTCTTGCTGGTCATAAGCGCCGCCCCATAGCGCCACCTTGGGGCGCAAGTCGAGGGGCCGCTTTCCTACACGCGCAAAGGCTGACAGGGTGCGACCGCTCTTTGCACCGTCCGATCCTGTCCGCGCCCCGATCCGCCCGATGCGCGAAATGCGCACGAGTGTGAACTTTGTGAACTTTGGCGCGAAAAGATCATCTCCGCGACCGCCGGAGCCGCTCCCGATCCGTACCCCGGCGAAGGCCGGGGTCCAGTCGGGGGACGCCGGCAACATACGGAAAAGCCTTGCCAACTGGACCCCGGCCTCCGCCGGGGTACGTCATGAAACGCACGGGAACGCCCCCGCCGCCAAATGCGTGCGAGCGTGAACTTCGTGAACTTGGGCCGCCCGATCCGGCTGCCCCTACAGCCGTATCGCGACCGACTTCGCATGTGCCGGCAGCCCCTCAGCCCCGGCCAGCGTCACCGCCGCCGGCCCGATCCGCGCCAGCGCGGCGGCGTCCAGCCCCAGGAAGCTGGTGCGCTTCATATAGTCCAGCACCGACAGACCCGACGCGAACCGCGCCCGCCGCCCGGTCGGCAGCACATGGTTCGGCCCCGCGACATAATCGCCGACCGCTTCCGGGGTATAGCGGCCGAGGAACACCGATCCGGCATGGCGCACCGCGCGGAACAACGGCTCGGGATCGCCGACCGCCAGCTCCAGATGCTCGGGCGCGAGCCGGTCGACCAGCGGCATCGCATCGCTGAGCGTCGGCACGATCACGATCGCCCCGTTCGCATCCCAGCTCGCCCGCGCCACCTGCCCGGTCGCCAGTTCCGCGATCTGGCGATCGACCGCCGCCGCCACCGCGTCGGCGAAGCCCGCATCGTCGGTGAACAGGATCGACTGGCTGGTCGGGTCGTGTTCGGCCTGGCTCAGCAGGTCGGCAGCGATCCACTCCGGATCGTTCTGCCCATCGGCGACGACCACGATTTCGGAAGGGCCGGCGACCATGTCGATGCCGACCACGCCGTACAGCTGCCGCTTGGCCTCGGCGACCCAGGCATTGCCGGGGCCGGTCACGACATCGACCGCCTTGATCCGGTCGGTGCCATAGGCGAGCGCGGCGACGGCCTGCGCCCCACCGATGCGCCACACCTCGTCTACCCCGGCCAGCGCGGCGGCGGCGAGGACCAGCGGGTTCACCTCGCCCTTGGGCGTCGGGGTCACCATCACGATCCGCTCGACCCCGGCGACCTTGGCCGGGACCACGTTCATCAGCACCGACGACGGATAGGCCGCCCGACCACCGGGGACATAGACTCCCGCCGCCGCGACCGCGCTCCACCGCGCGCCCAGCCGCACGCCATCGGCGTCCACCTCGTCGCGATCCTCGGGCCGCTGCCTGGCGTGGTACGCCGCGATCCGGTCATGCGCCAGTTCCAGCGCCGCACGCAGTTCGGGATCGAGGTCTGCCAGCGCCGCCTCGCAAGTCGCCCGCTCGATCCGCCATCCGGTCGCGTCCGGATCATGGCCGTCGAACTTCTCGGTGAAGGCGCGCACCGCGGCGTCGCCATCGTCGCGCACCGCGCGCAGGATCGCGGTCACATCGCGCGCCACGTCGCTGTCCGCCTCACGCCGCGCATCGACCAAGACGGCGAAGTCGGCGGCGAAGCCTCCCGCGCCCGCGTCCAGCCGGATCATGCCGCCACCGCCCGGCGGAACGCGTCGACCAGCGGCACGACCTGTTCCCGCGTCTTGAATGCCGCGCGATTGACGACCAGCCGCGACGTCACCTCGGCGATGGTTTCGACTTCCACCAAGCCATTCTCCTTCAGCGTGCGCCCCGACGACACCAGATCGACGATGCGCGGGGCGAGGCCCAGCACCGGGGCCAGTTCCATCGCGCCGTTCAGCTTGACGCACTCCGCCTGAACGCCCCGCGCGGCGAAGTGGCGCTGGGTCGTATGCGGATATTTGGTGGCGATGCGCACATGGCTCCACCCGCGCGGATCGTCGGTCGCGGCCATGCCCGCGGGTTCGGCGACCGAGATGCGGCAATGCCCGATCTTCAGGTCGACCGGGGCGTACAGCTCCGAATAGTCGAACTCGGCCAGCACGTCCGACCCGACGATGCCCAGCTGCGCCGCGCCATGCGCCACGAACGTCGCGACGTCGAACGCGCGCACCCGGATCAGGTCAATGTCCGCGCGGTCGGTCTTGAAGCGCAGCGCCCGGCTGTCGGGATCGCGAAACGCCGCTTCGGGCACGATACCGGCGCGCGCCAGCAGCGGCATGGCTTCGTCGAGGATGCGCCCCTTGGGCACGGCGATGATGATGGGATCGGTCATGGGCAGGCCGGGCTTTACTTGGGGTGCATCGCGGGCGCAACACGCGCCCCATGGCCGATGAACCGACGAATCGCGATGCCTTCCTTCAGCAGGCGGCGTTCTGCGCGGCGATGGATGCGCCCGTCACCGCACGGGTCTGCACCGCACTGGCGGAGGCGTTGACGCGGGACAGCGAAACCGGGTGGCGCACGCTCGACTGGCCGGGCGAACCGATCCCCGACGCGCTGCCGCTGCGGCTGGTCGGCGGCCTCCACGCGCTGGCCCGAACCGGCAGCGACCCGGCGCTAACCGCGCTGTTCGCCGGGCGGGGCGATGCCGTAGCGACTCTTCGACGCGTACTGGTCGACCACGACGCCGCGCTGCTACCGTGGCTCGACGGCCCGCCCCAGACCAGCGAACCGATGCGATCGGGCGTGCTGATGACCGGGCTGCTCGCGGTCGCCGCCGCGCACGGCCCGCGGGTCGAGCTGCTGGAGATCGGGTCGAGCGCCGGGCTGAACCTGCTGATCGACCGCTATCGCTTCGACCTGGGCGGGGTGCGTGTCGGGCCGGAGGACGCGGCCGTCACGATCCGCCCCGACTGGCGCGGGGCACCGCCGCCCGCCGTACCGGTGGCGATCCGGTCGGTACGCGGCGTCGACATCCAGCCGCTCGATGCCACCGATTTCACCGTCGCCACGCGCCTCGCCGGCTATATCTGGGCCGATCAGCCGGAGCGGCAAGCGCGTCTGTCCGCCGCGATCGCGATGCAGCGGGCGCGACCGGTCGATCTGGTACAGGGCGATGCGGTCGACTGGCTCCGCGATCGCCTCGCCGAACCGCAGGCGAAAGGCACTACCCGCGTGCTGCTGCATTCGGTCGTCTGGCAATATCTGGGCGATGCCCGCCGCGGCGCGATCACCGCGATGATGGACGACGCCGCCGCCCGTGCCACGCCCGACCGTCCGCTCGCCTGGGTCCGGATGGAGCCGGATCGGGTGCTGCAACGCCAGGAACTGCACGTCCAGCATTGGCCGGGCCAGCCCGAACCCCGGATGCTCGCCACCGCCCACGCCCATGGCGCGTGGATCGAGGCGACGTGACCGAAGCCGACTTTATCGCCGCACTGCGCCGCCTGCCGCTGCATCCCGGCGCGCACGGCCTGACCGACGATGCCGCGCATCTCGGCGACCTCGTGCTGACCAAGGACATGATCGTCGCGGGCGTGCATTTCCTTGCCAGCGACCCGCCCGCCGACGTGGCGTGGAAGCTGGTCGCGACCAACCTGTCCGACCTCGCGGCCAAGGGTGCCGTGCCTCTGGGGGTCATGCTCGGCTACCCGATCGGCGACGACGATTGGGACCGCGCCTTCCTGACCGGCCTCGACGCCGTGCTGCGTGCGTTCGACTGTCCGCTGCTGGGCGGCGACACGGTGAGGGTGCCGCCGCAAGCCCCCCGTATCCTCTCGCTGACCGCGCTCGGCCGCAGCACCGATGCGCCCCGCCGGGACGGCGCGCGCCCTGGGGATAGCCTGTGGATAACTGGTACCATCGGCGACGCCGGCGCGGGCCTCGCCATCGCGCAGGGAGCCGCCGGACCGGCCCCGCTGCTCGCCCGCTATCGCCGTCCGACGCCGCGGCTGGCGGAGGGACGGGCGCTCGCCCGCCATGTCCATGCGATGATGGACGTGTCCGACGGCCTGCTGATCGACGCCGGTCGCATGGCGACGGCCAGCGGGCTGGGGGTGGAGGTCGACCTGGCCCGCGTGCCGCTGTCGAACGATCTGCAGGCGTTCGGTCACGACGCACTGACGGCGGCCACGGCCGGCGACGATTACGAGCTGCTGTTCGCCTGCGACGGCGAACCGCCAGTTGCCGCGACCCGCATCGGCCGGTTCGTAGCGGGAGAAGGCCTGACGCTGCTCGACGACGGCCACCCCATCCCCCTGCCCGAACGCCTCGGCTACCAGCACTAGATCTTCCCCGGCACGGGGAGGGGGACCAGCCGCAGGCTGGTGGAGGGGGGGGTGTCCGCCTACGGAACCGTCGCATTGCGCGGTGAACCCCCTCCACCACCGCTTCGCGGCGGTCCCCCTCCCCGTGCCGGGGAGGACCGTAATATCCCTTGCACCCCTCGCCCATCGGCATAAGCTGCCCCCTATCAAGGGCATTGACCCGACGAGACAGCCGGGCGGCTCCGTTCAGGAGGGGTTTGCGGATGACGATCGTCTATGTGGCCATCGCGTGTGCGGCGCTGGCCGTACTCTATGGCATCTTTACCGCCATGCAGGTGCTGCGCGCGCCTGCGGGCGACGCCCGGATGCAGGACATTGCCGCCGCCATCCAGGAAGGGGCCAAGGCGTATCTGGGCCGCCAGTACCGCACCATCGCCATCGTCGGCGTGATCGTCGCCATCATCCTGTTCCCTACCCTCGGCCCACTGTCGACGGTCGGCTTCGTCATCGGCGCGGTGCTGTCGGGCGTCGCGGGCTATGCCGGGATGGAGATTTCGGTCCGCGCCAACGTCCGCACCGCCGAAGCCGCGCGCGGGTCGCTGCAGGGCGGCCTGACCATGGCGTTCCGGTCGGGCGCGATCACGGGGATGCTGGTCGCGGGCCTCGGCCTGTTCGCGATCGCCGGCATCTTCTGGTACCTCGTCGCCATCGCCGGCCATGGTCCGGGCGACCGCGAGGTGGTCGAGGCGCTTACTGCACTCGCCTTCGGCGCGTCGCTCATTTCGATCTTCGCGCGGCTGGGCGGCGGCATCTTTACCAAGGCGGCGGATGTCGGCGCCGATCTGGTGGGCAAGGTCGAGGCGGGCATCCCCGAGGACGACCCCCGCAACCCCGCCGTCATCGCCGATAACGTCGGCGACAATGTCGGCGACTGCGCCGGCATGGCTGCCGACCTGTTCGAAACCTATGTCGTGACCATCGGCCTGACCATGGTGTCGATCGCGCTGCTGGTACAGGCACCGCCCGCCGAGTTGTTGCGGCTGATGGCGCTGCCGCTCATCGTCGGCGGAGTGTGCATCGTCACCTCCATCCTCGGCACCTACATGGTCCGGTTGGGGCGCGGCCAGTCGATCATGGGTGCGCTGTACAAGGGGTTCTGGACGACCGCGCTGCTGGCCGTCCCCGCCATCTGGTTCGCCGCCAGCTGGGCGCTGGGCGACCTGAACGCGGTCATCGGCGGCGCGGGCTTCCTCGATCCCGGCGGCGACACGCTGACCGTCGATGGGGCGCTGGGCGCACAAGCCCCGGTCGCGGGGCAGAGCTTTACCGGCATGGACCTGTTCTGGTGCATGATGATCGGCCTCGGCGTCACTGCCGCGCTGGTGTGGATCACCGAATATTACACCGGCACCGCCTATCGCCCGGTCAAGTCGATCGCGCGGGCCAGCGTCACCGGCCACGGCACCAACGTCATCCAGGGGCTGGCGATCAGCCTCGAATCCACCGCGCTGCCGACGCTGGTCATCGTCGTCGCGGTGATCGCGTCGTACCAGCTCGCCGGGATCATCGGCGTCGCCTTTGCCGCGACCGCCTTGCTCGCGCTGGCCGGGATGGTCGTGGCATTGGACGCCTATGGCCCGGTCACCGACAATGCCGGCGGCATCGCCGAAATGGCGAACCTGCCCGACGAGGTCCGCCACCGCACCGACGCGCTGGATGCCGTCGGCAACACGACCAAGGCGGTGACGAAGGGCTATGCGATCGGCTCCGCCGCGCTCGCGGCGCTCGTCCTGTTCGGCGCGTACACCACCGATCTGAAGCTATTCTTCCCCGAGCTGACCGTCGATTTCTCGCTGTCCAACCCGTACGTCATCGTCGGCCTGCTGCTCGGCGCGCTGCTCCCCTACCTCTTCGGCGCGTTCGGCATGACGGCGGTCGGCCGCGCGGCGGGATCGGTGGTGGAGGATGTCCGCGCGCAGTTCGCCGCCGACCCCGGCATCATGGCCGGCACCAGCCGCCCGCAATATGGCCGCACCGTCGATATCGTGACCCGCGCCGCGATCCGCGAGATGATCGTGCCGTCGCTGCTCCCCGTCCTCTCACCCGTCGCGGTCTATTACATCGTGAAATGGGTCGCCGGTCAGGCACAGGGCTTTGCGGCACTCGGCGCGATGCTGCTCGGCGTCATCGTCTCCGGCCTGTTCGTCGCGATTTCGATGACCAGCGGCGGCGGCGCATGGGACAATGCCAAGAAATATATCGAGGACGGCAATCACGGCGGCAAGGGTAGCGAGGCGCACAAGGCCGCCGTCACCGGCGATACGGTCGGCGATCCGTACAAGGACACCGCTGGGCCGGCCGTCAACCCGATGATAAAGATCACCAACATCGTCGCGCTGCTGCTCCTCGCGGCACTCGCCGGCGGGGGTGCGGGCTGACGATTGGCGATTGCGCCCCGCCGCCCGCGCGCTACCATCGTGCCTGAACGGCGGGGGCTTTTCGATTCAGGACGGACGCGCACCGCCGGGGGGCGGCGGTGCGTACCGCCCGGCCCCGCCGCACAGGGGGATCGGAATGCGGCTGTTGCCATGGATCGGATTGACGCTTGCCACCGCCCTGCCGGCGCAGTCCCCGCCGCCGGTTACCGCCGTCGACCCGTCGTCGCCCGTGCCGATCACCGCCTTTGCCGAACTGCCGCTGCTCGAATCGCCCAGCCTGTCACCCGACGGCACGCGCCTGCTGGCCAAGGGCGCGGTGAACGGAAAGCAGGTCCTGCTGCTCACCTCGCTGGTCGACGCCACGCAGCGCCACACCATGGGCGCGCCCGAGAATACCGACATCAACTGGTGGCGCTGGGTCAATGACGACTGGATCGTGATCGGCCTTGGCGCGCAACAGGATTATTTCGGCCAGGAAATCTACGTCACCCGCGTGCTGGCGATCAGCACCGACCTGAAGACCACGCGCCGGCTCGACTGGACCAAGTCGGGCGTTCGCGCCGACGATGTGCTGTGGGTCGCGCATGATGGCACTCCGCGCATCCTGTTGTCGAAACAGACCGGCATCGAAACCGAAGCGGACTTCGACCCGTCGGTGTTCGAGATCGACGTATCGACCGGCAAGTCGCGCCGCGTGGCGGAGGGACGCCCCAACGTTCGTACCTGGTATGCCGATGGCGAAGGACAGGTGCGCGCTGCCTATCAATATGACGACGCCACGCGGACGTCTGCGCTCCTCTACCGCGCGAACAACCGGGAAGCCTTTCGCCCGATCGCCCGGCGCGCGCGCAAGGACGAGGACGGGATGACCATCCCGCTGACCTTCCGCGCCGACGGCACGACCGCGGTCGCCTATGACGACGAAGGCGGCTTTACCGCGCTGTACGAAGTATCGCTGCCCGACCTGAAACTGGGCAGGAAACTCTATGCCCTCGACGGCTATGACATCGACGGGATCGTCGACAATACGCAGGAAAACGACGTGATCGGCGTCTCCGTTACCGGTCAATATGGCAAGTCGGTGTGGATCGACGACCACCTGAAGCAATTGCAGCAGGCGATCGACGGATCGGTCGGCGATCGGCGCGCCCGCATAGTGTCGTGGAACCGGGCGCAAACCCGCTTCCTGATCGAAGTCGCTACCCCGTCGCAGCCCGGCGGGCTGTATTTCTGGGACACCGGCAATGCGAAGATGACCCGGCTCGCCTGGAACAGCACCAGCCTGCAGAGCCGCCGCCTCTCACCGGTCAGCACCATCCGCTACACCGCGCGCGACGGCCTGTCGGTCGAAGCGGTGCTGACCATGCCGCGCCACCGGCTGGGCCAGAAGAACCTGCCGCTGATCGTCCTGCCGCATGGCGGCCCGTCCGCCCGCGACAGCGAGGGGTGGGACTGGTGGACGCAATATCTGGCGGAGATCGGCTATGTCGTGATCCAGCCCAATTATCGCGGATCGTCGGGCTATGGCACCGCTTTCGCCAAGAAGGGCGCGGGCGAATGGGGCCTGAAGATGCAGGACGACCTGAACGACGCGGTCACCCATCTGGCGAAACAGGGCATCGCCGATCCGAAACGGGTGTGCATGGTCGGCGCGTCCTATGGCGGCTATGCCGCGATGCGCGCGGCGCAGCGCGATGGCAAGCTGTACCGCTGCGCGATCAGCTATGCCGGCGTATCCGACCTCGCGGCGCTGCGCCGCTATGACAGCCAGTTCCTGAACGGCCGTACCATCGGCGACTGGCTGAAGACGCAAGCCCCCGATTTCCAACTGATTTCGCCCCGCTTCCATGCCGGCGATTTTTCGACGCCCATCCTGCTGATGCATGGCAAGGTCGACAAGCGCGTCCCCGTCGCGCAGTCGCGCACGCTTGCCGCAGAACTGAAGCGCGCCGGCAAGCCGCATCGCTATGTCGAACAGCCGCTGGGCGACCATTTCTTCTCGCGCAGCGAAGACCGGCTGCAATTCCTCACCGAAATGACCGCGTTCCTCAAGGAGCATAACCCGTCATGAAAGTGGGAGTGGAGCCGTTCGTCCTGAGTAGCCATTGAGCCTGTCGAAATGGCGTATCGAAGGACCGTTGGTATCAGGTCCTTCGATACGGGTCTTCGACTTCGCTCAGCCACTACTCAGCACGGACGGGTGGTGGATGTGCTACCCTTGCCCTCCCCTTCTCCATTCCCTATCTCTTGCCGACAGCATCGACCGGCCGTGCCAGCCACGGGTCCGGTCGTTCGTGCTTTCCTTTTTATCGTTTAGCGCCTATGGGAACCCGCCCGGTTGCCGGTGCGCCATAATCTCATGAGGTATTTGTTTGGCGAAGGAAGAACTTCTCGAAATGCGCGGCCAGGTGGTCGAACTGCTGCCCAACGCGATGTTCCGCGTCCGGCTCGAGAATGATCACGAAATCCTGGGGCACACCGCCGGCAAGATGCGCAAGAACCGCATCCGCGTGCTGGTCGGCGACGAAGTTCTCGTCGAACTCACCCCCTATGACCTGACCAAGGGTCGCATCACCTACCGCTTCAAGTAAGCGGTCCGCGCATGTCCGGACCCGCGGCGATGCGCCTGATCCTTGCCTCGACCTCGCCGCGTCGCCGCGACCTGCTGGCGCGGATCGGCGCGGTGCCGGATCGCGTCGAAGCGCCCGACATCGACGAAACCCCGCTAAAGGGCGAACTCCCGCGCCCCTATGCGCTACGCCTTGCCGAGGCGAAGGCGCGCGCGATCGGGCCGCAGGACGGCGCCGTCGTACTGGCCGGCGACACGACCATCGCGCTCGGTCGCCGCATCCTGCCCCCTGCCACGACCGAGGATGTGCAGCGCGAATTGCTGGGGCTGCTGTCCGGCCGCCGCCACCACTGCCTGTCCGCCGTCTGCGTGCTGATGCCCGATGGCACCGCACGCACCCGCATCGCCGACACCATCGTCGCCTTCAAGCGGCTGGAGCCGCGCGAGATCGACGCCTATGTCGCGTGCGGCGAAGGGTTGGGGAAGGCCGGCGGCTATGCGATCCAGGGCCGGGCAGAGGCGTTCGTCCGCTTCCTGTCGGGCAGCCATTCGGGTGTGATCGGCTTGCCGCTGTTCGACACGCGCGCGTTGCTCGAAACCGCCGGCGTCCCGCTTGGCTGACTGGATCGTCGAGTGCGGCATCGGCGAAATCCGCGCCGCGCGTATCGTCGACGACGAAATCGTCGAGGCGCGGATCGAACCCGACGACGCGCTCCGTGCCGGCACAATCCTGTCCGCCCGGCTCGTCCGGCGCATCCCGGTACGCAACGAGGGCATCGTCGCCTGGGATGGGGGCGAAGCGCTGCTCCACCCCCTCCCCCGCGCCGTGACCGAAGGCGCGATGCTGCTGGTCGAGATCATGCGGCCCGCCACCCCCGAACCCGGCAAGCCCAAGCGCGCCCGTGCCCGTCCCGCGCTACCCAACGCCACCCCGCGCGATGGCCCTTCGCTCGCCGGCCTTCCCGATGCCCGCATCGTCGGCCCGTTCGACCGCGATCTGCTGGGCGAGGCCGGCTGGCCGCTGCTGATCGAGGAAGCGACCACCGGACAGGTCGCCTTTCCCGGCGGTGCGCTGACCATCGCGCTGACGCCGGCCATGACGTTGATCGACATCGATGGCGAACTGGCCCCGGCCGAACTGGCGGTGGCCGGCACGCGTGCGGCGGCGCACGCCATCGCCCGGCTCGACCTTGCCGGATCGATCGGCATCGACCTGCCGACCGTCGGCGACAAGGGCGTGCGCCTCGCCGCCGCCGAAGCGGTCGACCAAGTCCTCCCGCAACCCTTCGAGCGCACTGCCGTCAACGGCTTCGGCTTTCTCCAGATCGTGCGCCGCCGCTCGCGGGCGTCGCTGCCCGAACTGTTCGCGCAGGTTCCCGCCCATGCCCGCGCGCTGCTGCGACAGGCGGAGCGGGACCGGGGCAGCGGCGAACGGACGCTCACCGCGCATCCCGCCATCATCGCCGCGATCGTCGCCCGTCCCGACTGGACCACGGCGGTCGAGCGGACGCTGGGCGCCACACTCGCCTTGCGGGGCGACCCCGGCCTCGCCATATCGGCCGGGCATGTCCAGGCCCGCTTCCCGTAACAACTGCCCGCTGTGTTCCGCCCCGACGGACGCCGCCTTCCGTCCCTTTTGCAGCCGTGGCTGTCGCGACCGCGACATGCTGCACTGGATGGGGGAAGGCTATCGCATTCCCGGACCATTGGCGTCGTCGGACGAAAATCTCCAAACCGGGCTGGACAGCGACGATTCGCCCCGCTAACAGGCCGGCTCCCCCGGACATCCGGGTGTGCCCGGATAGCTCAGTTGGTAGAGCATGCGACTGAAAATCGCAGTGTCGGCGGTTCGAATCCGTCTCCGGGCACCATCTACTTCCCATCGCTGAACCGACACGCCGGCCCCGCGAACAGGCTCAGCGCGCCGCGACCGATTCGAACCAGACCATTTCGGTGCGCCACCCGCGCTCGCCGGCCAGCGTCGCCACCTTGTCGCGCCAATCGCTGCCCCGGCTGCCGAGCGGCGGGGCCAGCACCGCCGGTTCGAACGGCCCCTTGCCGGTGACCAGCAACAGCCCCGACCATCCGGCATGGTCCAGGTCGATCTGCAACCGATACCGGTCGTTGCCCAAATCCTTGATCGGCAGTTCATCGCGCGATGCGCGCAGCGTGGCGGCAAAGGCGGCACGATCGGCGATCAGCATCTCGATCCGCCCCGACGGCGCGATGCCCAGCAGCGCGAAGTCGAGCGACGGATCGCCGATGTCGATGCGGATGACCGCGTTCGCCGCCTGGCGACCGGCATAGGCAAAGCCGTCCGGCTGCGTCCGCATCTCGAACCGGCGCTGCGGCACGCTCAACCGATTGGGTCCGGTCGCCCGGATCTGGCGATAGGCATCGAGCGCGGCACAACCCGCCGGGGTGATCAGCGCGACATCGGCGAAATCCATCTTGCGGGCGGCAATGCCCCGGCTGCGCAGCGCCTCGCCGATTTCGCGCTGTGCCTGTGCCGGATCGCCCGCCACGCCGGTCAATGCGACATCGATCCCGCCGCCCGCCGGCTGCAGGTCGGTGATGCTGAGCCAGGTACAACCAACGGAAGGCAACGCCGTGTCGATCGCCGATCGCGCATCCTGCGCCGCATCACCCTGTACCGCAGGGCGGGCGCCGGACGCCGGCCGGTCGTCGCTCCGCCGCCCGGTCAGGAACAGCGCCACCGCCACGACGATCGCGACCAGCGCCGCCGCCCCTGCCCCCCAGCGCCATCGGCGCGGCAGGCCGGACGACACCACGCCCGGCACCTCCGCCGTATCGAGCGCTGCCAGCACCGCGTCCATGTCGCGCAGCCGCTGCGCCGGGTCCGGCCGCACCATCCGTTCGACCACGCCGCGCAGCGGCAGCGGCACGGCGGACAGGTCCAGCCCGGCACGTCGTTTGTCGACCGCATCGACCAACGTACCCCCCAGCCCCAGATCGGCCCCGCGCGCGACCGCCAGGATCAACAGCCCCAGGCTGTAGACATCGGTCCACGGCCCCAGCGCCCGGTCGAAATCGCCCAGCTGTTCGGGTGCGACATAGCCGAGCTTGCCGGCGAACCCGTCGCCGACGATCGTCGCGGTACCGGGGTCGAGGTCCTTGGCGATGCCGAAATCGATCAGTTTGGCACGGCGCAACTCGCCCCCGCCCAGAAGAACATTGTCCGGCGCCACGTCGCGATGGATCGCGCCCAGCCGGTGCGCCGCCGCCAGTCCCGATGCCAGCCGTCGCAACAACCCGCCCAGCGCCACCGCATCGGGCTGTAGCGTCGACAGCATGTCCGACAGGCTCGTCCCGTCGATATATTCGGTGACGATGTAGAGGACGCCCAGTTCCGGCTCCATGGCCAGCACGCGATACTGC
Organism: uncultured Sphingomonas sp.; assembly: GCF_913776855.1. GTDB lineage: Bacteria > Pseudomonadota > Alphaproteobacteria > Sphingomonadales > Sphingomonadaceae > Sphingomonas. The sequence goes on along the minus strand of NZ_CAJYQD010000028.1, from coordinate 63,911 downwards.
ACCACCGCCTCATGATGCAGTCGGGTCAGCGTCTGCGCCTCGCGCTTGAACAGCGTGATGACGTTCGGATCGGCGGCCAGCGCCGGCAGCATCACCTTGATCGCGACACGTTCGTCGGTGGCAAGGTTCGCGCCCTCGAACACCTCGCCCATGCCGCCCCGCGCCAGGAAGCGGCGCACGACGAACATGTGGTTCAGCACGTCGCCCGGCTGGATATGGGCGCTGCGCTGAGTCGCCGTGCCGCCGACAGGTTCGAACACGGTGCGATCCGCGTCGCCGTCGCCCGGCTGGAACACGGTGCGGTCGTCGTCGTCCTCTCCGGTCATGCGACGCCCCGCCCCAGCGACAGCGCGGTCGCTTCCTCGACCGCGACCAGCACGACCGTCACGTTATCGGGCGCCCCCCCGGCCAGCGCGCCGGCGACCAGTCGGTCGAGCGCCGCCTGCCGGTCGGGCATCGCCATGACGGCCGCGATCGTCGCCTCGTCGGTGGTCGCAGTGAGCCCGTCGCTGCACAGCAGGAACAGGTCGCCCGGCAGCGCATCGTCGGTGACGACATCGACCTCCAGCCGCGCACCGACGCCGACTGCCCGCGCCAGCACATGGCCGCGGGGATGGTCGCGCGCCTGTTCGGGTGAGATCAGCCCGCGATCGACCATCTCCTGCACCTGGCTATGGTCGCGGGTCAGCGGGTGCAGCACCCCGTCGCGCAGCACATAGGCGCGGCTGTCGCCGACCCAGATCGCCGAGAAGCACCCGTTCTGCACCAGCAACGCGACGACGGTCGATCCCATTTGCTGCGTACGCCGCTGCGCCTCGCCCCAGATACGCCGGTTCGCACTGTGAACCGCATCCGCCACAGTGCGGGTCGCGTCATGGAAATCGGCGGGCAGGGCGACCGCTTCCAGCGCCTGCACCACTGCGTTCGACGCCCAGTCGCCATGGGCATGGCCGCCCATGCCATCGGCCACCGCCCATAGCCCCAGATCGGGGCGCGCGCAGAAGCGGTCCTCGTTGATCCGGCGCTTGAGGCCCGGATGGGTCGCGGCGACCCCGCGCGCACGGACCGCACCGCTCATGCCAGCATCCCGGCGATCAGTTCGACCGGACGCGCGCCATCCAGCGTGCGCTCCGCCCCGAACCACCGCGCCACCGGTTCGCAAGGGGGTGCCCCCACCGCCGACAACCGATCCGCATCCCAACCTTCGGTGATCGCGGCATAGAGCAGTTCCTCACACGCGGCGGAATCATGCTGCGCGCCATCGGTCAGCAGCAACAACGGAAAGCGTCGCCCCACCGCATCCTGCGACGCGGCGACCGCGCCGGCCACCCCCTTCCCTTCGGCGCGCCACGGCGGCGCTACATCGAAGCGGTCGGCGAAATCGTCCGGATACCGCGCCCGCCCAGCCTCCATCGCCGCCGCCAGCCAGTCGTCCAGCTTCCCTCGCGTCGGCGCATCCATGCCGCGTGCGACGAAATCGCCATGCGCGGGCAGCTTGCCGAACACCCATGCGGTCATAGCGCCCTCGGGCAGCGGAACGACCACAGCCCGGCGCGGCTGAACGGGTTGCGCTTCGTCGGCAGCGCGATGGCCAGCGAGCTGCGCGCCGCGCCGTCGCCGAACCCGGCCTCGATCTGTTGCTCACCGGCATTACGCTTCTCCGCCCGGTCCATCAGCCGGAACAGCGCCCATGGCCCTTCCGCCTCGATCCGCGCGATCTCGGGTCCCGGCGGCGCATCGCCCCCGGCAGGCGCGGCATTGGGCGCGGCGGGGCCATAGAGAATCAGCGACGCCTCGGGCAGGCCGCCATTGGCCGACCAGAGCAGCGGACGCGGTTGGTTACTGGTCGGGGTGAAGCGATAGCGCGTACCGCCGCTCGACAGCTCGACCGTTCCGACGCCCTGCCCGAACCGCGCCACCGCCACCTTGATCGGCAGCCCGCCGGCCATCAGGTCGCGCAGTTCGGCGCTACGGGCAAACGCCTCGGGTGTCGCGGGGTTGAGCGCCGCGGCCACCGGATCGCCGTCGCGCCAGCGCCATACCGGACCGCCGGTATCAATCATCTTCGCCAGCCGCTGCTGCACGAAGGAATCGATCACCCCGCCCATCCCGAACACGCGCAGCGTTTCAGCCATCGGCGCGTCCGGGGCATTTGCGAAGAAAGGGTAGTGCTCCTGGGCAACCCCCTGACAGGCTGGAAGGACGCTCTCGGCATAGGCATCGGTCACCGCACCGCTTGCCGCGCCGATCTGCGCCGCCGCACCGCCCCCTGCGGCTGCATTGACGAAGGATTGCAGCTGGGGCGGAGCCTGCGCCGCCGATGCCTTCACCGTGGCGAGCGCGGTCGCCATCGCCGCCTGGGTCGTGTCCGACCCGCCGCCGCCACCGACCGATTGCGCCGCGATCACCGCCTGCCCCGCCGCCTTGATCCCGCCGATGAACTCGTCGACCGGCGCCGATCCGCGCCCGTCGCCGACATATTCGTGCAGGGTGGCGAAATAGGCGGTGATCTCGTCCCCCGCGTCGATCCCGCTGGCACGGTCACGCCCGATCTCGTTGGCGACCCGGCCCAGACGCGACCGGTTCATGCCATAGCGGCCGGCGCGCGCCAGCCCGGCCTGCACCCCGCCGGTGAAGATCGTGTTCTTGCGCAGTTCGAGCAGCAGACGCTTCACGGGCGACGGGCTCTTGGTCAGCGCGCCGAACGCGGCGGGGTCGCGGAAATAGGCGCCGGGCTTCATCGCGGCGATGATCCCGTCCCATGCGGCGATATAGTCCTTGGCATACAGCCCGGCGACGCCGGGGCGGACGTTCGACAATTCCTCGCCGACGCCGGCTTCCCCAGCGCCGCCCAGCACCCACAGGTCGCGCTTCAGATCCTGCTGCACCGTCGCGAGGCCGGGCAGATACGCCTTCTCATAGCCTGCGCGGGTGAAGAAATACGGGATGCGATAGGCCGCGACCGCATCCGGATTGGCGAACGCCAGCACATCGCCTTGCGACAGGATGTTCGCCGCCTCCCATGCCGGACCCGCCGACGCCGCCTTTTGCCGCATCACCGCATAGGCGCGATCGGCAAGGCTGAGCGTCTGTACCGCCGCGCGCGCTGAGGCGACGAGGCCAGCGTCGAGCGGCGGGCGGCGATTGGGCCACACCGACGCCATGTCGCGGTCCTCCAGCAGCGCGTCGAGATGCCGCGTCAGCGAAGTGCGCTCCGCCTGGCTGTCGGCACCGGGATACAGCTCGCCCGCCCAGTCGGCGGTGACCCATGCCTTGACCGCCTTCGCATCCATCGGCCCCTGCTGGCCGAGCATCAGATAGACTTTGAGCGGTTCGTACAGCCGCATCGGATCGCGTCCGTCGGCACGCATCACCGCCTCCAGCCGCAGCAACAGGCGCGGCAGCAGGATGCGGCGCAGCGCGACGCGGTAGCTTTCCTCCGCCTGCTGGCTCAGACTCGACTGGTACAGCCCGAACGTCATCATCAGCGGCGGCCCACCGGCGCGGCGTTCGGCATAGCCGCGCGGCAGGTTGCGCAGCGTGTCGAGCGCGGGCAGCGCCGCGCGCAGATCGGCATCGTCCTCGCGGACCTGCACCAGATCGACACCCGCCTCGCGCAGCTGGTTCTCGGCCAGTTGCGCGCGTGCCGCCAGCTGGTTCTGGAAGGCGCGGTTGCGGGCATAGCTGATGCCCCATGCGGTCAGTACCAAAGCCGTCGCGATCCCGATCGCCGCCAGCGCCGCGATCAACCGCGCCCGGTGCCGGGTGCGCGCGCGCAGGTCGGTCGACCCCAGCCCGGCTTCGGGGAACATCACCTCGGTCAGCAGCCGGTTGAGGAAATAGGCGCGGCTGCGCGTCTCCATCCCTCCCGCAGGCGTTTCGTACACATCGCCCATGGCGGCGAGGATGCGGTCGAGCGGCGCGCCTTCCTGTACGCCGCTGGTCAGGTAGAAGCCGCGCAGTTGTGCGGGCGCATCGTCGCCGGCAACGAACGCGCCCTCGGCAAAGCGCATCAATCGCGTGCGCAGGCTCCGCAACTGCGCCGGAAAGCCCAGCATCATGCCGCGCCGGCGCTGGTCGACCTCCTCGAACAGCCGTCGGGCCTGCCGGTCCGCGATCGCCTGCGCCGACACGTCGAACGCCTGTGCCAGCGCCTCGGCGCTCGGACGACCATCGGCATAGGGCAAGGTTGCGCCGAACACCGCACGCCGCCCCTCGACGTCCAGATCGTCGAAATAGGTGTCGAACCCGGCCAGCAGATCGGCCTTGGTCACGACCAGATAGACCGGGACCGCCGTTTCCAGCGTCCGGCGCAGTTCGACCAGCCGCCGCCGCACCGCGCTCGCATGGGCGTCGATCGCCGCACAGTCGCTGCCGACCAGAGTATCGACACCGATCGCGACGATGATGCCGTTGATCGGTTGCGCCGGGCGGTGGCGTTTGAGGAGGCCGAGAAACGCGCTCCATCCCGCCGCATCGACGGTCGCGTCCGAATCCTGCGTGGTATAGCGCCCGGCGGTATCGACCAGCACCGCTTCGTCGGCGAACCAGAAGTCGAGGTTGCGGGTGCCACCCAAGCCCTTCGCCGCCTGTTCGACGAACGGAAAGCGCAGCCCCGAATGGAGCAACGCCGTCGTCTTGCCCGCGCCCGGCGGGCCGATGATGACATACCAGGGGCGGCTGTAGAGATAGTCGCGGCGATTGCCCGATGCGCTGCGCAGCTTGGCCAGCGCGTCGCCTATGCGGCTGCCGAGCGCCTTGCTCTCTTCCTCCGCCGCGTCGGGGCCGGCCAGTTCCTTGGCAATCGCATCGGACCGTTTCTTGGCGCGCCACCGCCGCCATCCCCACCATGCGCCCCACAGCAGCGCGATGCCGACGACGAACGCGATCCGCACGCTCCACGGCCGGAAAAAGGCGAATAATAGCGGCAGCGCGAACAGGACGATCAGCGCCAGCACCAGCGCCGACAGCAGCGTCACTGCGTACCAGTTGGTGAAGAACCGCCGCATCACTGGCGCCTCGGCACGATGATCTCGACCCGGCGGTTCTGCGACTTGCCCTCGGGCGTATCGTTCGATGCGATCGGCACGCTTTCCCCCAGCCCCTTGGTCGTCACGCGCGACGGGTCGGACAGGTCGTCGCGGATCAGCCGCCCGACCGTTTCGGCCCGCGCCTCCGACAGCGCCATATTGTCGGGGAAGCGCACGGTCGCCACGCGGTCGTTATCGGCATGACCCTCGATCAGCACCGATCCCTTTTCCCCCTCGATCGCGCGACCGATGCGGTGGAACAGCGTCTCGCGGCCCGGCTCCAGTTCGTCCGAACCGGATTCGAACAGCTGCCCGACGGTGGTGCGCACCCGCACCGTCTGCGCATCCTCCTCGACGGTCACCAGCCCTTCGCGGATTTCGGGTTCGAGGAATTTGGCGAGGCGCGATGCCTGTTCGCTGCGCGCCGCCGTCATCGCTTCGGCCGGACGCGACAGGGTCAGGCGACTGTCGGGGTTGAGCGCCGCCAGCCGGTCGGTCGGCAGGTCGCCGCTCGACGCCAGCATCAGCCGCAGCACGGCATAGGCCAGAACCAGCAGCGCCAGCGCACCCGCCGCCGCAAGCGCGAGGATATTCATCCCGATCCGTGCCGGCGGCGCCTTTTCGCCGCGCCAGTTGGGGACCAGTTCGACCTGCGACAGCGCGCGGACATGCGGCAGCGCGCCGTACAGCCGCGTCATGATCTCCTGCAACCGCCGCCGCCCATCGGGCATCACGCGGAACCGCCCCTCGAACCCGGCGGCGAGGCACGCATGGAACAGCTCGATCAGGTCGAGATTGTCGCTGGGCGTGCGCAGCATGTCGTCGACCAGCTGCCAGAAGCGGTCGCCGCCGATATTTTCGTGGAAGAACTGCACGACCATCGACCGGCGCGCCCATTCGGCGCCATCGGTGCCGATGCCGGGCAGGTTCTGCGCGATATCGTCGGCGGTGGCGCAGACGGCATATTTGGCGCGCTGGCGCTTTTCCTCCGGATAGTGCGGTGCGATCGCGCGCTCGAACGTCGCGATCGCCTTGGCACATTCGCGGTGGAATTCGGGCATCGGCATCCGCACCCGCCCGGCGCGCACCGCCGCCAGCAGCGCCAGCACCGGTTCGGCCTCCGCCAGCATGATGTTGCGCACCTTGGGCGGGGTGGCTGGCAGCGGCACGTCGTCATCGGCCAGCCGCGAAGGCGCAAGGCTCCCCCCGCCCGGCGCATGGCCGGTCCGCGACAGGGGCGGCGGCGCGCCATAGCCCGCACCCGACGCCGCATTCTGTCGCAGCCCCTGCAATGGCGACGGCCGGAAGACCGTCTTGTCGCCCTCGTCGCCGTCTTCGGTCACCGCGCGCTCCGCTTCACGCACCATAGTTCGAGCTTCAGCCCCGGCCAGTCACCCGCGACATGCAGCCCCAGCGCCGTCGCCTGCTGGAACTCGGCCCAGTCGGGAACACCGCGATCCAGCTCGAAATAGACGAAGCCCGGCAGCACGCGCAGCTGCGGCGGCGGCGTAGGCGTGTGGCGCAGCGGGACGCCGGGCAGCGCGGAATCGACGATCTGCCGCATCCGCTGCACCGCGCCGATCTTCGCGACCGAGGGGAACAGCCCGCGAATTTCCTCGACCGGCGCGGCGGCCGATACCGCGAGGTAGAAATAGCCGGTCTGGTACAGCGCGTGATCGGTGATCCGCGACACATACGCCCCCGGCCCCGCCTGATCGAGCGGCAGTTGCACCGCCGAGCGTTCGAACACCGCTGACAGCATCGATTGCAGCAGGTCGAACACCGGATCGAAACATTGCTGCGGATCGACATGGTCGTAGCGCGGCAGCGGCGGCGCGCGGCGTTCGGGACGGATCAGCGTCGCGAGTTCGCCCGCCATCGATACCAGCGCCTCGAACAGCCGTTCGGGATGCACCATCGGCAGATGCTGGAGATGGTCGAGCACCGGCAGCCAGCGGTTGAGCGCCTGCAACAGCAGGAACCCGGCAAAGGTGTCCGACCCGCCATCGGTCGCCTCGACCGCGCGGAGTGCCAGCTCGCCCGCCCGCTGTCCGGCGCGGCCGGCAATGTCCGACAGGCCGCCGCGCAACCGCGCCGCCGCCGCGATGTCCAAGGTCGCCGGGATGTACCGGTCGTCGAGCATCACCCGCTTGTTCTGCACCTCGCGCACTTTCGCGAGGCCCAGCGTCACCCGGCCATAGGTCTGGTCGCGGGTGACGCCGAAGCGGAGATTGGGGCGGGCGAGGCCGACCGGCTCGCTGGTCCGGTCGCTCGAAAAACTGTCGGCAACCTCGGCATCGTCTACCAGGAAGCGGGCGTCGAGGCTGTCGCTGTCCGCCTCGCGAAACTGCGTCGCGCCGGCCTGCGCGACCGGCAGCGTGAGCGAGATGAGCGCATCGCGGGCGTCGGTCGGGATGTCGAGCGGCGGCGGCGGCGGGATGTCGTCGGGGATGGCGAAGGGGGTGCCGTCGGGCAGGATGCCGGTCGCACGGGTCACCGCGAACTTGCCGAGCGTCGCCACATCCTCGTCGATGACCAGTTCGGTCAGCCCCCATGGCCAGGGGCGGATCGAGGCGATGCGTGCGTTCAGCTGCGCTTCGGCATGGCGGTCCTGCGCCTGAAAATGCTGCGGCCGCAGGAACATACCCTCGGACCACGCCACCCGGTTCTTCACCAACCTCTCCCCCCTCTTGGCCGAAAACACCGCGCCGGAGCCAAGTTCATGCCAGATCGTTTCGCCACAGCAATATCTGCCCAAGGGACGCCCGAGGCAGCTATTGGTTCCAAGGGCAGGCCATGCAGCATCGCGACGATTCCGAACCGTCCTACGACCCGCGCTCGTGGAGCCGGCCCCGACCAGCACCAACGGTCGCGGCGGCAGTCCCGCCCCCAGCGCCGATCGAGCGCGCACGCAACCCATTGCCGCTGATCGCCGGCATCGCCGTGACCCTGGGCGGTGCGATCCTCGCCTATGGCGCGCGCCCGTCGGACGAAACGGTCACCGGCCCCGCACCCGCGTCCCCTGCCGCCGCCGGCACATCCTACGACCAGCGGGTCCTCAACATCGCCAGCCCCGCCGCAATCGACCCGACCCTGCGGTCGCTGGGCATCGATCCGGCCGATGCCGCCCGCGCCGCCGCGTTGGCGCAGGCTGCGCTCGGCGATACGCCGGGGCTGCTCCGGCTCGACGTGACGCTGGCCGGGACGACGCTGCACGCCGCCACCGTCACCCATGTCGATGGCGGCGGGGTCGCGATCGAGCGGGGGAACCACGATACGCTGGCCGCTAGGCCGCTGTCGGCCAACCTCACGCGTCGGATGCGCTTCGTGCGGGGCGAGCTGGACGGCGAAAGTTTCTACAGTTCCGCCGTCGCGGCCGGGGTCAGCGACGTACTGGTCGGTGCGTTCGCCAACGCCTTCCGCTATGATTTCGACATTCAGCGCGAAGTGTCGGCGGGCGACGTGTTCGAAGCGGGGTTCGAGGAACGGGTGAACCCCGACGGTGAGGTCGTCGGCACGCCGCGGCTCATCTATGCCTCGCTCGCCACGCCGGCCAAGACCCGTGCACTCTACCAATATCGCCTGCCCGGCGATGCGGAGGCGGAATGGTTCGACAGTAGCGGGCGCAGCAGCCGGCGCGCGCTGATGCGCACGCCCGTCGATGCCGCGCGGATCAGCTCGGGCTTCGGAATGCGCGGTCATCCGATCCTGGGCTTTCGCAAGATGCATCGCGGTACCGATTTCGCCGCGCCGACCGGAACGCCGATCTTCGCGGCCGGGGACGCGACCGTCACCTTTGCGGCGATGAAAGGCCCCAACGGCAATTTCATCCGGTTGCGCCACGACAATGGCTGGGAAACGCTCTACCTGCACCTGAACCGCATCGCCCCGGCCATCGTACCGGGTGCCCGCGTGGCACAGGGTACGCCGATCGGCGAAGTCGGCACCACCGGCCGTTCGACCGGCCCGCATCTGCATTACGAGGTCCATATCGACGGGCAGGCGGTCGACCCGATGTCGATAGAGACCGGCGGCGGCCGCGTGATCCCTGTTGCCGCGATGGCCGCGTTCCGCAAGGTGCGCGACGCGATCGACGCGAAACGGGCGGACACGATGTAGCGTCACGCCGGCCGCCGCCACAGGACGAACAGGATCGCCACCACCACGGCAATGCCCATCGCGATACTGCCGTTCAGCCCTGCCACCGATCCGCCCCATAGCGGCGCCCCCCGCAGGTCGAGGTCGATCATCGCCCCGAACGCGCCGTGACCAGGGTTGGGGTCCAATCCGACGCCCAGCTGTTCGAACGCATTCCACGCGAAATGCGCGCCGATCGCCGCACCGACCCCGCGGGTCAGCGCCAGCAGACCGAACAGCACACCCCCCAGCAGCATATTGGCGAGCATCACCGGCTCCAGCCCGCCCAGAACGCCGTGCAGCGCGGCGAACGACGCCGCCGTCAGCGGCACCGCCGCCCCCGCCCCGACGCCACGTACCAGCAGGGGCTGGACGACGCCGCGAAACATCGCCTCTTCCGCCACTACCTGCAACAATATGACCAGCGCGCCCAGCGGCAGCGCGAGCGATACCGTCGACCCCGCCCCCGTCGTCAACGTACCCGCCAGCGCACAGTAACCGATCGCCAGCAGCAGTGCCCCCAGCCCGATCGCCGCCCCTCGCGAAAACCCGGCCCAGCGCCACGAAACGCCGGCAACCCGGCCCAATCCCCATGCCAGCACTAAAATCGTACCAAAGACGATCGCGCCGAACCCGGCCTCCGCCACGATCGGCGAAGCGCCCCGCACCAGATGGTCGGCGAACGGCGCCACGCCCCACAGGCACGCCCAAGTCGCCAGCACCCCGGCACCGGCCAGCGCGATCGCCCGCGCCCGCACGATCAGCGCGCCGCGACCCGCGCGCCTGCCCCGCCGCTCAGCATCGACTTGGCACTGTCACCGACCAGGAAATACGGACCCCAGTAGAACGGATGCGAATATTGCGGCTGCGCGATCAGCGACCGCTGCGCCCGCTGCAATGCCTCGCCGATGCTGTGGGTGCGCGCCTCGCCATAGAAGCTGCGCATGAACTCGGTACTCTCCCGTTCGGCCGACACCTGCCAATAGGTGGCGAGGACCGATCGCGCATTCGCGGTCAGGAACGCGCGGACCAGCCCCTCCAGCGTCGATCCCGGCCCCTCCTGCCCGATGGCGCGGCGCAGCGCTTCGCCCCGCACGCCCGCCGCCGTGTCGCACGCCGACAGCACGACCAGGTTCGCGTCGAACTTCAGCTTGGCGATTTCGGAAAAGTCGAGCAGCCCGTCCGACCCCGGTTGCCCGAACGACGTGACCAGCGCGGGCGGCGACTTGGAACAGCCCCACAGCCCCTCCTCAATGCCGTGGGTGGCGAAATGTACGACCTCATACTGGTCGAGATCGCTGCGCCCCTCCACCCCGGTGTCGCTGAACGCGGCGCCGGTGACGAACTGCGCATCGCGCGTGCCCAGCGCCCCGGCGGCGATGTTCAGCTCGCGTCCGTCGATGGGTTTGAGCGACCGGGCGATCGTGCCCAGCCGGTCGGCCGCGACCATGCAGCCAAAGCCGACGCGGATTTCACCCGGTGAATTGGGCAGCGGCACCGGCGATCCCGGCTGGTTCTGCCCAAAGCCCAGAAACGCCCGCTGCGCACGCGACGCAGGCAGCGTGCGCGACACCAGGAACGATCGCGGCGACAGGGCGGTAGAAATCGATGCGGTCGCCGCGAGGAACGACGTGCGCGAGAAATCAAACGGATCGCGCTTGGCTGCGTCGGGCGCCTCGGGCGTATAGCGCGTGACCAGCACCCCCACCGGCAGCTGCTGCAACGGCCCGGACGGATCGACCACGATCGCCCGCGACGCCGCCAGCACCGGTGCCGCCGGCCCGCTCACCAACCGGTACAGCGTATAGGCCCGCGCCTCGTCGAACGGCACCAGTTTACCCAGCGCAAGATCGCCGTCGATCGACGCGCGCAGCTGCTCGCCCAGTTGCAGCACGGCCCCGCGGGCCGCTTCGCTCTCCGCAACCTGGTACAGATAGGTCCGGTCGGCGGTCACCACCATGCCATAGATGCGGCGGTTGAGCGTGACGAGCTTCAGGAACGTTTCGCCCGGCTTCAATGCCGTGCGCAGTTCGGCCAGCGTCGCCGGGCTTTCATCCAGCGTGCGATAGCGTGGATCGGCCGCCAGCTGCGCATCGACCGCCAGCAACCGGTTCTCCGCCGTTTCGCGGGCGCGGTTCAGCTCGGCGGTCGAACTGCCCGGTGCCCCATCCCCACCGCTCGACAACGCATAGCGCAGCCGGGTCAGTTCACGCTCCAGATCGGACCGTTCGCGCACCGCAGCGCCCACCACCGGATCGGCGGTGACGACGTTGCGCAATTCGGTAATCTGCCGCGCGACCGCCGGTTCGCCGGTCGCCTGCACCGCACGAAAGAACAGGTCGTAGGTGTCGGCGGTCGGCCGGGCGGATTCGGCGACCAGCAGGTCGAGATAATCCTCCATGCCGATCGCACCGCTGGGCGCCGTGCCGCCCGAAGCGATCACCGCATCCACCGCGTCCCGAAACGCCGCCCGCGCGTCGCTGCGCGAGGCACCGGCGCGGGCATAGACCGCCGCGCGTTCCAGCTCGGCCTCGGCGATCGCCGGTTCGCTGCCCGTCCCCGCATTGGCCACCGATCCGCGCCGCAGCAGGTCGACCGTGGTGGTATAATGGTCCAGCGCGGCGCGATAATCGCCCGCCTGCGCCCGCAACCGCCCTTGTTGCCGCGCGATCCGCGCACCCAGCCAGAACAGCTGCGTCTGGTCCAGCCGCTCGTTGGTGAGCGGGCGATAGATCGCCGCCGCCGCATCGATCTCGCTCAGCGCCCGCGCGCGGTCGCCTTGGCCCAGCAACGCGATGCTGCGCGCATAATGCCCCTGCGCATCCAGCACCAGCCGCGACAGCTGCGCGGTATCGGCCAGCGCGGGCATCCCGCGATCGCCCGCCGCCGGCTGGTTCAACGCGACCAGTGTCGCGGCATCCTGCAGCGGGCGGTCGGTCGCACCGGGCATCCCGCCGGTGCGGTCCAGCGTCGCCAGCGCCTCGATGAACGCGCCCCGGTTGATCGCGTCGAGCGCGCGATAGGTATCCAGCTTGCGCAGCAGGAACGGCGTCCGCGTCGCCGGTACGTCGACAAAGATCGCGCGGGCCGCTTCGAAATGCTGGCCGGCGGCATCGGGAAAGCGGATGTTGGAATCGGCCAGCCCGGCCTCCAGCAGCAATTCGGCCTTCAGCGCGGGCGGCGCGTCGGGGGCCAGCCGGGTCAGCGCGTCGTTCAGCACGCGCGACGCCTCGACATGCAGCCCCTTGTGATTGAGCGCGATCCCCTGCGTCAGCGCGGCGCTGGCGGTCGCCTGTGCCACCGGCGGCGTATCGGTCGCCAGGCTGCCGGCGCGCGGCGGCAGGGTCGCGGCATCGACGCTGGCGGTCGCGACGTAGGTTGCGGCGACCGCCGGGCGGCGCAGGCCGGCAGCGATGGTCAGCGCTTCTTCGACCTGTGGCAGGATTGCGGGCGTCCCCGCCGCGACATAGCGCCGCTGCCCACGGGTCAGGTCCAGCCGCACCGATTCCAGCCCGGTCTGCTTGTCGAAACAGCGCGCGGCGCTCCCCGGCGTGCCCGCGATCGTCACGTCGCGTCGCTCGGCACAATCGAACTGCGCCTCGACCGCCGCCACCGGCGCCGGTTCGGCCGGCACGATCCGGACACTGCCCAACGGGCGGCTGGCCGCGACGCTCGAGCAGGTGATGGCATAGGCACGCGAAAACGGGTCGGGCGTCGCCGCATCGCCCCAGTTGCGCGCCGCCGAACAGCGCTCACCCGCCGCGTTACTCCCCAGGTTGAAGCTGTCGAGCCGTGCGGGCGGCGTTGCGGTGCAGCCGGCCAGCACGGCGGCGGCGACACCCGACAGCAACGGGACGATACGGCTGGGGATCAAGGCTTCGGCTCCTGCACCGGGACAATGGGGGCGGCGACGGTCGGGGCGGACGCGGCGGCATCGGCGGGCGTTTCGGGCGCCAGCGCGGGCAGCCCGCTCAGCAACGCTTCGTTGTTGCCGCCGATGATCGGGGTAAAGGGCAGCGATACGTCCTGCAGGATGCCGAACACCGCCTGGCTGTCCCAGTCGAACACCTGCAGCGTCGGCTGGATGACGATCGTCGTCAGGCACCCCGCGCCCGATCCGGCCAGACAGCCGTTGATCCGGCTGTTGGGCAGCAGCGCGGGCTGGATATCGATGACCGGGTTGCCGAGCAACGCCGCGCCCGCGCCGGTGATCCCGTTGATGTCGCCGAAAAAGGCGAAGCTTGCCGCCGATGGCGTTCCGAAGGTCGCGATGCGCAGCGCCGGGGTGACCGGTGCCGCCAGCGACCCGACGACGACGCCCGACGATCGACCCGGCACCGCCGTATTCTGGAACAGCGCATAATCGCCGAACCGGACGCTCATCGACCGTGCCGCGATCATCGTCGTCGCGTCAGGTGCGAAGAATCCGCCCCCCAGCTGCGTGTTGTACAACGCCGAATTGGGATTGCCGATCAGCGCCTGTGCCTGCGCCCGCCCGGCATCGCCCGGCTGCAACGTATCGAGGAACCCGGTCGTCAGCCCCGCTGCGATCCGGTTGCCCCGCAGGTCGAGGTCGTTGTCGCCCAGCAGCAACCGCCCGCCCGCATCGCTGGTCGCGATCAGGTGGATGGTCGCGGCATTGCCGGTCGTACCGTCGCCACCGATGCGGATGCTGCGCCCGCTGCCGGTGGCGCTCACCTGTCCCGTCACGCGGATGTCGCCGGTGGACAGCATCTCTACCGACCGGCCGACGCCCGGCGCCAGCGCCATGGTGCCGACCTCCATCGCGCCGGCACCACTATCGAACGTCACCGTATCCGCCGCGACCCGCGCGACCTCCGCCGCCGACAACCGGAAACCGTCGCTGCGCGTGCCGTCGCCGATCCGCAGCGCCGTAGTCGCCGGATCGCGCGTGGCGAAGCGCACGCTCGATCCCTGGACCGCGCCCGACAATTCGGCATCGGCGCCGCGGATCGACACCGACGGTCCACCGGTCAGCGCACCCGCGCGCACCAGTCCCGCCGCATCCAGCGTGATCCCGTTCGCGCTGCCCGATCCCAGCGACAGTCCCGCGCCGCTCGTGACCTTCATGGCACCACCGGCCCGCGCCGCGCCCAGCGTGACGCCCGCACCGTCGACCGACAGCGTACCACCGGCCGTCACATCGCCCGCATTCACCGCGCCCGTCGCGGTGAGCGACAGGTCGCTGCCCGCCGCCGCATTCTGCAGCGTCAGCGCCGACCGCGCCTCGACCAGCAATGCGCGCGCCGCTGCCAGCCGCTCCCGCACCTCGATCGACGTCCCGCGCAGCGTCGCCGACCCGGCCGATTCGACGCTGGCAAGCCGCGCCGTGCCGGCCTCCACCGTCAGGTCGCCGCCGGTCGTCCGCAGCGCCGTCGCGCCACCGCCCGTATCGCCCAGCGTTCCGGCCGTCCGGATCGTCAGCGCCTGCGCCGTCAGCGACCGCAGGTCGATGTTGCCTGCCTCCAGCGTCGCGGCCCCGCCGACCGTCACCGTGCCCAGCGCCAGCGTCGATCCGGCGCGGGCCTCCAGCGTACCCGCGCTCAGGTCACCCGCACGCACCGACCCGCCGGTGGCGATCAGCGACACCGGGCCGCTCGCCGTCACTTGCCCGGTGATCAGATCACCTGCGGTCAGCGTCACCGCCACTCGCCCGACGTTCAGCTTGCCGGTCGTCACGCTGGCATCGTGCGTCAGCCGATCGACCGGCGCACTTCCATCGAACCCGCCCAGCGAACCCGCGTCGACCGATCCCAGCCGGATCGCCTGCCCCCGCCCGGCGCGCACCGCCAGCGCAGACCCTGCTCCGGCGCGCAACGTCGCCCCCGACAGGTCGATGCCTCCGGTGGCATCCAGCACCATCGGCGCCGCACCGCTCGCCGTCCCCGCCGCCGTACCGCTTGCCAGCGTAAGCGCCGACGTACCGCCGATCGTTCCGCCGGTCGCGACCAAGCGGACCTCGCCCCCGGCCTGCTGATCACCGTCGAGCGCGATCGAGCCCGCCGTGACGCGATAGGCGCCACCCGCGCGTACCGGCCCCGCCAGCGTCGCCGCACCGCTCGCGCGGACCGTGACATTGCCACCCATGCCGACCGAGCCGAGCCGCAGCGTGCCACCGGTCGCATCGGCCACCAGCGACCCGCCACCCGTCGCGGATCCGACATCGATCGATTGGCCACCCAGCGTGGTATCGCCGCTCGCGACCACCGTCGTCCCGATCAGCGCACCGCCCCTTGCCGTCGCGGTCACGCTCCGCCCCGACAACCGGTCGAAGCGCAAGGCCCCCGCAGCCACATCAAGGCTTCCGCCGGTCGAAACCGTACCCAGCGTCCCGTTCGTCCCGGCGGTGAGCGCCGCATTCCCCGCTGCCTGCACGGAACCGATCGTCAGCGCAGCCGCAGCCGTGGCGAGAAGCGCCCCACCACTCTCGACCGATTGAAGGTCGATCGACTGCCCGCCCAATGTCAAGTCACCGGTTCCGACCACCGCCGTGCCGGTCAATGCACCGCCCTGCGCCGTCGCCGTCACGGTGCGTCCCGACAATCTGCCGAATTGCAACGCGCCGGTCGTCGTGATGCCGAGCGCACCACCGGCGGTCACCTCGCCGAAACTGCCCGCCGCGCCGGTCAGGGTGGCATCCCCGGTCACCTGCACCGTCCCGATCCCCAGCGCGCCCGATGCCTCCGCGGTCAGCGTCGCGGCATCGATCCGGTCGAGCGTCACATCGGCACCGCGCAGCGTGATCGCGCCGGCCGATGTCAGCGACGTCCCGTTGATCGTGCCGCCGGTCGCAGTGATCGAAGCCCCCGACACCCGCCCGAACGACAGGCCCTGCGCGCCCCCCAGCGTGACCGCGCCCGATGCCGTTACCGATCCGAGCAGCGCGCGTCCCGCCGCCGTCAGCGACACCTCGCTCCCCGTAACCGGCCCGGTCACGGTCAGGTCGCCCGCGGTCGCCTTCAACGCGACGGGCAGCGCGCCGCCATCGATCCGGTTGGCGGTGATCGCGGTCGCGGTGATCGCGATATTGCCGCCGACCACATCGCCCAACACCGCATCGGTGCCGACCGTCAGCGAAAAGGGCTGCCCCGCCCCGGCCGACAGGCTGGTGCCGCTTCCAGCGACGAAACCCGCCAGCCGCCCAATGGGCGCGGCCACCGTCAGCGCACCCGTCGCGCTGCGCACGAACGGCGTGCGGATATCGCGGCCCGATCGCACCGTCACCGCACCGTTCGCAGCGACGCCATCGGCCACCGACACATCGTTGCCCGCCCCGGTCCCGATCACCGACGCCGTTCCGGCGGACGCCACGCCCTGCACGAACACCGGCCCCAGCGCGGCAAGCGCGACATCGCCCTGCGTCGTCGTGACCCGCCCCAAGGTCAGCGCGCCGCTTGCCGCCTGCGCCTGGACGTTGCCGCTGGTGTCGATCGTGCCGCCGCTGATCCCACCGCCTGCAGCGATCGCCGACAGGCTCGCCGCGCGCGCATTGCCGAAGCGGACCATATTACCCGTCAGCGTCACCGCGCCGTCGGTCGTGATCGCGCCGGTCGCAACATCGCCCGCCGCACGCAGCGTTACCGGCCCGCCGACGCTCAGGTCCCCGGTCCGAATCCCCGCACCCGCAGCGCTCGCCCCGGTCGCCACCAGCCCGGCCGCCCGGACCGCGCCGACCACAATACCCTGCCCATCGGTGATCAGCCCCACCGTGCCGCCCGCATCGATCCGGCTGTCGGCCAGGTCGATCGCCCCGCCCGTGGCGCCAAGGGTGACGCCCTCGCCACCGCTCGCGTCGCTGTCGGCACGAATCGACAGTCCGGTGCCGCTGCGGGTGATCCCGCCCGCCGAGGCGGTCGCGCGATACGCGCCGCGCGCCGTCTGCGTGCCGCCCAGCGTGATCGCCGTTCCCGACAGGGTCGCCGCACCATCGGACGCCAGGCCGCCGGTCACCGCCACCGTACCACCGGTCGAACCGATGCCGACGCCGCCACCCGTGCTACGTACCGCACCGCCGACCGCGATCCCCCGGACGGCGCTCAGGTCGATCGCCCCAGCATCGGCGGTCAGCGTACCGCTCACCCCGATCCCGCCCCCGGCCGTCAGCGTGACGCTGCGCCCCGCCGCACTGGCCAGCGAAAGATCGCCCGACGTCGCGCTCAACGCCACCGCCCCGCTCCCGCCGCGCACCTCGCCCAGCGTCACGCCGGTCCCGCTGGCCGCAACACCGGTCGCACCCGTCAGGCGCCCGGCGCGGAGCGCACCCCCGCTGGTCAGCGTGACGGCCCGGTCGCGGCTTTCGATCGCGCCCAGCGTCAGCGCCGTCCCACTTGCCAGCGTCACCGCCCCGCTGGCGCTGATGTCGTTCTGCACCGACAGCGTACCGCCCGCGCGCAGGTCGATCCCCTGCAACGCCCCGCTGACCGAAATCCGCCCGACACTCAGGTCGCCGCCGGTACTTTCGGCGGTGAAGCCATCGACCAGATCGAGCCGCCCGAAGCGCAGCGACCCGGCCGACCGGAACGCACCGCCGGTCGACGTGTCGCCATCCAGCGCGGCGATCGTACCCAGCGACCGCGCGGTCACATCGCCCAGCGTCACCGGCGCATCGGCGGCGGTAAAGATCCGCACGTCGAGGGCCCGGTTGCTGCCGCCGGTGATCGAACTGCCATCGGCCAGCACGATGCCCTGCGCGCCTGCCGCCTGCAGCTTGACGACATCGCTGCGCTGGCTGCTGCTCGACTGGATCGCCAGGGCGCGCGACCCGGTGATGCCGCCGCTCAGCGCGGTCACATCAATCGCGCCACCGCTGCGCAAGACCGCGCCATCCAGCGTCACCGATGCGCCGCGCAGGCTTACCGCGTCGGTCGCGACGACATCGCCGCCGACGCTCAGCACCCCGCCCGCGACGACGGTGGCGCCCGCGCCGCTGGCGATCCCGCCGGTCGTCACCGCACCGCTGCCGCGCACCTCGATCGCACGATCGGATGCCAGATCGCCGGAGACGACACTCGCCCCGCCGATCGACAGCGCCTCTCGCAGGTTCACGTCGCCGGTGCTGATCGCCCCGCTGCCGACCGCGCCGCGCAACGCCCGCGCGTCGACCGAACCTATATCGATCGTGTTCGCGCCATCGCGCCGGGACAGGGTCAGCCCGCCACGCCGATCGTCGCCCGCGATCAACCGGCTGCGATTGCCGAGCGCGATGTTGCCCGCGCTGCTGCCCAGCGTTTCGAGCAGCAGCCCGTCGTCGCCGGTATCGCCCGACCGCAGCGTCACCGCACCGATCCCGACGATATCGCCATCGGTCGAGCTGACGCGGAACTGGCCACCCGCGCGTTGCGTCACCGGGTCGGTCGCGCCCAGCGTCACGCCGCGCCCGGACAGCAGCACGTCGCCTCCGGCGGTCACATTGCCCGCCACGTTCAAGGCGCCACCCGACGCAATGGTCAGCGCATCGCGGGTCTGCACCGTTCCGCCGAACGTCACCGCACCGCTGGCACCGGCCGTGATATCCGCGTCGCGATTGTTGGTGGTCAGTGCGCCATCGACCAGCAGCCGCACGACCCCGCCGGTTGCCGCCGCATCCCCCGCGACCGTAACGCCGCTCACTGCCGTCACCGGCTTGCCCGCCGACAGCACGATGCCGCGCGATCCGGTGCTGGCGGTGGTCACCGCCGCCGACACCTGCAACAGCGAATCGGTCAGCGTATCCTGCGACGCCAACGCAAAGATCGCATTGTTGCCCGCCACCGTGCCGCGCACATACTGGCTGGTCCCGGCGACCGCGCTGCCGCGGTTCAGCGTCACCGACAGCGGACTGCCGGAGCGATAGTCGAGCGTCACGTCGCTGGCGGTGACGAAGGCGACGTCCTGTCCCTCCGCCACGAACTCGCCCTGCGCATCGATCTTGGGCGCCAGCATCACCAGCCCGCGCGTGCTGCCATCGACGCGCAGCTTCGCCCCCTGCTGCACGGTGATCGCCGCCTGGCTGTCGGCGCTCCCCTGCAACCGATAGCTGTTGCCCGCGCTCACGAAATCCTCGGGCGAGATATCAAGCGTGGTCAGCACCAGCGACCCGGTGTTGAACGCGGCCTTCGATCCCACCAGGATACCGTTGGCGTTATGCACCCACACCGCGACATTGGGATCGCTGCTAAGCTTGCCCAGCAGTTGCGACGGCTTCGTCGACACGTCGCGGTTCAGCACGGCGATATCCCCGCGCACACCGCCCAGCAGCCGCCCGTCGGTAAAATCGATCTCCTTGCCCTCGGGGATGTTGAACCCGTTCCAGTCGATGACGGTGTTGCGGGCGTTCAGATCGATGCGCAGCTTGTCGCCACTGCCACGGAAATCGGGTTTAAACCCGTCCGTCCGGATGTCCTTCACATCGTCCTTGGTCGGCAGCCGCACTTCCACGCTCTGGGCCGTGGCGACCGCCGGGTATAGCGCACCACAGGCGGTGGTGAGCGCGAGGACGACGCGGAGGCGGCGGGCGGTGGCGGCGACGGGCATCGGGATCTCCTATCGGGCGCGATCGCGCAGCTGCGCGGTCAGCGAGACGAGGACGCGTGCCGGCGGACGACGTTCGTCGAGCAGCAGCGCCTTGTCGAGCGGCTTGGCATAGGCGACGTCGAGGACGACGCTACCGGGCAGCGACAGCCGGACGCCACCCCCCACACTCTTGAAATTGCGCGGCCCCTCGATCGCGGTCCGGTCGAGGTTGCGCAGATACAGATGGTCGTAGAAGCCGAAGAACTGTGCCTGTACCGGGGACCATAGCGGCACATCGGCCCGCGCCTCGAACCGTCCGCCGACCGCGTGGTCGCCGCTGTTGGAACCGGGATCATAGCCGCGCCCGATGGTCAGGCTGCCAAGCGCAAATTCCTCGTAATTGAGCAGCGGGTCGTTCGACCATTGGAACTGCCCCTGCGCCGCCACGCTGAACACCGGCCCCATCCGCACGGTCGCATCGATCGCGCTGCGGAACACCAGCGCCTGCGGATTGCCGTCCAGCCGCGACGTCAGCGTTCCGCTGCCAAAGCCGCGCTCGCTGGCGTCGAGGATGCCCAGCCCTTTGCGCAGTTCGCCGGTCGCGGAAATCGACAGCCAGACATTGCCGTTCGCATCGACGAACTGCCGGTCGCCGTCCAACCCGACAAACACTACGCGCAGCTTGTCGCGGGTCAGCGTCACCGCATCGCGACCACCGCCGACGCGCGACACCTGATCGATATAGTCCAGCCCGCCGCGCACCCGCGCGTTCGATCGAATCGACCGCGCCAGCGGCCGTGCCACGTCGAACCCGGTGATGAGCGTGTTCGTGCGCAGGTCGAGCGCGCCCAGATCGGGCCGCGACCACGCATAGGTCGCGCGCGCGCCAAAGCTGGTGCCGGCACTGTCGACCTCAAAGATATGCCCGCCCTGCACGATGAACTGTTCGGGGAAGTCGACCGCCGCCGATACGCCGAGATAGGTGATGTCGCCCAGTCCGGTCAGGCCGTACAACTCACCGCGCGCATAGACGGTTTCGCGACCCAGCAGCCGGGAATTGTAATTCTGGACATTGGCGAACAGTGCGAAGCGGCGCGAGCTGACCGTCAGGTCGCCGATCACGTCCCCCTGCTTGCCGCCCGACGCACGCAGCGACAACGCGACGTCCAGCCCCGGCACGTCACCCGCCAGCAGCAACAGCCGCTCCGCCTCGCGCTCGTTCAGCGGGTCCATCGCCTGGATCTTCGCCAACCGCTGGCGGAGCAGCGGTTCGTACCGGCCAGCATCGCCGCGTACGCGCAATTCGACGATCCGCGCGGTCACGACTTCCAGCAGCAGCACACCGTCGGCAATCTCCTGAGCCGGGATCTGCACCGACGCGATCCACCCTTCGGACCGCAGCGCGGCATTGGCCCGGTCGCGAATGTCGCACACCGCCGCGATCGACCGATCGCCCGGCACCGGCTGCACCCTGGCCAGCGCCTCTGCGATCTGCGGTTGCAGCGGCGCGCCATCGGCCCGGCTGAACGCGACGCGGTTGAGCGACACGCGCAGCGGGGAATCCCCGAACGGGCAATTGCCGATGGCGAGCGCGCCACGCGAATCCACCTCGGCACGCGATGCCCGGTCGGGATCGGGGGCAGGCGGCGTCACCTCCTGTCGGCTGGGCAACGGTGCGACCTGCGCCCATCCCGCCGCCGGCACGGTCAACGCGACCGCCCCCATCAGCAGCTTCCAACGTCCCGAACCCAGCTTCCGCAAACCGATACTCCCCCTTGTCGCCGGCGCCGGTTGTCCCGTGTCGCCGGCCAGATGCTACGCCCGAAAGGACGTCAGTCGTATGACTCGTAATAGATCTGGTCGAGCCGCCACCCGTTCTGGCCCAGCGCGAATTCCATATCGCCGATACGCACGCGATCCTTGGACCAGCTCGGATCGACCTTGGCCGTTGTCGTGGCTTCCACCAGCTGGCGTTGGGTTTGCCCCTCCCCATTGGTGTTGTCGGGATTGTCGAGCAGCTTCCTGAGGACCGGTCCGACCTGCGCCGGTTTCAACCGGACTTTCGGGCTGTCATCCAGGTCGCCATGCTGCATCACCACCGGCGCACTGAGCGCCGCGATGCCCGCGGCATCGTTCGCCAGGGCGGCGGCACGAAACTTCGTCCAGAATGCCGGGAACGCCTGTTCCTGTGCCGGAGCGGCCGGCGTCGCGGTGGCCGCTGCCATCGGCGTCGCGGGCGTGACCGGTGCCTCAACCGGCGCCTCTGCCGGCGCAGCGGCAGCCGCCCCATTCGCCTCGACCGCCGTGTCGCCACCGCCGCCACAGGCCGACAGCAACAGCAGCGCACCCAGCCCGATCGTCATCGTTACCGGTCCCTTCATCGTCCCTCCGGCCAGCGCATGGCCTTCACAGTATATTGCTTGAGCGGGTAGCTGGAGACCTTCACCTGGTTCCCCTGATTGCCGCCCAGCAGTTGAATATGCGTCGCCGTCTGCCCAACAAAAAACGCCACATGGTTCCCCGACGACGATCCGGTCGCGCCGTCGACGCCGCGCGGCGTGCGATAGATGTGGACGATGCAGCCATAGCGCGGCTCGCTCAGCGCCACGCCGAACTTGCCCCAGTCGGCGGCGCGCGCGCTGCGAATGCCGCGAATGCCGGCTTGTTCCAGGCACCAGTTCACGAACGACGCGCACCACGCGACCTCATCGGTCTTCGCGGCCAGCGTGGTGGTGGCATGATATTCGACGATGCGCGGATTATGGGTCCGCCCGGCAACCTCGGCCACGCCCTTTTCGGCCAGCGCCACCCGCATCCACGGCGCGCCGATGGTCGATCCCGGCGGCTCCAGCTGGGCGCTGCGATGGGGCGCGGGCCGTGCGGCAGGGGCCGGGCGTGCCGGCGCCGGTCGGGTCGCGACAGCGGCCCCACCCATTCCCCGCCCCAGCGGCGCATCGCCGATCGGCAGGTTGCGGATCGACGGTGCCGTGACTGCACGGGTCGGCGTACCTCCCGGCGACCGCGCGGCAGACGGCGTGCGCGGCAATGCCGATCCGGTGACGCCCAGGCTGCTCCAGGTCTTTGCACCGACGACGCCGTCGGCTTCGAGCCCGCGTGCCTGTTGATAATTGCGCACCGCGCGCTCGGTCGCGGAGCCGAAGACGCCATCAAGGTCCAGCGGTGGGCGGGGACGCGCCGTCGTGTTCAACAGATGCTGCAGCATCTGCACCTGCTGGCCGCGGGCGCCTCGATCGATCTCTCCAAATCGCACGATTTCGTCTCCGTCTCTCCACGGCGCAACCCTGAACGTTCCGCCTTCGCAATGGATGCATCGTTTACCGTCTTTTGTCGGTGCCCCCCCGGATCAGCGTCCCGGCGATCAGCAGTATCAGACCGTCGATGGCGACCAGCGCGAACCAGGGGCTGGTCCATTTGTCCATGTTGACCGTCCGCCCGTAATAAGGCGGCCCGGCACCATAGGCTTCGTTCAGCATGTCGGCGGTGATCCACACCGCCCCGGCGATCATGCACGCCGCCAGCGTCCAGCGGAGCATACGCATCAGTAGCGCACCGTGACCGTCACGAAGCAGTCGGGCGACGGCCCGACCATCTCCTTCAGCCGGGCGACGAACCGGCCCATGGCATGGGTCAGGTCGATACAGCCCGCACTCCCCGGTGTTGCACCGCCGTGGATGAAGAATCCGCCGCGCTTGTGCGTGACGGTCGCCGGCATGACGTGCAGCGTGATGCGGTAATCGCCCCGCGGCGCCGACTGGTCGTAACGGAACCATGATCGTTCCCAAAGCTCGGCCGGGTTGATCCAATAGTCGCCGACGGGGATCGGTCCTTCGCCGCCCAGCCGCTGCCGTTCGGGCGAATAGTCGAACTTGCCACGTCCATCGGGCCGGCCCGACACCGCGGACCAGGAATATTGCAGCTTGGGGCCGCGCAGCGTGAGCGTGCGGCCATCGAACAGGATATGCACCGGAGAACGGCCGCATTGCGGCACCGCCGGATCGCCGCGCTCATGCGCATATCGGTCTTGAGGCATGGTCGCTCCTCTCGATCCGGCACAGGATAGGTCGCAATCCTAAGTCGCTGCAATCATTCACCTGCGCCATCCACCGCGCGGGAAGCACCGTCGAACCGATAGGCCAGCGCATCCCCCTCGACCGCGACTGCGATCGACCGCACCTCGTCGCCGCGCATCCGCCGTTCCAGCAGCGCGACCGACATGTCGGGCAGCATCGAGTTGGTCAGGATCGCATCGATCATCCGCCCGCCCGACGCCGCTTCGGTGCAGCGGTCGACGATATGGTCGACCACCGCCGGATCGATGGTGAGCGTAATGCCGTGATTGTCGCGAATCCGCCGCTCGATCCGCCCCAGGTGCAGCCGGACGATCCCGGCGAGCATGTCCTTGCTCAGCGGATAATAGGGCAGCACCGACAACCGCCCGAGCAACGCCGGCGGAAACACCTTCAGCAATTCGGGCCGCAGTGCCGTCGCCAGCGCATCGGGGGCCGGGGCGGTTTCTTCATCCTCGGTCAGCGTCGCGATCAGGTCGGTGCCGACGTTGGAGGTCAGCAGGATCACCGTGTTGCGAAAATCGATGTGCCGCCCCTCGGCATCGTTCATGAACCCCTTGTCGAACACCTGGAAGAACATCTCGTGGACGTCCGGATGCGCCTTCTCCACCTCGTCCAGCAGCACCACCGAATAGGGCCGCCGCCGCACCGCCTCGGTCAGCACCCCGCCCTGCCCGTATCCGACATAGCCGGCGGGCGCCCCTTTCAGCGTCGAGACGGTGTGCGCCTCCTGAAACTCGCTCATGTTGATGACGATCATCGAATCGTCGCCGGAAAACAGCAGTTCGGACAGCGCATGTGCGGTCTCGGTCTTGCCGACGCCCGACGGGCCGCACAGCATGAACACGCCGACCGGCTTGGCCGGATTGTCCAGTTTCGCCCGGCTGGTCTGGATACGCTTGGCGATGGCGTCCATCGCATGGTCCTGCCCGATCACCCGCGCCTTCAACGCGGTGCCGATAGTCAGCACGCTTTCGATCTCGTCCTTGACCATCCGGCCGACCGGGATTCCGGTCCAGTCGCCGACCACTGCTGCGATCGCATCGCTATCGACCACGCCGAACACCATCGGGTCGTCGCCCGCCGCATCGCGTGCCGCCGCCAGCGCGGTATCCAGCGCATCGCTGTCGTCGCCGTCCCGCGCCGCGCGCACTGCGTCCAGCGCATCGCGTTCGGCGGTCCATTTCGCCTCGACGGTTTCGACTGCGGCCCGCGCGGCACCGATCGCCTCGTCCAGTTCGGCCAGCCGGTCGTCGCGGCGATAGCGTTGCTGCGTCTCGCGCTCGACCACGCCGCGCTCCGCCTCCAGCAGTTCCAGCCGCCGCCGCCGGTCCTCGACCGCCGCCGGGGTCGCGTGCTGCGACACCGCCACACGCGCGGCGGCGGTGTCGAGCAGGCTCACCGCCTTGTCCGGCAGTTGGCGCGCGGGTACGTAACGCTGCGACAGGGTGACTGCCGCCGTCACCGCCTCGTCCAGTACCACGACGCCGTGATGATCCTCCATCGCGCCGACCACCGATCGCAGCATGTCGACCGCGACGTCCGCCTCCGGCTCGGCGACATCGACCGGCTGGAACCGGCGGGTAAGGGCCGGGTCCTTTTCGAAATACTGGCGATATTCGGCATAGGTCGTCGCGGCGATGGTGCGCAGCCGTCCGCGCGCCAGCGCCGGTTTCAGCAAATTGGCGGCATCGCCTGTTCCCGCCTGCCCGCCCGCGCCGACCAGCGTATGCGCTTCGTCGATGAACAGGATCACCGGGCTGGCAGCGCCTTCCACCTCGTCGATCACCTGCCGCAGCCGCTTCTCGAACTCGCCCTTCACCCCTGCGCCGGCCTGCATCAGCGTCACGTCCAGCGCGCGGAGCGTCACGCCCTTCAACGCGGGCGGCACGTCGCCATCGGCGATGCGGCGGGCGAACCCCTCGACCACCGCCGTCTTGCCCACGCCTGCCTCGCCGATCAGGATCGGGTTATTCTGTCGGCGCCGCAGCAGCACATCGATCAGCTGGCGGATTTCGGCATCGCGCCCGACCACCGCGTCGATCTCGCCCGCGCGGGCCTTGGCGGTCAGATCGGTCGAATAGCGTGCCAGCGCCTCACCCGCCGGGGCCGGGCCGCTCGCTGCGGCCGGAGCGGCGGCATCGCCTGGCGCGACCGCGCTCGTTTCCGTCGACGGCTTTACGATCGCATCGAACTCCGCGCCCAGCCGGTCGGCGGCGATCTTGCGCCATTCGCCGCTGGTCGCGAACAGCGCATTGCGCAGCGTCGGCGTCCTGAGCATCCCGTAGAGCAGATGCCCGGTGCGCACCTTCCCCGCCCCGAATTGCAGCGACGCGTAGAGCCAGCCCTTTTCGATCGCCTCCTCGACCTGCGGCGCGAAGTCGGAAATGGCGGAAGCCCCGCGCGGCAATATGTCGAGCGCGCCGACGATATCGCGCGCCAGCACCGCATCGTCGATGCCGAACGCCGCGCGGATGGCGGCAATGTCGCCGGTCGAATCCTGCACCAGCAGATGCAGCCAATGGACCAGCTCGACATAGGGATTGCCGCGCATCCGGGCGAAACCGGTGGCGGACTCGATCGCCTGCAACGCGCTGGGATCGAGGCGTCCGAACAGGGCGGTACGGCTGATGTCGGTCATGCTGATCCTTGTGGGTCGACGGGTTGAATGCGGAGGAGCGAAAGGATGGCGCGGTACCTGTCGGCGTTGCCACGATTATGCATGGGTACCGTTGCCGTCATGCGCCCCCGCTCCCGCGCCATTGGTCCCCCGTCGCAAATGCGCGTCCCGCCGCACTCCCGTGCCGCCGCCCAGCCAGCCGCTCCACCCGAGTCGCGTCGCTCCGTCCAGCCGCGCCGGCGTCGCCTCCGCCGCGTCGATCTCCAGCGCGACGTCCCATTCGAGGTGGCTGGGGGCGAAGGCGTCGAGCGCCTCCGACAGCACCCGGAACCGCGCGCCCGACGGCATCAGCGCCGCATAATCCGCTGCCGATGTCGCGCGGATCACGACGCGGAACGCATCGCTCACCACCTTCGCCCGTCCGCCCAGCATCACCTCGTCGCCCAGCCGGGCGAACTGCCGGCCCAGCCGGGTGCGGTCCTCCGCATCGATGTCGCGCCAGCGCGGCTGATATTCCTCGACCCGCACCGCCTGCCCCAACAGGTGTGTCAGCGCATCCTCGATCGCGCCGGCGCTGCGCCGCCCGGCGAACAAGGCGGCATAATGCACCCGCCCCGCCGCCGGGAATGCCGCATCCGCGCCTACCCCGTCGCCCGCCCCGGTCAGCCGCGCCAGCCCGTCGGCAAAGCGATCGTCCTCCGGTCGGTCGGCCTGCGCCGCCGGCTGCGAATCGCTCCATGCGCGAAAGAAGAACTGCAGCATCCTGCCTGCCAACAGGTCGAGCCACTTCCCGAACGGCCGCGACCGGGCATAGCGCCGCTCGAACGTCGCGAATTCGGTCATGTGCTGCGGCAACGGTCCCATCGGCCCGGTCAGCCCCAGCCAGTATCCGCCGACCCGCGCCCGCCCGTCGCGTATCTCGACCTCGGCGAGCGTCGAATCGGGGAAGGCCAGCGAGGGGACCTGATTCAGGTCGGCGACGCTCTGCGCCGGCCGCCGCGCCCGCCCGACGCGGGGCAGGTGCCGCGCCCGCGCCTCCGCCCCCCGGACGATCGGGAACAGCCCGAACCGTCCGGCATCGGCCGCCGCCTCGGCCAGAAAGGTCAGATGGTCGGTCGGCGACCGATCCTCAGCGGCCATCGCTGAAACTCCCCTTCATTGGCGCTTGCGACCCAGGTTTCGGTGAAACTGTTGATGCTGCTGAATTCGGCCAGAAAGCGTTCGAGGACGGCGGAGAACAGGAACATCCGCCCCTTGTCGAACGCGGCATCGTCCAGCGTCACATGGATGCGGTGGCCGCGCGCGATCGACATGCGGTCCATGCCCGGCACCCGCCGCGCGACCCGTTCGGAGCGGATCGCCGTCACTCCGTCGACCTGCCGCCGCGACGCCGCATCGTCCTGCCGCCCATAGAGCGCCAGATGATCGCGCAGCACGCCCGGATCGCTGCCGTCCTGCGGCGCCAATGTCGTGTAATTGGGCGTCAGGTGGCCGATCAACCGCCACGCGGCGTCGCCCAGGCCCATCGGCGCCTGCGGCCGGGTCGGCGCGCGCAGCACGCTGACGGTGCGCGCCGGCACGCCGGATACGGTAAAGTGATGCTCGCCGCGAAAGGTCAGCAATTCGGGCAGCTCGCGATTGGTGACCAGCGCCCGCACCGCCAGTTCGTCGACCCCGTCCAGCCGCGATGCATCGCCCGGCGAGGTCAGCGCGATCCACGTCTCCGTGCCGGTATATTCGCCCCGCCGCCGCAGCCGCCGTTCGCGGGTCGACAACCGGCGCGGGCGCAGCTGCGTGGTGTAGAACAGCGCCTCGTTCCAGTCGTACAGCAACGCGCCCGGCGCATAGAGCGGCGCCACCGTGCGCGCATCGACATTGTTCGCGGCATAGGCCTGCACGTCGAGGATGCGGAATACCTCGTAATCCAGCGGTCGGGCGCGGTCGGGCACGACATGATGTTCGTGGTCGAACTTCGACACGCGCACCCGCCCCAGCTGCTTTTCGAACAGGTTGATCGCCGGCGTCGCAAACAGGCGGAAGTTCGAAGGGTCCAGCGCATTGTGCAGAATCTGCGCCGATCGCGAGAAGAGCAGCACCACGTCGCACGCCGTCGGGCTGACCCGGAACGCGCGACCCAGCCCCTTCAGGTCGACGAACAGAAAGCGTTCGGGACAGGCGAAATATTCGGTCAGCAGGCGATAGCCGCGGAACGAGCGCAGTTCGGGCGGCAGCAGCGCCTGATCGTCATCGAACCCGACCTGTTCGGGCGCGGGCAGGCGCATCCACCCCTCCGGTCCCGCCGCCGCATCGGCCGACCGGGCGATGGTCGCCACCGTTTCGCCGACGATCTGGCGATAGAGTTCGGCCGGCACCGCCTCCGATCCCGCCAGATAGAGCGGCAGCGTACCGGGCAGCACCTGCGGCAGCGCCGCACCGCCGGTCGTTTCGAACCGCAGGCGCAGCCCCGCTTCGGCGCGCACATCGGCGGCGGTGGCGAAGGGGGCGACCGCCGCACGGCTAGGCAGATATTCGGCCTGCGTAATCTTGAGCGGCCACAGCGTCACGTCCTGACCGGTGCGGAACTCGACCGGCACCCCGTTCTGCTCGGTCGCGGTCGCGGTCAGCGGCGTGCCGCGTGGCACGACATAGCCCTTGGTCAGGATCGGATCGCCGTCCTTCGGCTCGAACCCGGCAATGCACATCGACGGAGTAGGCGCCAGATAATGTGGCTGGACGGCGTGCAGCAAATGGTGGGTAAATTCGGGATATTGGTCCGCGATCTTCAGCTGCACGCGGGCGCCGAGATAGGCGACCCCTTCCAGCAGCCGTTCGACATAGGGGTCGGGATCGGTCGGGGTCTTCAGCCCCAGCCGCCCGGCCACCGCCTCATGCTCGATGCCGAACGCCCGCGCCTCTTCGCGCAGATAGGCGAGTTCGTCGTTGTAATAGCGCAGCAGGCGCGGATCGATGCCGGTGGTCATTCGCGCACGTTGACCGAGGCGGTTTCGGCTTCGACCTCGGTACGGAACTTCACCGGCATCGTCTGCGCCGCCGCGGTGATGTCCCCCTGGATCAGATAGGTCAGCGCGTGCGGGTCGCTCGGGTCCTCGACCGGATCGACCGTCAGCCCCTCGCGCGACAGGCGCGGTTCGAACAACCGGATCGCCCGCCGGATCTCCCGCGCCCGCGCCAGTACTGCGCGCCGGTCGAGCGTGCGGCCGGCAAGGTCGCTCAGCCCATAGTTCAGCACCGATTCCCGGACATGCGGATAAGGTTCGAGATCGACCAGCGATTCCAAGCTGGTGGTGTTGAACAGCCACGCCAGATCGCGCCGGATCGTGGCGCGCAGCGCGGTTTCGTTGAACCGTTCCAGCTTGGGCACCGAGTAATAGCGGAATTTCTCCCGCGCGACGGCGGGTGCGGTGTCTTTGTCGTCGCGCATCCCCGAAATATCGAGATCGGCGACCAGCTTGTCATAGAGTGTCGGCGTCAGCCGTTGCCGCACCGCCACGGGATCAGCCGAGGTCGACCGAGCGGACCGAAAACAGACCGCGATCCTCGCCATCGGATGCGGTCCACAGCCGCTGGCCGACGCCGGTGCCATCGTCGCGCCATCCGGTCGCCCGCACGGCGAGTTCCGCCGGATCGTCGGACAGGTCGGGGTAGCGCGCCGGCAGCAGCGCAGCGATGCGCGCGCCTGCCTTCAGCGTCAGTTCGACCGGATACCACACGATGTCGCGCAGGTCCTTCGGCCCCTCCGACGTCATCTTCGCCACCGCATCGAACGGCAACAGGCCATAGCGCCCACCGACGATCGCCTCCATCACCGGGCCGAAGCGCGGATCGGCATCGGCGATCCAGTCGACCGCGACGCCATCGAGCGTACCGGGGGTATCGGGGGCGGCATCGAACGCCGCCGCGCGGACGTCCTCAGCCTGTGTGGCCGCACCGGTCGCCGCCAGTTGCAGCGCCTCCGCCACACCCTCGGCCCAGTCCGACCCGCCATGAATGATCGCGCGCTCACGCCCGGCCATCACCGCCGCGCGCGTCGCCTCCGCATCGATCGCCTGGCCGTAAACGACCGACAGCATCTGCGCTTCCGGCGACAATTGCGCCAGCGCGGTCAGATGCGTCTTCGCCTTGGCCCAGTCACCCTGCACCGCCAGCAGCTGCCACAAAAACAGTCGGGTCGGGACATGACCCGGATCGGACTTGACGACTTCGACCAGGGCACGGCGTGCCCCGTCGAAGTCGCCTGCCCGCAGCAGGTCGTCGGCCTTGGAACCAGTGTCGACGACCGCTGCCATCGCGTTAGCCCGCCTCGTTCTGGCGGATGTCGTAATAGGCGGTGACGACGCCGCCGTCCTTGCCACCCTGCGCGTTCTGCGCCTGATAGTCGAAGGTCACCTTCGCACAGTTGAACGTGACCGATTCCATGATCGCATCACCACCCGACGCACCGTTGTTGTGGATGTCGGACACGATGATGTCTTCGAGCTTGATCTTGTAATAGGTCAGCGGGTTGTTGCCGTCGCCCGCCTTCTGCGAATAGATGATCGCTTCCTTGATGTGCTTGCCCGAAGCGCAATGCTTGAACAGCAGCGGCGACGACTTGTCGACTTCCTTCTGGATGCGGATGTCGGAGATTTCGGCCTTGCCCGAACCACCGCCGGCACCGCCGCTGTGGAACGAACCATGCTGCACCGCGCCGAAATCGAACGAGATGATGTCGATTTCGCCCTGGTGGTTCTTCTTGGACGATTCACCGTGGACACCGTCAATTTTGAGAAACAGATCGACTGCCATTGACTTACTCCTGTTACAAACCGTGAAAGCCCGGACGAAAACCGATCACGTCAGGACTTGGGCAAGCGTGAAACCATGCTCAGCGCCACATCCATCCCTTCGAGCTGGTAGTGCGGCACGAACATGAACTTCCCCTTGTAGTAGCCTGGGTTCTCCTCATCCGGGATCACCTCGATCTTGGCCTGCTTCAATGGCAGGCGGGCCTTGGTTTCCTCGTTCGATGTCGTCGGCGAACCGTCGACATATTGGAGGACCCAATTGTTGAGATCGCGCTGGAGCTGTTCGGCCTCCCGCGATCCGCCGACCCAGTCGCGCACCATGCATTTCAGGTAATGCGCGAAGCGGCAGCTGGCGAAGATATAGGGCAGACGCGCCGACAGGTTGGCGTTGGCGGTCGCCTCCTTCTTGTCATAGGCGGCGGGCCGGTGGACGGTCTGCGCGCCGATGAACGTCGCCTGGTCGGTATTCTTGCGATGGACCAGCGCCATCAGCCCGGCGGCGGAAAGCTCCGCCTCGCGCCGGTCGGAAATGGCGATCTCGGTCGGGCATTTGTAATCGATGCCGCCCTCGTCGGTCGGGAAGGCCGCGGTCGGCAGCTCCTCTACGGTGCCGCCCGATTCCACGCCGCGAATGCGGGTGGTCCAGCCATAGGTGTTGAACGCCTCGGTGATGCGCGTGCCCATCGCATAGGCGGCGTTCAGCCACAGATGGCTGTCATGCGCCCCGCCGGCGTCCTCCTCGAAATCGAACTCCTCGACCGGTTCGGTCTTGGCACCATAGAGCGGACGCCCGAGGAAGCGCGGCAGGGTCAGCGCCAGGTAACGGCTGTCCTCCGACGCGCGGAACGAGCGCCAGGCGCCGTAATCGGTCGCATCGAACAGCTTGCCCAGGTCGCGCGGGTTCGACAGCTCGGTCCAGCTGTCCATGCCCAGCAGCGACGGCGCGGCGGCGGCGATGAACGGCGCGTGGCTTGCCGCACCGATCCGCGACAGCCCGCGCATGACCTCCAGATCGGGGGCGCTGTGGTCGAAGCTGTAGTCGCAGACGAACGCGCCATAGGGCTGGCCGCCCAGCTGGCCGAACTCGTTCTCGTAGATCTTCTTGAACAGTGGGCTTTGGTCCCACGCCGCGTCGCGATACTGGCGGAACATCCGCCGCGCCTCTTCCTTCGACATGTTCATCACGCGGATTTTCATGTCTTTGCCGGTCGAGGTGTTCATGACGAGGTAGTTGAGGCCCCGCCATGCCGATTCCATCGCCTGGAATTCCGGGTGATGGATGATCTGGTTGATCTGTTCGGTCAGCTTGCGGTCGATCGCCGCGCGCATCGCGTCGACCGTCGCGAACACGTCGCCGCCGACGATCTGCGCATTCGACAGCGCCTGTTCGGCCAGCGTCTGCACCGCCTGTTCGATGCGCGACCGGCGTTCCTCGGTCGCGGGCTTGAATTCCTTTTGCAGCAGCGCCTGGAAATCGCTCACTTCCTCCGAAGTGGCGGGCGCGGTGTCGTTGGTCTGGCTGAAGGCTTCCTGGGCCATGGTCCGCTCCTGTTCGCTACCGGGGTTCAGGCCTGGGGTGCCGACGGGGTGCCGTCAGCCTCGCTCCGCGCCGCCGCCCGTTCGGCGAGCAGCGCCTTCAGCAGCGCCGGATCGTTCAGCACCTTGTCGAGCAGGTCCTGCGCGCCATGCTTGCCATCCATGTACGACAAGAGGTCTTCCAACTGGGTCCGCGCTTCGAGCAGCTTGGCGAGCGGTTCGATCCGCTTGGCGATCTGGCCCGGAGAGAAGTCGTTCATCGAATTGAGCGTCAGGTCGACCGCCAGCTTGCCTTCACCGGTCAGCGTGTTGTCGACGGCAAAGGCGACGCGGGGGGCGATCGCCTCCATTCGCTGGTCGAAATTGTCCATGTCGAAATCGACGAATTCGCGCGATTCGGCGGCCTTCTTGTCCTTCAGGCTCTTTCCCGACAGGTCGGACATCACGCCCATGACGAACGGAAGCTCGACTTTCTGGCGTGCGCCGTAGGTCTCGACTTCGTATTCGATATGCACTCGGGGCTTGCGATTCTCCCGAATGAAACGCTGCCCGCTCTTGATCGCCATGTATCCGCATCCCTTCTGAACGTTTCGGCCGGACCTTTATTTTGCCCGGCGCTGCGATGTCGCACCGGAATTACATCATGTCTGGACCGCCGCCGTCTTCGTTTCTGGATCGCAATACGCTCAAGGCCTCGTTTCGGCTCCCTGGCGCAATGTCATCTAGGATCGAAACGAAGTCCATTGTGATCCACCCCTTGATTCGGACGAGTGCTATCGGAATCGGGCTGGATGGTTCGGCCCGTGCATAATAGTCGACGATGGAATCGATTGCGCGCGCCACATCGTCGCGCGACGCGATCCGACCCGGCGTCGCAGTAGGCGCCCTGCCGGACCGCTCCGAGGATTCTGGCGCTTCGCCGGACGCCGTCTCGACGGTCGGTGCCGCTACCGCGAAACTGTCCAGCGCCGCGATGATCGAATCGATCGTGTCATAGGTCGCGGCGAAATTGGTACCGGTCTGCCCCACCGCTTCCGATCGTTCGGACAGGACCCGATCGGTGCGCAGGATCGCAGCCCGAACCTGTTCCAGCTGCGCGCGTTCCTCGGCGATGCGGTCGAGCGGCGTATCGGCCAGCGCCGCGCGGAACGGGCCGTAACCATCGGCCGTCGCCCCTTCGGCAGCGAAGCGTTCGACGTCGCCGCCCGAAAAACTGCCCAGCCGCGGGTGATCGATCAACGGCACGCGACGCAGCGGCGCGAGGAACTCGCCGATCCGCACCAGCGATTCGCACGCGCCGCGCCGCCCCTCGACCCCATATTCTTCCATGGTCGGATGCACGCTGTCCCAGAACCGCTCGACATAGCCGGCCAGCAGGTCGAGCGCGTCACCGACCACTGCCAGCCGCCCCGCCCGCGCGCCGGCCCGTGCCAGATAGACCGCGAGCCAGAGGTCGCGGGTCTGCGCCATCTGATCCACGATCGCACGGATCGTCGCATCCCAATCCACCTCGTCCGGCGGAGTCGCGAACGCCTGTTCGATCGTTTCGCGCGCGGGATCATAGGACAGGTCGGGGCCGGCGGGCGCATCGTCCGACACCGGCTGCAACAGGGTTTCTCGGTCGATCATGGTCACGGCCCCGCCGGCGCGATCAGGAAATCAGCTCGGCTTCGACCCGTCGGTTGGCAGGATTGGCGGCACTGCGTCCGGGCAGCGGTTTGGACGATCCGAACCCCCGCGTCTCCAGCCGCGCCGGCGCAACGCCGCGCGCGATCAGATAGTCGGCAACACGCTGCGCCCTACGCACCGACAGCGGCACGTTGATGCCGCGCCCGCCGCGCTCGTCGGTATGCCCCTCGATCCGGAAACGGCTGCCCTGCAGTTCGGGCATCATCAGCGACCGGGCAAAAACCTGCGCCGACGCCTCGCCCGCCGGGGTCAGCCGGTCCGAATTGAGTTCGAACCCGATCATCAGGTCGGCGCGGCGTCCCGAACCGGGATTGGCGGTCGGCGCGGCGGCGGCGGCATAGGCCCGCGTCCCGACGCTGCGCCCGGTCCGGCTGCCGCGTTCGGCGACAGCGGCGCTGCGCGTCGTCCGACGCTGCGTCCGCGCGACCGGCGCAGGTGTCGACGGCGCCGCATCCGCACCCTCACCCGGCCGGGCGAGTCGGAACCCGCGCGTTTCGGGGGCGTCGCGGGTCACGCGGTCGGGCGTCGTGCCGTCGCATTTGCCGGCAAAGGTGCAGAGATATCCTTCCACGGTCGGGGTCCGCGCAGGCTGCGCCTGTCCGGCAAGCACCGGAGTCGCGATCAGGCCCGCCATGGAAAACAGTGCGAAGCGTAGCGTCATAGTCTCGTCCCCTTCCGGTTCCGATAACGATTAGGCCCCCGCCCTGTTGCCACATTCTAGCCGCGATTCGCGATGGATCACAATCCCGAAACGACCGTTTGATTTGCAAGCCATTGTACGGTGGCGGGACGAACGATAGGTTCGCGGGCAGGGACAAGGCAGTTCAGCCGGTTTTTACAGCAGGCTGTCGCGCACGCAGGAGTAGCTGGTGGCGGACGCAGGGCAACGGCTCACCCAGATGGCGATCGACGTCGGCGACGAACAGGTCGTGTTGCAACGGATCGAGAGCGAGGAGCGGCTCGGACGCCCCTTCACGGTGCGTGCGACGATCATCTCGCCGCTCGAACTCGACCTGTACCCCCATCTCGGCAAGCCGGCGGGACTGGCGGTGCTGGAGGATGGCGAACTGCTGCGCCGGTTCCACGGGCTGGTGACGGCGGGGGAATATGTCGAGGAAAAACCCGATGGCCATCATTATCGCCTGACGATCGAACCCTGGACCTATTATCTGGCGCAGAACCGCCAGATGGCGATCTTCCAGGACAAGACCGCGGTCGAGATCATCCAGGCGGTGATCGAGGGCGCAGGCATCCAGGACGTCGACTATACCCGCCTCGCGAAACCGCGCGTCACGCGGGGCTATACCGTCCAGTATCGCGAGAGCGATTTCGATTTCGTGTCGCGGCTGATGGAAGAGGAGGGCATCTATTACTTCTTCCGCCACGATGCCGACCGGCATGTGATGGTGCTGTGCGAGGGGCCGGCGTCGCACCAGCCGGGCAACCCGCCGCAGTTGCGCTTCAACGCCAACGCGATGTCGGTCTTCACCGCCAATTCGAAGAGTCGGTTCGACGCCCCGCGCGACATCCTGCAGACCTGGGTCGAACGCGTTGCGTCGAGCGGGCAGGCACGGGTGACGGTGCGTGATTTCGACTTCGAATCGCCCGACCAGCCGCTGGCCAGCGAATCCACCGGACAGGGCGGCCACCCGCGCGACGACCGTGAGATTTTCGTCTATCCCGGCCGCTATACCCGCGAAAAGACCGGGCGCGGCGACCAGGAAGCGACCGGGCGCGAACGCGGCCAGACGCTGCTCGACGCACAGCGGGCCAATCGCCGCGTCTTCACGGGCACCAGCCAGGCATCGGGCATCACCACCGGACAGCGGCTGGACGTCGCCGACCATCCCGCCGACCGGCTGAACGGAGCCTATATGGTGATCGCCGCGACCCATTCGATCGCTGCCGAAGCCTATCGCTCGGGCGAGCAGGAGGATGAGGAGCCGTACAACGTCAAGTTCGAGGCTGTACCCGCCGACACCGTGTTCCAGTCGCCGGCACAGACGCCGCGCCCGCGCGCGCAGGGCCTCGAGACCGCGATGGTCACCGGACCTGCGGGCGAGACGATCTATACCGATGAATATGGCCGGGTGAAGATCCGCTTCCCCTGGGACCGCGCCGACACGCCCGGCGAACGCTCGACCTGCTGGGTGCGCGTGTCGCAGACCGGTGGTTTGGGCAACGTCATCCTGCCGCGGGTGGGGCATGAGGTGCTGGTCGATTTCCTCGACGGTGATCCCGATCGGCCGATCGTCATGGGCCGGGTGTTCAACCGGTCGCACATGCCGGTCTATGACCTGCCGGCCAACAAGACGCGGGCGGTGTGGCGGACCCTCACCTATGGCGCGTCGGGCGAATATCCGGAGACGGAGGCGCTCGACAGCGGACAGGGCCGCACATCGAACGAAATCCGCTTCGAGGACAAGGGCGGACAGGAGGAACTGTTCATCCACGCCGAACGCGACATGAACAGCCGCGTCCGCTTCGATGAATCGCGCCATGTCGGCCATAACCAGAACCGCCGCGTCGGGCTGGACCGCACGACCAATATCGGCCGCGACGATACCAGCGCCATTGTCCGCGACCAGACCACCAGCATCGGTCGCGACAGCAAGACCGACGTCACGGGCAAGCGCGAGACGCACGTCATCGGCACCGACGCGCTGCTGGTCGACGGCGCGCTGTCGATCGAATCCAAGACGCAGATCACCATCCGCGTGAAGAATTCGAAGATCACCATCGGCCCCGACAGCATCACGATCCAGTCGCCGACGGTGAATGTGCAGGCGAACGAGACGGCGGTCGTCAACGCCCCCGACACGCGGGTCAACGGCGCGACCGCGCTGTTGCTGAACGGCGCACGCACCGACATCAATCCCGA
This sequence comes from uncultured Sphingomonas sp., assembly GCF_913776855.1. Taxonomy (GTDB): domain Bacteria; phylum Pseudomonadota; class Alphaproteobacteria; order Sphingomonadales; family Sphingomonadaceae; genus Sphingomonas. The sequence goes on along the minus strand of NZ_CAJYQD010000028.1, from coordinate 26,613 downwards.
GGGGGGCGGTTCCTTCGGCGCGCCCGAGGCGCTCGGCCCGGCGGCGGGTGATGGCGGGCAATGACGCTGACCCTGTCGGTCGTTGCCGGCCCCGCCACGGCCGCACCGCTTGCGATCGATCGCCGCGACGCGACGATCGGCCGGGCGGACGGATGCGACTGGATGCTCGCCGATCCGACGCGGCATCTGTCGTCGCGCCATTTCGATATCCGCTTCGACGGCAGCGACTATCGTCTGACCGACCGTAGCACCAACGGCACCTTCCTCGCCGATAGCGGCCAGCGGGTGTCGCCCGACCACGTGATCCGCGACGGCGACCGCTTTACCGCCGGCCCGTTCACCATCCTCGCCCGGATCGATCGTCCGGCAACGGCGGCGGGCGGATGGGGCGGATGGAACGATACTACACCGCCTGCGCCAGCCTCCGCCAAGGACGGCTGGGCGCCGGCGGAGACGGGTGCGGCCAGCCCCGGCTGGGGCCCGCCCCCCACCGCCGGACGCAGCGGCGGCAGCGCCGGCTGGCAGCCGCAGACCGGGCCTTCGCTCGCCCGTCCGGAAGCGCACCGCGCGCCGGCAACTGCATGGGGTCCACCGCCCGAACGCGCCTCGGGCTGGGCCACGCCCGCCGCCCCGGCGGCGCCGGTGGTGTCGACGTGGGACAGCGCCGGCCCCGTGCCCGACCCTGCATCCGCCTGGTCCAGCGCCGCGCCCGATCGCCCGCCCGCGCCGTCGCCCGACGATCTGTGGGGTCGCATCGCGGAGGGGAATGTGGTCGATTGGGCGCGCGGTGGTTTCGGCCAGCCGGTCGAGGCGCCACGCGATCCGCTGGGGCTGCGCCAACCGCCGACCCCACCCCCTCCGCCCGCCAGCGCCCCCGCCGTTACCCACGCCCCGCCACCGCCCCCGGCCACCGGCGACGGCGATGCCTTCGTCGCCGCGCTTGGGATCGATCCCGCGCGACTCAGCCCCGAGGCGGCCGAACGCGGCGCGCTGCTGTTCCGGCGGCTGGTCGCCGGGCTGGTCGTGATGCTGGAGGCGCGCGCACGGGCGAAGGCGCAGCTGGGCGCGGAGGCCACCGCCTACAGCCCCGAAGGCCACAACCCGCTGAAGTTCGCGCGCAGCCCCGACGACGCGCTGACGATGCTGCTGGGTGCCGAACAGCCCGGCTTCATGCCCCCCGACCGCGCGGTCGAGGATGCGTTTCGCGACCTGCAGTCGCATCAGGTCGCGACGCTGCGTGCGATGCAGGGCGCCCTGCGCACCACGCTCGAACGCTTTGCCCCGTCCGCGATCCGGGCGCGGGCAAAGGATGGCGGCGTGCTGGAACGGGTCCTGCCCTCCGCCCGTGATGCCGCGCTGTGGCAGGCCTATGAACGCGAATTCGGCGGCGTGGCGCAGGGGTCCGACGAAGCATTCCTCGACATGTTCGCCAAGGAATTTCGCGAGGCCTATAACGCACAAGGCCCCACCCCCCGCGCCTGACCCTGGCCGGCAGCCGCCGGTCGATGCCCGCACGACGGATCGCCGGGGCTGACGCTCGCGCCGATCGCGGTTAGGATACGGACAGCGAGGATCGCGGATCAACCGTCCGCGATCGATCTCACGCCCTGCTCGCTCGGGCGATTTCGGCGGAGACGGACATGACCATCGGCGGATCGAGCGCGGCGGCGCAGCTGGCGGCGATCACCCCATGGGCCACGCCCGCTCCCCCCATCACCCCCGCCGAGCGCCACGCCCGCCTCGAACGCGCCCGCGCCCTGACCGACGCCGCCGGCGCCCACGCGCTGCTGGTCCATACCGGCGCGTCGCTCCAATATTTCACCGGTATTCCGTGGGGGGCGAGCGAGCGGATGGTCGCGCTCCTGCTGCCCGTGACCGGCACCCCGCGCATCATCTGTCCGGCGTTCGAGCGCGGCACGCTGGAGGCGGACCTGACCATTCCCGCCGACCTGCTATTGTGGGAGGAAGACGCGGATCCGACCGCGCTGGTCGCCGACGCCCTGCCCGCCGGGGCAACCCTCGCGGTCGACCCGCTGCTTCCGTTCGCATGGGGACAGAAGCTGGCGCGGCACGGGCTGATGCTGACCGATGGCGCGCCCGCGATCGATGGCTGCCGCATGGTCAAATCGCCCGCCGAGCTGGCGCTGCTGCAACAGGCGAAGGACATGACGCTCCACGTCCAGGCCGCCGCCGCCCGAATCTTACGCCCCGGCATCCTCGCCAGCGAGGTCGTCCGCTTCATCGACGACGCCCACCGTGCGATCGGTGGCGGCGGGTCGACTTTCTGTATCGTCCAGTTCGGCCGCGCCACCGCCTTTCCCCACGGCCTGCCCGGCGACCGCGCGCTGGCCGAGGGGGAGCTGGTGCTGATCGATACCGGCTGCCGGGTGGAGGGCTATCATAGCGACATCACCCGCACCTATGCCTTCGGCCCGGTCAGCGACGAAATGCGCGCGATCTGGGACATCGAACACGCCGCGCAAGCCGCCGCCTTCGCCGCCGCCGCCCCCGGCGTCCCCTGCGAAGCGGTCGACGCCGCTGCCCGCGCGGTGCTGGTCCGCGAAGGACTCGGCCCCGACTACCGCCTGCCAGGCCTGCCGCATCGCACCGGCCACGGCATCGGCCTGTCGATCCACGAACCGGCCTATCTGGTGCGCGGCGACACGACACCGTTCGCGCCGGGCATGTGCTTTTCCAACGAACCGATGATCGTCGTCCCCGACCGCTTCGGCATCCGGCTGGAGGATCATTTCCATGTGACCGACGACGGTGCGAAGTGGTTCACCCAGCCGCAGCCGTCGATCGACCGGCCCTTCGGATAGGACGCACTCCGACCCGGTTGACTCATAAATCTACATATATAGTTTACATGTTCGGCGGAACTGTTTCCGCCGAACATGGAGCATCAGCATGTCCCATCGGCTCAAGATCCTGCTTTCCATCGCTGCGGCCATCGCGGGTGTCACCGGCACGGCGGTCGCCCGGTCGACGCCCGCCGCACCCGCCGTCGACGCCCGCTCGCCCTTCCTCGGCGACTGGGAACTCGACCTCACCCGGATGCCGGCCAATTACGGCCCGCCGCCCAAACGCGTTCTCTACCGCTTTCAGGACATCGGAAATGGCAGGTGGCGTACCTCGGTAGATATTACCGCTCAGGATGGCAGCGTCCGGCACATGACCGTCGCCTATCGCCCCGACGGCACCGCCGCGCCGGGCGAAGGGGAAAAGAGCGAGGCCGACAGCGCGGCGATCCTGCTCCCCGCCCCGAACGTGATGGTGATGAACCTCGCCCGCGACCGGGTGCAGGGTTCGGTCCGCGTCTACACGCTGGCACCCGATGGCCGCGAAATGACCGAGGCCGCCGCGAACGTCGATGACAAGGGCCAGCCGTTCGTTCGCACCTTCCATTTCCGGCGCGTTGCCTGACGTCCGCCATCGTCGCTGCTTCGGCGGGGCGGCCCCTACCCGCGCAACCGCCCCGCCACCACCGGTCCCAGCCGCGCGACGATCCGGTCCACCCCTTGCGCATTCGGGTGAATCCCGTCCGGCTGCATCAGCGCGCGGTTGCCGATCACGCCGGCCAGGACGAACGGGTCGAGCGTCGCGCCATATTGCTTCGCCATGTCGGGCCAGATGCGGTTGAACGCGGCGGCATAGTCCGGTCCCAGATTGGGCGGCACCATCATGCCGGTCAGCACCACCGGAATGTCGCGCTGCTTCAATTCGTCCAGCATCGCGACGAAATTCGCCCGCGTCTCGGCCGGCGGGATTTGCCGCAACAGGTCGTTGCCGCCCAGCCCCAGCAGCACGAGGTCGGGCTTGCGATCCAGCTTGTCGAGGGTGAACGCCAGCCGCTGCCGCCCCGCCGCGCTGGTGTCGCCCGAAATGCCGGCATTCACCACCCGCGCGTTGATCCCCTCCGCCCGCAGCACGTCCTGCAGATCGTCGGGCAGGCTGTCGCCCCGCGCCAGGCCATAGCCGGCATACAGGCTGTCGCCGAACGCCACCACCAGCCGCTCCGGCCCCGCGACCGGGACCTGGCGATCGATCGGCGATGGCGGCGCATCGGCGGCGACGTTCACCGGCGCGGCCGCATTGCCTTCCGACAAATCCGGGCCACCGCATCCCGACAACAGCAACACACCTTGGAGAAGCGCGATCGCGCCTGCATATGGGGGTCCCTGCTTCGTCACTGGCGAAAAACTCCATGGTCTCGGTTTCGAACGATATGGTCATCGACGCGCGCGGTGTCACCCTGACGCTGGGCGACGGCGATGCCGCCACGCGCATCCTCCATGGCATCGACCTGTCCGTGCCCGCCGGGACCAGCGTCGCGCTGCTGGGCGCCTCCGGATCGGGCAAGTCGTCGCTGATGGCGGTGCTGTCGGGGCTGGAGCGGGCGAGCGGCGGGCAGGTCCATGTCGCGGGCGCCGACTTCGGCGCGATGGGGGAGGATGACCTGGCGCGTGCCCGGCGCGGCCGGATCGGCATCGTGTTGCAGGCGTTCCACCTGCTACCGACGATGACCGCGCTTGAAAACGTCGCGGTGCCGATGGAACTGGCGGGCGAGAGCGACGCCTTTGGCCGGGCAGAGGCCGAGCTGGTGTCGGTCGGCCTTGGCCACCGGCTCCACCATTATCCGACGCAATTGTCGGGCGGCGAACAGCAGCGCGTCGCCATCGCCCGCGCGCTGGCCGGGCGGCCGGCACTGGTATTCGCCGACGAACCGACCGGCAATCTCGACCGCGCCACTGGCCATGCGATCATGGACCTGCTGTTCGAACGCCGTGCGGCGACCGCCGCGACGTTGCTGGTCATCACCCACGATCCGGCACTGGCCGAACGCTGCGACCGAGTGGTCGAACTGGCCGATGGCCGGATCGCGCGGGATAGCGCGCGATGAGCATAGGTTTTCAAAACCCTTTTCCTCGTACCCCGGCGAAGGCCGGGGTACGGCAGGGTCTGAACTCGCGCCGGTATCTTTCCGGCCCCACCCGATGACCGAATGGCGCCTCGCCTGGACGTTCGCCCGCCGCGAACTGGATGCCCGCTTCCGGGGCCTGCGGCTGCTGCTGGTCTGCCTGATTCTCGGCGTCGGTGCGCTGGCGGCGATTGGCAGCCTCACCCGGTCGATCACCGGCGAACTGGCCGTCCGCGGGCAGAGCCTGCTGGGCGGCGACCTTGAACTCTCCGTATCGCAACGGACCGCCGATCCCGCCGAGCGCCGGGCGATGGCGAAGCTCGGCCGCGTGTCGGAAACGCTGCGGATGCAGTCGATGGCGGCGGGTAGCGACGGCCAGACCGCCCCGATCGAACTGAAGGCGGTCGACGCCGCCTATCCGCTCTACGGCACGCTCACCCTGCAAAGCGGCACCGCCCGCCCGTTGTCGCCGAGCGAAACCTATGTCGGCCCGGCGCTGGTCGAACGGCTAAAACTGCGCGTCGGGGGGCCGGTGCGCTATGGCACCGCCCGTTTCACCGTCGCCGGGATCATCGCCGACGAACCCGACCGGCTGAGCGAGGGCTTTACGCTCGGCGCGGTGGCGCTGGTGTCGCTGGACGGGTTGAACCGTACCGGCCTGATCGCGCCGGGCAGCCTGTATGAAAGCAAATACCGCATCGCCAGCCGCTACGATCCGGCGGTTGCGATCAAGGCATTTACCGACCGCTATCCGGGGCTGGGCTGGGACACGCGCACCCGCGACCGTGCATCGCCGGGGGCCGAACGTTTCCTGTCGCGCATGGGCGAATTCCTGGTGCTGGTCGGCCTCACCGCGCTGGTCATCGCCGGGATCGGGGTCGGCAACGGCGTGTCGAGCTACCTCGCCACCCGCCGTTCGAGCATCGCGACGCTGAAGGTATTGGGCGCGACCTCCGGACTGATCGCGCGGGTCTATCTGTTGCAGATCGTCGTCGTGTCCGCGATCGGCATCGCGGTGGGCGTGGCGATCGGTATCGCCGCCGTACCGCTGATCGTCGCGCTGGCAGGCGATGTACTGCCGGTCGCGCCGGCCTTTGCGATCCATCCGCTGCCACTGCTGCAGGCCGCAACCTATGGCCTGCTGATCGCGCTCGCCTTTGCCGCCCCGCCCCTGCTCGCGGCCGGCGCGGTGCCGGCCGCCGGGCTGTTGCGGGGCGTCCATGACCGGCGAAGCGCCCCGACATGGAAGGCGGCGGCCTGGATGGGCGCGGCCTTTGCCGGGATCGTCGCGCTGGTGCTGCTGACCAGCGAGCGGCCGTGGTTCGGCGCGGCGTTCCTTGCGGCGGCGGGCGGGCTGTTGCTGCTGTTGGCCGGATTGGGCTGGCTGATCCGCAGGCTGGCCGCCCGCCTGCCGCGTTCGCGTGCGCCCTTGTGGCGGCTCGCGGTTGCGGCGCTCCATCGTCCCGGCGCGCGGACCGGCGCGCTGGTGGTGGCATTGGGGCTGGGCCTCACCCTGTTCGTGCTGCTCGCCGCGATCCGCACCAGCCTCGACGCCAATATCGCCCGGACCGTGCCAGCCCGCGCGCCTGCGCTGTTCGCGCTCGACGTGCCGCCGCCGCGCGAAGCCGCCTTTCGCGACACCATCCGTCGCATCCAACCCGGCGCGGAGGTGCAGACCGTGCCCCTGATGCGCGGCACGATCACCGCCTATGGCAAGACCCGCGTCGCCGACCTCAAGACGATTCCCGAAGGCGCATGGGCGCTGCGTGGCGAGCGCGGCCTGACCTTTGCCGCCGACCTGCCGCCGGGGAGCGAACTGGTCGCGGGCAAGTGGTGGCCGGCAAACTATATCGGACCGCCGCTGGTGTCGGTCGACGAACGGATGGCCGAGGCGCTGGCGCTGAAGATCGGCGATCCGCTGACCATCAGCGTCGCGGGACAGGAACGCACCGCCCGCATCGCTTCGCTGCGCAAGATCGCGTGGGACACGATGGGGTTCAATTTCGTGATGGTGTTCAGCCCCGACACGCTGTCCGACGTACCGCATAACCTAGCAGCGACGATCACCATGCCGCCGGGCCGCGAACGCGCCCTCGTCCGTGCGCTGTCGGCAGGCTTCCCCTCGACCTCGGTCGTGGAGGTGCGCGAGGTGATCGGGCAGGTCCGCACCATCGTGTCGCAAATGGCGACCGCCATCGCGGCGGCGGCGGGGATCGCGATCCTTGCCGGCATCGCCGTGCTGGTCGGTGCGATCGCGGCGGCGCGGGAGACGCGGACCTATGATTCGGTGATCCTGAAGACGCTGGGCGCGACGCGCGGACAGATACTGGCGGCGCAGGCGCTGGAATATCTGCTGCTGGCGGTCATCCTCGCCGTGCTGGCGGCGGTGATCGGCATCGCCGGGGGCTGGTATGTGGTCGTCGAGCTGTTCGCGTTCGACTGGTTGCCCGATTACGGCGCGATCGCGGCGACGCTGGCGGTCGGCGTCGGGGTGACGGTGGGGATCGGGCTGCTCGGGGCGCTGCCGATCCTGAGCGCGCGGCCCGCGCGGGCGTTGAGAGAACTCTAAAAATCCTCCCCGGCACGGGGAGGGGGACCGCCGCGTAAGCGGTGGTGGAGGGGGTTCTCGGCGCAACGCTACGGCGCCGTATGCCGACACCCCCCTCCACCATGCTGCGCATGGTCCCCCTCCCCGTGCCGGGGAGGATATGAAAAACCCCGGCAGTTGCCTGCCGGGGCTTGTCGATTACACCGCTGCGCGGGGAGCGCCGCCGCGACCGCGGCCACCACGGCCACGACCGCCGCCACCGCCCGGACGACCACCGCCACCCGGACGACCGCCGCCACCGGCACCGGCCTCGCGCGGCGGACGCCCGCCACCGCCCTGGCCTTCGCCCCGCTGCGGCTGGCCGCCACGCGCCGGATTGCCGACCGGACCGCCGCGACCATGCGCCGGCTTCGCGCCATGGGCATGGGTCGCCCGCGGCCGCGCGGGTCCGCGCTCGCTGGGCAGGCGCTCGGGACGATCGGGGGCATAGGGCGCACGGCTCGCCTTGATCTTCGCGCTCTGTTCGAGGAAGTCGGCGGGCAGCGGCACGACCTCGACCTTCTGCTTGGTCAGCCGCTCGATGCCCTTCAGATAGGGCCGCTCATCATCGGCGCAGAAGCTGAACGCCACGCCCGACGCACCCGCGCGCGCGGTGCGGCCGATGCGGTGGACATACTGCTCCGACACATTGGGCAGTTCGAAGTTCACGACGTGGCTGACCCCCGACACGTCGATGCCGCGCGCGGCGATGTCGGTTGCGACCAGGATCGGCACGGTGCCGTCGCGGAACGCGGCCAGCGCCCGTTCGCGCTGCGGCTGCGACTTGTTGCCGTGGATCGCGTTCGACGCAATGCCGTTGGCGGCCAGCAGCTTCACGACGCGGTCGGCGCCATGCTTGGTGCGGGTGAACACCAGCGCGCGATCGATCTTGGTATTGCGGAAGAACATCGTCAGCAGCGTCTGCTTCTCAGCCTGCTGGACGAAGGTGACATATTGTTCGACGCGCTCGGCGGTCGACGACACCGGCGTGACCTGCACCGTCGCCGGATCGGTCAGATACTTGTCGGCAAGTTCGCGAATGTCCTTGGGCATCGTCGCCGAGAAGAACAGCGTCTGGCGCGACTTCGGCACCATCGACACGATGCGGCGCAGCGCGTGGATGAAGCCCAGATCGAGCATCTGGTCGGCTTCGTCAAGGACGAGGATTTCGAGTTCGCCAAGGCCGAGGCACTTCTGGTCGATCAGGTCGAGCAGCCGGCCCGGCGTGGCGACGAGGATGTCGACGCCCGCCGCCACGTCGCGGATGTTGCGCGGCACCGGCACGCCGCCGAACACGGTGGCGACGGTCAGCTTGCTGTGTTTGGCATAGGCGCGGGCATTGTCGGCGATCTGGCTGACCAGTTCGCGCGTCGGCGCCAGCACCAGCATCCGGCAGCGCATCGGGCGGCGACGGACATTCGCCTTCACCAGCAGATCGATCGAGGGAAGGACGAACGCGGCGGTCTTGCCGGTACCGGTCTGGGCGATGCCCAGCAGGTCGCGCCCTTCGAGGACCAGCGGGATCGCGTCGCGCTGGATCGGGGTGGGGGTTTCGTAATTCTTGGCGGCGAGCGCGTCGAGGATCGACTTCGACAGGCCGAGCGACTGGAAGGACATGACAGTTCCTATAAAACAGGTCCGGCATCCGTTGGCGCTCACACGGGCGCACGGATGGCGGGGCAAAAATTGCGACCCGCGTGACTAGGGAAGCCGGTTGGAGCTGCGACGCGGAGCCGAGACCCATAAGGTCCGATCACGCTGCCTGGAAAAAGCGTCGCTGCGCTGCGGCAAATAGGCGGTTTCCTGACACAGGTCAAGAAGATGGCCGATTTTGCGGCCACTTCGCGCTGGCAACGGCAGAATCGCGGGCTTAGTAACCCGGTATGTCCGAACCCAAATCGGCCGACATCGCTGTCGACGCGCTGCCCCGTCGTCACCTGCGCCTGCTGGGCGAAGCGGCCGACCGGCTGCTCGCGGCGAAAGACCCGGCCGCGATGGTCGACGATCTCTTCGCGCTGATCGCCGAGGAGCTGCGGCTCGACATCTTCTTCAACTACCGGCTCGACGGCGATGTGCTGACGCTGGTCGCCCATGCCGGATTGACCGAGGAGGAAGCGGCGGCCGGTGCGCAACTGATCGTGGGACAGGCGGTGTGCGGTTGCGCTGCGCGCGAGCGTCGCCCGATCCAGGCGTTCGGTATCCAGTCGTCGGACGATCCGCTGACCGATTTCGTCCGCGGGCTGGGCATCGATGCCTATGCCTGTACCCCGCTGGTCCATGGCACCGAATTGCTCGGCACCTTGGGCTTCGGTCGGCGCTGGACCGACCATTATGATCCCGACGAACTGACCTTCCTCCACACCATCTGCCACTATGTCGCGCTGGCAAAATACCGGCTGAAGATCGAGGCGGAGTTGCGCGCGGGCATCGCATCGCGCGAGCGGCTGCTGGCCGAACTCAACCACCGGGTCCGCAACGCGCTGCAGACCGCCGTCGCCGTCGTCCGGCTGGGCGCGGCCGATACGGCGGACGATGCGGCGCGCACTGCCCTCACCGCCGCCGCCGCCCGGCTGGAGGTTCTCGCCGCCGCGCATCGCCCGCTCTATGCGACCGACCGCCCCAGCCGGATCGACATCGCCGGGCTGATCGAATCGCTGGTGGAACGCGACGACGACGAACCGGTCGATATTGCGGTGACCGGTAGCCCCGCCCTGCCGATCGAACAGGCCGCAGCGGTCGCGCTGCTGACCCATGCCCTGGTCGGTGCCGAACCCGATATTGTAAGCCACGTCGCGATCGACATGACCGCCGACCTGCTGCGCGTGACGCTGACCGGTGTCGCGATGGGGCAGCCACGCCCGACGCTGGACGACAGCCGCCTGGTGCGCGGGCTGGCGCGACAGCTGCGGGCCGATGTCGCGCGCGATGGCGGCGACCGCCTGACAATCGCCGTGCCCGGCCGCCATGATGGGTGACGCCCTGCGCATCCTGCTGGTCGAGGACGAGGCGCTGGTCGCGATGCTCGTGGAAGACGCGCTGGTCCTGCACGGCCATATCGTCACCGGCATCGCCGATACCCGTGCCGAGGCGCTGGCGCTGGCCGAGGCCGACCGGCCCGACCTTGCGCTCTGCGACGTCCGGCTGGCGCATGGCGATTGCGGACGCGGCGTGGCAGCGACGCTGGCGGAGCGCGGCATTCCCTGCCTGTTTCTCAGCGGCAATTGCCCGGACGTCGCCGATCATCCGCTGATCCTGGGTTGCGTCGCAAAGCCGTTCCAGGCCGCCGCACTGGACCGGGTGATCGACGCCGTGCTGGTCCGCTTGGCCGGGAAGATGCCGGAGCGCGTACCGGCCGAGTTGCGCTTCTACTAAACCCGCTCGATCCGCCCGCCTGCGACATGATAGCCGGTGGCATCGCCCGGAATATCGCTGAACAACGCCGCCTCGGTACCGGTCAGCCATACCTGTCCCGCCCCCGCCGCCCGCGCGAACAGCGCGGCGCGGCGGGCGGGGTCGAGATGCGCGGCCACTTCGTCGAGCAACAGGACCGGCCGCCGCCCGGCGCGCTCCGCCACCAGTTCGGCATGAGCCAGCACCAGCCCCAGCAGCAGCGCCTTCTGCTCGCCGGTCGAACAGCGCGCCGCCGCCATGCCCCGGTCGCGGTCGGTGACGATCAGGTCGACGCGGTGCGGTCCGCTCAGCGCCCGCCCCGCCGCCGCATCGCGCGCACGCCCCGCCGCCAGCTCGCGGGCGAACAGCGCGGCGTCGCCATGCCACCCCTCCAGCGACAGCGCCGCCCGCGGGAAATCGGTCGCCGCCAGCGCCGCGATCCGTTCCTCCAGCATGGCGACCGAATCCGCCCGTGCCGCGCCCAACGCCACCCCATGTTCGACCATCCGCGCCTCCAGCGCCGACAGCCAGTCGGGATCGGGGGTCGTATCCTCCGCCAGCAGCCGGTTGCGCTGGCGCATCGCCGCGTCATAGCGGGTCGCCTGCGTCGCATGGGCCGGGTTCAGCGCCAGCGTCATCCGGTCGAGGAACCGCCGCCGCTCTCCCGCCGGTTCGACGAACAGCCGGTCCATCGCCGGGGTCAGCCACAGCACCGACAGCCATTCGGCCAGCGCCGTCGCCGCCGCGCCCGCGCCGTTGATGCGCACGATCCGCCGCTCGGGCGCGTTCGCCTGCGTCCCCGTGCCGATCCGCACATCGTCGGGCAGGTCGGCGGCGACACCGAAGCCGCCTGCCCCGCCTTCGCGCGCCATGTCCGACAGCGGCGCACGGCGCAGGCCACGGCCCGGTGCCAGCAGCGACACCGCCTCCAGCACATTGGTCTTGCCCGCGCCATTCGGACCGCTCAGCACGACGAAGCCCGCACCCGGTTCGATGGTGCCGCCCGCATGGTTGCGAAAATCGGTCAGGGTCAGGCGGGTCAGCATGTGGCCTTGACCGTTAGCGGTGCGGACGCCGACGCGAAACCCTTGGGCCACCGGCGCTTTGTTATACGAACGAAACTTTCCGGCGCCTCGCGAATTTGGAAGGTTCGACTTACGACAGGAATCGCCGATGCCCCGTTTCGTCCTGATGGCCGCTGCCGCCTTCGCGCTCACTGCCTGCGGCTCGCAAAGCCCCGAGCAGCAGCGTGCGGACCAGTTGCGCGACCAGGCCGATGCCGAAGCCGACGCGATCGAAGCCGCCGCCGAAAACCAGACCGCGCAGATGAAGGTCGAGGCGGAGGCTCTGGTCAATCAGGCCGGACAGGCCGGCGGTTATGACGCCGAACGGCTGAAGGTCCGCGCCGATGCGATCCGCGAGGAAGCGAAGCTGGTCAAGCAACAGGCGGAAGCGCGGGCCAAGGCGGTGCGCGACCGTGGCGAGGCGCAGGCGAGCGCCGCGCTGGCCAAATAACGCCCCGCCGATTCCATCGCCACCCCAGCGAAGGCTGGGATATTCGCGTTACAGCGTGCGACAGGCGCCGCTTGAGATCTTGGCCTGCACTCGGGTGACGCCCGCTATCGGGTTGGTCGTCAGATCCCCGCCAGCCCCTGTTCACGCAAGCGCGCTTGCGCAGCGTGATAAGCGACCGGTTCGGCAATCTTCAGCCGTCGCCGCGCCGCATCGAGCGGTTCGGCCAGCAGCGCCTCATAATCCTCGGCGTGCAGCCACCTCGCCCGCCGCCCATGCCGATACCCTTCCCACACCGCCTTTGCGAACGCCCGCTCGCCGGTGACGCGCAGCGACTTCAGCGCGGCGCCCACGGCGATCGCCGCCCATCCCAGCCCGCCCGTCTGCGCATAGGAAAATGCGACGAGGCACGCCTCGCCCAGATGCTCCTCGGCGGTATAGCCGGTCAGGATGTGCCAGATGTCGTGGACATCCCGCTCCCGCCGGCCGAACCACGCGACCGGATGGGCGGCGTCCTGCCACCCCTCGCCATCGGCATAGCTGATGTCGGCCAGCCCCTGTGCCGAAAATCCGGTGCGATCGAGAAAGGCACGATACTGCGCGCCGACGCTGCCATCGGGCAGGGCGTCGACCCAGGCGCGATCGGAGAAACGCCGCGCCAGTTCGACATGATCGTAGGCGATCCGCCCGCCATCCGGTTCGCGCAGCAGGCGCGCATAGTTGCGATGGCTGGTATCGGCGTTCAACGCACGCATGATGCGGAACACCTGCACCGTGTCGTTGCCATCGGCGAGCAGGCGCTTGAGCGCACCCCATGCCGCGCCCCAGTCACGTCGCATTGGCTGTATCGTATCGACGTGCTGCGTCGCCATGGCCACCTCCGCTACTTACAGCAATGTAAGTATTGCAGCGACCGCGGATCGTCAAGCCGGAGGGATCAGCCTGCCTTGGGCTTCTTCGGCTGGGCGTTGTCCACCACGAACCGGCCGCCGCGCTCGCACGATGCGCTGATGACCGGATAGGACAGGTCGGTATTGCTGGCGAGGATGGTCGGCATCGCTGCCTGGCATTCGGCGACCGATGTATAGCTCGCCGGAGCAACCCGCTCCCGCGTGCAGGTCGCGCCATCGTCGCCGCAACCCAGGATCGCCATGACATAGACCAGAGGTGCCATTTCCCGTCTCCTCGACGGTTTCAATACTTTGGTATGCACCTTGTTCCGACGAAGCGTTGCCTATCCGCGCCGGCCGCCCCAAATGGCGCTTGCCATGCCGCCCGAAACCCATTCCGCCTCCGGTCCGACCCGGCCGATGCTGGCGACGCTCCGCCGCTTCATTCCCTATCTCTGGCCCGCCGATGCGCCGGGGCTGAAGGTCCGCATCGTCGCCGCACTGCTGCTGGTCGTCGCGTCGAAGCTGGTGCAGGTCTATGGCGCGCCGTTCGCGTTGCAGGGCGCGATCGACACCATGGCGGCGGGATCGCGCGACGCGCTGTGGCTGGTCGTCGCGCTGGTCGCGGGTTATGCGGCGGCGCGGTTCGGCGGCACGTTGTTCGACAATCTGCGCAACGTGGTGTTCGAACGCGTCGGGCAGGATGCGACGCGACGGCTGGCCGCGTCGGTGTTCCGCCACCTCCACGCGCTGTCGCTGCGCTTCCACCTCGAACGGCGTACCGGCGCGGTGACCAAGGTGGTCGAGCGGGGCACGAAGAGCATCGACACGATGCTGTATTTCCTGCTGTTCAACATCGCGCCGACCATCCTCGAACTCACGCTGGTCCTGTCGATCTTCGGCACGCGCTTCGGCGGCTGGCTGGTCGGCGGGACGGTGGCGATGGTGGTGTTCTACATCGTCTTCACCCGCTGGGTCACCGACTGGCGCTCGGCGTTGCGCGAACGGATGAACGATCTCGATACCGGCGCCGTCGCCCATGCGGTCGATTCGCTGCTGAACTTCGAAACGGTCAAATATTTCGGGGCGGAGGAACGCGAGGCCGAACGCTACGACCGCGCCATCGCCGGCTATGCCGATGCGGCGGTGAAGTCCGAAAACTCGCTGGCGCTGCTCAATATCGGGCAGGCACTGATTACGGCGCTGATGCTGGGTGGGGGCATGGCGCTGATCGTGTTCGGCTGGTCGAGCGGCCGCTTTACGCCGGGCGACGTCGTGCTGGTGTCGACCCTGCTGACCCAGCTGTTCCGCCCGCTCGACCTGCTCGGCATGGTCTATCGCACCGTGCGGCAGGGGGTGGTCGACATGGGTGCGATGTTCGACCTGATCGACGCGCCGGCCGAAATCGTCGATGCCCCCGGCGCCCCGAAGCTCGCCGTGACCCAAGGCCATGTCCGGTTCGAAGGGGTCGGCTTCGGCTATGGCGACGGGCGCCAGATCCTGAACGGCATCGATCTCGACATTCCGCCCGGCACCACGCTGGCGGTGGTCGGGCCATCGGGCGCGGGCAAGTCGACACTCGCCCGCCTGTTGTTCCGCTTCTACGATCCCACCGCCGGACGGATCACCATCGACGGACAGGATATTGCCGCGGTAACGCAGGCGTCGCTGCGCAGCTCGATCGGCATCGTGCCGCAGGATACCGTGCTGTTCAACGACACCATCGGCTACAACATCGCTTATGGCCGGGCCGCTGCGACCGAAGGCGAGATTGCGGAGGCGGCCCGCGGCGCCTCCATCGCGCCGTTCATCGCCAGCCTGCCCGAAGGCTTCGCCACCCGCGTCGGCGAACGCGGCCTCAAACTGTCGGGCGGCGAGAAGCAGCGCGTGGCGATCGCCCGTACGCTGCTGAAGAACCCGCCTGTCCTGATCCTCGACGAGGCGACCAGCGCGCTCGACAGCCGGACCGAGGCGGACATCCTCGACACGCTGGAAGCGATCGAGCGCGGCCGCACCACGATCGTCATCGCCCACCGCCTGTCGACCGTGGTCCATGCCGACCGCATCGTCGTGCTGGAAGGCGGGCGTGTGGCCGAAAGCGGATCGCACGCCGACCTGCTGCGCCTGGGCGGCACCTATGCCGAAATGTGGGCGCGCCAGGCCGACGAGCGCGAGGCGGCACTGGCCGAGGCGTAAGCGTTTACCATCGCCCATGGACACTGCGCCGCGCTGACGCGTATCCCCGGCGCATTGCGGGAGGAACGCGCGTGAAGGATACCTTGAAGAAGGCGGCGACGACGACCGCATTGGTCGGTGGCGGGCTGGCGTTGTGGACGGCGCTCGCCGCCAGCGCGTCGGAGGCACTGGTCCCGGCGGACGGTGCGTTCGTCGACGTGCCAGGGGCGCGGCTGCACTATGTCGATACCGGCGGCGACAACCCGGTGATCGTCCTGCTCCACGGCATCTATGGCCAGCTGCGCAACTTCACCTATGCACTGACCGGCCAGCTGGCCGACCACCGGCTGATCGTCGTCGACCGCCCCGGTTGGGGCCATTCGACCGTCGAGGGCGATCATCCCCCGATCGAGACGCAGGCGCGGATGATCGCCGACCTGATCGACGCGCTGGGCCTCGACCGTCCGTTGCTGGTCGGGCATTCGATGGGCGGTGCGGTGGCGCTGGCCATGGCGCTGAACCAGCCGTCGAAGATCCGCGGCCTCGCGCTGATCGCCCCGCTGACGCAGCGGATGACCGCCATGCCCGCGATCTTCCGGGGCAAGGCCCCGCCCGAGGCGCTGCGCGGCCTTGCCGCATGGACGGTCGGCGTGCCGCTGACCACGCTGACCGGGCCGGCCGTATCGAAACAGGTCTTCGCGCCCGATCCCGTGCCGCTCGATTTCGGCACGCGCGGCGGCGGGCTGATCGCGCTGCGTCCGTCGAGTTTCCAGGCGGGCGCGGCTGAGCTGACCGACGCCAATCGCGCGCTGGCGACGATGGTCCCGCGCTATGGCGCGATCAGGCTGCCGGTCGCCATTCTATACGGCCGCGACGACGAACTGCTCGATCCGGTCAGCCAGGGCGACGTGACCGCCGGCGAGATTCCGGGCGCGACCCTGACCAGGATCGACGGCGGCCATATGATCCCGGTCACCCACGCCGCCGACACCGCCCGATGGCTGCGCACGGCGGCATCCGCGTGAGACGCCGGGCGCTGCTCCTCGCCGTCCTGCTCGGCGGGTGCAGTGCCTATGGCGACGGGATGGGCGACATCCTCGCCGGCAGGGGCATCGCCGCGCGCGAGCCGAGCTATGACGTCCCCTATGTTCCCACCCCCGAACCGGTGGTCGACGCGATGTTGTCGATCGCCGGGGTCGGTCCTGCCGACACGCTGATCGACCTGGGGTCGGGCGATGGCCGCATCCCGATCGCCGCCGCGCGGTTGGGCGCACGGGCAAACGGCGTCGAGATCGACCCAACCCTGGTCGAGCGCGCCCGCCGCAACGCCGCGCTGTTCGGTCTGCAGGATCGCGCGCGCTTCACCGCCGCCAACCTGTTCGCCACGCCGCTAAGCGATGCCAGCGTGGTGACGATGTACCTGTTGCCGCGCATCAATCTGGCGCTCCGCCCGCGCCTGCTGACCGAACTCCGGCCCGGTACGCGCATCGTCGCCCATGCCTTCGACATGGGGGACTGGCGCGCCGACATGGAGCGGCCGGTCGGCGACCGCCGCGTCTATCTGTGGATCGTCCCGGCGGTGGCGGGCGGCACCTGGCGGGCGACGCTGGGCGACGGGCGTCAGGTACCGCTGACGATCGACCAGCGGTTTCAGGACGTGACCGGTATGCTGGGCGGTGCAGCTCTGACCGGAACCTTGCGCGGGACGGCGCTCAGCTTCACCGCCGGCGGCCGCACCTATCGCGGGACGGTGGGGGAAGCCGCCATCACCGGCGAAGGCTGGCGCGCGATACGGTTGGAATAGGACCGATACGCCACTCCAGCGCGGGCCAGTGCGAGGTCCGGAGGACAGGATCAAGCTTCCACCACCCCTCGACGCGCCTGCCCCGCATCCCTAGGTGAAACCCGATGGCGCTCGACCCGATCCCCGTATTGCAATCCACCTTCGGCTTTCCCGACTTTCGCGGGGTGCAGCGGCAGGTGGTCGACCGGGTGCTGGCCGGACAGCGCACGCTGGCGGTGATGCCGACCGGTGCGGGCAAGTCGCTGACCTATCAGCTACCGGCACAGATGCTGTCGGGCACCTGCGTCGTCGTTTCGCCGCTGATCGCGCTGATGCACGACCAGCTGCGCGCCGCCACCGCCGTCGGCATCCGCGCCGCGACGTTGACCTCCGCCGACGACAACCGCGCGGAAACGCGTGGCCGGTTCCTCGACGGGGAACTCGACCTGCTCTACGTCGCGCCCGAACGCGCGTCGGGCAGCGATTTTCGCGAACTGCTCGCGCGCGGCAACCTGTCGCTGTTCGCGATCGACGAGGCGCATTGCGTCAGCGAATGGGGCCACGACTTCCGCCCCGACTACCGCCTGCTGCGCCCGCTGTTCGACCAGTTTCCGGACGTCCCGCGCCTCGCGCTGACCGCCACCGCCGACGCGCATACCCGTGCCGACATCCTCGAACAGCTCGGCATCCCGCACGACGGACTGATCGTCGCCGGCTTCGACCGCCCGAACATCCGCTACCACATCACCCCGCGCGATCAGGGCACGCGCCAGATCGCCGACGTGATCGCCGCCACCCCCGGCCCCGGCATCGTCTATGTCCAGTCACGCGCCGGCACCGAGAAACTGGCCGAGGCGCTGGCAAAGACCGGCCGCCCGGTCCGCGTCTATCACGCCGGCCTCGACCCGGCGGTGCGACAGCGCAACCAGCATGACTTCGTTGCGTCCGAAGACATGGTGATGGTCGCGACCATCGCCTTCGGCATGGGCATCGACAAACCCGATGTGCGCTTCGTCGCGCACGCCGGGCTGCCGAAATCGATCGAGGCCTATTATCAGGAAACCGGCCGCGCGGGCCGCGACGGCGATCCGGCGGTCGCGCATCTGTTCTGGGGTGCCGACGACTTCGCCCGCGCCCGCCAGCGGATCGGCGAGGTCGAACCCGCCCGCCAGCCGGGCGAGCGCCAGCGGCTCAATTCCCTTGGCGCGCTGGTCGAGACCGCCGGGTGTCGCCGCGCGATGCTGCTACGGCATTTCGGTGAATCGCCGCCCGAAACTTGCGGGAATTGCGACAATTGCCTGACCCCGCCCAACGCCGTCGATGCGACACAGGTGGCCCGGAAATATCTCTCAGCCGTGTTCCGCACCGGCATGATGTTCGGCGCGACCTATATCGAACAGGTGCTGACCGGCCAGTCGACCGAACGCAGCATGACCAACGGCCACGAAAACCTGTCGGTGTGGAATATCGTCGACGGCGACGAACTGGCGCTGCTCAAACCGGTCGGTCGCGCGCTGCAACTGCGCGATGCGTTGCGCGCCAACGACCATGGCGGACTGGAATTCGGCCCTGCCGCGCGCGGATTGCTGAAGGGCGACGACACGCTGTCGCTGATCGTGCCCCCCAAGCGTGAACGCCGCCGCGGCCGTAACGGCACGTCGGCCACCCCGAACCCGACCGGCGACCCGCTGTTCGAGGCACTGCGCGCGAAACGCCGCGAACTGGCGCAGGAGGCGGGTGTGCCGCCCTATGTCATCTTCCACGATTCGGTCCTGCGCGAGATGGCGGCGGACCGGCCGCAAACCATCGGCGGAATGCGCCGCATCACCGGCGTGGGTGAAAAGAAGCTGCAGGCATACGGCGATGCGTTCCTGAGCGTCATCAAGCAGCATTAAAGCTCCTCCCCGTGCCGGGGAGGATTTGCGCGCGTCGCCCCGCCCGGCTATCCTCCCCCCCATGCACATCCGCCGTATCGACGACCGCATTTCGGTCAGCCCGCAGATCACCGCCGACGACATCGCCACGCTGAAGGCACAGGGCTTCACCGCCATCGTCAACAACCGGCCCGAGGGCGAGGAAGCCGGCCAGCCGGCGGGCGATACCATTGCCGAAGCGGCGGCTGCGGCGGGCATGGCCTATCACGCCATTCCGATCACCCATGCCGGGTTCAGCCATCCGCAGCTCGACGCGATGGCGACGATCCTGAACGAAACCGATGGTCCGATCCTCGCCTATTGCCGGTCGGGCACGCGGTCGTGCAACCTGTGGGCGCTGGCCCGTGCCAAGCAGGGCGGCGATCCGGCCACGCTGGTGGCGGCGGGCGGCGGTGCAGGCTACGACCTGTCTGGCATCCGCCCAATGCTGGACGCGCTGTCCCAGGGTTGATCCATATCGACGTGCGCTCCCCGGAAAAGGAAGGGGCCCGTTGCCCGACACCGGCAACGACGCGGCCCCAGCATGGCGGAGACACGCCGGGATAAGCGGCATCCGCCCCGACATGCTTAATCGACGGTACGTTAACGCACTGAACCGCTTTGGTTTTTGGCGTTAACCAAATCGCAACCCCCTGCCGGCAATTTCGTGCCTGTACCAATGGGGGTTTAGAACATGGGCATTAGTCAGAAAGGCGCCCGCTTCCTCTCGGAAAGCCGGGTGGAAGACGCAGGCGCAAATAACAGCACGGCGTGGTTCGATCTCGGCATCTGCTATTCCAGCGGCACCGGTGGCGCGATGATCGATCTGGTCGAGGCGCATAAATGGTTCAACCTCGCCGCGATGTCGGGCGTCGAGGCGGCACAGGCATGGCGCGCCGAAATCGCGTGCGACATGACTCCGCGCCAGATCGCCGACGCGCAAAAGGCGGCACGGGCGTTTCTGCAGGCGGGCGCGCGGCCCAACTGATCGACGACGCCAACGGGTCCGGCGGCGTTGCGCTGCCGGGGGCAGAACCCGTTGACGGAAATGACCGGCATCGAATTAAGGCCGATCGAGATCCAGCGATACGCATGGATTTTCGTCATTCCCGCGCAGGCGAAAATCCCTAAACGCCAACGCTGCGGCATGATCCGCACCACTGGCGTCTATGAATTCCCGCCTTCGCGGACGTGACGAGCATATTGTACGCTACGCCTTCGCCGCCGGTTTCTTCGCCGCCGGCTTCTTCGCAGGTGCCTTCTTAACCGCGCCATCCTTGGTCGCCGCCGACTTCTTCGGCGCGGCCTTCTTGGCCGCCGGCTTCTTCTTGCCCTTCGCCGGTGCCGCCGCCGCACGGTCGTCGATCAGCTGGGCGGCTTCCTCCAGCGTCAGCGCATTCGGTTCGACCGACTTCGGGATCGTCGCATTGGTGGTGCCGTCGGTGACGTAGGGGCCATAGCGCCCCTCCATCAGCTTGATCTCCGCCTCGGTACGCGGGTGGTTGCCCAGCACCTTCAGCGGTTCCTTCGCCGCGCCGCGCGCGGGACGGCCGCCGCCCGCCGCCGCTTCGGCCAGCTTCACCACCGCCGCGTTCATGCCGGTTTCGAACACGTCCGCCGTCGACTGCAACCGCGCATATTTGCCGGCGTGCTTGAGGTACGGGCCATAGCGCCCGATCGCCGCCTCGATCGGTTCGCCCGTTTCCGGGTGGTTGCCGATGGTGCGCGGCAGGCTCAGCAGCTTCAGCGCCCATTCGAGGTTCAGCTCACCGATATCCTTCGGGATCGACGCGCGCTTGGCCTCCTTGCCCTCGCCCAGCTGGATGTACGGCCCGAAGCGTCCCGACTTGCGTTCGACCTCCAGCCCCGTCTCCGGGTCCTTGCCCAGCGATTCCGGCCCGGCATCGCCGCCGTCCTCGCCGCCCGGCTGCGCGAAGCGGCGGGTATATTTGCATTCGGGATAGTTGGAGCAGGCGATGAACGCGCCGAACTTGCCGCCGCGCAGCGCCAGCCGCCCCTCACCACAATTCGGGCACAGCCGCGGGTCGGTGCCATCCGCCTTTTCGGGGAACAGGTACGATCCCAGGAACTGGTCCAGCTCGGCGGTGATCGCGCTCGGCTGCTGCTCCATCACTTCCGATGTGCGCGGCTTGAAGTCGCGCCAGAACGCCTCCAGCACCGCCTGCCATTCGGCGCGGCCGCCCGACACGTCGTCCAGCTCCTCCTCCAGCTCGGCAGTGAAGTCGTAGCCGACATATTTCTCGAAGAAGCGTTCGAGGAACGCGGTCAGCAGCCGCCCGGTTTCCTCGGCGAAGAACCGGTTCTTCTCGACGCGGACATAGCCGCGATCCTTCAGCACCTGGATGATCGAGGCATAGGTCGACGGGCGCCCGATCCCCAGTTCCTCCAATCGCTTGACCAGCGACGCTTCGGAGAAGCGCGGCGGCGGCTGGGTGAAATGCTGTTCGGAAACCACGTCCTTCTTGGCCGGGGCATCGCCCGACCGGAGCAGCGGCAGGCGGCGCGAATCCTCGTCCGCCGCATCGTCGCGCCCTTCCTCGTATAAGGCGAGATAGCCGGGGAACAACACCACCTGTCCGGTCGCGCGCAGCCCGGTCTGCCCGGTCTGGTCCTCCAGCTCGACCGCCGTCCGCTCCAGTCGCGCCGACGCCATCTGGCTGGCCAGTGCCCGCTTCCAGATCAGGTCGTACAGCCGCGCATGATCGCCGCTGCCCGCACGGTCCTTCGAAAAGTCGGTCGGGCGGATCGCCTCGTGCGCTTCCTGCGCATTCTTGGCCTTGGTCTGGTACTGGCGCGGCTTGTCGGGGACATAGCTGCCGTCATAGCGGTTCGCGATCGCCCCACGCGCGGCATCGATCGCCGATCCGTCCATCTGCACGCCGTCGGTCCGCATGTACGTGATCGCGCCGTCCTCATACAGCGACTGCGCCACCCGCATCGTATGGCTGGCGGAGAAACCGAGCTTGCGCGCCGCCTCCTGCTGCAGCGTCGAGGTGGTGAAGGGCGGCGGCGGATTGCGCGTCGCGGGCTTCGTCTCGACATTGACGACGGTGAAGCGGCCATCGACCACCGCCGCCTTCGCGACCTCGGCCGACCCGGCATCGCCCAGCGACAGCTTGTCGAGCTTCTTGCCCTTCAGCTTGACCAGACGCGCATCGAACGGCGTGCCATCGGCCTCCATCCTGGCGACGACCGACCAATATTCCTGCGCGATAAAGGTCTCGATTTCGCGCTCGCGCTCGACCAGCAGCCTGAGCGCCACCGACTGCACCCGGCCCGCCGACTTGGCGCCGGGCAGCTTGCGCCACAGCACCGGCGACAGCGTGAACCCGACCAGATAGTCGAGCGCACGGCGCGCCCGGTACGCATCGATCAGATCGGTATCGAGGTCGCGCGGCGCCTTCATCGCCGCCAGGATCGCCGGCTTGGTAATCGCGTTGAACGTGACGCGCTCTACTTCCTTCGGCAGCGCGCGGCGCTTCTTCAGCACCTCCTGCACGTGCCAGCTGATCGCCTCGCCCTCGCGGTCAGGGTCGGTGGCGAGGATCAGGCGGTCGGCGGTCTTCGCCAGATCGGTGATCGCCTTCAGCTGCTTCGTCTTGTCCGCATAGGTTTCCCAATCCATCGCGAAGCCGTCGTCGGGGTTCACCGACCCATCCTTGGGCGGCAGGTCGCGGACGTGACCGTAGGAAGCGAGGACGCGGTAATCCGACCCCAGATATTTTTCGATGGTCTTCGCCTTGGCGGGCGATTCGACGATGACGAGCTGCATGATGTGGCGGTCGGTCCTTGTGCGTACGCGTACGAGAGTGGGGAGGGAGGGACCGCTACGTCAAGTCGCACATCGTTAATCCCGTATGACGTTCACGCCACCATACGTTCCGCCCAATCGTCCAACGCCGCCCAACGCAACGCCACGGCGATATTGTGGCGATGGTCCGCAAAGCTGAACCGTTCCGGATCGATCCGCTCGCCCCGCACCATGTCCCAGATCGGACTGTGTCCGGCGGGATCGTAGCGCCGGAACGGGCGGTCGTGATCAACCTGGTCCGGCGCAAGCGCATGGGATCGCGTAGCCTGACCGCGACGCACCATTCGATGCCGTTCCCCGGCCGGGCCGTCTGTAACACCGGTCACGACGGAATGGGTCAGCACCCACAGGACGGTATCTTCTGGATCGATCCGATCTGAACCGACGATGTAACGGGTTAAGGTCGCGACCGGCACCGTGTGTTCGATGTGAACCGTCTGGCCCAGCGCCTTGGTGCCACATCGATCGGCTTCGGGCAGCGCCATGAAGTCTTCGGTCCGATATAGTGCGCCTGCGCAATGGGTACCCCCGCCGGCCTGCCAGCCAAATCGGTTGTGCATGTGGCGGACGTCGATGTTGCGGATATCGTTATCGTGCAGCCGGACACATTGCGGCGTGCTGAGCGTCCGGCGGATCCGCTCACCCTCACGCTGCCAGAACGCCTGAGCCTTGTCACCCTCGGCACGCGCCAGTTCGACCGTCATTCTATCCTCCAACTATTTCGGCAAGGATGAGGATGCGCTCAGAAACAAACGGTTAAACGCTACGCCAGACTGACCCGCCCCGCGGCGTGCCGTTCCAGCCGCCCGGCCAGTTCCAGTTCGAGCAGCACGGTCTGCACCACCGGCGTCGGGCATCCCGATTGCCGTACCAGTTCGTCGACCGCGACCGGCACCGGGCCCAGCAGCCCGGCGATCCGCGCCCGCTCCGCTTCGGTCGCATCGGCGGCGGCCGGTTCGGGGCGATAGACGCCGCCGGGCGATCGCACCGCCCGCGCGTCGATCGGCCGCAGCATCTCCGCCACGTCGGCCGCATTCTGCACCAATGTCGCGCCCTCACGGATCAGCGCGTTGCATCCTTGCGCGCGCGGGTCGAGCGGCGATCCCGGCACCGCCATCACCTCGCGCCCCGCCTCGCCGGCCAGCCGCGCGGTGATGAGTGATCCCGACCGGGGTGCCGCCTCGACCACCACCGTACCCAGCGACAGTCCGGCGATGATCCGGTTGCGCGACGGGAAATGCCGGGCGAGCGGCTGCGTGCCCGGCGGCTGTTCGGCGACCAGCAGCCCACGCGTCGCCACCTCCTCTTGCAAGCCGGCATTTTCGGGCGGGAACACGACGTCGATACCGCTGGCGATCACGCCGATGGTCGCATGGCCGATCGCGCCCTGATGCACCGCCGTATCGATCCCGCGCGCCAGCCCCGAGACGACGGCATAGCCCGCCGCGCCCAGTTCCTCGGCCAGCCCGCGCGCGAAGCGGCACGCGGCGGCGGACGCGTTGCGCGCGCCGACCATCGCCACCGCCGGCCGCGCCAGCAACGACAGGTCGCCCCGCACGATCAACGCGGGCGGCGCGCTGTCGATCTCCGCCAGCAGCGCCGGATAGTCAGGATCGCCGAGCAGCAGATAGCGCCCGCCCAGCCCGCGCACCGTCGCGATCTCGCGCCGGACAACCGCTTCGTCGGCCAGCACCGGAGCGCGTCCGCCGCCGCGCGCCGCCAGCGTCGGCAGCGCTTCGATCGCCGCCACGGCATCGCCGTACCGCTCGATCAGCGCGCGAAAGGTGACCGGGCCGATATTGGCCGAACGAATCAGCCGCAGCGCCGCGAACCGCGCGGCGTTCTGGTCGGCGGTACCGGCCCGCTCAACCACCTGCTCAGTCACGCTTGCGGCCGATCCTCGGCTCGGTCCCCGCCATCAGCCGCGCGATATTCTCGCGATGCTTCCACAACACGATCAGCGCGAGGCCGAGGAACAGCACCGCCAGGTCGAACCGTCCGACCGCCGCCGCCGCGATCGGCGCGACGATCGCCGCCGCCATTCCCGCCACCGACGAAATGCGCACCGTCCCCAGCAGTCCCAGCCACAGGATCGCATAGGCCAGCCCCGCGATCGGGCTGAGCGCCACGACGACGCCCATCATCGTCGCCACGCCCTTGCCGCCGCGGAACCGCAGCCATAGCGGATAGCAATGCCCGACGAACGCCGCCGCCCCGGCGACCAGTTCCTCGCCCGGCAACAGCGCGCGCACGATCCATACCGCCGCCGCCCCCTTCAACAGGTCGAGCAGCAGCGTCGCCGCCGCCAGCCCCTTGCGCCCGGTGCGCAGCACGTTGGTCGCGCCGATATTGCCCGACCCGATCGTACGCAGGTCGCCCGCCCCGGCGATGCGGGTCAGCAGGACGCCCCACGGAATCGATCCGAGCAGATAACCGATCAGCAACGCCGCCGCCGGCGGGAACCACAATATTGCGCTCGACAGAATAGCCCCCGTTCACCTTGCCGTCCGTGCTGCGAAGGGTAAGGGGTTCGGCGACGGCTTGCAACGCGGCGGGCACGGCTGAAGGAATAGCGATCCGACCATGACCGAGGCGGCTTCCCCGATCCTGTTCTTCGATTCGGGCGTCGGCGGCCTGTCGGTCGTGGCGCCGACCGCGCGGCTGCTGCCGACCGCACCGATCGTCTATGCCGCCGATTCGGCCGGTTTCCCCTATGGCATCCGGACCGAGGGAGAGATCGCCGCCCGCGTTCCCGCACTGCTCGGGCGGCTGGTCGAACGCTATCGCCCGCGGCTGGTTGTCATCGCCTGCAACACCGCCTCGACCATCGCGCTGCCGGTGGTGCGCGCCGCATTGGACGTGCCGGTGGTCGGCACCGTGCCCGCGATCAAGGTCGCGGCGGAGCGGAGCGCCACGCGGGTAATCGGCGTGCTGGGCACGCAGGCGACGGTCCGCCAGCCCTATGTCGACGACCTTGCCGCACGCTTCGCCGCCGACTGCACCGTGCTGCGCCACGGATCGGCGGCGCTGGTCGAACTGGCCGAAAGCGCGCTGGCCGGCACCCCGACGCCACCCGCAGCGATCGCCGCCGAACTGGCCGGGCTGTTCGACCAGCCGGGCGGCGACCGGATTGACGTGATCGTCAATGCCTGCACCCATTTTCCGCTGCTGGAGGATAGGATGCGTGCCATCGCGCCGGACGTTGCCTTCGTCGACGGTGGCCCCGGCATCGCCCGCCGTATCGTGACACTGACGCACGGCCAGGCCTTTCCCGCGACTCCGGTACCCAGCCGGCTGGTCTTCACCCGGCTGGGCGAGCGCGAGCGCACCATCGCGGCGGGGCTGGAACGTCAGGGGTTCGGGTCGGTCGAGGCGCTGTAGCCGCCCCCCTTGGACAATATGTCCAACCCCGCCGATCACCGTAACCGCTTTTATCCGCTGGCAACCGCGCGTTCCAGCAGGTACACCCGCGCCCCATGAGCATCGACGCAGTTCCGGCCCGCTCGGTCGATTACAACCGTGTCTTCGCACAGGCGATCGACCGCCTGCACGAGGAAGGGCGCTACCGCGTCTTCATCGACATCCTGCGCAACAAGGGGCAATTCCCCAA
>NZ_CAJYQD010000027.1 GCF_913776855.1 uncultured Sphingomonas sp. | reverse complement strand
ACGCCCCGCAATCGGGCCTGAAGCGCTATTATGGCTGGACCAATCGCTGGCCGATCACGCCCAAGCCGGGTTACGGCGAGCTGGCGGCGTATTTCAACATCGACAATGGCTCGGGCAAGCTGCGCGGGATTTACGCCGAGAATAATCCGGCGGCGGTGCCGATGCTGAAGGAATGGCTGTCGCCCTATGCGGCGATGGGCGCGGGTAATGTCGTGCAGAGGACGACCGGCGGTACCGACCATGTCTTCATGCAGGCGGTCGGCGTGCAGGGGTTCCAGTTCATCCAGGACCCGCTGGATTATGGCAGCCGCACGCATCACAGCTCGGCCGATACCTTCGACCATCTGAAGGCCGACGATATGCGCCAGGCCTCGGTCGTGCTCGCCGGGGTCTTGCTCGCGGCGGCGAATGCGGACAAGGCGTTGCCGCGCCCGCCGGTGCCGACGCAACCGGCGACGACCAAACCCTTTGACTTTACGGACAACGACGACTGATGGCACGCCGAGGACATCGCCCCAGCCAGGCTTCATCCAACCGCCCCCGCTTCTGGGGACGGCATGCGGTGACGGCGGCGCTCGCCAACCCCAACCGGACGGTGCGCAAGATCTGGGGCACGCGCGAGGCGCTGGCCGCGCTCGACCTGCCGCCGATCCTGCCGGTCACCTTTGCCGATGCGGCGGACCTGGGTCGCCTGGTCCCGGCCGACGCGCCGCACCAGGGCCTGGTGGCCGAGGTCGATCCGCTGGAGGATATCTGGCTGGGCGACCTGCTGCATGAGGTGCAGGACAATCAGCGGCCGCTGGTCGTGCTGGACCAGGTGACCGATCCGCACAATGTCGGCGCGATCCTGCGCTCGGCCGCCGCTTTCGACGCGGTGGGCATCGTGACCCAGGACCGGCACGCGCCGCCCGAATCGGGCACGGTCGCCCGTTCGGCCAGCGGCGCGCTGGAGACGGTGCCGTGGGTGCGTGTGGTGAACCTGGCGCGCGCGCTGGAGGAGATCGCGGAAGCGGGTTTCTGGCGTATCGGCCTGACCGGCCATGCGAACCAGACGCTGGCGCAGGCGATGGGCACGCAGCGCATCTGCATCGTGCTGGGCGCCGAGGGCGAAGGCATGCGCCAGAACACCGAAGCGCATTGCGACGAACTCGCCAAGCTGCCGATCAGCTCGAAGGTGGAAAGCCTGAACGTCTCCAACGCGGCGGCGATCGCGCTGTACGCAGTGGCGGCGCGGTGATTTGCGGGCGGCGGGGTTGGTCCCTGCCGCCTTTTTTGCGCGCAGAGGCGCGGAGGACGCAGAGAGTAGAAGTGGCAAGCGCCGGGCGTGCGCTTCGATTTCGCTCAGCGTGAACGGCCGTTGGTACGCGTGGCCACCATTCCCTAACTCCGTTCAGCCTGAGCGAAGTCGAAGGCCACGGGATTAGGGTTCGCGCGGAGACGCGAAGGCGCGGAGATCGTGTGCCTGGCCGCAAGACCCCTTTATCCTCGCGAGCCGCCCAAAAGTCTGCCGGTCGTGATGGCAGGCTCCGCTTGCCCCGCGCCGGACATCTCCGCGCCTCCGCGTGAACACAATCTCTTGGATAAGCCGGAATGCTACCCAACAGGACGGCATCTCTGCGCCCTCCGCGCCTCTGCGCGCAAAAAAAGAGGCGGGGCCATAACCCCGCCTCCGACGTTCACGGGAAATGCGCCGTCAGTCCTCCGCCGCGATCCGCACCCGCATCCCGTCCTGCGCCGTGCCGAAGGGCAACTGGCACGACAGGCGCGACGTCGCATCCCGGTCGCTGGTCGAATCGAGCAGGTCGTCCTCATCCGGACCGAGCGCGGGCAGCGTATCGGCGAAGGCCGGATCGACATGCACATGGCAGGTCGCGCAGGAACAGCATCCGCCGCACAGCGCCAGCAGTTCGTCGACACCGGCGTCGCGAATGACTTCCATCACCGACAGACCGGCCTCGCCGTCGATTTCGCGTTCTTCCCCGTCGCGGGTCACGACGATAAGCTTGGGCATGTCCATTCTCCTTGTCGGACCTGATGTTGAAAGCGCCTCTGCCGGGCCTGAACGCACGGATCAAGCATCATGGGCCTGAGTGCCGAACAGATTCGCGACAGCATGGACGCGCTCGCCGCCGCCGAGCCCGCCATCGCCGCGGCATTGCAGCGGATCGGCTATCCCGCGCCGCGTATCCGGGCGCGCGGTTATGCGACTCTCGTCCGCACGATCCTGGGCCAGCAGGTCTCAGTCGCCTCGGCCGATGCGCATTGGCGGCGGCTGAACGAATTGCTGGGCGATGCGAGTGATCCGACCCGGCTTCACAGCGTCACCGATGAGGAACTGCGCGGTGCGGGCATCTCGCGGCAAAAGGCGGGCTATCTGCGCAGCCTGGCCCAGGAGGTGACGAGCGGCCGCCTGAACCTGTCCGACCTGCCCAAGGACGACGAAGAGGCGATCGCCAAGCTGGTCGCGGTCAAGGGTATCGGTCGCTGGTCGGCGGAGGTCTATCTGCTGTTCGCGGAAGGCCGTACCGATATCTGGCCCGCAGGTGACCTGGCGGTGCAGATCGAGATGGGCCGCATCCTGGGACACGACACACGCCCGTCGGAGAAACAGGTGCGCGCGCTTGCCGAAGCCTTCCGCCCCCACCGCAGTGCGCTGGCGATCTTTACCTGGCACCATTACGGCGCCGAGGCCGATGCCGCCCCGGTCTGACGGATCAGCGGCGGTCGGGCGTGTGACGCGTCGCCACGCCGACCAGGATGGCCGTCGACAGTAGGATCGAGGAAACCAGAGCGCCGACGGCAAGCAGGCCGCTACCTGTCATGCGGATGTCTGCGCTCGCGCGGCAGTGGCTGCCCAGTCGAATAGTGAGTCGTGCGCGGTTCTGGCTGGATGATCCCATGATCGGCCAACGTACGAAATATATCTTGGTTCAGGGACGGCGGCGCGAGCAAGGCACGAGGAACAGGACCCGCCCCCATGTACCCGCCGCATTCAGTGGACGACGATCTCGTTGCCCGTTGGCATGAATTGTCTCGCCAGCGAGGGGATGGACGCATCGTTGCCGCACCTTTTCGATGACAGGATGCGGCCCCCGCGACGGACCAGAAGACCACTGCTGAAAGCCGGATCATGACGGCCGTCGGGGCCGAAGCCGGTACGGACCGTTCGATCGAACAGGATGTAGCTATATCCGTTGTTCGTCACCTGGATCTGGGTTTCGCCACCGCCGGAATAGCCTTGTTCCGCTAACGTCATCGACCGGGACACCAGTTCGATCTTTCCCGGCCTGCCATAGCGATAGACGGCTTGCTTGCCCGCTCCGCAGACCGAAACCTGTTTTGCGCCCAGGGGACAGGAAAAAATGCGCGTTTCTCCCGCCATGCACAGCGAGTGGCCTGCCGGTTGGGAAGCAGGTCGGGCCGAAGCGGCGCCGGTGATCGAAAGAGTGCCGAGAAGCATTGCCAGTATGCAGGTGCTGCCAATCGCAGTGACAACGCCTCTCATGCCGCTCGATATCCTGATTGTCGTGGGTTGCTCCGTGATGGCCGCCGTGCACCGTCTTGCGCTGTCTGTCCTCGCACGGAAGGATATGTGCGAGAAACGGGATATGATGGCGACCTGCAAACCGAACCCGTTTTCGGGGTGGTCCGACCGGTCCGGTGCACGCGCATCGCGGACGATGTGACGCCGCCAGGCCGATCAAACGTTATGGACGACCGCGAGCTTGTTGCCGCTCGGGTCCCGCAGATACGCGGCATACCAGTTCGGACCATAATGGGCGCGCGGGCCCGGCGCGCCGTCATCGCGGCCGCCCAGTGTCAGGGCCGTCCGATAAAAGGCGTCGACCTTTTCCGGCGAATCGACCAGAAATCCGGTCATGGTGCCGTTCCCTGCCGTTGCAGGCTGGCCGTCGAAGGGGCGGCAGACCCACAGCACGAAACCTTCGCCGCGTCCGCCCTGCGAATAGCCGCGCCAGCCGGGGAAGTCGGCATGGCTGCTCCAACCGATCTCCTTCAGGACCGCGTCGTAGAAGGCGTACGCCTGTTCGATGTCGACCGCGCCGATCGTCGCATAGCAGCTCATGATTCCTCTCCTGTTTGTGAGGCTTCAACATATCGCGAAAATCGGAACATAAAAAGAACAAAATTGTTTGGCGCGGGATCGCAGTCGATCCTGGTCGGACGGGTCTGGCATCCCGCCGCCCGCGCCCCTAAGTCCCTAACCATGCTGACTCCCGAACAGGCCCGCGACCGGGCCGCCGATATCGTTGCCCGTGCCCGTGCTGCCGGTGCCGACGCCGCCGATGCGGTCTTTGCCGCCGATGCCGCGCTGGAGGTATCGGTGCGGCTCGGCGCGCTGGAGGATGTCGGCCGGTCCGAGAGCGAGGAACTGGGCCTGCGCGTCTTTGTCGGGCGGCGCTCGGCCAGCGTCTCGACCTCGGACCTGTCGGGCGATGCGATGGCCCTCGCGGTCGAGCGCGCCGTCGCCATGGCGCGCGAGGCGCCCGAGGATCGCTGGGCGGGCCTGGCTCCCGAGGAACGTCTCCTGCACGGCGCGCCGCCGATGCTCGACCTGGATGATGGCGGCGAGGTCGAGCCCGAAGCCTTGCGCGCCGCCGCCTTGGCGGCCGAGGAAGCAGCGCGTGCCGTGGCAGGCGTCACCAATTCCGAAGGCGGCGGTGCGTCCGCCTCGCGTGTCGTCTCGGCGCTGGCGACCAGTCATGGCTTTGCGGCGGGTTACGGCGCCACCGGATACGGCCTGTCGGTCAGCGTGGTGGCGGGCGAGGGCGCGAATATGCAGCGCGACTATGCCCATCACGGCGCACGCCTGCGCCGCCTGCTCGAAAGCCCCGAGGCGATTGGGACGCGGGCGGGCGAGCGGACCGTGGCGCGGCTAAATCCCGGCAAGCTGGCGAGCGGCGCGATGCCGGTCGTCTATGACCCGCGCGTGGGATCGTCGCTGATCGGACACCTCGTCTCGGCGATCGCGGGGGCGGCGATCACGCGGCGGACCAGCTTCCTGCTCGACCGGATCGGCGAGCGGGTGATGGCGGAGGGCATCCGGGTCGAGGACGATCCGCATCGCCCGCACGGGCTTCGCTCGCGGCCCTTCGACGGCGAGGGGCTCGCGGTGTCGCCGACGGCGATCGTCGAGGACGGCGTGCTGGAGACCTGGCTGCTCGATTCCGCGTCGGCGCGGCAACTGGGTCTGGAGCCGACCGGCCATGCCGCGCGCGGGACGGCGGGGGCGCCGGGCGTGTCGACCAGCAACCTGTTCATGGCGGCGGGCCGTGTGCCGGTCGAAACGCTGATCGCCGATATCGGCGACGGCGTCTATGTGACCGAGCTGATCGGAAGCGGAGTCAATCTCGTCACCGGCGACTATAGCCGGGGCGCGGCGGGGTTCCGCATCGTGAACGGACAAATCGCCGAGCCGGTTGCGGAGTTCACGGTGGCGGGTAACCTGAAGGACATGTTCCTCGCCATGACCCCGGCCAACGACCTGGAATTTCGCTACGGCGTCAATGTGCCGACCCTGCGCATCGATGGAATGACGGTTGCCAGCAGCTGAGCTGATCCCAGCTGTCGTCGCGGCGGCGCGCGAGGCGGCGGCGATGGCGCTCGCCCGCTGGCGCACCGATTTCCGGCAATGGGAAAAGGTGCCGGGCAGCCCGGTGTGCGAGGTTGATCTGGATGTCGACCGGATGCTCTATGCCCGGTTGCACGCGCTGATTCCCGAGGCGGGCTGGCTGTCCGAGGAGACGGCGGACAAGCCCGACCGGCTGGCCGCGCGCCGGGTCTGGGTGGTCGATCCGATCGATGGCACGCGCGACTATATTCGCGGGCGCGAGGGTTGGGCGGTGTCGGTCGCCCTGATCGAGGATGGGCGGCCGGTGATCGGCGTGCTGGCCGCGCCGGCACGCGGCGAGCTGTGGCTGGCGACGGCGGGCGGCGGTGCGACCC
The DNA here is from genome assembly GCF_913776855.1 of uncultured Sphingomonas sp. Taxonomy (GTDB): domain Bacteria; phylum Pseudomonadota; class Alphaproteobacteria; order Sphingomonadales; family Sphingomonadaceae; genus Sphingomonas. The sequence goes on along the minus strand of NZ_CAJYQD010000027.1, from coordinate 35,749 downwards.
GTAACGGCCGTACGTTGAGCGCGGGCTATTGCCACCAGATGCCCGGCGCGCGCGTGCCGGTCGATGGGCTGCCCAAGGCCGACCGCGATCTGGTGGCGGTGTTCAAGCCCAACTCGATCGCGCTGCGCATCGCGATGGTCGCCGCCGACGAGGCCGATCTGGTCGCCACGCTGCGCTGGGGCAATGAGTGGGACATCGCCGCCGCCGCGCTGATCGCGTCCGAGGCTGGGGCAGGGGTCGCCGACGCGCTGGGCCAGCCGCTGCTGTTCAACAAGCCCGATCCGCGCGCTTTCGGCGTGCTGGTGACCGCGCGCGGGCTTCAGGATTCGGCGCTCGAGCGGCTGACGCCCCGCGCCCGCGAAGTGATCGTGCCGGTTACCGGCTGAGCATCTGGTCGACCCATTCGGGCACCAGTTGCCCGGCGGGACCCAGGCTGCTCTCATCGAACCAGCCGCTCCCCTCCGACCGATCGAGATTGAGCTCCAGCGTCGCCGCGCCGTAAGCGCTCGCCATCCGCACGAACCCGGCCGCCGGATAGACCGCGCCCGAGGTGCCGATCGACACGAACAGATCGGCCTTGGCCAGCGCCGCCTCGATCCGGTCCATGTGATAGGGAATCTCGCCGAAGAACACGATGTCGGGCCGCAGGCGCGGTGAGGCACAGGCGGGACAGGCCGTGCCGGGCGGCAGGTCGCCCGCCCAGTCGGACCGCTCGCCGCACGCCGCGCACAGCGCCTGCTTCAGCGCACCATGCACATGCAGCATCCGCGTCGCCCCTGCCCGCTCGTGCAGGTCATCGACATTCTGCGTGACGATCAGCAACTCGCCCGACCATTCCCGATCCAGCCGCGCCAGCGCCTCATGCGCCGCATTGGGCGAGACACCGGCCAGCGCCGCCCGCCGCAGGTCATAGAAGCGGTGCACCAGCTCGGGATCGGCGGCGAGGGCTTCGGGTGTGCAGACATCCTCGACCCGGTGCCCCTCCCACAGCCCGCCGGGCCCGCGAAAGGTGGCGATACCGGACTCGGCGGAGATGCCCGCGCCGGTGAGGATGACGATGTTGCGGATGGGGAGCATGGCCGGAGGACTATCGTGGAAACGGATTCATCGGAAGGGATGGGAGTGCTTTGTTGGGACGGCCGCAAATCCAAGCGCTAGGTTGGATATTCTGGATAGCGCCTATCCCGCCATGATGCTGCTAATGTACGCGCTATGCAGGGATACAGAACCGTGCGCGATAATGCAGGTCAGGCATGCGTGTCATAATTGTCAGCGGGTTCCTTAATGGTGTCGGTGCGGTCGGGCGCTAAGAAGCGTCTGATTGCCCTTTCGCATATCTCTGGAAATTTCCCGCCGTACCCGGATTAGTGCAGTTTATGACTCGACTTTGAAGAGGAGCGGCATAAGCTGCCTCACTTATCTGGGGAGGTACTGTGGCCGGATTTCAGATCGCGTTGCCGCTTGTTCAATATGAACTCGAAACAGAGGTCATCCACCAACGGGTGAAAGATGGCTACGTTAACGCAACCGCTATGTGTAAAGCAGGCGGAAAGGCGTGGTCAGATTACAACCGCTTAGGCGTAACCCAAGCCTTTTATGGCGCGTTAGTGGCCGACATGGGGATTCCCATAACGGAATTGGTGCAGTCGGTTCGAGGCGGCGACCCGACGCTACAAGGAACATGGGTCCATCCTCAGGTCGCTATCAATCTAGCCCAATGGCTATCACCGCAATTCGCAGTGAAAGTGACCAAGTGGATTATGGATTGGATGACTGGGAAGGTTTCCGGTGGAAATCTTCCGTACCATCTACGACGCTACATGGCCAATATGACCAATGTTCCAAACGGTCATTTTTCTATGTTAAATGAGATGACAGTCGCCTTGATAGCGCCGCTCGAACATCTAGGTTATGTTCTTCCTGACAATATGGTGCCTGACATTTCAGAAGGGCGCATGTTTTCTGGATGGCTGAGGGAGAATGGCCATGATCCAGATAGTATGCCGACTTATATTCACCTATATGAAGATGGGCGTGCTGTTAACGCTAGGGCATACCCAAATAGCGTCCTTGCCGACTTCCGCCGCCATTTTGTGGAGGTATGGATGGCAAAACGCGCCCTTCCTTACTTTGGTGAACGTGACCAGAAGGCGCTTCCACATATCGAAAGGCTTCTTGCCCTGCCAAACTATGCCGATGTGGCAGGCTTCATTGGAGATAAGTAATGGGACGGGCTAGACCTATTGTTCTTGATACGAAGGCCTTTGCCAAAGCGGGAGATGCTCGAATCTTTTTTAGTGAGATGCTGCAACGCTATTCGCCTGGTGATCGGGTCAATGATGAGGATGCAGCGCATCTAAAGGCCTTGCTGCGCCGCCATGACGAGGAAGCCGACAAAGTTGGATCGGGTATTTCTCATATCACGGTTGGTCCTGCCCCGGACTATTTTAATCAACAGTGCTTCTGGATCAATCGCACAGATGGCACCCGTATCGATTTCTCATATCAGCACTGCCTTGAGAAGAAGCCCTACGACTGATAGGCATGGGGAGCACCGGCGCCCAACCTTTCACGTTAGGCATTAACAACAGTGACAGCGTCCTGATAAATATCGTTTTTTGTCAAGATCGCATTGGGTGTCGGCAAAGTTATCTTATGGGCGCAATCTACTTGGGTTCGGTGAGAAGCTCTGGATAATCTGCTGGACGATGCGTTGCGGATAGCGGCTTGGATGGTCACCAGCCGGTTTCTTCCGGCAGGGACCTGTGCCAAGGAACGCGGCATGAAGACCTCCTCCCTTTCATCCACCGGAACCCTCGCATGACCGCCATCGGTATCTACGGCAGCGCCGGGCGCATGGGCCGCGCGATCGCCGAGCTGATCGAGGGCGAGGGCGCGACCTTGGCGGGCGGGTGCGACTCGCGCGACGATCCGGACGCGCTGGCCAAGTCCGCCGACGTGCTGGTCGACTTCTCGATCGCAGGCGCGCTCGACGTGCATCTGGCGGCCGCCCGGGCGGCGCGCACCCCCATCGTGATCGGCACGACCGGCCTTTCCCCTGTGCAGCACGCCGCGATCGACGCCGCCGCGACCGAGATCGCGGTGCTCCAGACCGGCAACACCTCGCTCGGCATCACGCTGCTTGCCAATCTGGTGCGCGAGGCGGCGGCGCGGCTGGGCAGCGACTGGGATATCGAGATCACCGAGATGCACCACCGGCACAAGGTCGACGCGCCCTCGGGCACCGCCTTGCTGCTGGGTGAGGCGGCGGCGGCTGGGCGGGGGCATCCGCTGTCGGAACTGCGCGTCGATGGTCGCGCCGGACTGGTTGGCGCGCGCACCGAGGGGACGATCGGGCTGGCGGCCCTGCGCGGCGGTTCGGTGATCGGCGACCATGAGGTGATCTTCGCAGGCGAGGGCGAGCGGCTGACGCTCGGCCATTTCGCGCAGGACCGGACGATTTTCGCGCGCGGCGCAGTGCGGGCGGCGCTGTGGCTCGCGGGGCAGGCGCCGGGCCGCTATCGCATGGGCGACGTGCTGGGGCTGTAAGCGCCATGAAGAAGGCGGACGTCGTCGAATTCTACCACCGTCTGGCGGAGGCGAACCCGCATCCCGAGACCGAGCTGGAATATCGCAACCCCTATACGCTGGTCGTCGCGGTCGCCCTGTCGGCGCAGGCGACCGATATCGGCGTGAACAAGGCGACGCGCGCGCTATTCGCCGAGGTCGATACGCCGCAGAAGATGCTCGATCTGGGCGAGGAGGGGCTCAAAGCCCACATCAAGACGATCGGCCTGTTCAACACCAAGGCCAAGAACGTCATCGCCCTGTCGCAGATGCTGGTCGACGACTATGGCGGCGAGGTGCCGCAGGCGCGGGCCGATCTGGAGCGATTGCCCGGTGTCGGGCGCAAGACCGCCAATGTCGTGCTCAACACCGCCTTCGGCCACGAGACCTTCGCGGTCGACACACACATCTTCCGCGTCTGCAACCGCACCGGCCTGGCCAAGGGCAAGACAGTGCTGGCGGTCGAGCTGAAGCTGGACAAGGCGACCCCCGCCCCGTTCCGGCTGCACGCGCATCACTGGCTGATCCTGCACGGTCGGTACATCTGCAAGGCGAGGCGCCCCGAATGCTGGCGCTGCCCGGTCGAGGATCTGTGCGCCTATCGCCCCAAGACGCCCGCGCCTGCGCTCAAGGCCGGAAAAGCCGCGCCTACATAAAAAGGGCTGGCGCGCCTGGGCCCGCAATGCTAGTCGGCCAGCCCACGCACCCGTAGCTCAGCTGGATAGAGCGCTGCCCTCCGAAGGCAGAGGCCACAGGTTCGAATCCTGTCGGGTGCGCCAGCTTCCAACATATTGGCCAATGATAATGGCATTTTGGGTGAGAGCCTGGATGACGACGCATGGGGTCAGTGTCGTCGCTTATTTGACCAGTCGTGATGAAGAGGCGCAAGGGCGGGCCTTGGTATCGGCGATGGCGTGAAGTTTCGTGTTCAGACACCTACGGGTTGCGGCAGAACATTCGCTTCGGCTCCCCGTTTGACGTGTTGGCTGGACGCAGTACGATGCGACATATCGATCAAGATTATCCTGCGCAGCTAGCTTCTTTAACATTTGCCGAAGCCCGCGCCGTCCGTTGCGGTCGACGACGACTATGTTGCTCAGCGCTCGTCGATAAACCGCGCGAACCTGGGGCGCCGTGGTGGTGAATGGGTAATCGATGATGGTGTCGGCGATGATCGATCGCCCGTCATTGTCCTATGGGAGGCCGGGAACAGGGGTATGGGGCAAAGCTTTGCTTGATGCCTAACTGGTATGATGGCCTTGCCGTTTCGGGCCCGGAATGTCAGCGTGGACCAGACGTCATGATAGCGGACCCGGCCCATCCTTCATGCCCAATGATCATAGTGATATCCACCGTCGCGAACTGCCGCCGTTGCCCGCGCTCGCCAGTTTCCTGGCGGCGGTGGAGACCAGCAGCTTTTCGCGTGCGGCGCAGCGCATGGCGCTGACGCAGAGTGCGATCAGCCGACAGATCGCACTGCTGGAGGACTGGTTGGGCGTGCCGCTGTTCGAGCGGCGCGGGCGGCGGGTGACGCCGACCCCGGCGGCGCTGGCCTATGCCGAAGCGGTCGGACCGGCGGTCGAACGGTTGCGCAGCGCCACACGGCGGCTGTTGACTCCGGTGGCCGACCGCGCGCTGACCATCGCGACGCTGCCCAGTTTCGGCATGCGCTGGCTGGCCCCGCGCCTGCCGGGCCTGACCGCGCGGCACCCCGAATTGCTGGTGAACTTTGCCGCGCGCTCCTATCCGTTCGATTTTGCCGAAGAGCGGTTCGACGCCGCCATCCATTTCGGCCTGCCCGACTGGCCGGGTGCGGACCATGCGCTGCTGTTCCATGAGGATGTCGTGGCCGTCTGTTCGCCCGACTGGCTGGCGCGCCATCCGGTGGCGAAGCCCGCCGACCTGTTGCCGCATACCCTCTTGTCGCTGGAGGCGCGGCCCGATGCCTGGGCGCGCTGGTTCGCCGCCGCCGGTATGGCCGAGGCGGCGATCCGCGAAGGGCCCGTGTACGAGCATTTCCTGATGCTTGCCCATGCTGCGGCGGCGGGGATGGGCATGGCGTTGATCCCGTCCTTCCTGATCCGCCCGGAGCTGGCGTCCGGCGCGCTGGTGACGCCGATCGATGTCACGCTCAGCGCGTCGGAGGCCTATTATCTGGTCTGGCCGCGCCGTAGCAGCCACAGCCCGCTCTTCGACCGCTTCCGCCACTGGCTGCTGGATGAAGCCAGGGCGGAGGCGTGAATGGGCGCTGACGGGCTAGGCGCTTGGGATCAAAGCGGTTTCCCGCCCATCTTCCACGTCAGCTGCACGGCATAGCTGCGGCCGATCCCGTCGAACCAGGAGATGTCGTAATAGGGATAGGACGCATAGGTCGGATCGTGGATCGGCGCCTGATCGAACAGGTTGGTCACCGTCCCGGTCAGGCGAAGGCGTTCGTTCAGATCGTAACGCATCGACAGGTTGAACAGATAGCTGGCCTTGATGAAGCCGTCCTGATCATAGTTCGGCAGCTTGCCCAACCGCAAACCGGTGATCGTCGTCGAGAAATCGCCAAGGCTCCAGGTCAGGCTGGCCGTGCCCTTATCGCGCGGAATGTCGAAATTGCTGTCGACCGCGAACTTGTTGATGATCGGATCGCCCGGATATTGGCGCACCGTGTGGTTGAAGACATAGGTATAGCCGCCCGACAGGGCGAAGTCGCCGATCGCGGCGGTCGGCAGGCGGATATTGGCGGCGATGTCTATGCCGTCGGTGGTTTCCTCCGCGACGTTGATCGGATTGACCGCCACCGCCTGTAGCTGCCCGGCCAGTGCGCCGCTGGTATAGCGGATTACGCGGGCCAGCGCGTCGCGGCAGGTCGGCGACGATGGATCGGCACCGCCGCCTGCGCGACAACGCGATTCATCGCGCAGCACGGAATCGATGCTGATGTCGCGCACCTGATCCTTCATCTTCACCCGGAAATAATCGACGGACAGGTCGATGCGGTTCGACGGCTGCCACACCACACCGGCGTTGAGCGAGGTCGAGGTCTCGGGCTGAAGCTGGCGATTACCCGTCTTGCGGGCGATGATCGTCTGGTCGGAATAGCTGCAATCGCCGATCGTCTCGTTCGGCTCCTCCACGCGGCACAGATAATAGTCGGTGGCCGAAGGGTGCGTGTTGCCCGGCCCCCGGAAGACGTAATTGAGGTCGGGCGCACGGAAGCCGGTGCCATAGGCGGCGCGGAAGAGCAGCCTTTTGGTCGGCCGCAATTCGCTGCCGACATTATAGGTAAAGCGGCCGAACGTGTTGCCCGCGATGTGGAACGAGTCGTACCGCCCTGCGGTGCTGAGCTGCAGGAACGACAACACCGGCACGCGGAATTCATACCCCAAGCCCCAGCGATTGCGCGACCCGCTGCCGTCTGAATCCACCAGCCCGACATAATAGTTGGTCAGCGTCAGCGGATCGGGGCGCAATTCATAGCCCTGCTTGCCCGCCTCTGCGACGAAGGCGAAGCCGACCGGACCGGCGGGCAGCTGGAACAGGTCGGTGGTGTTGAGCGCGGCGGCCAGCGTGTCCGTCCAAGAACGCGGGCGATAGAGCGAATCGACCGAGATCGAGCGATATTCGGCCGGCGTCAGCGGCGTGTAGAGGCGGCGGACATCGGCATTGAAGATCGCATAGCCGGTGGCCGGATCGACCCCCTGCTGCTGTCCCAGGAACAACGCGTTCGATTTCGAGATGACGATTTCGGGGAAGGTGACGCGCGAATCATACTGCGCATGGTTGAACGACACCTCGTACTTCCACTTGTCGTTCGTGCCGAATTGACCGCGAATGCCGGGCGTGATGTTGAAGGTGATCGACCGGTTGCGGGTCATGCCGTTCTGGAAACCGCCCATTTCCTCGGGCGTGAACTGGCGGGTCCAGTTGTCGAGCTGCAACCCGCTGTCGGTCGCGTCGGGCGCCAGGTTGGGGTTGAAGAAGGTGCCTTCCTCGTTGCCGTCGGGCGACACGTAATACCAGCTCTTGACCCGGCGGAAGAGCTTCAGCTTGGAATAGCTGAACTGCAGGTCGGCAAAGAGTTCGGTGCCGCCGCCCAGATCATAGCCCATCGAGCCATAGGCGGTGATGGACTTTCGGTCGGATAGCATCGTGCCATAAGCGACCGATTCATTGCTGCCGCAGAAGCGGCCGTAGCGACGGCGATCGGCGTAATAGATCGTACCCTGATTGAGCGAGGACAGCGCGCTGCACGTCGCCTGACCCGGATCGATATAGTTCGCATCCTCGTCGGCGCGCAGGAACGTGCGCTGCGCCAGCGGGGTGGCGGTGGTCGGGTTGTCGGCGGTCGAGTCCTGCCGCTTGCGCTGATATTGCCACAAGGGGCGCTGGTTCAGGAATTCGATTCCGGCCACGCCGTGGAAGCCGCCGGTTTCCCAGCCGGTCGTCGCCATCAGCCGATATGCCGCGCCGCCGCCATGGTCGGTATCGCTGTAGCGCATGTCGATACGGGTGCCGTCGGCCTTGGTCTTCAGCTGGAAATTGACGACGCCCGCGATCGCGTCCGACCCGTAGATGGCCGAGGCACTGCCGCTCAGCACCTCGACCCGGTCGATCAGGCCGACGGGAATGTTCGAGATGTCGGTGAAGTTGCTGTTGCCCTGAAACGGCAGCGGGAAGTCGGCGATGCGGCGGCCGTTGACCAGCACCAGCGTATGGTTGGGCCCCAGGCCGCGCAGGTCGACCTGCTGCGCGCCGGGACTGAAGCTGGCGCCCGATGCGCTCTGCTGCCCTTGAGTCTCGCCGCTATTCTGGGTCAGGCTGCGCAACACGTCGGGGACGCTCAGGAAGCCGCCCTTCAGGATATCCTCCGACGTCACGACGGTAACCGGTGCGGGCCCTTCCTTCTGCACGCGCGGGATGCGTGATCCCAGGACGGTGATTTCATCCGATGCGTCCGCCGTCGGGGCGTTGGCCGGCAGGTCCTGCGCCATCGCGCTCCCCGCCATCGCCATCATCCCCACACCCGTCAGCCAATGAACGACCGAGGTCCCCCGCATTATAAAGCTCCCCATTTTTACCCCTAGGCGCAATCATAATGCCATGGACTTCCGCCATATTGAAACATAAAAACGCCATGTTGAATGTTCGTCTCTTTGTTTTGATGAGGAGTGTGGCCTTGCGACACTATGGTCTGGGTATCGCATTGATATGCGTGGGGATTGCGTCGGCGGCGCCGGCGGCAGGGCAGCAGGCGGTGGGGCAACAGACGGGGGCGACGGTTGCCGGCGCGCGCTTCTTCGTGACCGGCGATCCGGCCAAGCCCCGACCCGCAACCCCGTCGCAGGGCCTGATGCTGATGGGCGGCGGCGACTGGGACAAGCAGGCGTTCCAGTGGTTTGCGAAGAAGGCAGGCTATGGCCACATCCTGATCCTTCGCGCGTCGGGCGATGGCGAGGGCGGACGCGAGATGTTCGCGACGATGGCCGGCGTCCAGTCGGTGTCGACCATCCTGTTCACCGATCGCACCGCATCGACCGACCCCCGCGTGCTGGCGGCGATCGCCAAGGCGGACGGCATCTTCCTGGCGGGGGGCGACCAGGCGAAATATGTCCGCTTCTGGCAGGGGACGCCGGTCGCCCGCGCGTTGGACGCGCATGTCGCGGCGGGCAAGCCGATCGCGGGCACCAGCGCCGGCCTCGCCGTGCTGGGCGGTACGGCTTACGGCGCGATGGATGGCGGCAGCATCGATTCGTTCAAGGCGCTGTCCGATCCGTTGGGCGATGCGGTGACGCTGGTCCATGGTTTCCTGCACATGCCGCGCCTCGCTCATGTCATTACCGACACGCATTTCAACGAGCGCGACCGGCTGGGGCGGCTGATCGCCTTTGTCGCCAAGGCGCGCGCGACCGGCGATCCGACCGCGATCGGCCTGGGCGTCGACGAAGCGGGCACGCTGTGCGTCGAGTCGGACGGACAAGCGACCTTCTACGGGCCGAAGAACACCCATGCCTGGCTGGTGCAGCCGCAAGGCATCCCGAAGCTGACACGGGGCAAGCCGCTGGACTGGGCCGATATCCGCATCACCGGCGTCGCGCCGGGGGACAGGATCGACCTGAACACCATGACCGTGTCCAAGCCCGCATTCGTCGGCACGGCAAAGGTGGTCGCGGGCAGGCTGATCGATGCCCCCTTGCCGCCCGGCGGCCACTGGTCGCTGGCGATCCATGGCGGGGCAGGCGTGATTCCGAAGGGATCGCTGACGCCGGACCAGGAGCGCGCCTATCGCAACGGGCTGAACGCGGCGCTGGCTGCCGGGTCGGCGGTGCTGGCCAAGGGCGGCAGCAGCCTGGATGCGGTGGAGGCGGCGGTGCGTGTGCTGGAGGACGATCCCCACTTCAACGCCGGGCGCGGCGCGGTGTTCGACGCGGAGGGCAAGAACCAGCTCGACGCGGCGATCATGGACGGGGCGACCCTGCGCGCGGGCGCGGTCGCCGGGGTCAGCGCCACCAAGAACCCCATCGTGCTGGCCCGCGCGGTGATGGAGCATAGCCGCCATGTCCTGCTGACCGGGGCGGGTGCCGACCAGTTCGCGCGCGAACAGGGCGTGGAGCAGGTCGATCCCTCCTATTTCCGCACCGAGAAGCGCTGGCGCGAATATCAGGCGTGGAAGCGCGACGAGGAGCATGCCGCCCTCGATCCGACGCATCGTTTCGGCACGGTCGGCGCGGTGGCGCGGGACCAGCGCGGGCACCTGGCCGCCGCGACATCGACGGGCGGGCTGACCGGCAAGCGCTGGGGACGGATCGGCGACTCACCGATCATCGGCGCGGGCACATATGCGATGGACCAGACCTGCGCGGTGTCGGCGACCGGCACCGGGGAATTCTTCATCCGGCAGGTCGCCGCGCGCCAGATCTGCGACCGGGTGCAGTGGAAGGGACAGGACATCGCCACGGCGGCCAGTGACACGATCGAGGAGGTGGGCGAGATCGGCGGCGACGGCGGGCTGATCGCGATGGACGGCCGCGGGCATATCGCCTTCGCCATGAATACCGATGGCATGTATCGTGGTAGCGTATCGGATGACCAATCCCCACGTACCGCCATCTATGCGGGAGAAATGGATGTCGGCCGATAACCCCCACCCGTCGAAGCGTGAGCTGGACGCGCGATTGCTGGCGCTGTTGCGGCAGGATTCGCGCGTTCCGGTGTCCGAACTGGCGCATGTGCTGAACGTGTCGCGCGCGCATGTCTATGCCAGCATCGCGCGCATGGAGCAGGACGGGACGATCGACGGCTATACCGTCAGGCTGGGCGAGGCGCATGACCGGCGCATGGTGCGCGCGCATGTGATGATGACGACTCTGCCCAAGCTGCTGGACGAGACGAACGAGGCGCTGGCCGCGATCCCCGAGCTGACCGGCGTCTATGCCATTGCGGGCGAATATGACCTGATCGCCATGGTCGAGGCGCCCAGCCTGGAGCGGCTGAACGATGTGATCGACGCGATCGGGCGCATGGAAGGGATCGGACGGACGATGTCGGCGGTCGTGCTGGCGACGCGCTTGCGGCGGTAGCGGGTGCTACCCCGCCAGCACCCGGTCGATTAGTTCGACCGGGTGCAGCGGACGGCGGCCGGTCAGGCGCTTGGTCTGGCAACGGCAGGAAAAACCGGTGGCGAGCATCGCGTCGTCGCGAGTCACGTCTGCCCAGCTGAGTGCGAAGATATCGCGCGATAGCGTCTGGTTCTGCGCCTCATGCCCGAACAGTCCGGCCATACCGCAGCAACCGGTCTTGGTCGGCTGGGCGGCGATGCCGAACCCGGCCAGCGCCTCCGCCCAGAGCGCCAGCGCCTGCGGGCGGAGCGCCTGTTCGGTGCAATGGCCCAGCAGGCGTTGCGGCGGAACGGCGCGGACGGCGGCGGGCACGCGGCCCTGTCGAACCTCCTCGGCCAGCAGGGTCTCCAGCCCGGCGACATCGACGCTGGTGCCGGTCATCTCGGCAAATTCCTGGGTGAACATCAGCGCGGTGGCGGCATCCAGCCCGACCAGCCGGACGCCCAGATCGGCAAACGCCTTCGCCTCCGCCATGCGCTTGGCGGCGATGCGGGCGAAGCGGTCGCGCATTCCCAACAGGTGCAGCACCTTGCCATTGCTGCGCGGCGGCAGGCGCAGCACGGTATAGCCGCACGCCGCCAGCACCCGCCCGGCGGCAGCGACCAGCGGGCCGTCGAAGCTGGCGGTGAAGCTGTCCTCGACCAGGATGACGATGTTCGCCCGCGCGTCTGCTGGCAGTGCGTCGATCTTCGCCTTCGACACGACAGGCGGAAGGGTGTGCGGGTCCGCCACCGCGAAGGCGGGCAAGTCGACATAACCGAGCGTGCGTTCCAGCGCTGCTTTCGCGCGGTCGCTGCTGGCGACGCCATTGGCGATCCCGGGCATTTTGCGCGCGGCGGCGAGCATGGCTTCCATCTGCGCGACGACGCGGTGGCGCAGCGGGCGGGTGCGCTTGGCCCAGTAGCGCTCGGCGAAGCGCGACTTCATCGTCGGCACGTCGACCTTCACCGGGCACAAAGTCGTACACGCCTTGCACGACAGACAGGTGGCGAGCGACGCCTGCGTATCGGCGGCCAGCGCATCGCGTTCGGCGACTTCCGCCGGGGTCGGCTCGGCGATCGAATCCAACCGGGCCCAGGCGCGCAACAACGACGCACGGCCCTTTGGAGACTGCGCGCGGTCGCGCGTCGCCTTGTAGGACGGGCACATCACGTCGAGCGAGTCCCACGCAAAGCACGCGCCATTGCCGTTGCACGCCACCGCGCGGTCGAAGTCCTTGGAGCGCGTCGCGTCGATCCGTCGGTCGACCTCGCCGCGCAAGGGTACGCCATCGATCCGGTCGATCGGCTGCCCGGCGGGCGCGGCGAGCTTGCCGGGGTTGAGCCGGTTATGCGGGTCGAACGCCGCTTTCAGCGCCTGGAGTTCGGGGTAGAGGCTGCCGAAGAACAGCGGCGAGAACTCACCGCGATAGCCGCGACCATGTTCGCCCCACAGCAACCCGCCATAGGATTTGGTCAGCCGCGCCACTTCGTCGGAGATCGGCCGGATCAGCGCGGCCTGTGCGGGATCGCGCAGGTCAAGAAACGGGCGGACGTGCAGGCAGCCGACATCGGCATGGCCGAACATGCCATAGTTAAGGCCATGCCCGTCGAGCAGCGCACGAAACTCGGCGACGAAATCGGCCAGCTTTTCCGGCGGGACGGCGGTGTCCTCGACAAAGGGAATGCCCTGCCGCGCGCCACCCAGCCGGGCGAGCAGGCCAACGGATTTCTCCCGCAAGGTCCAGAGCTGGCCGATGGCGGCATCGTCGCGCACGATGCGCATGTCACCCTGCGGTCCGATATCGGCGAGCGCGGCAAGCCCTGCGTCGATGGTCGCATCGTCGTCGGCGGTGAATTCGACGAAATTCATCGCCGCCACCGGCGCGTCGCTCGCCCCGCCCAGCAGCCCCTCGACGCTCGACCAGATGATGTCGCTGCGCGCGACGCCCAGCACCTTGTCGTCGAGGATTTCGATGGCGACCGGATCGGCGGCGATCAGCCGCTGTACGTCGCGCATCGCGGTATCGAAGGCGGCATAGCGGATGACCGCCAGCGCGCGCTTCTTTGGGCGATGCGCGACCCGCAAGCTGATCGAGCGCGTGATCGCCAGCGTCCCCTCCGACCCGGCGAGCAGATAGCCAAGGAAGAACCGGTCGGCGGCGGCGTCCCAGGTCTTTTGCAAATTATAGCCGGTCAGCCCCCGGTTCATCTCCGGGAAGATCGCGGCGATATCGTCGGCGCGCTCCGTCACGATGCGCAGCGCTTCGCGGTGGATGTCGGCGACGATGCCGTCGCCCGCCGCGATTCTCTCGGCCTCAGCGCGCGTCATCGGTTCGGCGCGCCACGGCGTGCCGTCCGACAGGGTCAGGTCGATCGCGGCGATATAGTCCGACGTCTTGCCCCAGCGGCGCGATCCCTTGCCGGATGCATCGGTTGCCACCATCCCGCCGATCGTCGCGCGGCTGGCGGTCGACACCATCGGCGGAAAGAAGCGGCCATGCGGTTTGAGGAAGGCGTTCAGCTGGTCCAGCACGACGCCGGGTTCGACCGTGACGGTGTTCGTCTCGGGATCGAAAGCACTGATCCCGCGCATATGACGGGCGAAATCGACGATGATCCCGTCGTTCAGCGACTGGCCGTTGGTGCCGGTATTGCCGCCGCGTGGCGTGAGCGACAGGCCGGTATCGGCAAGGGTGCGGACCAGCAGGGTCACGTCTTCGCCGGTGCAGGGATAGACGATCGCCGCCGGGCGAACCTGATAGATGCTGTTGTCGGTCGATGCGACCTGCCGCGCGCCGATGCCGTCCTCGGCATCACCGGCAAAGCCCGCCTGGTCGAGGCGGCGCAGCAGGTTCGCGACCGACCCCATCAGGCCGCTGCCACTCCGCACAACGCGTCCTGCACCTGCTGGATCGACCGTGCCTGCGCCTCGGCATAGAGCGCCAGTTCGTCCTGCACCGTGTCGCCCAGCGCTTCCTCGAACGCGGCCTGCGCGGCGGACGCGGCATAGCTGCGCTGTTCGGTGCCGCCCAGATTGGACTGGAAGATGCCCGCCGCGCTGACCGGCAGGAAATCCTCGTACACGATGGGCTGGGCACGGACATAGCCCGCCGCCAGCCATGCATCGATATCGCCCGCCGGCTGCACGCCGGTCGCGACCAGCCGCTGCCCGGCCTCGGTCAGGTCGTAGCGGAACCAGGCCAGCCCCTGTTCGCGCAAGGCCTCCGGCGTATCGGGAAAGGCGGCGAAGGCGAGGGCCAGTCGGTCGGCATAGCTGTCGCCCTGCGATCCCTGCTCCCCCCGCGCGGTCGCGAGCAATTGGTCGTACAGCGCGCGTCCCTTGGCGGTCAGCGCCGCCCCACGCTGTTCGATCTCGCCGAAGCGGGCGGTGTGATGACCCGGCCGGTCGCCGGGGAAGGTCACGCCCTCCTCGATCGCCTTGAAGCTGGTCTGGCGCAGCAGGATCGGGACGGCGCGTGGCGGCGGCCCTTCGATCACCGCCTTCGCCGCGATCCCGCGCGCCTGCATCGCCGCCTGCGCCGCGTCGATGTCGAGCGTGCGCGGGGTCAGGTGATTGATATGCGGCCCGCGGAACGACACGACATCGGCGATCAGTCGGTGCGCGTCGTGGAGCCGGTCATAGGTCGCGGCGTCGACCCGCGCATCGCCGTGCCAGCGAAAGGTTTCGAGCAGCGCGGCGACGAAGCGGTCGGCATCGGCGGTGTCCAGCCCGCCCTGCGCCTCGGCCCGTTCGATCAGTCGGATGGCCTCGTCCGTGAAGATCTGCCGCGTCGACAGGATCGATTCCGCCTCGGCGCGCAACGCTTCATCCTCGATCAGTTCGAGGCGCAGCAGCGAGGTGAAGACGCGGAACGGATTGGCGTTGAGCGCGGCGTCGTCAACCGGGCGGAAGGCGGTCGAATGGACCGGCACGCCCGCCACCGACAGGTCGTAATAGCCGACCGGATGCATTCCCATCACCGCAAAGGCGCGGCGCATCCTGTGCAGTTCCGCCGCGCTGCCCAGCCGGATCGCGCCGTGGCGTTCGACGTCCAGCCGGTCGAGTTCGCCCGCCGCCGCCATTTCCGCCGCCAGTTCGGGGCGGTCGGTCAGCACCTGCGCGTTCACCTCGGCCACGATCGACAGCAGGTCGCCGTATAGCGGCACCTCAGCGCGGTACATCGCCGACATGGCTTCGGAAAAGCGGGTGCGGATCGCGTCGGGGGCTGTGAAGCTTTGGGTCATGGTCACCTCGGACAGATAGGGTCAGCGCGGGGCATGGGTAAGGGTATCGCCGATCCCGACATGCAACGCGCGGGCGGCGTCGGGGTCAAGCAGGATGCCGTCGTCATGGCGCGCGATGCGCGCGAAACAGGCGCGAAACCCAGCCAGCCGACCGGCGGCGGCGATGGCTGGCGTGGCGTCGTCGCTTTGCCCCACCGCGCGGACGATGGCGGTGCGCGCCGCGCGGATGGTGGCGATGTCGTCGGTCGCGGCGGTCACGGTCGGGCCGCCGTCGAACAGGTCGACATAATGGTCATGGCGAAACCCCTCCTTCTCCAGCAGCCGCAGCGCGGGGCGACCGGAGGGATGCGGCACGCCCAGCACGGCGCGCGCGCTGTCGGGCAGCATCGCCAGCAGTACCGGCGTCGTCGGCATCAGGCCGGCCAGGACATGGGTGCCATGCTCCGCGTTGAACGCATCGGCCGCGGCAAAGCCCATGCCGAAGAAGCGCGCGGCGATCCCGTCCCAGAAGGGCGCCTCGCCCGCCTCGTCGACCACGCCGCGCAATTCGGCGATGGTCCGGTCGGCAAAGCGCGGGCGGTGCATCGCGATGAACAGATAGCGGCTGCGTGCCAGCAAGGTGCCCGCCCCGCCCGCACGGGCATCGGCGCGCAGGAACAGCCCGCCCACCTCGCTGCACCCGGCATGGTCGGTGCAGATGGTCAGCGTCGTGTGATCGACCGACCGGCCCAGCACGGCATGGTCCGCGCCGTGCCGGTCGATGCGATAGCTGTAGAAGGGCGCGTCGGTGCCGATATGCGAGAAGATCTGGCAGGTGCCGTGGATCGCCTGGCTGCCCAAATCCTCCAGCACGAACAGGAACCGGTCGACGCCGAAGCGGTCGGTGTCGCGCGCGAAGGCGGCATCGGCGGCGGCCAGTCGCTCGGCCAGCTTGGCCTTGTCCGGCGGCAGGTTGACGAACCCGCCGCCGGTGGTCTGCGCCATGGCATAGAGCGCCGACAGGTCATGCCCGCCAGCGGCCCGCAGGACGATCGTCACGCCGCGCCGGCTCCCAATACCGGCTTCAGCGCGTCCCAGTTGCCCGTCGCGCTACCGGCCTCGAAGCTCGCCATCGGATAGGCACAGTAGTCGGCGGCATAATAGGCGCTGGGGCGGTGATTGCCCGAATCGCCGATCCCGCCAAAGGGCTGCGCGCCCGCCGCACCGGTGGTCGGGCGGTTGCGATTGACCACGCCCGCGCGCGCATCGAGCACGAAACGCTCCCATAGCGCATCGTCGTCGGTCAGCAGTCCGGCGGACAGGCCGAAGCGGGTATCGTTCGCGGCGGCGATGGCGGCGTCGAAGTCCGCGACGCGGACGACCTGCAGCACCGGCGCGAAAATCTCTTCGTCGGGCACGGCCACGCCGGTCACGTCGAGCAGCGCGGGCGTCACGAAAGCCGCGCTGCGTCTTTCGATCCCGCCGAACGGCACGATGGCACGCGCCCCGGCCGCCTCCAGTGCAGCGACTTGGCGGCGGGCGGTCGCGGCGGCGGCGTCGGAGATCAGCGGGCCGATATAGGGGTTCTCGTCCCAGCGACCGATGGGTAGGCGCGGGATCAGCGCGGCAACCGCCTCCACCACCGCATCGCCGAACGCGCCGGTCGGCAGGATCAGGCGGCGCGCGCAGGAGCAACGCTGTCCGGTGGTGATATAGGCGGACTGGACGATCAGCGCCGCCACCTCGGTCACGTCCCCGTCCCACGCGATCAGCGGGTTGTTGCCGCCCAGTTCCAGCGCCAGGATGACATCGGGCCGCTCGGCAAAAGCGCGGCGGAAATGCGCGCCGGTCGTCGCCGATCCGGTGAAGAGCAGCCCGTCGATGTCCGCCGCGACCAGCGCCGCGCCGGTCTCGCGCGCGCCCTGTACGACCTGCAACACGTTTTCGGGCAGACCGGCTTCACTCCAGGCGTCCGCCATCGCCGCGCCGGCCGCCGGGGTCAGTTCTGACGGCTTGAACACCACCGTGTTCCCGGCGAGCAGCGCGGGCACGATATGGCCGTTGGGCAAGTGGCCGGGGAAGTTGTACGGCCCCAGCACCGCCATCACCCCGTGCGGGCGGTGGCGCAGGACGGATTCACCGAACGGCATCGCGCTGCGCTTTTCGCCCGCGCGCTCGGCCTGGGCGGCAATCGACAGTTCGACCTTGCCGACCATCGTGCCGACTTCCTGCGTGGCTTCCCACAGCGGCTTGCCGGTTTCGCGCGCGATCAGCTCGGCGAGGTCGGCGGTGTGCGCCTTCAGCACGGCGGCATAGGCGCGCGCGATCGCCACCCGTTCCGCGACCGAGGTGCGCCGCCAATCGCGAAACGCCACACGGGCGCGGGCGACCGCTGCATCGACATCCGCGCCGCTGGCGACCGGACCGGTCCAGACGGTGTCGCCCGTCGCCGGGCAGGTGGAGGTCAACACGCTCATGCCGCCTTCGCCATCAGCCCGCGCGCCGCGACGCACGCCGCTTCCAGCCGGTTGACCGCCTCGGCAATCTCTTGCGCAGAGATCAGCAGCGACGGCAGCAGGCGGACGCAATTCTCACCGCCGCCCGCGACCAATATGCCATGGTCGCGCGCGATCCCCATGAACTCGCGATTGTTCGGGATCATCTTGAGACCGATCAGCAGCCCCTTGCCACGCACTTCGGCGATCACATCGGGGAAACGGCCACGCAGCGCCTCCAGCCGCTCGAAGAAATCGGCGCTGGCCGCACGGGCATGAGCGAGGGTTTCCTCCTTCGCGATGGTGTCGAACGCGGCGATACCGACCGCCATGGCCAGCGGATTGCCGCCGAAGGTCGTGCCGTGGACGCCGGGGGTCATGCCCTTCGCCGCCTCGGTCGTGGCGAGGCAAGCGCCGACCGGGAAACCCGATCCCAGCGCCTTGGCCAGCGCCATGATGTCGGGTGCCGCGCCATCGAACCACTGGTGCGCGAAGAGCTTGCCGGTGCGGCCCATGCCGCTCTGCACCTCGTCATGGATCAGCAGCACGCCGTGCTCGCGGGTCAGCTCACGCAGGCGGAGCAGCCATTCGCCGGGTAGCGCGCGCGCGCCGCCCTCGCCCTGCACCGGCTCGACGATCACCGCCGCGGTGGTCGGGCTGGCGATGGCGGCCTCGATCGCCGCCGTATCGTCGATCGACAGCTGGACGAAGCCCGGCAGCCGCGGGCCGCAGCCTTCCATATAGCCCGCATTGCCCGAGGCGTTGATCGCGGCATAGGTGCGGCCGTGGAACGAGCCTGCAAAGCCGATAATGTCGATCCGCTCGGGCTGGCCGTTGACGTGATGATAGCGGCGCGCGGTCTTGATCGCGCATTCGACCGCTTCGGTGCCGGTATTGGCGAAGAACACGCAATCGGCGAACGACGCATCGACCAGCCGCTGCGCCAGCGCTTCCTGCCCCGGAATGCGGAAGATGTTCGAGACATGCCACAGCTTGCCCGCCTGTTCGGTCAGCGCGGCGACCAAAGCGGGATGGGCATGGCCCAGCGCGTCGGTCGCGATGCCTGCCACACAGTCGATATAGCGCCGCCCCTCGGTATCGATCAGCCACACGCCCTCACCACGATCCACCGCGATCGGTGCGCGGTTGTACAGGTTCATCAGGGGATCGGTCATGACGGCTCCTATTACGGATTCGGGAATGCACTGGCGGGTCAGGCTGCCGCCCTATTTGGCCCCTGGAAGAACCATGAACAAACGCATTGCCATCATCTGTTGATGAGCAATGGGAATGAAGAAGACGGGCTTAGCGTGCCTTGATCGGGGTGACGGTCGACGGGCACCCGTCGCGCTTGCACGGCAGGCTGTCGTCCCAGGACAGCAGGCGGACGACCATGTCGCCCGGCTGGGTCCGTGGATCGGTGCCCAGGCCCGCAACCCGCGCGTCGAGCGGCGCGGTCAGCGTGGCGATGGTCCGGCCGAACGGATCGGTCACGACCGCGAGCACATCGCCCTTCTTCACATATTGGTTCAACTTCACGCGCAGCTGCGCCCATCCCCCGCGCGGGCTGTCGACATTGGTCACGACATTGCCGAGAAAGGGTTCCGGATCGCGGATATCGGGCTTGCCCGGCAGCATCCCCCGGTCGATCATCACATTGCGCACGCCGCGCAGGCCCCGCGCGATCATCGCGTTGTCGAACACCTCCGCACCGCCCAGCTCATAGGTGACGGCGGGGATGGCATTGGCATTCAGCATGTCCTCCACCGCGCCGTCGATGCCCGCATTCACATAGACACTGTCCGGTCGCAGCATCATCGCGATCCGCTTGGCGACCGGGGTCGCGACGAAGACATAGGCCGGATAGGCACCCCCGCGCGACTGGGTATGCAGGTCGATCGCGAAATCGGTGTTGCCGGTGAAGACGCGCGACCATAGCCGCCGGGCATAACGCTGCGCCGCATTGCCTTCATCGCCCTGCACATGCGGATCGCGCGGAATCAGGCGGTTGAGATTCTCGCCCGAACCATTGTGGCCGCCGGTAAAAGCGCGCGTCGAATTGCGCAGGCCCGGCGCATTGAGGCCCGGCATGGCGATCAGCGTCCCCTTCATGGTCGCCGGGTCGAGCCCTTCGACCAACTGGTGGATCACGCCGATGCCGTTCAGTTCGTCGCCATGGATGCCGGCGGTGAGCAGGAAGCGGGGACCGGGCTGCGCCCCCTTCACCACGATGATCGGCACATAATAGCCCTGTCCGATCTCATTGTCGTCGACCCGCAGCCACAAACGCGTCTTGCCGGAAGGCATGGTGGCGACGTCCAGCTTCTCGATGACCGGCGATCCGTCGATCCGGTCCCCCGGCTCGCCCGCCATCGCGGCGGTGGGGAGGGCGGCGAACAGCGCGACGGCCAGCAGGGGCCGGGCAAGAACGGAAAACAGACGGGACATGGCGGCTCTCCAGGACGACAGGAGCAAAGCGTGCCATGTCGTTACGAGCGCGGCCAAGCGATAATCCGTCATGTCTTGATGCGTCCCGCTCATCACGGAAGGCGACATGAAGGATTTCGCAATTCTGTCAGTGAGGTAGCAGCTTCAGGTACGGTCCGCGTGTCCATTGCTTCCATCTTGGGCGTACCATTTCTATGTCCGTCCTGTTGACGGATGGGCATTGGGTTCGATTTTCTCGACCGCGACGCGATATCCTTCTCGGCCTCTCCTCATCGTCCCGTGCCTGCTTTGCCACTTGCTGGTGCGTCAGGTGTCTGACCCCCGATTGGACGGTGTGATCCCGAACGCCGCAGGGTGGTGGACCTGGGGTCAGTTGCCTTCGGCGTCGACCGTGAACACCACCGGCTTGCCCCGCGACATGGGTTCCCAACCCGCTGCCAGAGCGGCCCGCACGCAGCGCGAAATCGTTGCATCATCAAGCTGCAGGCGACCGGGCGGCAAACCCCTCAAGAGCCGCTTGGGTGCCGGAAACTCGACCCACGCTTCGCGCTTGGTGTTTTGCTGAACCAGGGAAATGGTCATCCCCTTCCAGCCTTCGTCATCGGAAAGATGCGGCTCACGCTGGAGCCGCCAATCATATTGGTCGCCATCGACGCTGACCGTACCGGTGTTGCTTTGGGATTTTGCCATACGGCGGCCTCTAGCATGCCAGCTCGATCCACGCACAATTTCGCGTTCGCCACAGCCCGGCGAGCCCGACCATGTGCGGCGATCGTCTCGTATCCAGCATCGAAAAAGGCGGCATTGCGTATCGGTTCGGACTGCAAACCAGCGCCACGACCAGCATTTCTCGACTTCTCTACCATCACGCGTCGCGCGCCGTTGCGGTACTTACCGCGCGGCGGGCGGCGCAGCAGGGACCGGTGGCTTGACGTAGCGGTCGAGCCAGTCGGTCATCTGCCACAGCGTCTCTTCGGTCGACTCCAGCGCGCGATAGCCATGCGGCTCGTTGGGGAGGACGACATAGCGCACCGTAGCGCCATTCCCCTTCAGCGCGGCGTACATCCGTTCCGACTGGATGGGGAAGGTGCCGCTATTGTCGTCGGCGCCGCCATGGATCAGCAGGATCGGCGCCTTGATCCGGTCGGCATAGGTGAAGGGGCTCATCTTCGAATAGGTGTCGGTCGCCTGCCAATAGGTGCGCTGTTCGGCCTGGAAGCCGAAGGGGGTGAGGGTGCGGTTGTATGCGCCCGACCGGGCGATTCCCGCGCGGAACAACTTGGTGTGGGCGAGCAGATTGGCGGTCATGAACGCGCCGTAGCTGTGGCCGCCCACCGCCATGCGGGACCGGTCGGCGACGCCCAGCTTGACGACCGCGTCGACCGCCGCCTGGGCATCGGCCTGAAGCTGCTGGACATAGGTGTCGTTGGCCTCCGCGCCGCCCTCGCCGATGATCGGCATGGCGGGGTTGTCGAGGATGGCATAGCCCTGGGTCAGCAGGAACAGATGGCTGATCCCGCGCGGCCGCACGAAGCGATTGCCCTGATCGACCGTCTGCCCGGCGACCTTCGCATCGGTATATTCGGCCGGATAGGCCCAAAGCAGCGTCGGCAGCGGCCCGTCGCGCTTCGCATCATAACCGGCGGGCAGATAAAGCGAGCCCGACAACGGCAGCCCGTCGGCGCGGGTGTAGGTGATCGTCCGCTGGGACACGCCCGCAAAGACCGGTGCGGGATCGGTGAAGCGGGTGACCGGCTTCACGCCGCCGCCCTTTACGGAGCGGATCATGTAATTGGGGACCAGCGTCGCACTTTCGCGCCGGGTCAGGATGCGCTGTCCCTGATCGTCGAGCATCGCGACGACGCTTTCGTAATAAGGAGCCTTGGCCGTCCACAGCCGGGTCTGCTCACTGCCGCTGAGGGGCATCGTCGCCAGGAAGGGGAAGGCCCCCGCCTTGGTCGCGCCTTCGCCGGTGACATAGACGGCGTCGTGCTTGGGCGTGAAGCGCATCACCGGCTTGCCCGCCGCATTCTCCTCCAGGACCGGGCGGCCGGGGTCGCCATATTGGTCCTGGTAATTGCGGGTCAGCAGCATGCGGGGCTCGCCGGGACGGGCAGGGGACACCGCCAGCCGATGTTCGGTGCGCGAGCGCCATTCGCGGTCGACGACCATCGCAAAGTCGTCATCGCCCCACATCGTCGTGGCATAGCGGGCAGGGGTCTTTGCCAGCTCGACCGGCTCGGCAGTGAAGGGGGCGGCCTGCATCATCACCTTGTCGTGAAAGGCGATCCTGGCCTTGGGGTTGCCGCCATCGAGTGCCTCGGCCCAGACCAGCGTGGCGGGCGCGTCCGAGCGCCATACCGCGTCCCGCGGGCCCTTGACGGTCGCATCGAAATCGACCGGCAGATCATCGGCAAGCGGCCGGTCGACCAGCGTCTTCACCGGTTGCCCCTCGATCGTGGCGACCGCGATTTCCGTTGGGAAGAAGCGCGCAGGAAGAAGATAGGAATAGGGGCGCTTCAGCCGCTCGGTCAGCAGGTAGCGGCCATCGGGCGAGACGCTGAAGTCCGCGATCAGCCCCGGCGCGCCGATGGCTTGGGCGGCACCGGACAGGTCGACCCGGACGAGTTGGCCTGTGAAATAATAGTCGAACAGCGCCTCGTCATGCGCATCGCCGAGCAGGTCCTCATAGGTTCGCGCCGCCGATGTGCGGCCATGGCTTTCCTGTACGATCGGGCCTGCCGGGGTCGGGTCGGCGGCGGGCGGAGCGCTACGGTTGGGCGCGACCATATAGGCGATCAGTGCGCGGCTGTCGGGCGTCCAGGCGAAGGGCGTGCCAAACGTGCCGTTCAGCCCCTTGGCGATCGCCCGGGCCGATCCGTCGCGATCGGCGACCCAGAGCGAGAGGCCGTTCGGCTCCTGCACGTAAAAGGCCAGGTGGGCGCCATCGGGCGACCAGTCCGGCGCGGCGAAGCGGGTGCCTTGGGGCAGCTGGACCGCGACCGTCCGGCCGCTCGCCACATCCTGGAAACTGAGCGCGTTCAGCCATGCGACGCGCACCTCGGCCTGGCCGTTGGTGGCGGGGTCGATGCGGTATCCGCCCAGCCGCAGGATCGGCTTCGACAGATTGGCGATGGAGGGCAGGTTCTCGCGGCCCAGGATCGCCATGGTGCGATGATCGGGGCTGAGCGCGACCGCCGGGGTCGGCGGCGTTTCCAGTGCCTTCGCGATGGCGTCGGGCGCGCGGTGATAGGGGGTGCCGGATGTTTGCGCCTGTGCCAGGCCGGGGGCCGTGACGGCCGCGCTGGTTGCCAGGAAGACCGAGACCAAACGAGTTCCGACGCGCATTCCCAACCCCTTGTTATGACGTGCAAAGGGGGTGTGGCACGCCCGCGCCGCCCACGCCAGACCCCGGCCGGGGAAATGTCGGCTCGACCAAATCCTGTCTCGGAAGTTTTGCGACAGCTCGAGACATTTTGATACAAATATAGCATGATAATATAGGAAAGAAATTTTACGAAAACTGACATGATGAAGATGTAATCTGTAGATGTTGAATATATCAGCCTTTTAATTTGACGCTCTATCGCTGCGATACTTAGGGGCGGGAATTGGTCTGGCTGTGTGGCGGGCCTGTATTCTTTCCAGGCGGATCATCCGCCGCAACACTGGGGTTCCGCGTGGCGCAAAGGACGATCCGTTATCTCTCGACCGTGGCCTTTGGTCTGATCGCTACCCCGGCGCTGGCCGATACGACCGTGGGCGGCGCGACCACCACTCCGCTCGCGACCTCGACCGCGGGGAATGTGGCGATCGCCAGCGGCGGGTCGGTCACGCCGGGCGGGGCGGGAGCGGCCGTCACCATCGATAGCAACGCCACCGTGTCCAATGCCGGTTCGATCACGTCGAAAGACATCAGCAACAGTATCGGCATCCTGGCCAATCCCGGTGTCACCAGCGGGATCACCAACAGCGGCTCGATCGCGCTGACCGAAAGCTATACGCGCACCGATACCAATGGCGACAGCGTGCTCGACGGGCCGTATGCGCAAGGGGCGGCCCGGTTCGGCATCCAGACGCTGGGCGCGTTCAACGGCACGATCACGAATAGCGGCACGATCACGGTCAACGGCAACACCAGCGCGGGCATCGCGCTCGGCGGACCATTGAACGGCAGCTTGGTCCATAGCGGCACGACCACGGTATACGGCGATGCCAGCTATGGCATTGTCACCGGCGCGGTGAACGGTGACGTGACGCTGGGCGGTTCGATCTCCGCCTATGGCACGGGCAGCAGTGCGACGGTGTTGAACGGGGCGGTGTCCGGCGCGGTGAACGTGACCGCGACGATGGCGACCAGCGGCTATAGCTCGGTGACACTGCCGACCAGCGTGGCCAGCCTGACCGCGCAGAATCTGGCGCTGGGCGGCCCGACACTGTGGGTTGCGGGCAATGTCGGCGGCGGCGTCACCATCGCGGCGGCGACCAGCACGACGACCAACGGAACGACCACGACGACGACGGCGGGCACGCTGACCAATTATGGCAGTGCGCCCGCGCTTCAGATCGGGTCGGCCGGCAGCGCGACGACGATCGGCGCGATTGCGGGTGACACCGGCGGTTATAGCGTCGCGATCAATGGCACCGCGACCGGCTCGGGCGTCTATGCGGGCAATGCGACCAATGCGGTGCATATCGGCGGCCTGGGCGGCACCACCGCGCTGACCGGCGGCATGGTCGTGCGCGGCAGCGTCAGCGCGGTGTCCAATGCCGCCAGCGCGACGGGTATCTGGATCGGCAGCGGCACGACCGCGTCCGCGCTCGACAATAGCGGCATCGTCAATGCCAGCGGCGCGGGCGGCGCGGGGCAGGCATCGACGGCGGTGCTGATCGACACCGGCGCCTCGGTCGGGTCGATGACCAACAGCGGCTCGATCACCGCGCTGTCCGCCACCGGCGCGACCAGCTATGCGGTGCGCGACCTGTCGGGCACGCTGGCGTCGATCACGAACACCGGCACTATCCTTGCCAATGGCCAGGGCACCCCGATCGCGATGGACCTGTCGGCCAATGCGACCGGGACCAGCATCACCCAGAATTTCCCGACGACCGGCAGCATCGCCCCTTCGATCACCGGCGCGATCCTGTTCGGCAGCGGCCCCGACAGCCTGACGATCAATGCGGGCAAGGTGGCGGGCAATGTCACCTTCGGCGCGGGTAGCAATGCGATGACGCTGGCCGGGGCGGCGACCTATAGCGGCATGGCCGATTTTGGGGGCGGCGCCTCGACGCTGGGCCTCTCGGGCACCTCCTCCTTTACCGGCGGGCTCGCCCATGCGGGCAACACCGCCGTCACGATCAATGGCGGCACGTTGAACCTGAGCGCCACGGGAACGACGACGATTGGCGCGTTGACGCTGAACGGCGGTACGCTGGGCGTGACGGTGAACGGAACGAACGGCACCGCCAGCCTGCTCGACGTCACCGGCACCGCGACGATCGGCACGGGGGCGCAGGTCGCGGTGCTGGCGACCGCGCTGAACAATGCGGTCGGCAGCTATACCGTGCTGCAGGCGGGCACGCTGAACGGTGCGGCCAATCTGGGGCTGGCCGATCTCAGCCTGCCTTATCTGTTCACCGGCACGCTCGGCGCGGATGCCACCGGCCATGCCGTCATCGTCACCGTCGCGCGCAAGAGCGCCGCGCAACTTGGCCTAAACGGAGCGTTGGCGAGCGTCTATGACCCCGCCTATGCCGCCGCGCTGGGCGACGCGGCGGTGGGCGATACCTTCCTGTCCTGGGGCAATGGCACGCAGGTCGCGGCGGGGCTTCGTCAGATGCTGCCCGATTTCGGCGATGGCCATTTCGATTCGGTCAGCCTGTCGTCGCGCGCGCTCAACCGCATCCTGGCCGATCCCGAAATGCCGCCGCTGCGCCACAATGGTTATGCGGGCTGGTTGCAGCAGGTCGCCTGGGCCGACCGCAAGGGTACGGGCGGCAGCGCGGGGTATGACGTCAGCGGCTGGGGCCTGACCGGGGGCGTGGAACATGGCCTGGGCGACTTTGGCCGGGTGGGCGTGTCGGTGGCCTATCTGATCGGCATTAACGACGCGGTCGACAATGCCGATGCGATGACCAGCCAGGAATATAAGGGTGGCTTGTACTGGCGCGGGCAGTGGGGCGGGCTGCACGCCTTTGCGACCGGCATGATCGGCGCGATCAGCTTCGATGGTAACCGGACCTTCAACGGGACCAGCGGGGGCAACGCCTTCAGCCGCACCGCCAATGGCCGTTCGCGTGGGCGGACCTATGACGCGGCGGGCGGCCTGTCCTATCAGCTCGATATCGGCCGCCTGTACCTGCGGCCCCAGGCGACGATCGACTATGTCCGGCTGAACCAGAATGGCTATGCCGAAACCGGCGGCGGCGCGGGCTTCGACCTGATCCTGGCGGGGCGCAGCGCCTATGAGACGGGCGTCAACACGACGCTGGCGCTGGGCTACAACTTCCGCAAGCCCGATCCCGAGGACGGCGGCTTCCTGCGCGTCGAGGTCGAGGGCGGCGACCGCGCGCTGCTCAGCAGTCATATGGACGCGACGGTGGCGAGCTTCGCGGGCGGCAGCGACTTCGCATTGACGCCCGAGGCGCGCAAGGCGGGCTGGCTGGGCAATGTCCGGCTGAAGGGTGGCAGCCGCTATTTCGCCGTCAATGTCGATGTCGGCGAAGAGCGCCAGCAGGACCATACTGGCGTGGCGGGCAAGATGGGGCTGACACTCGCCTTTTGATGCGGCTCGTCCCGGCCCGCCCTGATGGCGGGCCGGGGGCCCTTCTTACCAGACGTGGACGCGCTTTTCGGGCGGCAGGTACAGCGCCTGGCCCGGCTGGACGTGGAATGGTGCGTACCAAGCGTCGAGGTTGCGCACGGTCAGCACGCGCCACGGCGCGGGCGCGTGGACATCGGTGGCGATCCGCGCGCGCAGCGCCCGGTCGCGCATCTTGGTCCGCCAGCCTTGCGCAAAGGCCAGGAAGAAGCGCTGGTCGCCGGTCAGCCCGTCGATGACCGGCGCGGGCTTGCCGCCCAGCGAGGCCTTGTACGCTTCATAGGCGGCGGTCAGTCCGGCGACATCGGCGATATTCTCGCCCAGTTCCTGTTCACCGTTCAGGTGCAGGCCGGGCAGCGCCTCGTATGCGCTATATTGCGCCACCAGCGCCTGGCCCGCGGCCTCGAAGCGCTTCAGATCGGCGGGCGTCCACCAATTGTGCAGGCGGCCCGTCGAGTCGAAATCGGCGCCCAGATTGTCGAAGCTGTGGCTGATCTCATGCCCGATCACCGATCCGATCGCGCCGTAATTGGCGGCCGCGTCGAACTTCGGGTCGAAGTAGGGGCTTTCGAGGATGGCGGCCGGGAAGTTCAGCGCGTTCTGCAGCGGCAGGTTGACCGCGTTCACCGTCTGCGGCGTCATCCACCATTCGCTGCGGTCGACCGGCTTGCCCAGCTTCGACAGGTGATAGCGGTACAGGGCGAGCCGGGCGCGCTGGGCATTGCCGACGGGGTCGTCGGCGCGCACCTCGAACTTCGGATAATTCCACCAATGGTCGGGATAGCCGACGCCGACCTTCAGCACGGCCAGCTTGCGCCGCGCCTCCGCCTTGGTCGCGGGCGCCATCCAGTCGAGCGCGGCGACGCGCCGGTCGAAAGCGCCGACGATGTTCTTCACCATCGTCTGAATCTCGGCCTTGGACGAAGCGGGGAAGTAACGCTGGGCATAGATCTTGCCCACCGCCTCGCCCAGCGCGCCGTTGACCACCGCGATGCCGCGCTTCTCGCGGGGTTGCTGCGCTGGCGTGCCGGTCAGGGTGCGGCCGTAAAAGCCGAACGAGGCGTCGTCGATCGCCTTGGGCAGCACGCTTGTGACCTGGTTGATCGTGTGGAAGGTCAGCCAGTCCTGCCAGCTTTGCAGCGGCTCGCTGGCGACCAGCGCCGACAGCTTGGTGATCGCGTCCGGCTGCCACGCGATGAAGTCGCGCTGCCCGGCGGGAAGGCCCGCCGCCGTCCAGAAGGCCGTCCAGTCCAACCCCGGCGCGCGCTTATCGAAATCGGCGCGGGTCCAGGGATTGTCGCCCTTATGCGCGTCCTGGCTGGCGATGATGTCGGTCTGGGCGGCGGCGATCTTCGTCTCCAGCGCGAAGACGCGGGCGGCGCGCGCTTGCGGATCGGAAAGCCCCGCCAGCTGCATCAGCTGGGTCAGATAAGTCTGATAGGCGGTGCGGATCTCCGCCATTTCGGGCTTGTCGGACAGGTAATAGTCGCGATCGGGCAGGCCCAGCCCGCCCTGCATCAGATAGGGGACGTTGCGCGTCGGCTGGTTCAGGTCCTGGCTGACGAACAGGCCGAACAGGTCATTGGTGCTGGCGTAATTGTTGTTGTTGAACGGGTCGGTATCCGACCGCATCGCCGCGCCGATCGCGCGCGACAGGTCGCTCTTGTCCTTGATTGCGGCGATGGCGGAAAGGCTCGCCTGGATCGGCGTCAGCCCGCGCGCCTCGATACCGTTCGTGTCGGTATAGGCGGCATAATAATCAGCGATACGCTGCTGGTCGCTGCCCGGTGCGCCCTTGGTCGCGGCGGCACCCTTGATGATCGCGGCGGTGCGGGCCTCGGCGCGCAGCGACACGTCCAGCCCGACGCCGATCGACGAGCGGTCGGCCGGGATTTCGGCGGTCTTGCGCCAGCCGCCATTGGCATAGGTGTCGAAATTGTCGCCCGGCTTCACGCTGGGGTCCATATAGGCCTTGTCCACGCCCGGCAGATGGCCCGTTTGCGCGATGGCGGCGGTGGTGACGAGAAGGGCGGTGGCGAACGCGTAGCGCTTCATGAGTGTCCTGCGATCCGGTGATGTTGGCGCGGATGGAGAACCCGTCGCCGGTCGGTGTCAAGTGAACGGCCTGTCATCTTAACCATGGCGGGCGCGGAACAGCTGGCGGTCCTCGATGAGATAGACGAGCGCAAGCACGCCCAGCCCGATGGCCAGATAGCCGATCGCCAGCGGATAGGTGGTGCCGTTATAGGCTTGGCCGATCGCCGAGCCGACGATGACCGCGCCGACGCTGGTGATGAAGCCCTGGATCGACGAGGCGGTGCCCGCGATATGGCCGACCGGCTCCATCGCCATCGCCCCGAAATTCGATCCGCACAGGCCGATGCACGTCATGCTGAGCGCCTGGAAGACCATATAGGTGATCAGCGTCTCGTGTCCCGCCGCGATGACACCCAGATGCAGCACCGACAGCGCGATCAGCCCCAGCACCGCCGATTGCGAGATCAGCCGCGTGCCCAGCCGCTCGACCAACCGGCTGTTGGCAAAGGACGCGCAGCCCATGGAAAAGGCGCATAGCGCGAACAGGATGGTGAAGCGGTCGCCTGCGCCGAACTCGTCGACGAAAATTTGCTGGGCCGAGGAGACGAAGGCGATGACCCCGCCAAAGGTCATCGACGCACATACCGCATAGCCCGCCGAGAAGCGGTTGGTCAGGGTCAGGCGATAGGCGTTCTTCAGCGACACCAGCGACAAAGGCGAGCGTCGCGCGACGGGCAGCGACTCCGTCAGCCTCAGCGCCGACCAGGCCAGTACGAAGGCGGCGAAACCGGCCAGCGCGTAGAAGATGAACCGCCACGGCCCGAACCCCAGCAGCACCTGGCCCAGGCTGGGTGCCATGATCGGCACCAGGAAGAAGATCATCTGGGCGATCGACAGGGTGCGCGCCATCTGGCGGCCGGAAAACCGGTCGCGCACGATCGCCACCGCCAGCACGCGGGTGGAGGCGGACATCAGCCCTTGCAACACCCGCGCGCCGAGCAGCGCGGCAAAGGTCTGAGACCCCGCCGCAAAGATGCTGGCGCCCACGAACCCGGCCAGCGTCACCAGCAGGATCGGCCGCCGCCCATAGCGGTCGGCGAGCGGGCCATAGACCAGCTGACCCGCGCCGAAGCCCAGCATATAGACGGTGATGATCCATTGCCGGTGGTTGGCGGTGGCGATCCCCAGCTGGCGACCCATATCGGCAAGCGCCGGCAGCATCAGGTCGACGCCCAGGGCGTTGACCGCCATCAAGGCCGCGATGAAGGCGACATATTCGCCCGCGCGCATGGGGGCGCGCTCAGTCTGATCCGTCATGATGGTCCGTCTAGAGATGCCAGGTGGCGGTGACCATGGCTAAATCCCGAAAGACGATCGACATTTATGCAGCCCCTCTCCGGATAGAGGAGAGGGGCTGCATAGCTTCCTAAACCGCATTAGGGCCTTCGGTGGAAGGGGGCGGTAGGTTCCGTGACGGACTTACTTTACCAGCTCGAACGTGCCGTGCGCACCGTCGGCCTGTGCCGAGGGGGCGATCCACACGTCGAAGGTGCCGGGCTCGACCGTCGGGCGCAGATCGGTGCCCAGGAACTCGAGCTGGGCACGGGTCAGGGTGAAGCTGACCCGCTCGCTCTTGCCCGGTGCCAGCGCGACCTTGCGGAACGCCTTCATCTCGCGCACCGGCCGGGTGATGCTGGCCACCTGGTCGCGGATGTAGAGCTGGACCAGTTCCTCGCAGGCCCGCGTGCCGGTGTTGGTCACGGTCGCCGACACGGTGATCCGCCCGTCCCAGGCCAGGCTGGTAGGCACGTCAGCGGCGTCATAGCTGACCTTGCCGTAGGTCAGCCCATGGCCGAACGGATAGAGCGCGGCATTGGGCGCGGTCCGCCACTGGGTCTTGTAGGGCACGCGCGCTCCGGCGGGGGCGGGGCGGCCGGTTTCCTTGTGCGCGTAATAATAGGGTTCCTGTCCGCTTTCATACGGAAAGCTCAGCGGCAGACGGCCCGAGGGGCCGACCTTGCCGAACAGCACGTCGGCAATGGCATGACCGGTCTCCGATCCCAGGAACCAGGTGACCAGGATCGCGGGCGCGTCCTTGACCGCGCCCTCCAGCGCCAGGCCGCGACCGTTCTTCAGCAGCACGACGATCGGCTTGCCGGTCTTCGCCACCGCCTCGGCCAGCGCCATTTGTGGCGCGGGCACGGTGATCGAGGTGCGCGACTGCGCCTCGCCCGACATGCTCTCGCTCTCGCCGATCGCCAGTACCACGACATCCGCGCCCTGCGTCGCCGCGACCGCCGCCTCGATCCCGCCGGGCAGCGCTTCCTCGACGCCTGAGCCCTGCGTGACCGTCACGTTCTTCGCGCCCGCCGCGCGCAGGCCGGTCACCAGATCAATCGCCTGGTTATTGTCGCCATACACCACCCAGGGGCCGTTCAGGTCATGCTGGCCGCTGGCGAAGGGACCGATCAGCGCGATCTTGCGGGCGGGGTCGAGCGGCAACAGGTCGCCGTCATTCTTCAGCAGCACCATCGACTTCTGCGCAGCCTCGCGCGATAGGGCGATGGCGGCCTTGGTCCGCGACCGGGCCGTTTCGCGCTTGCGGTCGATGCGGCGGAAGGGGTCGTCGAACAGGCCCAGCATCTGCTTGACCGCCAGCACGCGGCGGACCGAGCGGTCGAGCACCTCCTGCGGCACCGCGCCCTCGCGCACCAGGCTGGGCAGGTGGAGCGCATACAGGTTCGACTGCATGCTCATGTCGACGCCCGCCAGGAAGGCGATGCGTGCCGCGTCCTTGCCGTCCTTGGCGAAACCGGCCGCGATCATCTCCTCGTCGCCGGTATAGTCGGAGACGATGATGCCGGGGAATTTCCACTCGTCGCGCAGCAGCTGCTTCATCAGCCAGGGATTGCCGGTCGAGGGGATGCCGTTGATCTCGTTGAACGAGGCCATGCCGCTCATCGCGCCCGCATCGAACCCGGCCTTATAGGGCGGCAGATAGACTTCGCGCAGCGTCCGTTCGGACATGTCGACGATGTTGTAGTCGAGGCCGCTTTCGGCCGCGCCGTATGCCGCGAAATGCTTGATGCAGGCCATGACCGCATCGTCGGCGGCCAGGTTCTTGCCCTGGAAGCCATTGACGCGGGCGATGGCGAACAGCTGGCCCAGCATCGGGTCTTCCCCTGCGCCCTCCATGGTCCGGCCCCAGCGCTGGTCGCGCGCGATGTCGACCATCGGGAAGAAGGTCCAGTCGATGCCCGCACCCGCCGCCTCGTAAGCCGCCATGCGCGCGGTGCGCATCGCCAGGTCGGGGTCGAAGCTGGCGGCCTCGGCGACCGGCACCGGGAAGATGGTGCGATGGCCATGGATGACGTCGGCGGCGAAGATCAGCGGGATCTTCAGGCGCGAATCGCGCATCACCGCGCCCTGCATCCGCCGCGCCATCTCCGCGCCGTTGCCGTTGAACACGCCGGTCAGCTTGCCCGCGATGGCATCGGCCAACTGTCCCTCGAAGCTGGGGCCGTTGGACGGCGGGTTGAGCGCGGTGGCGACGCCGCCGCCCCAGGCGGCCGCGTTCAGCTGCAACTGCCCGGCCTTTTCCTCCAGCGTCATCTTGGCCAGGATCGCCTCGACCGAGGCGGACAGGGTGGTGCCGTCTCCCTGCGCCAGCAGCGCGCGGGCGGGGCTGGCCGCCCAGGCGGCGACGGTGCCCATGCCCAGCAGCGCGGCGCGGCGCGAAATGGTGTTGTCGGACATCGGCCTTCTACTCCCCTAAACCACGGCGAACGTTTGGACGTTTCGCATTACAGCATGGATGTTGACGCTATTGTGTAACCGGTTACACAGGCGATCGGCATCGCACAAGATGCGACACATGCTATAGCGGGTTTCCTCGCGCATTTTGCGGGGAAGGGGAGGAATGTGAGGCAGTCATCGGCCACGATCCGTGATGTGGCGCGCGAGGCGGCGGTATCGGTCGCCTCGGTGTCGCGGGCGATGAACGGACATAGCAGCGTGCATCCCGACACGCGCGAGCGGGTGATGGCCGCCGCGCGGTCGCTGGGCTATGTCCCCCATGCGGGTGCGCGCAGCCTGTCGCTGTCGCGCAGCCATGCGATCGGTGTCGTCCTGCCCGACCTGCATGGCGAGTTCTTTTCCGAGATCGTGCGCGGCATGGATCGCGAGGTGACGGCGCGCAGCTATCACCTGCTGCTGTCCAACATGCATGCCGATGCCGAACGGGCGGCGCAGGCGGTGCGATCGATGCGCGGCCGCGTCGACGGGCTGATCGTCATGGCGCCGCAACTGGTCGCGGGCGGGCTGGACGAGGCGCTGCCGCTGGGCGTGCCCGCCGTCCTGATCAATTCCCAGCACGGCCCGGGCCGCGCGTCTTTCCACATCGACAATGCGGCGGGAATCGCGGCGAGCGTCGAACATCTGGTTGCGCAGGGGCGGCGACGGCTGGTCCATGTCTCGGGCCCGTTCGGCAATATCGATGCGGACGAGCGGCGGCAGGGCTATCTGTCCGCCATGGCGCGACTGGCCCCCGAGGTGGAGCCGGTCGTGATAGAGGGCGATTTCCACGAGGATTCGGGCGCGGCGGCGATGGCCGAGATCGCCGAACGGGGCGTGCGCTACGACGGCATTGTCGCGGGCAATGACATGATGGCGCTGGGCGTCCTGAGCGTGCTGCGCGAGTGGCGGGTCGATGTGCCGGGCACGGTCGCGGTCACCGGCTTCGACGACATCCCACTCGCCCGTTATCTGGGCCTGACCACGGTCCGCGCGCCGCTGGCCGAGATGGGCGAGCGCGCCGTCGCCCGGCTGGTCGATGCGCTGGAGGGCGGGACGCTGGCGCTGGAGACGCAGACCATCGCGACCGAATTGGTGATCCGCGCGACCAGCCCGGCGGGTGCGGCATGACGGGGGCGGCGCATTCCAATCCGCCGATCAAGACCGTCACCATCGTCGGTGGCGGGACGGCCGGGTGGATGGCGGCGGCCTTGCTCTCTCGGCTGCTGCTCGGCGCCTACACGATCCGGCTGATCGAGTCGGAGGAGATCGGCACGATCGGGGTGGGCGAGGCGACCATTCCGGCCATCCGCACCTTCAACGGGCTGGCCGGGATCGACGAGTTCGAGATGGTCCGCGCGACCCAGGCGACCTTCAAGCTGGGCATCGAGTTCCGCAACTGGCGCGCGCCGGGGCACAGCTATATCCACGGTTTCGGCAAGATCGGGCAGGACCTCTACTGGCTGCACTGCCATCAATTCTGGCTGAAGGAAGCGGCGCGGGGGCGTGCGAAGCATTTCGATCATTATGCGCTGAACACGTTGGCGGCGCGGATGAACCGCTTCACCATGCCCGATCCGGCGCATCCGAACTCGCCCATCGCCGATATCGACTATGCCTATCATTTCGACGCCTCGCTCTATGCGCGCTACCTCCGGACGCGGGCGGAGAAGGCGGGGGTCGAGCGGATCGAGGGGCGGATCGTCGCTGCCAACCGACGGGCAAGCGATGGCCATCTCGATCATGTCGTGCTAGCCGATGGGCGCACCGTGGACGGCGACCTGTTCATCGACTGCTCGGGCATGCGCGGCCTGCTGATCGGCGAGGCGATGGGCGTCGGCTATGAGGATTGGAGCCAGTGGCTGCTTTGCGACCGGGCACTGGCGGTGCCGAGCGCGCGGGGCAGTGGGCCGCTGACCCCCTATACCCGCTCGATCGCGCATGGTGCAGGCTGGCAATGGCGCATTCCGTTGCAGCATCGGACCGGCAACGGCCATGTCTATAGCAGCCGGTTCGTGTCGGACGACGACGCGGCGGCGACCCTGCTGGCGAATCTCGATACGCCAGCACTCGGGGACCCGCGCCCCGTGCGGTTCCGGCCAGGCAAGCGGATCCGCGCCTGGGAAAAGAATGTCGTCGCGCTGGGGCTGGCGGGCGGTTTCCTGGAGCCGCTGGAATCGACCAGCATCCATCTGATCCAGACCGGACTGCTGCGACTGCTGGCGCTGTTTCCGGGGCGCGGGTTCCACGCGGCGGACATGGCCGAGTATAACCGCCAGACTGATTTCGAATATCGCGACGTGCGCGACTTCATCATCGCGCATTACAAGGTCACGCTGCGCGAGGACACGCCCTTCTGGCAGTATCTGCGCCATATGGACGTGCCCGACAGCCTGGCCGAGCGGATCGAGCTGTTCCGCTCCTCGGCACGCTTTTTCATGCACGGCAAGGCCGAGCTGTTCCGCGAGGAGAGCTGGGTGCAGGTTCTGCTGGGGCAGGGGCTCGACGCGCAGTACGACCCGATGGTCGACATGATCCCCGACGCGCAGACTACTGCCTTCCTGCGCGAGGTCGAGGAAGTGATCGCCGAGGTGGCGAACGGCCTGCCCACCCATGAGGCGTTTATCGCCCGCCATTGCCAGGCCCCGCCGCTCCAGGGCTGACCGATGCGTCACCTGTGACGTTTGCGCAACAGCCGTCACGATAGTGAAATGGAATGCACAACGACGGTTGTAACCGGTTACGCGCGCAAGTAACCGGTTTCATAAGCCTCTCCC
>NZ_CAJYQD010000026.1 GCF_913776855.1 uncultured Sphingomonas sp. | reverse complement strand
ATCTTCTTTGCGATGCAGCTGTCGCGCAAGCCCGACCGGGTCGAGTTCTTCGGCGACGGCGATGTTCCGGCGGGCGCGAAGGGCGTTGCGGCCAAGCGGGTCAAGGCCGTCCTGCATTACGACGACGCCGGCGCCGCGCCGATCGTAATCCGCACCGGCATCTCGGCAGTAGACCTGAACGGCGCCAAGGCCAATCTGGCTGCCGAGGCGAAGCATTGGGACTTCGACCGTTACGCCCGGTCGGCCCGCGCCGCATGGGCGCGCGAACTGGCTTTGATCCGCTTCGACGGCGGTACCCCGCAACAGCGCACCGTCGCAGCCTCCGCGCTCTACCACGCCTCGATCGGCCCGACGCTCTTCTCCGACGTCGACGGCCGCTATGTCGGCCTCGACCGCCAGACGCATACCGTCCCGCGCGGTGAGGCGGCGTACAGCGCCTATTCGCTGTGGGACACCTATCGCGCCTTCCACCCTTTGCAGACGCTGATCCGGCCGGCGCGTTCGCAACAATTCACCCGCGACCTGATCCGCCAGACGCAGCAAAGCCCGTTCGGGCCCCCCGTCTGGCCGCTGCAGGGCGTCGAGACCGGCTGCATGATCGGCTGGCACGCGGTGCCGGTGATGGCGGAGGCACGGGCGAAGGGCATCGCCGCCGACTATGCCGCCGCCTGGGGGGGCGTGAAGAAGCGCTCGTTCGACTGGACCACGCCGAACCTCGACAACAGCATCGGCGTGCAGGCCTATGACGAACTGGGCTATGCGCCGGCCGACCGCATCTTCGAAAGCGTGTCGAAGACGCTGGAGTTTGCGTACGACGATTATGCCGGCGCGTTCATCGCCGATGCGGCGGGGGATGCCGCAGGCGCCGCGCGGTTGCGCAAACGGTCGGGCAACTGGCGCAACGTATTCGATACCAGGCTGAACTTCGCCCGCGCACGGCTGGCCGACGGCAGCTGGGCCGAACCCTTCGCGCCGAACGGCATCGGCCATTCCAAGAAGTGGCGCGACTATACCGAGAGCAATAGCTGGCAGGCGACGTTCCTCAACCAGCACGACGTCCATGGCCTGATCGCGGCGATGGGCGGCGATACCGCATTCGAGGCGAAGCTGGACGGCCTGTTCACCGCCTCGTCCGAACTGCCCGCCGACGCACCGCCCGACATTTCCGGGCTGGTCGGGCAATATGCGCACGGCAACGAACCCAGCCACCACGTCGCCTATCTCTACGCTTATTGCGGCGCGCCCTATAAGACGCAGGCGATGGTCCGCCGGCTGCTGACCGAAATGTATCACGCCCGTCCCGACGGCATCATCGGCAATGACGATTGCGGGCAGATGAGCGCATGGTACCTGCTCTCCGCTCTCGGCTTCTATCCGGTCGATCCGGTCAGCGCGACCTATGTGCTGGGCAGCCCGTTGTTCGACCGGGCGACGGTGCAGGTCGGCAACGGGCGCAAGCTGGTGGTCGAGGCACGCGGCAATGCCCCCGACCGCCCCTATGTCCGCAGCGTCACCTGGAACGGGCGTCCGTGGACAAAGAGCTGGATCGCGCACGCCGATCTGGTGAAGGGCGGGCGGCTGGTGTTCGAAATGTCGGCGACCCCGAACAAGGCGTTCGGCCGCGATCGCAAGGATCGGCCGGGCGTCAGGTGATCCTCGCCACGCTCCTCGCCACCGCCGCGCCGGTAATGGTGCCGCTGAACGCGGCCTGTGTCGTCGGGACCGACCCGGCGGCGCAGGTCCTGCGCGAACGGCTGGCGGAGCGCGGGACGGTGTGTCCGCGCCCGTCGTCCAAACCCCAGCCGTACCCCCGCGCAGGCGGGGGTCCAGAGCCAAACAGAATCAACGGCTGTGAGTCTCACCCTGGATCCCCGCCTGCGCGGGGATACGGAGTATGCGCGGAAGTCACCATCCGCTTTTTGCCGGCAAAGCTCCCCCCCGAAGCCTTCGCGATCGACACCACGCCCGGCACCATCACCATCCGCGCCGCCACCACCCGCGCGCGCCTGTTCGCCGCCGGCTATCTGCTGCGCCACCTCGACAACCTGACCCTCACCGCCCCCGCCCATATCGCCGAAGCGCCGGCCATGGCCGTACGCGGCACCCAAATCGGCTACCGCGCCAAGAACAACAGCTATGATGCGTGGACCATCCCCATGCTCACCCGGCGGATCGAGGATTTCGCACTGCTGGGCGGCAACCGCATCCAGTTCGTAGCCCCCGTGTCGGACGATGCCGCCACCTCGCCCCTGTCGCCCCTGCCCGCGACCGAGACGCTGATCGCGGTCGCGCAGGCGACGCATCGGCTGGGGATCGACGTCGCGCTCTTCTACCCGTTGCTGCGCGATTACGAAAAGCCGGGCAGCGCCGATGCCGAAGTTGCCGACTTCACCACGCTGGCCGCGAAGCTGCCCGCGCTCGACGCGCTCTACATTCCCGGCGGCGATCCGGGCCATACCGCGCCGGACCGGCTGTTCCCGGTCGCCGGCCGCGTCGCAGCCGCGCTGCGCCGGCGTTTTCCCAAAGCCGAGGTCCTGTTGTCGACGCAGGGGTTCGACGCCGCCGGCCTCGACGCCTTCCACGCGCAGCTGGCAAAGAACCCGCGCTGGCTGACCGCCGTCTTCGTCGGCCCGCAGACCCGCGACAGCATCGCAGAGCATCGCCGCCGCATCGCTGGCCGGTACCCGATCGAGACCTACCCCGACACCGCGCACACGATGCACGCGCAGTTCCCGATCCCCGACTGGCACCCGGCCTTTGCCCTTACCGAAGGCCGTGAGCCGGTGAACCCGCGCCCCGCCGCGACCCGGCGCATCTTCGCATACCTCGCCCCGCAGACGCGCGGCTTCGTGACCTATAGTGAGGGGGTCAACGACGACTGGAACGTGACCCAGTGGTTCCGCCTCGGCTGGAACTTGGCAACGACCGCGGCGGAGGTTGCCGACGACTATGCCCGGATGTTCGTCGGCGACCCGGCCTTCGCCGCCGTGCCGGCCGCGCTGGAGGGCAACTGGCGCGGCGATCCGTCGGCCAATACCGGGATCGATGCGACGCTGGCGCTGTTGGCAGGCATCCGCCCGGCGCGCTGGGCCGACTGGCGCATCGATCTCTATCGCTACCGCGCGACCTATGACGCGCTGGTCCGCCACCGCCTGATCGCGGCGAAGGCCGCGCAGGCCGAGGCGCTTTATACCCTGCGCCAGGCCCCGGCGATCGGTGCGGAGGCCGCCGCCGTCGCCGCGCGCTTCGCCTATGCTCGCCCCGAACCGGCGATCGTCGTGCCGCTGCGCACCGACCTGACCACCATCGCCGACCGGCTATGGACGCGCGCACGGATGCAATTGTCGGTCCCGCGTCATGGCGCATCGAATTGGGAACGCGGCGCGAACCTCGACCGTGCCGCCATCCAGCTGAACGACCGTACCGCCGTCGAAACCGACATCGCCGATGCCCTGCCCCATCCCGACGCCGCTGCCCGGCTGGCGGAGATCGGCGATCCGTGGCGTACGCGCGACATGGCGCTGTACGACGATCTGGGCGACCCGACCGCCGAACCGCATCTGATGCGGGGGGCAGGCTTCGACGCCGATCCGCAATCGATGGAAAGCGCGATCGATGGCGTTGCCGATCACTACCCCGATCAGGGCTGGCGCATGGCGGACCTGAGCTATGCCGAGGGGCTGTACGAAACCCCGGTGCGACTGCGCTATACCGGCTTGGAGCGGAACCGCCGCTACCGGCTGATCGCGCGCTGGTCGGGCGAGGATTACGCCCTGCCGATGCGGCTGACCGGCAACGGTGTCGAACTGCACGGGCCCCGTCCGCGCCAGGGCGACCGCGAGACGGTGGAAACCGCCATCCCGCAAAGCCTTACCGCCACCGGCACGCTCACCCTCGAATGGCATCGCCTGCCCGGAATCGGCGGCGGCGGGCGTGGTCATCAGATCGCGCAGGCCTGGCTGATCCCCGAACCCCTATTCCCCGCAGCAAACGACGCCGGAGTATCGCAATGACCCTTTCCCGCCGCAGCCTGATGGGCAACAGCCTCATCGCCGGCGCCGCCGCCTGCACGCCGCGCGCCGCGATCACACCGGTACCGACCGCGCTGCCCGCGCCATGGGGCGCCACGCCCTCGCCACGCCAGCTGAAATGGCACGACCATCGCCAGTACGGCTTCATCCATTTTTCGATCAACACCTTCACCGACAAGGAATGGGGTTATGGCGACGAGGACCCCAAGCTGTTCAACCCGACCGATTTCGATCCGGATCAGATCGTTGCGGCGGCCAAGGCCGGCGGCCTCACCGGCCTGATCCTGACCGCCAAGCACCATGACGGTTTCTGCCTGTGGCCGACGATGCTGACCGAACATTGCATCCGCAATTCGCCGTACAAGGGCGGCAAGGGCGATATCGTCGGCGAGCTGGAGGCGGCGTGCCGGCGCGGCGGGATCAACTTCGGCGTGTACCTGTCGCCATGGGACCGCAACCGCGCCGATTACGGCACCCCCAGCTACATCACCTATTACCGCGCGCAGCTGACCGAACTCTGCACGCGCTATGGCAAGCTGTTCGAAGTGTGGTTCGACGGCGCGAACGGCGGCGACGGCTATTATGGCGGCGCGCGCGAAACCCGAAAGATCGATGCTCCGGCCTATTACAACTGGCCCTCGATCATCGCGCTGGTCCATCAGTTGCAGCCTGATGCCTGCACCTTCGATCCGCTGGGCGCGGACATCCGCTGGGTCGGGAACGAGGACGGCCATGCCGCAGACCCGTGCTGGCCGACCATGCCGAACCACCCCTATGACCAGACCGAGGGCAATACCGGCGTGCGCGGTGCGCCGCTCTGGTGGCCAGCGGAGACCAACGTCTCGATCCGGCCCGGCTGGTTCTACCATGCCGACGAGGATGCGCAGGTCAAAAGCCCTAGCAAGATCATGGAGATGTACGACCAGTCGGTCGGCCATGGCACGACCTTCCACCTCAACCTGCCGCCTGACCGTCGCGGTCGCATCCACGACCGCGACGTCGCCACGCTGACCGCGTTCGGCGATGCGCTCCGCGCCAGCTTCGCCACCGACCTGGCGGCGGGTGCGGTGGTGACCGCCAGCGCCGATGCCGGCGGCACCGCGCGCAACGTCAACGACGGCAATCCCGACACCTTCTGGCTCGCCCCGGCGGCGGCGACGGACGCGACGATCACCCTCGACCTGCCGCCGGGCCGCAACTTCGACACGGTGCGGTTGCAGGAATGGCTGCCGCTCGGTCTCCGCGTCACCCGTTTCGCGATCGACGTGTCGGACGGTGGCGATCAATGGACGACGGTCACCGAAAAGGACATGGTCGGGCCACAGCGCCTCGTCCGCCTCGCCGCGCCGATCAGCCCGCGCCGCGTCCGCTTTCGCACCATCGCCGCCGAAGCCGGTCCGGCGATCCGCGAATTCGCGCTGTTCCGCTCGGTCGCACCGGTCGACCTGCCGCCGCTGAAGGTCACCGACTCCAGCATCGTCGACCGTGCGGGCTGGACGGTGATCGCCGCCAGCGCCCCCGGCGGCGAAGCGTTGTTCGACGCTTCCCCGCGCACGGCGTGGACCAGCCCCGCCCCGGCATCGCTGACCATCGACATGGGTCGTGCGGAAGAGGTCGCCGGCTTCACGCTGACCCCGACCCGCCATGTCGACCCGAACGCCGCGCCGCCGATGAAATATCGCGTGGAAATCAGTGTCGACGGCAAGACGTGGACGCCGGGCGGCGAAGGCGAGTTCCCCAACATCAACTATGCCCGCGCGACCCAGCGCCTGCCCTTCACCGCTGCGCGGTCGGTGCGCTATCTGCGCTTCGCCTTCCCGCAACCGGCGGTGCCGGCCCCGGTGATCGCCGTCGCGGAGATCGGGGCGTTTCGGTGAGATAGCCACCGCCCTTCCCCCTTCCCCCTTCCCCCTTCCCCCTTCCACCTTCCCCCTTCCCCCTTCCCCCTTCCACCTTCCCCCTTCCCCCTTCCCCCTTCCGTTTGCTTCGAGCGCAGGTTCGAGCTTGTCGAGAACCGAAGTCGAGAAGGCACTGCCCCAAACGGGGCGTTCTCGACGGACGCTTCTCGACAGCCTCGAACCGAACGGCGATGGGGTAAGGGGATGGCGTCCCCTTACCCCTTCGGCGCCAATCGCACCGCCCCGGTAATCCCCGACCGCGCGCCCGGCGCCGCCTCGACTATCACCGCCACGCCCTTCGCACCGGCGGGAACCGGCACCACCAGCGGTCCGGCGGCGGGATCGGTCTTTGCCCCGACCTGCCGTCCGTCGACAAAGACGCTCGCCCGCCCCTCGACCTGCGCGAAGCTGAGCGTGCCCCCTTCCGCCACCACCCGCCGCCGCACCGGAAGCGCGGCGCGGTACAGGCGGAACGACGGCCCGGCTTCTGGTGCAGCCGGCGTGCCGCTGCGGGTAAAGTCCCAACTGTTATTGTCGTTGACCGGCGGGGTCAGGCCGGGATCGGGCGCGGTCGCGAACGATGTCGACCGCCGCCAGCCGAGGATGAAGGCTCCCGGCGGCGTCACCTCCACTTGCGGGCGCGGCGTTGCCGCCACCCGGTCGATCACCAGCCGCGCGGGCCGCAGGCCATCCGCAGTCGCGACGATCGTCACCTTGCCGCGCCCCTCGTCCGCCTGCACGATCATCTGCGCGAGGCCGTTGAACAGCGAGCGCATCGGCGCCTTCTCGCTCTCATGACTGTTGGGATCGCCATTGCCGACCCCGATCAGCGTCGCGCCGTCCACCGTAAAGCGGGTCATCCGGTTCGCGGTCGGAACATGCCGCCCCTTCGCATCAACCGCATCGATCGTGACCGGCACCACGTCCTCGCCATCGCCCAGCATGGCGGTCCGCGCCGGGGTCAGCCGCAGCGCGACCGCCGGTCCGGCCGTTTCATGGACCGCGCGCGCGACCTCACGCCCGCCCTTCAGCGCCACCGCCTCCAACCTGCCCGGCGCATAGGGTACGGTGAAGGCATTGCCCATGATCCGGTCGACCGCCTGTTCACCGATCATCCGTCCGTTCAGTACGACCCGGACACGTTCGGCATTGCTGGTGACGAGCAACTCGACCGGCTGCCCCTCCTTACCGGGCCAGGTCCAGTGCGGCGCGATGCCCACCACCGCCCGATCGTCGATCCAGTGCGCGCGGTGGATATCGTACGCCGTCTTGGGGAACCCGCACAGGTCGAGGATGCCGAAGAAGCTGGCGATGGTCGGCCAGGTGAACGGCGTCGGCTCGCCATGATAGTCGAAGCCGGTCCACACGAACCCGCCGGCGATGAAGCGGCGCTTGGCGATCTCGGCCCAGGCGTCCCGGTGCGTCGCGCCCCACGGCGCCGCCTCGGTATCCATCGACGACATGACATGCGCGGCCTTGTCGGTGGCATAGGCGCCGCGCGTCATGAACGCGCTGGTATCCTCCGACGACGTACTGGGCTTGGCGGGGTTCAGCGCGTGGAACTTGTCGTAATCGCCCTGATAGTAATTGAACCCCATCACATCGACGACGCTCGACACGTTCTGCGGATCGTAGAAGCTGCCGTTCATCGCGGCGGTGACCGGGCGACTGTCGTCCAGCGCATGGACATGGGCGGCCATCCGCCGCACCATCTCGACCCCTGCTTCGGTGCCCTGCATCGGTTCCTCGTTGAACACCGACCACAGGATGATGCTGGGATGGTTGCGATGCGCCCGGACAAGCCATTCCAGCTGCGCCATATTCTCCGGCGCCGGATTGAAGATGCGATTTTCGTTCATGACGACAAATCCCATCCTGTCACACAGCTGATAGAAGGCGTCGGCCTGCGCATTGTGCGAACAGCGGATCGCGTTGACGCCGGTGTCCTTCATCCGCTGCAACCGCCACGCCAGCAGCGCATCGGGCACCGCCACCCCGACCCCGGCATGGTCCTGATGCAGGCACACGCCCTTCAGCTTCACCGGTTGCTCATTCAGCAGGAAGCCCGCATGCGCATCGAAGCGGATCATACGGAACCCGATGGCGATGCGGCGTTCGTCGCCCCTGCCCGGCGCATCGGTGGTGACGCGCACCGTGTAGAGCGTCGGCGTCTCGATCGACCAGCGCTGCGGCTCCGCGACCGGCAGCGACAGCGCGACCTGCGCCTCACCCAGCGGCGTCAGTTCCGCCTGCCCGCGCGCGCTGCCGACGACCTTGCCGGCGGGGTCGAGCAAGTCGACCATCACGGTCGCGCGCGCCACCGTCCGCGCAATACTCTCCAGTGCGACCGTCACCGGCACCTGCCACCGCCCGTCGCTGCCAAGGCGGGGATCGCAATGCACGCCGTCGGTCGCGATCGACA
The DNA here is from genome assembly GCF_913776855.1 of uncultured Sphingomonas sp. Taxonomy (GTDB): domain Bacteria; phylum Pseudomonadota; class Alphaproteobacteria; order Sphingomonadales; family Sphingomonadaceae; genus Sphingomonas. The sequence continues at coordinate 11,177 of NZ_CAJYQD010000026.1, read as the reverse complement.
CCGGCGAGCGCTTCGCCAGCCAGACATGGCGGTACAACCCGGCGCCTTCATACCACCATCCCTCCATCGCATCGGCGTCGACCCGGATCGCGATGACGTTCAGTTCGTCGCCGAACCGCGCGAACGGGGTCAGGTCGATGGTGATCGCGTTGTAGCCGGAGAAGTTGCGCGCGACGACGCTGCCGTTGATCCAGATCGTCGCGGCGGTCGCGATCGCGCCGAAATGGAGTTCGAGCTTCCGTCCCCGGTCCTCGGGCGCGAGCCGCAGCGTCCGGCGATACCAGCCGATCCCGCGCGGACGATAGCCCTGCGCGACATTCGCCGTCTCGACGAACCCCTGTGCCGATGCCCAGTCGTGCGGCACGCTGACCTCCGCCCAGTCGCTGTCGTCATAGTCCATCGCCGCCGCGCCGCGCGCATTGCCGGCCTTGGCATTGGTATAGGTTTCGTCATGCGTCTGCGGCGCGGGCGGCACGATGTCGCCCTCGTGAAACAGCCAGCCGTGCGACAACAGGATGCGCGACGGGTCCTCCAGCGGCAGCCGCTCGGGCAGGCCGGCGCGCGGCGACAGGCCGTGGAGCAGCCCGCTCTGTTCGGTCCGCGCGGCCTGGGCCGGCAGGGGGAGCGCGCGGGCCGTCAGCGTCCCGGCGGTACCGGCAAGGAGTGTCCGGCGATCGATCGGCATCAAATTCATGTCTTCCTCCCCCTTCAGGCGTCGATCGCGTCGCGCAACGCGCGCACGGTCGTCCGGTCGGTCCGTGCCAGGCCCGGTCCGGCAAAGCCCAGCGCGATCACGCGCGGGTCATCCTGCACCACGGCCACACTTGCCGAGGCATGGACCTCCCTCGCCCCGGTCTGCGCCAGCAACGCCGCGACGTTATCGGGCCGCACGCCCGATCCCGGCATCACCACGATCCGCCCCGCCGCCCGTTCATGCATCGCCCGGATCACGCCGGCGCCGTCGACGGCGCGGGTCGCCCCGCCGGAGGTCAGGATGCGATCGAAACCCAGCGACACTGCCGGCTCGACCGCCGCCACCGGATCCACCAGCAGGTCGACCGCGCGGTGCAGCGTCAGGTCGATATCGCCGCGCAGGCCCCGCACCGCCGCCATCCACTGCGTCGTTGCCGGCCCGTCGATCGCTCCATCCCGCACCGCACCGAAGACGAGGCCATCGACCCCCGCTGCGATCAGCGCCCGCGCATCGGCGATGGCGGCGTCCAGCTCGGATGCGTCATAGGCGAAATCACCCGCGCGCGGCCGGACCATGGCATGAACGCGCACGCCGGCCGCCCGCGCCCGCCCGACCACTTCCGCTACCAACCCCGCCGAAGGGGTCAGCCCGCCGACCGACAGCGCGCCGCACAATTCGATCCGGTCCGCGCCCCCCGCAATCGCCGCGTCGCAGCCGGCAACGCTGTCGATACAGATTTCCAACGTCGTACGCGGCATGGCCCCTCCAGATTTATCTGACTAATGAAGCGTGGCGCGGCGAGGTCAAGCCGGTTCGCGCGCTTGACTTGGAAACGCCCCGCGCGTAAGCGCCCGCTCAGCCGTCGCAGGGGGATTCGTCCGTCGTGCGACGTCCGTCCGAGACAGCAGGTGCGGGTTCCCCGCTTAATGTCCTGCCGAGACGGGGAATGTGTATTCCGCCTGTGCGTGCCGAGGCACGCCGGGCCGGCCATGAAGGTTGTCCTCGCACCCGCGAGGCTCCGCATGGCGACCATGCCCCTCACGGACTTTCGCCCCGGTCGTCGCACTCACGCGACGGGCGGATTGTTCGCGGGCGTTTCCGGTTCTGCCGGGATACGCCCCAGTAAAGGAGAACGGCATGGATCGCACTCAGAAGAGTGAAGCCGTCGCCGAGCTGAACCGCACCTTCAACGAGGTCGGCGTGGTGGTCGTCACCCGCAACCTCGGCATGACCGTCGCCCAGTCGACGGCCCTGCGCAACAAGATGCGTGACGCCGGCGCGAGCTACAAGGTCTCAAAGAACCGTCTTGCCCGGATCGCAGCCGAAGGCACGCCGTACGCGGTGTTGTCGGACCTGCTGACCGGCCCGACGGCGCTGGCGACGTCGACCGATCCCGTCGCTGCGGCGCGGGTCATCAACGACTTCGCCAAGACGAACGACAAGCTCGAGATCGTCGGCGGCGCGATGGGCGGCCAGATCCTCGACGCGAACGGCGTGAAGGCCTTGGCCTCGCTGCCCTCGCTCGACGAACTGCGCGCCAAGCTGGTCGGCCTCATCGTTGCCCCGGCAACGAAGCTGGCGACCATCACGCAGGCACCCGCGGCCCAGGTCGCGCGCGTGCTGTCGGCATATGCGGAGAAGGAAGCAGCCTGATCTGGCGCTTCCCACTGACACAACCCTATCTGATTTACGGAGAATATCATGGCTGACCTGAACGCGATCGTCGAACAGCTGAGCGCGCTGACCGTCCTCGAAGCGGCTGAACTGTCGAAGCTGCTCGAAGAAAAGTGGGGCGTTTCGGCCGCTGCTGCCGTTGCCGCCGCTCCGGCCGCTGGCGGTGGCGCCGCTGCCCCGGCTGCCGAAGAGCAGACCGAGTTCGACGTGATCCTCACCGGCGACGGTGGCAAGAAGATCAACGTCATCAAGGAAGTCCGCGCCATCACCGGCCTGGGCCTGACCGAAGCCAAGGCGCTGGTCGAAGGCGCGCCGAAGGCCGTCAAGGAAGGCGTCAACAAGGACGAAGCCGCCAAGATCAAGGCGCAGCTCGAAGGCGCCGGCGCGACCGTCGAAGTCAAGTAAGCCGCAGTGGGAGAGGCGGAGCAGCACTGCTGCCCCGCACTCCCACAAGGCCGGCGGGCCGCAAGGCCCGACCGACGGGATGGAATTCACTTCCATCCCGGCTCGACCAGAAAAAGGGGGCAGTCCACACCGGACTGCCCCCTTTTTTGTGCCTGCTAGAGAAGGGCTTGCCGATCGGACGCCTTCCGCCCCCGACACGCAGTGCGGCCACCCTACCCTTTATACCAATCCCGTTGCTCGCGTTGCTCCTGGCGGCAAACAACGCGCCCCTGCCGATTAAGGTCATGGCGTCGCCCCGGAACCGCAGTAATTCCTGGCTCCAAACGGGTATCGACGGTCAGTCGCCGCCTTCGTCCTGGTCGCCCGCCGCATGGACCAGAATGTCCCCCGGCTGGCATTCCAGCACGCGGCAGATCGCGTCTAGCGTTGTGAAGCGGATCGCCCGCGCCTTGCCGGTCTTCAGGATCGACAGGTTGGCGAGCGTAATGTCGACCGCCTGCGCCAGTTCGGTCAGCGTCATGCGCCGCGCCTGCAATACTTCGTCGAGGCGGACCAGCACCGCCATCAGACCGTCCCCTCCAGGTCTTCGCGCAGCGCCGCACCCTCTGCGAACACCCGCGCGAGGATGAACGCGACCAGCACGGACAACCAGCCACCGATCGAGATCGACGACCCGTCGATGCGAATGCCCATCCCGGCAAAATTCGGGACGATCAGCAGCAGCGGCACGTCGAGCAACTGGATCGCGAGCAGCGCCCAACCGATCGCCCGTACCCGTCGCGCGTTGGGCGAAGCAAAGGTCTCCCCCGCCAGCACCGTTCGGATGATCGCGACCAGCCGCGAAAAGATGATGTGCGCGGGAACCGACGCCGCAACGCCGAGCAGCAGCAGCGCGCGAATACCGGCCACGACCCGTTCGGCATCGACCGCCGGATATTTCGTCAAGATTCGCCCGGCCAGCAGGTCGTGGAACGGAACGCTGGCGAGCGATCCCAGCAGGAACGCAGCGGCAAAGGCGATATTGAGGACCAGCAGGACGCGCAGCACCACGACGGTGAATCGCAATATCCGGTCACGCCGTACCATGCCGCCCCCTCTCCGTTGCACCAATACTATCCGGTTTATCGATTATCGACAAGCAGATGCAGCGATCAGGTCCGCCGCACCTGACCATGGAGGCGCACCTCCAGCCGGTCGACCATGCGATCGCCGCGATCGGCGAAGATCGGGGCCAGCTTGCCCTGCGGTGCAGCCGGGCCGACCATGAACGCGGCGGTGGTGCGCGACTCGCGCCCGTCTTCCCAGCGATAGCGTGCATCGATCGCGATCATCGGTACGAAAAAGGCCCGGTCGCTGGCGTTCACGAAATTCACCGCCTCGCGGGGCAGTGCCATCGTTGCCTCCAGGTTACGACGCTCCCCGGCTGCCAGAGGGAACGGATCGAGACCGCGCTTGTCGGCATTCTCGAAGAACGCCGCGATCTGTTCGTCCTGCCGGGCATTGGCGGTGATCAGCAACGTAGCGATCCGGACCTCCGCGACCGGCATCGAGGCCGGGTTGCCGACGGTCAGGTCGAAATCGAGCAGCGCGCGATCGCCCTCCAGCCCGACCCGCAAGGGAGCGAGCTGGAATTCAAGGAACGGTCCGGCAGTCGGTGCGACCGGTGCCGGCGGCGGCGCAACCGGAGCGACCGGCGGACGTGCCGGGGCCGGCACGGGGGCAGGCTTCGGCGCGGCGACCGGGGGAACGACCGGAGGCACCGGCTCTGGGGCAAGCATCGGGGCCGGCTCGTACCGGACATCGGCCGTACGCCGACGGGCCAGGGCGAAGGCGACACCACTCGCCACGGCCATCCCGCCTATAAACCACACCCACCACGGCAGCGAGTCATCGGCAGGTGCCGGTGCCACCGCTACTGGAGTCGCGGTGGCGACCGGCGCCGGTGCGGGCGTCGGTTCCGGCGTCGGCAGGGGAAGGACCGGAGGCCCGACATAGGTCGGCTCGGCTGCCGGTACCGGCTCGACACGTGGGGTCGATGTCGGTGTGGGCGTCGGGCGCGGAGCTGTCGGCACGACGGTCGCCCGCGGAATCGGCGTAGCGACGGGACGCGGAGCCGCGAGGGTCGCCCGCGGCGTCGGCGTCACGCGCGGGGTCGGCGTCGCGCTGGGCGTCGGCGACGGGGTCGGCACCGGCTGCGGCGTGATGTCGTAGATCGGGATCGACCCGCCGGGCGACGTCTGCTGCGCGGCGGCGGGCACGGCGAGGATCGCGACGAGGGCCGCGAGCGGAAGCTGAAACTGCATGACATCCCTCAACCGGGGTTTTTGCGTCCGCGTCAGCCTGTCGCGGCATGATATACGATGAACCGAGCCATCTGCACGCCCAGTCGAGATGACATGATCGTCGTGTTGACAGCCCCCGCCCCGGCTTCTATATGGCTTGCTTGCTTCAGGACCGGGAAAGAATGCGTCGTCGCGCAGCGCATTGCATGAATAGGCCTGTCGCCATTCCAGGACGCTCGAACAGCTGCGGCCCCATGTGGGTGACGCGGCTTTCGTCGTCCTGTTTGCACGCCAGCCCGGTGGCCACCGGGCACGAGATTTGACTGTAAGCGAGGCCCACGACCCCATGGCGACTAAGGCAACCGCAACCGGCACGCACAAGCGCCGCATCCGCAAGGTGTTCGGCGACATCCACGAAGTGGTGCAGATGCCGAACCTGATCGAGGTTCAGCGCGAGAGCTATGAACAGTTCCTGCGGTCGGACCCGTCGATCGGCTATGTCTCGGGCCTCGAAAAGACGCTGCGCTCGGTGTTCCCGATCCGCGACTTCGCCGGCACCGCCGAGCTGGACTTCGTCACCTACGAACTGGAAGATCCCAAGTTCGACGTGGAAGAATGCCGTCAGCGCGGCATCACCTATGCAGCGCCGATGCGCGTTACCCTGCGCCTGATCGTATTCGAGGTCGACGCCGATACCGAGGCCCGGTCGGTCCTCGATATCAAGGAGCAGGACGTGTACATGGGCGACATGCCGCTCATGACCGAGAACGGCACCTTCTTCATCAACGGCACCGAACGCGTGATCGTGTCGCAGATGCACCGTTCGCCCGGCGTGCTGTTCGACCATGACCGCGGCAAGACCCACGCCAGCGGCAAGTATCTCTTTGCTGCCCGCGTCATCCCGTATCGCGGGTCGTGGCTCGATTTCGAGTTCGACGCCAAGGACATTGTCAACGTCCGCATCGACCGCAAGCGCAAGCTGCCGGTCACGTCGCTGCTCTATGCGCTGGGCATGACCGGCGAGGACATCCTCAACCACTTCTACAACCGCGTGACCTTCGTCCGTGGCGAAGGCGGCTGGCGCATTCCGTATGCGCCGGAAAACTGGCGCGGCCAGAAGCCGTCGTTCGACATCGTCGATGCGAACACCGGCGAAGTCGTGTTCCCGTCCGGCACCAAGATTTCCCCACGCCTCGCCAACAAGGCGGGCAAGGACGGTCTGACCGACCTGCTGATCCCCACGGAAGAGATCTACGGCCGCTACAGCGCCTATGACCTGATCAACGAACAGACCGGCCAGATCTATATCGAGGCCGGCGACGAGGTTTCGCCCGAGAATCTCGAACTGCTCGACCAGGCCGGCATCGAGCGCATCGAACTGCTCGACATCGACCATGTCTCGACCGGGCCGTGGATTCGCAACACGCTGAACGTCGACAAGGCCGAGGAGCGCGAACAGGCGCTGTCGGACATCTATCGCGTCATGCGCCCCGGCGAACCGCCGACGCTGGAAACCGCCGAAGCGCTGTTCGCAGGGCTCTTCTTCGATCCGGAGCGCTACGACCTGTCGGCCGTGGGCCGCGTGAAGCTCAACATGCGCCTCGACCTCGACACGCTGGATACGGTGACCACGCTGCGCAGCGAGGACATCCTGTCGGTCGTCAAGACGCTGGTCGACCTGAAGGACGGCAAGGGCGAAGTCGACGACATCGACAATCTCGGCAACCGTCGTGTCCGTTCGGTCGGCGAGCTGCTGGAGAACCAGTATCGCGTCGGGCTGCTGCGCATGGAGCGTGCGGTCAAGGAGCGCATGTCGTCGGTCGATGTGTCGACGGTCATGCCGAACGACCTGATCAACGCGAAGCCGGCGGTCGCCGCGGTGCGCGAATTCTTCGGCTCGTCGCAGCTGTCGCAGTTCATGGACCAGACCAACCCGCTGTCGGAAGTGACGCACAAGCGTCGCGTCTCGGCGCTCGGGCCGGGCGGTCTGACGCGTGAGCGCGCCGGCTTCGAAGTCCGCGACGTCCACCCGACCCACTATGGCCGTATCTGCCCGATCGAAACGCCGGAAGGCCCGAACATCGGCCTGATCAACTCGCTGGCTACCTTCAGCCGAGTCAACAAGTACGGCTTCATCGAAACCCCCTATCGTCGCATCATCGACGGCAAGGTGTCGGACGAGGTCGTGTACCTCTCCGCGATGGAAGAGCAGAAGCACACTGTCGCGCAGGCGTCGGCGGCGCTGAACGAGGACGGCAGCTTCGCCGAGGAACTGGTATCGGCGCGTCAGGCTGGCGAATTCCTGATGGCGCTGCCGGAAAACGTCACGCTGATGGACGTCAGCCCCAAGCAGCTGGTGTCGGTCGCGGCCTCGCTCATTCCGTTCCTCGAAAACGACGACGCCAACCGCGCGCTGATGGGTTCGAACATGCAGCGGCAGGCGGTGCCGCTGGTGAAGGCGGAAGCGCCGTTCGTCGGCACCGGCATGGAAGAGACCGTGGCGCGCGATTCGGGTGCGGCGATCTCGGCCAAGCGTGCCGGCGTGGTGGATCAGGTCGATGCCGCGCGCATCGTGATCCGCGCGACCGGTGAGGTCGACGCGACCGAGAGCGGCGTCGACATCTACACGCTGATGAAGTTCCAGCGTTCGAACCAGTCGACCTGCATCAACCAGCGTCCGCTGGTGAAGGTCGGCGACGTGGTGAAAGCGGGCGAGGTCATCGCCGATGGCCCGTCGACCGAGTTCGGCGAGCTGGCGCTCGGCCGCAACGCGCTCGTCGCGTTCATGCCGTGGAACGGCTATAACTATGAGGACTCGATCCTCATCAGCGAGCGGATCGTGAAGGACGACGTGTTCACGTCGATCCATATCGACGAGTTCGAAGTGATGGCCCGCGATACCAAGCTGGGGCCGGAGGATATCACCCGCGACATCCCGAATGTGGGTGAAGAGGCGCTGCGCAACCTCGACGAGGCTGGCATCGTCTATATCGGTGCCGAGGTCGAGCCGGGCGACATCCTCGCCGGCAAGATCACGCCCAAGGGTGAATCGCCGATGACGCCGGAGGAAAAGCTCCTCCGCGCGATCTTCGGTGAAAAGGCCAGCGACGTGCGTGACACCTCGCTCCGCCTGCCGCCGGGCGTGTCGGGTACGGTCGTCGACGTCCGCGTCTTCAACCGCCACGGCATCGACAAGGACGAGCGCGCGATGGCGATCGAGCGCGAGGAGATCGAGCGCCTGAAGAAGGACTCGGACGACGAGCGCGGCATTCTCAACCGTGCCACCTGGTCGCGCCTGCGCGAAATGCTCGAAGGGCAGACCGCGACGGCCGCGCCCAAGGGCGTCAAGAAGGGCGTGGTCATCGACCGCGACCTGCTCGACAGCGTCGAAAAGCACGAGTGGTGGCGCTTTGCCGTCGCCGACGATGCGGCGCAGGGTAACCTCGAAGCGATCAAGGCGCAGTATGACGAGGCGGTGAAGCGCATCACCGACAAGTTCCACGACCGCCGCGAGAAGCTGGAGCGAGGCGACGAACTGCCGCCGGGCGTGCTGAAGATGGTCAAGGTGTTCGTCGCGGTGAAGCGCAAGCTGCAGCCGGGCGACAAGATGGCCGGCCGTCACGGCAACAAGGGCGTCATCTCGCGCATCCTGCCGCAGGAAGACATGCCGTTCCTCGAGGACGGTACGCCGGTCGACCTGGTGCTGAACCCGCTGGGCGTGCCGTCGCGCATGAACGTCGGTCAGATCTTCGAAACGCACCTTGGCTGGGCGGCGCGCAACCTGGGGATGCAGGTCGCACGGTCGCTGCGCGACTGGCGCGAGGCGAACCCGGATGCGGTCGGCGGCGAAATGCCGGCGGCGGTCAAGGATCGCCTGAAGGAGATCTACGGCGATCACTATGCCGAGGACCTCGACACCCGATCGAACGAGCAGCTGGCCGAGCTGGTCCAGAACATCAGCACGGGCGTTCCGATGGGGACCCCGGTGTTCGACGGCGCGCGCGAAAGCGACGTGTCGGACATGCTGCAGCTGGCGGGCTTGCACAGCTCGGGTCAGTCGGTGCTGTTCGACGGGCGTACCGGCGATCAGTTCGACCGGATGGTCACCGTCGGCATCATCTACATGCTGAAGCTGCACCACCTGGTCGACGACAAGATCCACGCGCGTTCGATCGGGCCGTACTCGCTCGTTACCCAGCAGCCGCTGGGCGGCAAGGCGCAGTTCGGTGGCCAGCGCTTCGGGGAAATGGAAGTGTGGGCGCTCCAGGCCTATGGCGCTGCCTACACGCTCCAGGAAATGCTCACGGTGAAGTCCGACGACGTGGTCGGCCGCACCAAGGTCTATGAAGCGATCGTCAAGGGCGACGACACCTTCGAGGCCGGCATCCCCGAAAGCTTCAACGTGCTGGTCAAGGAAATGCGTTCGCTCGGCCTCAACATCGAGTTGAGCAGCATCGAAGAGAACGACGGCCTGGCCGAGGCGGCGGAGTAAGCCTTCCTACTCCCTCTCCCCACAGCGTGGGGAGAGGGTCGGGGAGAGGGGCAGTCCAGCCCACTACCCTCTCCGCACTTCCCCTCTCCCAACCCTCTCCCCTGAAGGAGAGAGGGCTATGAGGTAAGATCATGAACGAACTGACCAATTTCGCGAACCCGGTGGCCAAGCCGGAGACCTTCGACCAGATCCAGATCGGCATCGCCTCGCCGGAGCGCATCCGCTCGTGGTCGTTCGGCGAGATCAAGAAGCCCGAGACGATCAACTATCGCACGTTCAAGCCGGAACGTGACGGCCTGTTCTGCGCGCGCATCTTCGGTCCGATCAAGGATTACGAATGCCTGTGCGGCAAGTACAAGCGCATGAAGTACAAGGGCATCGTCTGCGAGAAGTGCGGTGTCGAAGTCACCGTGTCGAAGGTCCGCCGTGAGCGGATGGGCCATATCGAACTGGCAGCCCCGGTCGCGCACATCTGGTTCCTGAAGTCGCTGCCGTCGCGCATCGGCCTGCTGCTCGACATGCAGCTCAAGCAGCTCGAGCGCGTGCTGTATTTCGAGAGCTACATCGTGATCGAGCCGGGCCTGACCGCCCTCGAAAAATATCAGCTCCTCACCGAGGACGAACTGCTCGACGCGCAGGACCAGTATGGCGAGGACGCGTTCTCGGCCGGGATCGGTGCCGAAGCGGTCAAGCAGATGCTGATCGACCTCGACCTCGAGGGCGAAAAGCGCGACCTGCTCGAAGAGCTGGCCGTCACCAAGTCGGAACTGAAGCCCAAGAAGATCATCAAGCGGCTGAAGGTCGTCGAGAGCTTCCTCGAATCGGGCAACCGTCCGGAGTGGATGATCCTCGACGTCGTGCCGGTCATTCCGCCCGAACTGCGTCCGCTCGTTCCCCTGGACGGTGGCCGCTTCGCGACGTCGGACCTGAACGACCTGTATCGCCGCGTCATCAACCGTAACAACCGCCTCAAGCGGCTGATGGAACTGCGCGCGCCGGACATCATCGTCCGCAACGAAAAGCGCATGTTGCAGGAAGCGGTCGACGCGCTGTTCGACAACGGCCGTCGCGGCCGTACGATCACCGGTGCCAACAAGCGTCCGCTGAAGTCGCTGTCCGACATGCTCAAGGGCAAGCAGGGCCGCTTCCGTCAGAACCTGCTCGGCAAGCGCGTCGACTATTCGGGCCGTTCGGTCATCGTGACCGGCCCGGAGCTGAAGCTGCACCAGTGCGGCCTGCCGAAGAAGATGGCGCTCGAGCTGTTCAAGCCGTTCATCTACGCGCGCCTCGACGCCAAGGGCCTCAGCATGACGCTGAAGCAGGCGAAGAAGTGGGTCGAGAAGGAGCGCAAGGAAGTCTGGGACATCCTCGACGAGGTGATCCGCGAGCATCCGGTGCTGCTGAACCGCGCGCCGACGCTCCACCGCCTCGGCATCCAGGCGTTCGAGCCGGTGCTGATCGAGGGCAAGGCGATCCAGCTGCACCCGCTGGTCTGCTCGGCGTTCAACGCCGACTTCGACGGCGACCAGATGGCCGTGCACGTCCCGCTGAGCCTTGAGGCGCAGCTGGAAGCGCGCGTGCTGATGATGTCGACCAACAACATCCTGTCGCCAGCCAACGGCAAGCCGAT
>NZ_CAJYQD010000025.1 GCF_913776855.1 uncultured Sphingomonas sp. | reverse complement strand
GCGAGCGCAGTGGTCGCGAGCGCCAAAGTGACGGCAAGCTTCCGCATTCTAGTCCCCTTTCACAGTTGTCCTACGGACAGCGCAAACCAAGTACCGAAGCGTTAGTTTCCACGCAAGCGCACAAATTCTGCGCTGTTGCAGGAAAGACACGGTTTTCAGTCGGCAATCAGCCCGTGCCTCCGCAACGCCGACAGGATCGCCGTAATGGCCGATCGCGCCTCGTCGTCGCGCGTGGTGCCGCCGCTTGGCGCAGCAATGGCCGGCTGCTGTGCGCCCACGACCGGTATGCTGTCGATCAGGATCCGTCGCGCGCAAACTTCGCCCTGATGCCATCGACCGCCGCGGAACTCGGCGGTCGTTTCGCCTGCGGACCACCATAGCCGCATTCCTTCGCGCGGGACGACGAATCGCCATCCGCCCTCGGTCATCCCCGCGATCCGGTCGGCCTGTCCGGCCCAGTCGCCGATCGGTGCGGCGCCGACGATCCAGCATTGCCCGACCGTCGCCGCGGCCGGCGGCACGTCCTGCGCCACGCCGTCGACGCATCCGTGCAACAGCAGGTCGATCAGCATAAGCGCTTCGTTATGCACCATTTCCTTGTGCGACTGCGCAACGTGCAACAGCGGCAGGGCAAGGCGGTCGGTCAACTCGGTCATCGCGACGTCTCCGGGGAATAGGACAGGGTTGCAGGGGGCGACAGGCCGTTGGTGCCTTTCTGGCGCACCGCGATCGTCATCGCGCCGCCCCCCTCGACCGGACGCCATTGCGGCTCGGCCAGCTCGATCGACCGTTCCGCGCCGGCCGCATCGATCACGGTCAGGTGATACGCCTCGCGTTCCTCGACCAGCGGCATGTCGACGCCGTCGCGCCACGGGGCGAACCCGCGCGCCCGACGATTCCAGCGCAGCAGCAAACCTTGCCCGTCACGCGTCATCGACAGCTGCACCGGGGCCGGCGGCACCAGCCAGCGCCCCGTCGGCGTGATCGTCGCGGTCGCGGCATCGTCATCGCCGATGCCCGCCGCCATCACGCCGACCGGCATTCCCGCCGCCACGTCGTCGATCCGTCGCAGAGTCGCCGGGTCAAGCAGAACGAAGGTCTCGCCAGGCTGGTGCGCGGCCATCGCCGCCTCGGTGCCGCGCCGCCCCCGCCACAGCCGCGACAATCGCCAGCGCGCCGTGCCGATCCGCACCGCCGATCCGAACTGCACGATCTCTCCGCCGACCAGCGCCGCATTGCCGCCGCGATCCATCGCCGCCGCATCGACGCTCTCCAGCATCATCGCGTCGTGCAGCAGCACGACCTCGATCGCCGATGCCCGATCCTCGACCAGTGCGCTGCTTGGCGCAGGGGGCACGTTCACCGTCCCGAACGCGCCGGGGGCGGCGGTTTCGCCCATCTCGCGCCACCCTCCCGCATCGCTCCCGATCGACAGCGTGGCCCGGCGCCAGCCCGCGCCCGTGCCGGCGGCGACCACGCCGACCCATGGCACCGCGCCCGCATCGTCGCCCGGCAGCTCGACCAGCCGCAGCGCCGTTCGCCCCGCGACGACATCCGCGGCCAGTTGCGGCGTTCCCGTCGCCGGCGGCGCCGCCTGTCCCGTACCCGCGATCCGCACCAGCTCCAGCGTGATCCGCATCGCTTCGATCCGGCTGCGCCGCACCCGCCATAGTCCTGCTTCGTCCGACAGCCTCACCCGGTCACCCGGCGCGACGTCGATCGCTCGCCAGTCGAACGCGATCGTCCGCACGTCGCGCGCCGCGCTTTCCCGCACCGCGCTATCGGCCGCGATGCCCGCCGCCGTCGCGGCATTCATCGCGGCGGGCAACTCGATGCGCACCACCCTGCCCGTGCCACCGGGGCGCAGCAGCTGCTGCACTCCCGCCTGATAATCACGCGCGATATCGTGATAGGCGACGGCGACATCGACCGGCGCACCCGGCGGCCGACGCCATGCCGGCGCCTCGATCGGCAGCACCGCATCGGGCAGCGGCCGCGCAGGGCCTGCGCCGATCCGCAGCCGCGTGCCATCGCCGTCCGTTGCATACCATCCGCCCAGCGGCGCGACGATCGCCTCCACCGCATCGCGCACCCGCTCGCCACTGGCGGCATAGCCCGCCAGCACCGGTCCCACCGCTCCGCTCCGGATCGCGCCGCCGCCCAGCGCCTCGACGATCGTCCCGACCGCCATCGGGGCGGCATCGGCCTCCACCTCGAAGGTCAGCGAGGGAACGCGATTGCCGAAATCGGCCAGCGCCAGGTCCTCGAACACGGCATAGGCGATGCCGCGATGCGCCGGGGCGTTGCCGATCCCGACCAGGCTCGCGATCAGCGGATCGGGCGCCTGCGCCTCGTCGCCGGGATACCAGCGAAAGCCGCCAGTCCGGGTCTTCCAGTCGCCCGCCGCCCCCCGCAGCAGCTTGCCCTCGGCCCAGATGCGGCGGATGCCCCGGATCGGCCGGCCCGACAGCGCGACCGCGAACGATGCGGTATAACTATACCGCGTCGTCCGCCCCGCGCCCTTGCCGCTGGTCGCCGCCGCCTCGCGCAGGTCGGTCGCCCAGATCACCGTACCCGCCACGCGCATCGTCCCGAACAGCTTCGAAATCTGCGCACCATAGCTGGAGAGCTGCACCTGCAGTTCGCGCAACCGTGGCCCCTGCCGTGCCGGACCGCCGAAGATCGCCCCGTCGACCATCGCGCCCGCCACCCGCCCCAGCGCCGCTCCCGCCGGCCCCGCCACGGCGCCGCCCAGCGTCGTCAACACCATCGTCGCCATCGCCATCCTCCCCTTTTCGCCAGATGCCGTTCACCGGCCACGGTGGTGGCCCCGGCCGTTCGACCACCGCCCGCGTCACCGCATCGGCATGGATCACGCCGTCCCCGGTCGCGAGCGCGAGGTGCAGCTGGCCCGGACCGCTCGTCATCAGCAGCACATCGCCCGCTGCGGCCTGCGCCACGGGACGGAAATGCTGCGCCAGCACCGCCACCGCCCGCGCCACATCGCCGCTGCGTGGCGGATAGTCCGCCGGCACCGCGACCCCATGCGCCCAGCCGACCAGCCCGACGCAATCGAACCCTTCGTCCGGTGAGCGCCCCTGCCGCCGGAACCGGCATCCCACCACGCTGCGCCCGCGCCCGACCGCGCTCATCCGCCCGGATAGCGGGTCAGCAGGTCGATCCCCGGCAGATGCGGCTCCCCCCGAAAATTCGCGACATTGCCGAACCGGTCGCGACAGGTGCCAAGCGTCCCGTCACATCCCTCGCTCAGCTCCACCAGCGCCCCCGCGCCGTCGAAGGCGGGCGCGGCCTCCAGCGTCACGCCGTCCGCATCCGCCGCGACGACGAACGCCGACAGGGCGCCATTCGCCCCCCCGATCCAGCGCAGCCGCCCCCGCGCGAACGCCGCCCCCGCCGCCAGCACCAGCCGCTCGCCATTCTGCGCCCGCACCCGCACCACCCGTCGTCGCCCGCGCATCGCCACCCGGCACCGCCGGTCGCCCAGCGTCGCGCGGCATCCGGGCGAGGTCGCCTCGACCACCGGTGCCTCCAGCCGCACCTCCCCGCCCAGCAGTTCGGCGGCAAAGCGCCCATGACCCATCTCGACCGCGCCGATCCGCCCGCCCGCCACCGGCACCGGCACCCCCGGCCGCTCCCAATCCACGGCGAACACCGCCACCCGCGCCCCGTCATAGCGCCCGGCCAGCAGGTCGCTTTCCCGGATCGCCGCATGGCTCAGCGCCCCCTCGACGGTCATCGCCGGCGCCTCCAGCGTATCGTCGCGCACGATGGCGGAGGGCGTCATCCCCGGCGCCGCGCGATAGGTCAGCCCCTCCACCACCAGATCGCGATCATGCGCGGTCAGGCCGATCGTCACCCCGTCGCGCCGCTCGATCCGCCAGCACAACGCCAGCGTCGACACCGCGCTCATGCCTCGCGTACCTCGATCAGCGGCACGCTGGCCGCGACGCCCGCCCCGTGGGTCGCGCGCGCCACCTGCAACCGGTCCTCGGCAAAACGCACCGGCACATCGAAGGCGAACCCCGCCGTCACCGCCACGCCCCTGCCCGGCGCCACGTCCAGCAGCACTACGCCGCCCGCGCCGACGCCAAAGCCCTGCGTCTCGACCCCGCCGACACCGACGCGCACGCTGCCTGCCACCGGCCGCGTGATCCGCCGCACCATCGCCCCGTACCGCTTCACCAGCGCGAACCGCGTCGTCACCCCGTCGCCGGTCCCGATCACCACGTCGCCAAACCCCGGCACCGCCGCGGTCGAATGATCGAACGGGTCCTGCAACCGGAACGCCCGCGCCGGCCCCAGCCTTGCGCGAAAGAAATCGAGCAGCAGCGCCACATCCGCCTGCGACCGCACCCCCGGCCCGACATCGTATCGGGTGCGTGGTTCCGCCCAGTCGACATTGCGCGCCTCCTGCCCTCCGGCCGCCACCGCGATCGCGGTCGACGTCTCCGGCATCACTTCGGCTTCCGCGCCCAGCGCCAGCGGAAAGCGCACGTCATCGAACGCCTCCATCGCGCCCTCCTCCTGAAAATAGGTGAACCCGTCGCGCAGCACCTGCGGCAGCGCCCAGACGAAGGTGTCCGCCACGCCGCGCGCCATCGCGACATCCGCCGCATCGGCAATCGCCCGCCACTGCGCCCGGTCCTCGGGTCGCAACACGAAGCCCGAGAAATAATGCTGCTCCTGCACCGGATAGCCGAGCCGTTCGCCCGCCGCCGCTACGCCCCGCGCCGTCGCGCCGACATTGCCGGTCGCCGCCCAGTCATAATCCTCCAGCTGCAACACATCGAATGCCGGCCGTGCCCAGCCAACCGGCAGGTTCGCGCGCGTCACTTCGGGACTGTCCGCATTCAGGATCGTCGGCAGATAGGCGAGCAGCAACGCCGCCTCCGCCCCCGCCTCCCGCGCCGCCGCGACCAGTGCCGCCGTCGATGCCGCGAGCAACGCCCCCGCCCGGTCGAGCAACGCCCGCCTCGGCCCGTCCAGTGCCCCCCGCACATCGTCGATCACCGGTGGATCGCCCCCCAACGCCACCCGCGCCGCATCGTCGTACAGGCAGATGCGATGATCCATCGTCACCCACCACCACGGCTCCCCGACCTGGAACCGCCCGCGCCCACCCGCCTGCCGCCCGATCCCGACGAACGCCCGCGCCACCGCCTGCAGATAGGCCATCGCCCCTGCATGTGCCGGCGACAACAGGGTCGACGGCGGCACCCATCCGGTGAGCGCCGGCGAACCATCCGCCGCCCGCTGTTTCCAGTCGCCCCAGCAATGCGCGTCGAACACTTCGTAGCTGAGCGACCAGATCACATCATAGCCGAGCGCCCCGGCGCGCGCCGCGAAGTCGCGATGCCACGCCGCACAGGCCACATTCAGCACCCCGCCCGCCAGCGACACGAACAGCCCGTCCCCCGACCGCTCCAGCCGGAAATAATGGCTCATTCCGACATAATGGACGAGGGCGCCGCGATACCCCAGCCGCAGCGCATTATGCAGCAACCGTTCGGGCGTCAGGTGATAGCTGTCGTCATAGCCGCTCGCGATGCGCAGGCCGTGCTCCGGCACCACCACATCGCCGACGCTCAGCACCGACCCCGGCCCGTCGCAGCGTATCGCCGACAGTTCCGCCCACCCCTCGACCGGCTCCGCCAGCAGCCCGCCGCCCTCGGCATAGTCCGGCGGCACCAGCGACACGAACATCCGGTCGACATCGCCCGCCCAGACCGGCACCGCGTCGTCGGGCAGCTTGTACCCGCCGATAACGCTGGCAAAATCGATGACGATCTCGGCATCCTCGGGCGTGCCGGTCGCGTAGTTCCACAGCCGCACATACCAAGCACGCGTTACGCCCGCCGCATCGCGCCCCTCGATCGTCAGCACCGGCCCATGCCGCGCATCCAGCGGCCGGATGCCGCCGGACCGCCAGCGAAACCGCAGGGTACAGTCGCGATAATCGCGCACCGTATCATAGCGCAGCAACGGATGGTCATGGACATCCTCCGATGCCCAGATCAGCCCCGCCAGATCGTCCTGCCGGTAAAACACGCATGTCACCCGCAGCGCATCCGCGCCGGTCGTCACCACCGACGCCATCATCGGACGCGGAAAATCGACCGTCCAATAGGCAGGATCGAACCGCGTCAGCATACCCGCCTCCTGCACCGTGCGCGCCTCCGCCAGCCAATATCCCATCGCTCAAGCCTCCATCAGCGCGGCACGCACCGCCCGCGCGACCTGCCGGCTCGACTGTTGCAGCGCGCGGGGACCATCGCCACCACCCGCGTTCACCGTGATCGCCACCCGCACCTCGCGCGCGCCGCCTTGCGCCGCGACCACCTGTCCGCTGCTGGTCGGCACGAACAATTCCGGCC
This sequence comes from uncultured Sphingomonas sp., assembly GCF_913776855.1. GTDB lineage: Bacteria > Pseudomonadota > Alphaproteobacteria > Sphingomonadales > Sphingomonadaceae > Sphingomonas. The sequence continues at coordinate 62,013 of NZ_CAJYQD010000025.1, read as the reverse complement.
CGCGCTCGCCGACCCAGTAAGGCCGCGCCGGACTGACCGGGCCGCCCGTGGCCCGCCCCGGCGCCCCGCCGATCAACTGCCCCAGCAGCCCGATCAGCCCGCCGCCCCCGCCCGGTCGCACCGCCCCGACCACCGCCGCCGCCGCAATCTCGCCCAGCACCTTCAGCGCGGTATCGCGCAGGTCGTCGAAGCCCAGCTTGCCGGTACGGATCGCGCGCGCCAGCGTCGTTTCCACCGCCCGCCCCGCCCGGTCGATCCCGCCGGCGAACGGCCCGTCGAGGCTGGCCTGCATCGTCACCACATCCTGCGCGAACCCGGCGGTATCGGCGCGCACGCGCACGACCAGCCGTTCGATTTCCTCATCCATCGGGAAAACGCTCCTTCAATCGGTCGATCGTGATCCGGTCGCAGGGGTCGGGCGCATCGCCCCGCATCGCCTGGACCAGCGCCGCCAGCTCGGCCGGCGTCGCGGACCAGAAGGCGTCCGGCCCCCAGCCGAACGCCACCCCCGCCAGTCCCGCCATCCGCCGGGCAGCCTCGGCGAACGTCACCGCCCGCCCAGGATCTGCGCGATCAGCACTTTCAGCGCCGGGGTCGCCGCCGCCAGCCCGCCCGCCGTCACCCCCTCGGCAAAGGCGTCGCGCCCCATCGGCGCCGGGTCACGCAGGCAATGCCACAGCAACGCGACCAGCTCGCTGAGGCTCAGCCGCCCCGCCGCCGCCCGCTCGACCAAAGCGAACAGCGATCCCACCTCCCCCTCCGCCGCGACCAGCGCGGCGAAACTCGGCCGCAGCACCAGCGTCTCGCCGTTAACGCGAACGCTCGCCTCGCCGCGCGCCGGATTGGCGGGCGCGCTCATGCCGACACCACCGGGCCGGACGATTCCAGCGCCAGCGTGTAATTGCGCTCGCCATTATAATCGCCGGCATAGTCCAGCCGCGTGACCAGGAACCGCCCGGTCATCGTCTCCCCGCTCTCGAAGCTCAGCCGATAGTCGTCGATCACCCCCGACAGCGCATTGCCGCGCAGCCGCACCTCCGCCGCCGACCCGGTAAACACGCCCGCGCCGCTGACGCTGACCGACCGCACGCCGGCCCCCGACAGCAATTCGCGCCACCCGCCCGAATCCTTGCTGGTGATCGCCACCGCCTCGCCATTGACGCTCAGCTGCGTCGTGCGCAGCCCCGCGACCGTCGCATAGGCCACCGGCACCGCCCCGTTCCCGATCTTCAACAGGAACGCACTACCCTTCTCCGCCGCCATCGAACTTCTCGTGATTTGATGAAGCGCGCCGCCAGCCCCGGCCGTATCCCCGCGCAGGCGGGGATCCAGGGCCACAAGCGCTACCCTTCCCCCACGCGTACCCTGGCGAAGGGCCATGATTTCCATCGTCATTCCCGCGCAGGCGGGAATCCATTGCCACCGACGCTGAAGAAAGATGCGCAACCGCCGAGCGAATGGATTCCCGCCTACGCGGGAATGACGGTTGGGCCGCCCCCTAACCCCGCCAGCATCCGCACCCGAAACTCGATCGCCCCGACCCAGCCATCGCCTTCGCGCAGCACCCGGCTGCGCACGAACGACAGGCTCACCACCCGCCACCCGTTCAGCGCGGGCGGCGCCGACAGCACCGCCGTCTCCGCCGCCGCCGCCAGCCCGCGCAACCGTTCCGGCACCTCACCGCCATCGAACAGTTGTACGACCACCCGCCCCTCGCGCCCGGCGACATCCTTGGTGCCCCAGTCGGTCAGCACCGGCGTATCGACCACGACATAGGGCCGCGCAGCCCGCACCGGCGGCGCATCGAACACGCTCGCGGTCGTCAGCACGGCCCGCAGCCGCGCGACCAGCATCGCCTGCAGCAAAGTTCCCGCGATCATCGCCCCCACCCCGCCACATCGTGCAGCCGGGGATCGCTGACCGTCCGCCGTACAAGGCCCCGCCCCAACAGCACAACGCCGTCGCCGACGACCTCCGCCGCCACCCCCGGCACGCCCTCGACCGCCGCGACCACCCGCGCGCGCGCCGCGTCCGCCCGGCGCTCCCCGATCGCCTCGGCCCGCTTCAGCGCCGCGATCACCGCCGCGCCTCCGCCAGCCGCATCCGCCGCCACGGCCGCCACAGCGCCCCTACCGCCGCCGGCGGCGCCGCCGATGCCGTGCGCGCGTCGAACAGATGCGCGACCAGCAGCACGATCCCCTGCGCCACCGGCGGCGGCACCGCGTTCCACTCGCCCGCCAGCCCCGCGACGAAGCGCACCGGTCCCGCCGCCGCCATCCGCACCCATCCGGTGCCCGCCGCATCGATATCGATCGCTGCGACCGGCGGGGCGGTGATGATCGACGTCACCGGCGCGACCGGCAACGGCCGCCATTCGCTCGCCGCCGCCATCATCGCCTCGTGCGGCCGCGCGACGATCGCGCTGCCGGTATAGGCCTCGGCCAGCGCCAGCGCGCTTTCCGCCAGCCGGTCGATCACCATGTCCTCGGCGGTGCCGGTGATCCGCAGATGGTCGCGCGCCGCCACGCGCACCCCCGCGATCACCGCCGCCGGAAAGGGCGCTGTGGTCATGTGTTTCTCCTGGGTTTGCCGCCTCACGGCGGAAGGGCGGCACCGGCCCGCTCCCTGCCTTAAGGAACGGGCCGGCGCCGTCGCGTTACGCCGCGCCTACCTTCAGCAGCTTGATCGCCTCCGAATTCATCACCGCACCCCCGACGCGCTTGGTGGCGTAGAAATGGACGAACGGCTTGTTCGAATAGGGATCGCGCAGGATCTGCGTCTCGGCCCGCTCGGCGATCAGATACCCCGCCTTGAAGTTGCCGAACGCGATGGGCAGGGTGCCCGCTGCGATGTCGGGCATGTCCTCCGCCTCGACCACCGGATAGCCGAGCAGCGTGTTTGCCTGCCCCTCGGCCAGCCCCGGCGTCCACAGGAACGCGCCGTCCGCCGTCTTGAACTTGCGGATGCGCGCCGCCGTCTGCGCATTCATCACCCAGCACGCGCCCTGCCGGTAACTGCCGCGCAGGCTATGCACCAGGTCGATCAGCCGGTTCTCGGGATCGCTCCCGAAATCCGCCGCCGCGCCGGACGGCAGGTGCTGCAGCGTCCCGAACGCCCGTGCCGCATCGCCGGTCGCGGCGGTGGGATAGCTCAGGAACCCGCGCGGCCGCCCGACCCCGCTGCCCGCGACGAACGCCTGTCCCTCGGCCCGCGCGAACTCGCTGGCGATCTCGTCGGCCAGCCAGACCTCCACGTCGAACGCGGCATCGTCCAGCATCGCCTGGCTCGCCGCCGGATTGGCGTACAGCTCGCCCATCGGCGGGGCGATCTCGTTGAAGGTCGGCGTCGCCGTCTCCGGCCGCGCACCCGCCTCGCTCGCCCAGCCCGACGGCGTGGCACCGCTCGTCACCAGCTTGCGATAGCCCGCCGACCCCACGCTCACCACCTGCGCGATGGCGCGGATCGGGCTGGCGGTCTTCAGCGTCGCGCCGATCATCGCATCGATCTCGCGCGGAACGGCATAGCCGCCGCCTGCGTCGCTGGTCCCCGCCACCGCCTTCGTCTCGACCGTCAACCCTTGCCGCACGAACGCGCCGAAGCCGCCGCCCTGCACATTCGCACTCAGCATCGGCCGGCTCGCCCCTGCCGCCACACCCGAAAAGCTCCCCGCCAGCGTCTCGATCGTCATACTCGTCGTCCCCATGAAAAAAGGGGCGCCGCGTGCATAGCGACACCCCCGTTGGAAAAATTGTCGGATCGAGCGGCCGCTCACCCGTCCTCGACCGCATGGATGCGCGCCAGCACCTGCATCGGCTGCGCGACCACGCTCACCTCGATCAGCTCGGCGGCGGCGATCGTCCGCCACGCCCCCTGCCGCACGGCGCGCGCCCGGTATCCGAACGACAGCCCGTCGACCGCCCCTGCCCGCACCAGCCGCGCCGCCTCTCCGCCATCGATCCGCCCGATCACGCGCAGCCCCCGCGCATCCTCGCCCAGCCACTCGACCGTCCCGATCGGGTCGCCCCGATGCTGCCACAGCAACGGCACCGTCCCCGCCGCCACCAGCGCGCCGGGCAGCACGACATCGCCACCCCGGTCCGCCCGGCCGAAGATCGCGGCATATCCCGCGAACCTCACCGCGCCCACTCAGGCCACCCGGTCTTGACCGCGATCCCCACCAGCAGCAGCGCGAACGCCATCCGCATCACCCATGCAAAGGCCGCGCGCACCGCCGACCGCTTGGCATCGCGCCACGCCTTCAACAGCTCGCGCAGCTCCTGCACGTCGCCTGCCGCCGCCGCATCCGACAGCCCGATCCGCGCCATCGCCCGCGCAGCACCCAGCTCGCCCGCCTCCTCCGCAATCGCGCGCAGCGTCTGCAGGTCGGCGCCGTCCTCCGCCGCCTGCCCCATCAGCTGCGCCAGCAGCCCCGGTTCGCCCATGTCTTGTCTCCCGCCTGTCGCCGCGCTAGCCCCACTTGCGTGAGACCGCGCCTCCGCATCATCGCCGCCGCCTTCGCCGCGGCGCTTCTCGCCTTCACCTTCGCGCTGCCGTTCCTGAAGGGGAAACGCTGCCTCGACGCCGGCGGCACGTTCGACCGCACGACGCTGGTCTGCACGCCGGCCGAGCCACAGCACTGATCCCCATAGCCACGGGCGTCACCCCAGCGCAGGCTGGGGTCTCTCGCGGCAAGCAGACCGAACCCCACCAGGAGATCCCAGCCTTCGCTGGGATGACGCCCGTGGCGGGAATTACATCCCCACCAACCCCCGCTTCTCCTCGGGCGTCAGGAAATCCGCCCCCGCGACCCGCGCCCACAACTGGTCGCGCTCGTCGCTCAAGGCCGGGATCGCCTCGACCTCGACCTCCAGCGCGCCCGTCCCCAGCCACGCGTCGATCCCCTGCCCGATCGCGCCCAGCACCCGCCGGCCCAGCGGCACGATCGTCTGCCGCCACAGCGCCCGGTTCGCCTCGCGGTAATTGGCAAAGGTATTGTCGCCCGGCAGCCCCAGCAGCATCGGCGGCACCCCGAACGCCAGCGCGATCTCGCGCGCCGCCTGGCCTTTCAGCCCCACGAAATCCATGTCCGCCGGGGTTAGGCTCATCGCCTGCCATTTCAGGCCGCCGTCGAGCAGCATCGGCCGCCCGGCATTGGCCGCGCCCGAAAAGGCATCGTCCATCTGCGCGCGCAGCCGGTCGAACTGTTCGCCCGACAGCACGCCGCCATCGCCCGGATCATGCACCAGCGCTCCGGAAGGCCGCGCCGCATTGTCGAGCAGCGCCTTGTTCCACCGCGCCGCCTGGTTGTGGATCGCCACCGCCCCCGCCGCCACGCCGAGACACCCCAGCCCGTAATGATCGTCCAGTGGATGAAAGCCGCGCAGGTGGATCAGCCCCGGCCGCCCGCCCTCGCCCTCCGCCACGATCCGCAGCACCCGCTCGCCGACCCGATAGCGATAGGCGACCGGCCACCCGCCGGCATCCGCCTCGACCGTCACCCGCTCGGGGCGCAGCGCATACAGCTCGCCGATCCCGCCCGCGCCATCGTCGATGATCTGGACATAGGCATTGCCGTGCAGCAACAGCTGCGCGCCCACGCTCTCCAGCAGATCCTGCCCGGCCGATCGCGCCTCGACCAGCGCCACGGCTTGGCGATCGCCTTTCAGCGGCAACGACGCCAGCCCCTCCGCCACGATCCTGACCGCGCGCTGCGCGATCGGATTGCCCAGATACGCCTCGCGCAGCTGCGCCTCATAGCCTTGCGCCCAATCCCCCGCCGCCGGCCCGCTGCCTTCCCTCCACAGGGTCGCGCCACCCCGCGCCAACACCGGACGCGCCCCATCGCGCCCGGACCTGCGTCCGAACCATTTCATGCGTGTTCTCCTGCTATCGGGCCGTGCCCGGTTATGTTGTGACGGCCTTGCGACGAAGGTGGACGTACCCCCGCGAAGGCGGGGGGCCAGGGCCATGAACACCGCCGTCCGCCCCACCGTCACCCCGGACTTGATCCGGGGTCCCGCTTCTTCTTCTACGATCGAAACCGCGCGCTCGCGGAACCCCCCTCTCGACTACGGTTCTCGACAAGCTCGAACCTGCGCTCGAAGCGAACGGGAGGGGAAGAAATGGAGGCAGGTGGATGGAAGGGTAATCGCCCCCAACCCCACCCACCCCGTTCAGTTCGAGCAGCTTCGAGCCTGTCGAGAAGAGGATCGGGTGAACCATGCCCCGCATGGTTCAGGATTGTCCGGGGGACAACCGACCCGATCCTCGTCGAGAACCCAGCCGGTAAGAAAGCGAAGCCTCACAACACCCGCACCACCGCCTCCCCCTTGCTCCCCAGCATCAGCTCGAACATCGCCCACACCAGCGCATCGGCCCGATCCGGCGACCGCCCCGGCCCCTCATACCCGCCGCCGGTGACCAGCCCGCACAGTTCGTCCTCCAGCGCGGGAAACGCGCCGACATGGAACGCCCGCGCACTCGTATAGAGCGCCGCCACCGGCTCCGCCCGCGCGACCTTGCCGCGCGACGCATGGACCAGCCGCACCGGCAGAGCGGCATCCGCCGCGCGCAGCACGCTCGCGACCATCGCCCCGCCCTGGTTCGCCTCCGCCACCACCCGATCGGCACCATGCCGTGCCGCACACGCTGCGACCGCTGCTGCCCAGCCCTCGGGCGACAACCCCGAAACGCTCGCATCCTCCAGCACATAGGCGAACCCGTCCGCGCCCTTGCCGACCGCGACGATGCCGCACGCATCGCCGCCGATCCCGGCGGGTGGATCGACCCCAACCACCACGCGCACCAGCGCGGGTACCTTGTCCACCCGCCGCGCCTCGATCACCGCCCGCTCCCACAAGGCGCCCGCGACATCCTCGATCAGCTCGCCGTCCAGCTCCTGCCGCCCCAGCCGCGTGCCGGCATAGGCCCCCTCGATCTGCGCGAACCAGCTCTCCGACAGATGGCGATTGTCGCGCGACCGCCCGCCGCTGATCCGCACGCCCTCCATCGCGCGGATGCGGCGCAGCAGCGGAATGACGCGCGGCGTGGTCGTGACCAGCGTCTGCGGCCGCTCGCCCATCCGCATCCCCATCATCAGATTGTCCCACGTCGCATCGGCATTGCGCCATTTGGCCAGCTCGTCACACCACGCGACATGATGCTCCGGCCCGCGCAGTCCCTCCGGGCTTTCGGCGGCATAGACATGCGCCTCGGCCCCCGATCCGAACTCGACCACGCCGCGCGACGGACGCCATGCGACCGGCCCGTAATGCCGCCCGATCGCCAGCAGGCCGGCGGGGCCGCGCACCATCACGCTTTCGACATCGCGCCGCGTCGCCCCGACCAGCGCGATGCGCAGGTCGCGCCGCTCGGCCGCCTGCGCGCACACCCATTCCGATCCGGCGCGCGTCTTGCCGAACCCGCGCCCCGCCTGGATCAGCCACACTGTCCAATCCTGGTCGGCGATCGTCTGTCCGTCATGCGCCCATAGTTTGAACCGCGTTGCCAGCTCGCGCCGCCGATGCGGCGTGACCTTCAGCAGAAACCGTTCGAGCTGCGCGTCATTCAATTCGGCCATCGCCGCGACCAGCGGATCGACGCCGCTCATACCCGGCGCTCCTGCTTGCCGCGCATCGCCTTGATCCGGGCGATCAGCATCGCGTCGGTTTCGGCCTGCGTCGCGCGCAGTTGCGCCTCGCGACGACCGGTACCCGGCTTCACCACGGCACGATGCCGGTCGAGCAGCTTGATCGCCTGCTCGACGCTGATCGCCCCCGTCACGACCTGATCCGGATCGCCGACCGCAACCTCGTCCAGCACTGCGATCGCCTTGGCCAGCAGCATTTCTTCCAGCCGGTCATACCCGGCCAGCAACGCCATGCGCCATTGCTCGGCAAAGGCGGGATCGCGTCGCCTGAGCGCATAGACGCTGGCCTGCGACAGCCCGACCGCTTCGGTCGCCGCCCGCACGTTGCAGGTGGCGGCGACATGATCGAGAAACTGTTCACGTCGGCTCGGCGTCCATCCTTGCGCGATGCGCTGTTTCTGCACCGGGCGATTGGCGCCCGTCGCCAGCACCTCTTCCTTGCTCATGCCCACCCCCAGACGCACGTCGGGGCCGACGACGTTTCCGCCCGGCCCCGAACCCCACACTTCCCGATGTTCCTGTTTTGTGCCATAAGAGCGTTGCGCTGTCAACCCAAATGTTCCCATTTGGTTCGTTTCTCCACAGCCATGGCGGATCGCCCCCCGCATCCCCACATAGGATGCATCGTTGGCAGATGGTCCGTAGGCGCCAGCGACCGGGAGACGCACGCGCTTCCGCTTACGCTGTCGGGAGCGTCAAACCATGGACCTCAACGATCTTCTCCACCGCCATCAGGTTTCGCTGATGCGCGCCGCCCATGCCACATCGGTCGAGGCCGCCCATGCGCATGGGGGGATGGCGCGCGGCTATGAACGCCGGATCGCGGCGTTGCGCGACCTGCTCGGCGCCTCGGGCCGGATGGTGGCGGCATGACCGCCGTCGCCGATCCCGCGCCCGGCCTGGTCGACGCGCCTGCTACGACCGCTGCCGAACCGGCGCAGCGTCCCGGCGCGATGAAGTTCCGCCGCAAATACACGACCGTCCGCCTCACCCCGGAACAGGCGACCCGCCAGGGCCAGGTCGCGACCAGCGCCTTCCGCCATTTCGGCGAACGCGACGCGGCCATGGCGTTCCTCAACGCCCACGACGAAAGCCTCGGCGGCCGCCCGCTCGACCTGGCGATCGCCAGTCCAGAAGGACTGACGCTGGTCGAGGCGGCGATGGTCGCGCGGGAGAGGTAGCCCCGCGTCCCCAACCTTATTCCAAACCCGTTCAGTTCGAGCAGGTTCGAGCTTGTCGAGAACCGCCCGTCGAGAACCCACCCGCTTGGGGCACCCCCGTCTCGACTACGGTTCTCGACAAGCTCGAACCTGCGCTCGAAGCAAACGGGACGGCAGGGAAAAAGTCACAACCCCGCCAGCATCGCCTCCCACGCCGCGACTTCCCCGTCGCGCCGCCCGACGATCCTGAGCGCGCCCGCGACCCCGGTCGCCGGATCGACCTCGATCTCGCCGTCCCATTCGAACGTCGCGTTGCCGGCGATGGTCACCACGCCATCGGCATCGGCCTTTGCCCGCACCATGCCGCCACGATTGAAGACGCGCGTCTCGACACCCCAGCCGATCCGCCCCGTCCGCGCCGCCGCATGGGTCGACGCCGCCATCGCGCTGCCGCAGCTGTTGGTCAGCCCGACGCCGCGTTCATAGGTCCGCACGAACAGCGCGGGTGCATGATCCGCCTCGCGCAGCTCGACGAAGCTGACATTGGCGCGCGTCGGGATCAGCGCCGGCCCACCCTCGCACCAGTCGCCCAGCCGGACCAGCTCGCCCTCGTCCACTGCCTCCACGAACGCCACCAGATGCGGGTTGGGCATCGCCACCGCGGTGAAGCGCCGCGCGCTCGGCAGTCCGGGAATGACCGCCTCGACGAACGGTGCGTCGCCGATGGTCAACCCGACATCGCCGGGGCTAAGCGACACCGGCCCGACCTTCGTCTCGATCGTGGCGACGCCGTGCGCGATCGGCGCGACCATCCGCGCTTGCGCGACGCTGGTCTTCAACCGCACTTGGCCCTCGCTGGTGTCGGTCACCTCGAACCCCAGCCGCGCGGTACAGCGGAGGCCGTTCAGGCACGTCTCCGCCTCCGACCCATCGGGATTGAACATCCGCATCCCGAAAATATTGCTTTTATGCGAACCGGTTAGCAGCAACAGCCCGTCCCCGCCGACATCGCCCGACCGATCCGCCAGCGCCCGCGCGACCCGCGCCCACGCCGCATCGTCCAGGTCGATCGCCCGCGCATCGACCAGCGGAAAATCATTCCCCGACCCATGGCATTTCACGAAAGAAAGTTTCATTTCAAAACCCTTTCCCGCGCCCGCGCGATAAACGCGCGCTCACCCGCCACACGGGTAGCAAAGGCCGGCCGTGCCAGCATCGCGTCCAGATAGCGCGCCAGGTTCGGATACACTGCCGCATCGACCGGCGCACAGGCGTGCAGCGTACTGGCGAATGCGCTGGCGATCGCGATATCGGCCAGCGTCAGCGTGTTCCCGACCAGAAAGTCCCGATCGCCGATTTCCGCGTTCACATAGGTGAGGATCGCCGGCCACTGGTCGCGCTCCGCCGCATCCGCCGCCGCGGCATCGCCCGCACCACCCCGAAACAATGGCCCGACCACCCGGTTGAAGAGCATGGCCCTTCCTGCCGCGAACACCACCGTGTCCGCCAGCTCGTCGAACCAGATCGTCCGCCCGCGCGCCTGCGCCTCTGCCGGAATCAGCGCCGGATCGGGATGTTTCGTCTCGAGATAGGTCACGATCGCGCTCGAATCGGCCAATGAGAAATCGCCATCGACCATCGCCGGGATCTGCCCGAACGGACTGATCGCGCGGAATGCCGGCGAGGTATCGCCGGGCGCGGCCGGGACCAGGTCGAACGCGATCCCCTTTTCCTCGGCGAACACCGCGACCTTGCGGACGAACGGCGAAATGGTCGAACCAAATAGCTGTATCGACATGCGATCTCCCCCCGGCGCGCGCGAAAGGGGCGACACCGGCCGGTCGGCTGTGCCACAATCCGCTATCGTGACGATAGTCCTCCTCCTCGCCGTGATCGCGCAGACGGTCCTGCTGGTCCAGTTGCAGCGGCGTGTCGACGCGCTGGAACGGCGGGGACCGCGCCCGGTCGAGCCGGCATCGCCACCGGTGCCGGCCCCCGCGCCCGTCGCGTCCCGGCCGGCCGCCGCCGCGACTGCGCCTTCCGATGCCCCGCGAGCCGATGCCCCGCGAGAGCGACGCATTCCCCTCCCTCGCCCGACGCGCCCGGCCGCCGACTTCGAAACGCTGATCGGCAGCCGGTTGCCGGTATGGATCGGCGGGCTGGCGCTGGTGGTCGGCGGTATCTTCCTCGTCCGCCTGTCGATCGAGGCGGGATGGCTGACCCCCGCGATCCGCACCGCGCTCGCCGCCTTGTTCGCGATCGCCCTGCTGATCGGCAGCGAGGCCGCACGCCGCATCCCCGCCACCCGTGACGATCCCCGCATCGCACAGGTGCTGGCCGGCGCCGGCATCGCCTCGGCCTATGCCACGCTTTATCTCGCCGCCGCGCTCTATCACCTGATCGGCCCGGCGACCGGGTTCGCGATCATGCTGGCCGTGACCGCGCTCGGCCTGTTCCTGGCGCTGCGCCATGGCCCACCGACCGCCATCATGGCGCTGGTCGGCGGGTTCGCAGCACCCCTGGTCGCGGGCTATGACGCCGCCGGGATCGGCGCGCTGCTCGTCTATCTCGGCCTGTTCGTCGCCGCGTTGCTGGCGCTGGCGATCCTGCGGGGCTGGGCATGGCTCGCGCTGTCGGCGCTGCTCGCGGCGTTCGGCTGGGTCGCCCTGCTGATTGCCCTGGTCCCGCCGGACAGCCTTGGCGGTATTGCCGCGTTCCTGATCGCGCTTGCGATCGGCGGCAGCCTCGCGCTTCCCCGCGCCGTCATTGCCCGGCCATGGCTGCGTGCCGCGCCGCTGCTTGTCGCGCTGGTGCAGATGCTGGCGCTGGCCCCGATGCTCGACTTTTCATGGCTGGCGTGGAGCTTCTACCTCACCCTTTCCGCCGCCGCGCTGTTCCTCGCATGGCGCGACGCGACGCTGCTCCCCGCGGCCCTCGCCGCCGCGCTCCTCGTCACGATCCTCACCGGCGCGGGAATGGTACAGGACGACGGCAACGCGACCGAGGCCATGGTGCCCGTCGCGATGCTGATCTTCGCCGGGACCGGGGCCGCCCTGTCGCGGCGCGGCACCGGCTGGGCATGGCTTGCGCTGATCGGCAGCATCGGGCCGCTGCTCGTCACGCAGCTCTGCACACCGTGGATCGCCCGCCCGGTGCTGTGGCTGCTGCTCGCACTGGCCGGAGCCGCGCTGGCATGGCGGCATCGCGACAGGAGCGACCAGGGCGATGTCGGACTGGTCGGCGGGATCGCCACCGTTGCGCTCGCCATCGGCATCCTGTTCGCCATGCTCCTGCCCACGACATGGCTTGCCCTTGCCCCGTTGGCAGCCGGCGGCGTGCTGGTCGCCGCGCTGCGCTTCGACCGGCAGGCGATCGGGCGGCTGGCGATCCTGCCATGGCTGTTGCTGTTGATCGCCGCCGCCGAACCGATCGCGCAGATGCTGACCGCGCTCGGCAAGTCGCTCGGCTTCGACGTCTTCCCCTATGCCTATCTGCCGAGCGCGATCGACGCCGCCACGCTGATCCTCTTGCCTGGCATCGCGGTCCTCGGCGCGGCATGGCGCGCGCCGACCCTGTTCGGCCCGGCCCGCCGGCTGATCCTGCCGTTGCAGATCGGCCTGAGCGTGCTGGGCGGCTATGTCCTGCTGAAGCAACCCTTAGCCATCGCCACCCTGCCCGCCTTCCAGGCCAACGGGTTCATCGAACGAGCGCTGCTGACCGATCTCGCGCTGCTGATCGGTGCCGTGCTGTGGGGGCGGCATCGTCGGCTCGCCACCGCGTTCCTCACCCTCGGGCTGGCACGGCTCGCCTGGTACGACCTGCTCGGGCTCAACCCGGTCTGGATCGCGCAGGCGGTCGGGCCGCTCCCGCTGCTCAACGCCGCGACGTTGCATCTCGGCTTTGCCGCCGCGCTGATCTGGCGCCTCTCCGACCTGCCGCGCCGCAGCCTGATCGCCGCGCTGCTCACCCTCGCCGCGACGCTCGCCACCATCCGCCAGATCGCGCACGGCACGCTGCTCACGGGGCCGATCGGCCTTGCCGAAAATGGCGGCTATTCGGCGGCGATGCTCGCGCTCGCGATCCTGTGGCTGTGGCGCGGTATCGCAACGGGCAGCGCCGATCTGCGTCGCTTCGGCCTGACGCTGCTGACGCTCACCACGCTGAAGGTCTTCCTGATCGACGCCGCCGCGCTGGAAGGCGTGCTGCGCATCCTGTCGTTCATGGCGCTGGGCGGCGCGTTGATCGGCATCGGCTGGGCGTATCGGCGGTTCGTTGTCGTGGCGGCACCGGCCCCCGCCCCCACCCCGCCACCCACGCCTGTTTCCTGATTGGGTGGCGGGGCGGGGGAGGGGGCCGGTGCCGTCTTCTCTAAAAACCATAATGCGCCGCCAGCCGATCGAGCGCCAGCGTAAGCACCAGCCGCCCGGCCCGCGCCGGCCAGCCCAGCGCCTTTTCCGCCGCCGGCAGCCCTTCGTTCGCGCACACCGTCCGCCACAAGATATCCGACAGCCCCGGCCCGACCGCCGTCACCGCCGCATCGAACCGCGCCTTCGCCGCGACCTGTCCGCCCGACGGATCGCTTGGGATCCCGATACCCCCGCGCGGCGCCCCGTCCCAGCGCATCGTCACCCGCGGCCCCAGCGCCGCGCGTTCATAATCGCCGCGCAGCCGCTCGCCCGCTTCATATTGCCGCGCGTCGACCAGCGACCGCGACCGCAGCCAGTCGAGCGGCGATTCGCGCAGGTTCACCTGCACCCGCCGGCCGCCCGGCTCGTCGCGTACCTGCCCCTCGACCAGCCGCCGCTCCACCAGTTCGCGCAAACCCCGCCTCCATCGCTCGATTCGCCGGCGGGGTTGCCATGACGGCACCTTTGTAGGAAAGCGTTTGTACCGATTTGGTTTGCGCGCAAAGGACGATGCCCCATGATCACCGCCATCCGCGAAGTCCGCCGCGCGCGCGGCCTGACGTTGGAGGAGGTCGCGATCCGCTGCGTGCCGCCGACCACCGCGCAAACCATCGGCCGCCTTGAAACCGGCACCCGGACCGTGTCGGTAGGCTGGCTCAACCGCATTGCCCATGCGCTGGCGGTCGATGCCGCCGATCTGGTCCGCCTGCCCGAACGCCCCGACCTGCCCGTCGCCGCGATCCTCGACGGGTCGGGCGCGACCGCCCCGCGCCGCGCGATGAGCGTCACCCCGCCGCGCAGCGAGGGTGATCTGGTCGCGATGATCGTGCAGGCGACCACCGGCGACTATCGTGCGGGCGACATGGTGTGGTGCCGCCGCCTCGCCCCCGCCGACTATATCGCCGCGCTCCACCGCGACGTGCTGGCCCCGGCGCCGGCCGGCCGCTTCGCCTTCGGCCGGCTGCTGGCGTTCGACGGCGACATGGTATCGATCCTGCCGGCAATGCTCGGCGCCAGCCCGGTGCCCTTGCGCTGCGCGTGGATCGCGGTGGCCGAACGGCTGGTGCGCAATCTCTGATTCACACCGTACCCCCGCCCGCAAACCCCAACTTTCCCCGACGTCACCCTAAAGCGTCGTGACGCCCCCTCCTTCCCGTGTTAGCCCTCTCCCATGCCCGTCTCGGCCACCGCCTCCGCCCGCGAAATCCTGACGAACCTTCACGACGTGATGGCGTCGCGAAGTCCGGCGCAGGCGAAGCTCAATTCGGTCGTCCGCATCATCGCCGAGGCCCTCGATAGCGAGGTCTGCTCGATCTACCTGCTGCGCGAAGGGCTGCTCGAACTCTTCGCCACCGTGGGGCTGGCGCAGGAAGCGGTGCATGTCACCAAATTCGCGCCGAACGAGGGGCTGGTCGGCACGATCGTCGCCAATATCGAAACGCTGAACCTCGCCGAAGCCGCGACCCATCCCGACTTCGCCTATCGACCGGAAACGGGCGAGGACAAATATCACAGCTTTGCCGGGGTCCCGATCATCCGCCGCGAACGCGCGGTGGGGGTACTGACCGTGCAGCACGCCGATCCGCGCCGCTATGCCGATGTCGAGATCGAGGCGCTGCAGACCGTCGCGATGGTGCTGTCCGAACTGATCGCCAATGCCGACCTGATCGATGCGACCGGCGGCACCTCGATCCGGCCGCAGGCGACCGGCGCGGTGCGCGTGCCCGGCTTCAAGCTGGTCGAGGGGATGGGCGCGGGCGTCGCCGTCTTTCATCAGCCGCGCATCGTCATCGAACACACCGTGGCGGAGGATGTCGAGGCGGAGCGCCACCGCGTCTATGCCGCGTTCGACAAGATGCGCGACCAGATCGAACGCATGTCGAACCAGGCCGAATTCGGCGTCGGCGGCGAACATGACGAGGTTTTGGCGACCTACAAGATGTTCGCCTATGACGAAGGCTGGGCACGGCGGATCAACGAGGCGATCGACAGCGGCCTGACCGCCGAGGCCGCGATCGAACGCGTGCAGCAGCGCACCCGGATGCGGATGCGCGAGATCAAGGACCCGTTGCTCGCCGACCGGATGCACGACCTTGAGGACCTGTCCAACCGGTTGCTGCGCATCGTGTCGGGGCAGCTCGGCACCGCCGCGCAGCTGGGCCTCCGGCAGGACACCATCCTGATCGCGCGCAACCTGGGTCCGGCGGAACTGCTCGAATATGACCGCCGCCGCCTGAAGGGGGTGGTGCTGGAGGAAGGGTCGCTGACCGCGCATGTCGTCATCGTCGCCCGCGCGATGGGCGTGCCTGTGCTGGGCCGCGTCCGCGATGTCCGCCGCCTGATCGCGGAGGGCGACCGGCTGTTGCTGAACTCGGTCGAGGACCTGCTGGTCATCCGTCCGACCCCGGCGATGGAAGAGGCGTTCGAATCGAAGCTGGTGCTGACGCAGAAACGCCGCGCCGCCTTTGCCGCGATGAAGGGCGAGCCGCCGGTCACGAAGGACGGCCACCGCATCACGATGATGGTCAATGCCGGCCTGCGCGACGACGTGGCCGCGCTCGACCTGACCGGCGCCGACGGCATCGGGCTGTTCCGCACCGACTTCCAGTTCCTCGTGTCGGCGACCCTGCCGCAACGCGAACGCCAGCAACGGCTGTACCGCGACGTGCTGGACGTGGCCGGCGATCGCCCGGTCGTGTTCCGCACCGTCGACATTGGCGGGGACAAGGCGCTGCCCTATCTCGACCATGCCGAGGGGCATGACGAAGAGAACCCGGCAATGGGCTGGCGCGCGCTGCGCCTGGCGCTCGGCCGCGAAGGCCTGATGAAGGCGCAGGCCCGCGCCCTGATCGAAGCCGCCGACGGCCGCACCCTGAACGTCATGTTCCCCATGGTTTCAGAGCCTTGGGAGTTCGAGGAAGCGCGCGCCCTGTTCGAGGCGCAGCGCGACTGGCTGCGCGGGCGGGGCAAGCCGTTGCCGGCCGACATCCGCTATGGCGCGATGCTGGAGGTGCCGGCGCTGGCCGATGTGCTCGATTTCCTGTGGCCGCAACTCGACTTCCTGTCGATCGGCACCAACGACCTGACCCAGTTCCTGTTCGCCGCCGACCGCGCCGACCCGCGCCTGGCGATGCGCTACGACTGGCTCAGCCCCGCGATCCTGCGCTTCCTGCGCCGGGTGACGAAAGCCGCACACGATGCCGGCAAGCCGGTGGCGGTCTGCGGCGAGATGGGCGGGCGGCCCTTGGAAGCCATGGCGCTGATCGCGCTCGGCATCGACCGGCTGTCGATCACCCCTGCGGCGGTCGGCCCGGTCAAGGCGATGATCCGCTCGCTCGACCGGCAGGCGGCGATGGCGGAGATCGACCGCCTGCTCGCCACCCCCAGCCGGACGCTGCGTCCCGCGCTGGAGGACTGGGCGCGCGAGAACGGCGTAGAACTAAGCTAATCCCCCCGGAACGGGGAGGGGGACCATGCACAGCATGGTGGAGGGAGGTGCCGGCATACGGCACGGTTGCGTTGCGGGGCGATCCCCCTCCACCTCCGCTTCGCGGCGGCCCCCCTCCCCGCGAGCGGGGAGGAGCTTGCTAAAAATTCTCCCCATCCCCGATGGGAAGGGGGGCCGCTCGCGCCAGCGAGCGGTGGAGGGGCAACGCCCCGAACCCCGCCCCTTCGGTGGAACGACCCCAATTCCCCGCCATCCCCCCGCTTCCGCGTTGACAGTCGCCCTGCGCTGGCCGAAACCGCGCGTGGACCGGGGGCGGACGATCAGCGGGTTGGAAGGGTAGTGATGATGGACGGCGACAGCACCACGGGCGCGCCACGCACGGCGGGCATGATGCTGCGTTCGGCACGCGAGGCGCAGGGCCTGTCCCTGTCGGACGTCGCGCAGCGCACGCGAATTCCGCTGCGCCACCTCGAAGCGGTCGAGGACGGCAAGTTTCAGGCGCTCCCCTCGATCACCTATGCGATGGGCTTCGGCCGCGCCTATGCCCGCGCGGTCGGCGTGGACGAGACGGAGGTCGCGCGCGCCCTGCGCGCCGAACTCGCGACCAACTACCAGCGGCCCGAACCGCTGCAGGACCTCGAACCGATCGACATGCGGCGCGGTCCCTCACCCAGCGTCGTCGTCATCGCCGCCGCGATCGCGATCGTGCTGCTGCTGGGCGTCGGACTGTATTTCGGCACCTCGCTGTTCCGCAGCGACGAGCCGGTGACCGCGCCCGCCGCGACCGTCGCCGGCGATCTCGGCATGTTGCCGCCCACGCCGACGCCCGCGAACGGCAACACCGCGCCCGTCGCCCCGCCGGTTCCGGCGGGCGGGGGTCAGGTGACGCTGACCGCGACCGGCACCACCTGGGTCCGCATCTTCGACGACACCGGCACGCTGGTGAACAAGGAGATGAAGGAGGGCGACCGCTACGACGTGCCGATGACCGCGAAGAACCCGCAGATCCGCACCGGGCGCCCCGACCTGCTGACCGTCACCGTCAACGGGTCGAACGTGCCGCCGCTCGGCACCGCCGAACGCCCGATCACCGTGGGGGTCAGCGCAGAGGCCCTGCGCAACCGCGGCTCGGCCAGCCCCACGCCCACGCCGTCGCCCGCCGGTTAAGCGTGGCGACAGCTCGCCTGTCTAGTTTCCAGCGGCCCGTCCAACCTGCTCCGGGGGGAGTTTTCATGCGCCATTTCAAAGCCCTGCCGCTTCTCGCCCTGCTCGCCGCATGGCCCGCTACGGCCCAGACCACCAGCCAGATCGAACCCCGCGTCAACAAGCTGGAGCGTGAGATGCGCGCCGTGCAGCGCAAGGTCTTTCCGGGCGGCGCCCCCAACCAGGTCGAGCCGCAGATCACCGCTCCGACCCAGCCGGTCGACATTCCCGGCAGCCCGTCGAGCGGCCCGCTCGCCACGCTGACCTCGCGCGTCGATGCCCTCGAATCGCAGCAGCAGGCACTGACCGGCCAGCTCGAACAGGCCCAGTACAAGCTGCGGCAGCTCGAATCGGCCTTCGAAGCGTACAAGACCGCGACCGACGGGCGGCTGAAGACGCTGGAATCCGCCGGCGCCCCGGCCATCGCCCCCGCCACGCCCGGCGCGGTCGCTGCAGCCGGCGACACCTCGACCGACACCGGCCCGGCGCCGACGCGCGGTCCCGGCAATGGCGGCGGGACGCTGGGCGGCACCACCGTCCGCCCGCCCGTCGTCAACGCCCCTGCCACGACCAGCGACCCGGCCCGCGCGGCGCGCATCGCCGCGATCGAAAAACCGTCGTCCGGCGACGCGGCGGAAGATGGCTATCTCTACGGCTTCCGCCTGTGGAGCGCGAAACTCTACCCCGAAGCCATCGCCGCGCTGCGCCCGGTCGTCGCCAAATACCCGAAACACCGCCGCGCCAGCTATGCCCAGAACCTGATCGGCCGGTCCTATCTCGACGACGGCAAGCCTAGCCTTGCGTCCCGCGAATTCTACGACAACTACAAGAACATGCCCGACGGCGAACGCGCCGCCGACAGCCTGTTCTATCTGGCGGACGCACTGACCAAGCTGAAGAAGACCAAGGAAGCCTGCGACGTCTATGGCGAGCTGACCGACGTCTATGGCGACAAGATATCGGGTTCGATGAAGGCGGACGTGGCGAAGGGACGGACGGCGAACAAGTGCGCGGCGTGAGGGGGGGGGGGGAATTTACCTCCTCTCCGTTCGTGCTGAGTAAGGGCTGAGCGTAGTCGAAGACCTGTATCGAAGCACTTTTGGCGGTCCTTCGATACGCTGCTTCGAAAGGCTCGGCAGCTACTCAGGACTAACGGGAGTACTCATACTCTACTCCTCACCCTAACCGTTCGGTTCGAGCAGCTTCGAGCTTGTCGAGAACGCTGCGTTCGGGGCAACCCCTTCTCGACTTCGGTTCTCGACAGGCTCGAACCTGCGCTCGAAGCAAACGGGGGAGGAAATAGGGGAACCGAACCGATGCCGGCATCCAATCTGACCCTACCCCCCGAAACCCTCACCCGCTTCACCCGCGACCTTACCGCACTCGCCCCCGCACCGACCCCCGATCGTCCGCTGGCGATCGCTGTCTCCGGCGGTCCCGACTCGATGGCACTGCTGGCGCTCGCCGCCGCCGCCTTCCCCGGCAACGTGATCGCTGCCACCGTCGACCATCGCCTGCGCGCGGCATCGGTGGACGAGGCCCTGATGGTCGCCGACTGGTGCCACACCCACGCCATCCGCCACGCGACGTTATGGCCCGAAAAGCCACCCGCCGGCGCCAGCATCCAGGCGCAGGCACGCCATGCCCGGTACGCCCTGCTCGCCGACTGGGCACTGGCCGCCGACTCATCCGCCCTTGCCACCGCGCACCATGCCGACGACCAGGCCGAAACCTTCCTGATGCGCGCCGCCCGCGCGTCCGGCCCGGCGGGCCTTGCCGGCATCCGGCCGCGCTGGGAGTTTTTTGCCGATCGATGGGCAGTCGCGACACTCTCAAAGGAACCGTACCCCCGCGCAGGCGGGGGTCTAGGGCAACAGGACGCGACCGTAGCGACAGGCGACCCTGGCTCCCCGCCTGCGCGGGGACACGGCGCCCGCATGGCGCAAAGCCTCCCCATCATCCGCCCGCTCCTTACCTGGCGCCGCGCCGACCTCCGCACGCTCGCCGCCGACCTGCCGTTCGTCGACGACCCGTCCAATAGCGACCCGCGCCACGATCGGACCCACGCTCGCGCGCTGCTGGCCGCCGGGCAGATCGACCCGCTCGCCCTCGCCGCCAGCGCCGCGCATTGCCGCGAGGTCGACGCTGCGTTCGCCGAAACGATCGACTGGCTATGGCGCACCCGCCGCCTCGACGCCGAAGCCGGCGAACACCGCATCGACGTGACCGACCTGCCGCGCGAACTGCGCCGCCGACTCGCCCGTTGCGCGATCGGCGACGTCCGCCTCGCCGACGGCATCACCGAAGGCCCCTTCTCCGGCGCCACCAACATCGAATCGCTGCTGGACGCGCTCGAGTCGGGCAAAAAAGCCACGCAAGCCGGTGTTCTGGCATCGGCAAGGGCCGGAATCTGGCACTTCCGCCCCGCTCCACCGCGCCGATCAGACTGATCGACGTTGTTCCATTGCCATTAACCTCGCCAAGCCTATCTTAGGTGGACTGAGAGGTAGCACGTCCGCATGAACGACAACGACAAGCAGAACGGTCCCGAGAATAACGGCGGCAATCCCTGGATGAAGAGCCTGTTGATCTGGGTCGGCATCCTGGTGTCGCTGGCGATCTTCGTCCAGCTGTTCAATGGCCCGTCGACCCAGACGCAGGGACAGGTGATCCCCTACTCGACCTTCCTGAACAAGGTCGATGAAGGATCGGTCCGCGATGTCTCTATCGCGCCGAACACGATCACCGGCACCTACACCAACGACGACAAGTTTCGTACGAACGCGCTGAACGATCCGCAGTTGATCGAACGGCTGCGCACCAAGAACGTCGTCATGAATGCGCGGCCTGAGGAAGGGCCGAACATCTGGATGGCGATCCTCGTCCAGTCGCTGCCGTTCCTGTTGTTCCTCGGCATCGCCTTCTTCGTGCTGCGCCAGATGCAGAAGGGCGGCGGCGGCGGTGGTGCGATGGGCTTCGGCAAGTCGCGCGCGCGGATGCTGACGCAGAAGGAAGGCAAGGTCACCTTCGACGATGTCGCGGGCATCGACGAAGCGCGCGCCGAGCTGACCGAGATCGTTGACTTCCTCAAGGACCCGACCAAGTTCGCGCGGCTGGGCGGCAAGATTCCGAAGGGCGCGCTGCTGGTTGGTTCGCCCGGCACCGGCAAGACTTTGCTCGCCCGCGCGATCGCGGGGGAAGCCGGCGTGCCGTTCTTCACCATTTCGGGGTCGGACTTCGTCGAGATGTTCGTCGGCGTCGGCGCCAGCCGCGTGCGCGACATGTTCGAACAGGCCAAGAAGTCGGCGCCGTGCATCGTCTTCATCGACGAAATCGACGCGGTCGGCCGTCATCGTGGCGCGGGCCTCGGCAATGGCAATGACGAACGCGAGCAGACGCTGAACCAGCTGCTGGTCGAAATGGACGGCTTCGAGGCGAACGAGGGCATCATCATCGTCGCGGCGACCAACCGTCCCGACGTGCTCGACCCCGCGCTGCTGCGTCCGGGCCGGTTCGACCGTCAGGTCGTGGTGCCGCGCCCCGATATCGAGGGCCGGATTAAGATCCTGCAGGTCCATATGAAGAAGGTGCCGCTGGCGCCCGACGTCGATGCCCGCGTCATCGCGCGCGGCACGCCGGGCTTCTCGGGTGCCGACCTCGCCAACCTCGTAAACGAAGCGGCGCTCACCGCCGCGCGCAAGGGCAAGCGCCTCGTCGCGAACCAGGAGTTCGAGGAGGCGAAGGACAAGGTGATGATGGGTGCCGAGCGGCGCTCGATGGTGATGACCGACGATGAAAAGCGGATGACCGCCTATCACGAGGCCGGCCACGCCATCGTCTCGCTCCACGAACCGGCATCGGACCCGATCCACAAGGCGACGATCATCCCGCGCGGCCGGGCGCTGGGGATGGTGATGCGTTTGCCGGAACGGGATTCGTACAGCTATCACCGCGACAAGATGTACGCGAACCTGTCGGTCGCGATGGGTGGCCGCATCGCCGAGGAGATCATCTTCGGCTATGACAAGGTGTCGTCGGGCGCCTCGGGCGACATCCAGCAGGCGACGTCGCTCGCCCGCGACATGGTCACCCGCTGGGGCATGTCCGATGCGGTCGGCCCGGTCGAATATGGCGAGCCGCAGGGCGAAAGCTTCCTCGGCTATTCGTCCTCGGCTCCGGCACGCATGTCGAACAAGACCGCCGAGCTGATCGACAGCGAGATCAAGCGCATCGTCGAGGGCGGGTTGGAACGTGCGCGCCAGCTCCTGACCGATCATGTCGACCAGCTACACACGCTGGCCGGCGCGCTGCTCGAATATGAAACCCTGTCGGGCGACGAGATCAAGCGCCTGATCGCGGGCGAGGATATCGGCCGCGACGAAGGCACGCCGTCGACCCCGCTGGCCGCCGCCGGCACGTCGATCCCGAAGACCCGCCGCCCGCGCGGCCCCTTCGGATCGCCGACGCCGCAGGGCGCATAACCCTGTTCCCGGTGGTGGAGCAGTCGCTCCGCTACCGGACTTCACGCCGCGCGCGAAAACGCGACGAGTGTGAACTTAGTGAACTTTGGGCCGATATTGCCGTCGGTCATATTGACTTCCCCGACGCCCCGCCGAACGATGTGACATCATCGCATCGTCGTCCGGCGATCGGTCAGGAGTCTTCGATTTCATGCGTATCCGTCCGCTGCTGCTTGCCTGCACCCTCGCCTTCGGCGCGTCGACCCTCGCCGCACAGACCGCCCAGCCCGGCCCCGACATCTGGCCGCCCAAGGGGGACATCCCGGCCAACTTCACACCGCCGACCGACAAATACGACTATGTGAAGCGCGAAGTGATGATCCCGATGCGCGACGGGGTGAAGCTGCACACGGTCATCATGATCCCAAAGGGCGCGACGAACGCCCCGATCCTGCTGACCCGCACCCCCTATAACGCGTCGGGCCGCGTCGCCCGTGCCGACAGCACCAGCTATGTCGCCGCCCTGCCGCAGGGCGACGAGGTGTTCACCCGCGCCGGCTATATCCGCGTGTTCCAGGACATTCGCGGGAAGTACGGGTCGGAGGGTGAGTATGTCGTCACCCGCCCGGTCCGCGGACCGCTGAACCCGACCAATGTCGATCACGTCACCGACGCCTATGACACGATCGACTGGCTGGTGAAGAAGGCGAACCTGCCGGAAAGCAACGGCCGCGTCGGGATGCTGGGGTCGTCCTATGAAGGCTTCACCGTCGTCATGGCACTGCTGAACCCGCATCCCGCTTTGAAGGTTGCCGCGCCCGAAAGCCCGATGATCGACGGCTGGATGGGCGACGACTGGTTCCACTACGGCGCGTTCCGCCTCGCCAATATCGGCTGGATCGGCAGCCAGACCGGCTACAAGGGTCCCGGCGCCTCGCCGCCCTCGACCACCTATGACGATTACGACCAGTTCCGGAACGTCGGCTCGGCCAACGACTGGGCGAAGGCATCGGGCTACGCCCAGCTGCCCTTCTGGCAGCGCTTCGTCGCGCACCCGTCCTACGATGCCTATTGGCAGGGACAGGCACTCGACAAGCTGATCGCCGCCAACCCGTCGAACGTCCCCACCATGTGGGAACAGGGCCTGTGGGATCAGGAGGACATGTACGGCGCGATCACCGCCTGGGAGGCGCTGAAGGCCAAGGGCAAGGGCGGCAACAACTTCCTCGTCATGGGGCCGTGGCGCCACAGTGGCGCGAACTATGACGGGTCGTCGCTGGGCGACATCAAGTTCAACGGCGACACCGCGCTGCAATGGCGCGAGAACTACCTCTTCCCCTTCTTCGACCAGTATCTTCGCGACGGCCGCCCGGCGTTCACCCCGCCCCAGGCACTGATCTACAATACCGGCGAGAATCACTGGGACGAACTCGCCCAATGGCCGCCGGCGTGCGAGAAGGGTTGCGCCGCCCCGCTGAAGCCCATCTACCTCGGCGCCGACGGTGACCTCGGCTTTACTGCGGCCAAGGCCGGCGGCGACAGCTATGTCTCCGATCCCGCCAAGCCGGTCCCGCACCTCTCGCGCCCGGTCAATTTCGATGACGGCCGGTGGAAGGCATGGCTGGTCAGCGACCAGCGCCATGTCGATGGCCGCACCGATGTGATGACCTACCAGACGCCGGTGCTGACCCAGCCGGTCAAGGTATCCGGCGCGCCGATGGCGGACATCTTTGCCAAGACCACCGGCACCGATGGCGATTTCGTGGTGAAGGTGATCGACGTCTATCCCGACGTCGTGCCGGGCCAGCCGGCGATGGGCGGATACCAGCTACCGATCAGCCTCGACATCTTCCGCGGGCGTTATCGCAACGACTTCGCCAAGCCCTCGGCGATCCCTGCCAACAAGACGCAGCGCTATCGCTTCCGCCTGCCGACGGTGAACCATGTGTTCCAGCCGGGCCACCGCATCATGGTGCAGGTCCAGTCGTCGCTGTTCCCGCTCTATGACCGCAACCCGCAGACCTATGTCCCGAACATCTTTACCGCGCCCAAGGATGCGTATCGCAAGGCGACGGTGACGATCGAACGCGGCGGGTCGAGCCCGAGTGCAGTGTGGCTGCCGGTGGTGGAGGCGAAGTAACTTCCCCACCAACCAGAAGCGTCACCCCAGCGCAGGCTGGGGTGACGTGTATCGGGTTGTAGGAGAGGAAACCCCTACCCGTGGCTGCGCCCGAAATCCTCGCGGGCGTCGTCCTGCCCCTGTTCGACGATCGACCGGCGGATCGCCCGCGTGCGGGTGAACAGGTCGAACAGCTCGTCACCCTTGTCCCAGCGGATCGCGCGTTGCAGCGCCGACAGGTCCTCGGAAAAGCGCTGCAGCATCGCCAGCACCGCATCCTTGTTGGCCAGGAACACGTCGCGCCACATCGTCGGGTCGGACGCAGCGATCCGGGTGAAGTCGCGGAACCCCCCGGCCGAATATTTGATGACCTCGCTCTGCGTCACCGCCTCCAGGTCCGATGCGGTCCCGACGATGGTGTAGGCGATCAGGTGCGGCAGATGGCTGGTCACCGCCAGCACCAGGTCGTGATGCTGCGCGTCCATCGTATCGATGTCGGCGCCCAGCCGCCGCCAGAATTCGGCAACCCGCTCGACCGCCGCCGGATCGACATCGGCTGCGGGCGTCAGGATGCACCAGCGCCCCTTGAACAGCGTGGCGAAGCCCGCGTCCGGCCCACTACGCTCGGTTCCCGCCACCGGATGCGCCGGTACGACCGTCACGCCCGGCAGCGCCTTGGCAAAGGCGGCGGCGACTCCAGCCTTGCTCGACCCGACATCGCTGACGATGACGCCGGCGGGCAGGTCGGCGGCGATCTCCGCCGCGACGCCGCCGATCGCGCCTACGGGCACGCACAGGATCACCAGGTCGGCATCGATCACCGCCGCGCCGGCATGGTCGGTACAGTCGTCGACCAGCCCCAATGCGCGCACCGTCTCGCGCGCTTCGAGCGACGCGTCATGCCCGGTCAGCCGCACCGTCGGCATCTCGGTACGCACGGCGCGGGCGATCGACGACCCGATCAGCCCCAGCCCGATGATGGCGACGCGGGAAAAGGGCAACATCAGCCGCCCACGATCTCACGCAGCGCGGCGGTGATGCCGCGCACCTCCGCCTCGGTCCCGATCGAGATGCGCAGGCCGTTGGCCAGCCCCTGTCCCGGTAGCCAGCGGACGATGAAGCCGCGCTCCATCAGCGCCTGATAGGCATCGCCCGCGCTGACCGGTCCTTCGAACAGCACCAGCACGAAATTGGCTTTTGACGGCACGGCGCGCAGGCCGGCATTGCCCATGGCGGCGATCTCACCCTCGAACCACGTCCGCCACTGGCGGTTGTGGGCGCGGCTCGCCTCGACGAAACCCTTGTCGCGGATCGCGGCAATCGCCGCCTGCTGTCCGGCGGTGGTCACGTTGAACGGTGCCCGGATGCGGTGCATCGCGTCGATCGCCTCCGCCGAGCCATAGCCCCAGCCGATCCGTTCGGCAGCGAGGCCGTGGATCTTCGAGAAGGTCCGCGTGACCAGCACGTTCGGCTGCGTCCTCGCCAGTTCGAGGCCGTGGTCGTCCTCCGCCGGCTCCAGATATTCGGCATAGGCCTGGTCGAGCACCAGCAGCACGGTCGACGGCAGGCCGGCGTGCAGCCGTGCAATCTCATCGCGCGGGGCGTAGGTGCCCGTCGGGTTGTTCGGGTTGGCGACGAACACGACGCGGGTGCGATCGGTCACGCACGCCAAGATCGCATCGACATCGGTCGCATGATCCCTGTCGGGCGCGATCACCGGCGTTGCCCCCACCCGCCGCGTCGCGATCTCATAGACCGCGAAACCGTAGCGGACGAAGATCACCTCGTCGCCATGCCCCGCATAGGCCCCGGCCGCCAGGTGCAGCACCTCGTCCGACCCGGTGCCATAAATGATGCGCGCCGGGTCCAGCCCATGCGCCTGCCCGATCGCGACGCGCAGGTCGGCGGCGGCGGGATCGGGATAGCGCTCGAGACTACGGTCCGCCGTCGCGAAGGCGGCACGGGCATGCGGCGAGGTGCCAAGCGGGTTCTCGTTCGACGACAGCTTCGCCACCTGCCGCCCGTCGTCGGTCTTCGACCGGCCGGGGACGTAGGGGGCGATGTCGAGGATCCAGGGCTTGGGAGCGGGTGCGTTCATGGGGCAGCGCAGTGGCAAATGCGGGGCGTGAACGCAAGGTTTGGGGCGTGCCCTCTACGTCATCCCCGCGCAGGCGGGGATCCATAAACGCAGCGGTTGCGCCCCCGGCATGAACGTCAGCGCATATGGATTCCCGCCTGCGCGGGAATGACGATGGGGGTGGTGTCGCACGCCCCGACCCTTGAACCCGCCGCGCCGCCCGCCTAACCGCAAGCCCCATGGATTCCCGTTTCGGTCCCGATCGCCGCGCCACCTTAACCACCGGCCTCTCGCTGGATGGCGGCGCGATGCTGCCCGCGATCGACATCGCCTATGAAACCTACGGCACGCTGTCGCCCGCCCGCGACAACGCGATCCTGATCTGCCACGCGCTGACCGGCGACCAGCATGTCGCCTCCACCCATCCGCGTACCGGCAAGCCCGGCTGGTGGTCGCGCATGGTGGGGCCGGGCAAGCCGATCGACCTCAACAAGCATTTCGTCATCTGTTCGAACGTGCTGGGCAGTTGCATGGGGTCGTCGGGTCCGGCCAGCATCGATCCGGCGACCGGCACCCCCTATGCGATGCGCTTTCCGGTGCTGACCATCCGCGACATGGTGCGGGCGCAGGGGATGCTGCTCGACCATCTTGGCATCGACCGGTTGCGCGCCGTGGTTGGCGGATCAATGGGCGGGATGCAGGCGCTGTCGTGGGCCGCGACCCTGCCCGACCGGGTGGAGGCAGTGGTGGTGATCGCTTCGACCGCGCGGCATTCGGCGCAGAATATCGCCTTCCACGAAGTCGGGCGACAGGCGATCATGGCCGATCCCAACTGGCGCGGCGGCGATTATTATAGCGAGGGGTCGCCGCCCGCCGCCGGGCTGTCGGTGGCGCGGATGGCGGCCCATATCACCTATCTGTCCGAAGCGGGCCTGACCGCGAAGTTCGGCCGCAAGCTGCAGACGCGCGCCGATGGACAGGCGGGTACCAAGACCTTCGGCTTCGACGCCGATTTCCAGGTCGAAAGCTATCTCCGGCATCAGGGGCTGGCCTTTACCGACCGGTTCGATGCGAACTCGTACCTCTACATCACTCGCGCGCTCGATTATTTCGATCTGGCGGAGGAACATGGGGGCACGCTGGCCAACGCCTTTCGCGCGACGAAGGCGCGGTTCTGCATCGTCAGCTTCGATACCGACTGGCTGTACCCGACCGCCGAGTCGCGCAATATCGTCCATGCGCTGAACGCCGCCGGCGCGCCGGCCAGCTTCGTCGAGCTTTCCTCGCCATTCGGGCACGACGCGTTCCTGCTCGATTCATCTGAACTGGACCGGATCATGCGCGGCTTCCTGGAGGCGAGGGCATGACGCTCCGCCCCGACCTCGCCATCATCGCCGCGCATGTCGCGCGGGGTTCGCGCGTGCTCGACGTCGGCTGCGGCGACGGGCAACTGATGGCGGCGCTGCGCGACGAACGCGGCGTCGATGCCCGCGGGCTGGAAATCGATCCGGGCAATGTCGCCGATGCGATGGCCAAGGGGCTGTCGGTGATGCAGGGCGATGCCGATCGCGACCTGGCCGACTATCCCGACGCCAGCTTCGACTATGCGATCCTCAGCCAGACGCTGCAGACCGCGATGCGGCCGCACGTCGTGCTGGACCACCTGCTCCGCATCGGCGCGCAGGCGTTCGTGTCCTTCCCCAACTTCGCGCACTGGCGGGTGCGGGCGTCGCTGTTGTGGGGCGGGCGGATGCCGGTGACGACGCTGTTGCCGCTCGAATGGTACGAAACGCCCAACATCCACCACCTGACGATCGACGATTTCCGCGCCTATGTCGCCAAGCAGGGGATCACCGTCGTCGATGCGTGGTTCCTCTCGGGGGGCCGGCGGACGACGGCGGCGGCGGCCAATTTCCGCGCCGAACATGCGGTGTTTCTGCTCAAACGCTGACGCCGCGTTAACCACCCTGAAGGCTTTGCGGCCGATATTCCGGATCTGTCGGGGGACAAGACGGGAATCGGTTCGATGCGTACACGCCTGCTCCTGCTCGCTGCCTGCAGCGCCGTGCTGCTCCATGGCTGCGCGCGCAAGACGCCCGAGGTCGCGGTGGTCGCGCCGCCGCCGGTCCCGGTTGCGGCCCCCGCGCCGAAGCCGAAGCCGCCGATGGGCGCAGCGGCCACGCTCACCATTCCTGCCGTCCTGTCCGATGGCAGCTACGCCACGCCCAACCACGCGCTGTCGGCCGACGCGGCGGTGTGGAACCTGCGGTCGGCGCTGAACGTCGCCGCACTTCAATGCAACATCGCCGACCCGACCGGCGTCGCGCACTATAACCGGTTGCTGAAGGTCCATGCCGCCCGGTTCGCCGCCGCGCACAAGGCGCTGGAGGCCGAATATCGCCGGGGCGGGGGTGACTGGCAGGACCGGTTCGACGATGCGATGACCCGCGTCTACAACTACTTCGCCCAGCCGCCGGTCCGCGAACAATTCTGCGCGACCGCCTTGCCAATGCTGGCGCAGGTCGCCGACCTGCCGGCGGGCGGGATCGACGGCTTTGCCGCACCCGGCATCGCCTCGCTCGACCAGCCGTTCATCGATTTCTACCGCGCCTATGACCGGTATCGCGTCGAACTGGCGGCGTGGCAGGCGGGACACGTGCCGAAACTGGTGGTCGATCCGCAGCTGCTGGTCGCCTCCACCGACGTTACCGGTGGCGGCTATCGTATGGCGGCGCGCTGATCCGCTTGCCAGCGATGCCGCGACCAGTCACGATCGGTGCATGACCCACGCTCCCATTCGCATCGGTATCGGCGGCTGGAGCTTTCCGCCGTGGCGCGGCACCTTTTACCCGGACAAGCTGGCCCAGAAGCGCGAGCTGGAATTCGCGTCGCGCGCGGTGACCGCGATCGAGATCAACGCGACCTATCACGGCACGCAGAAGCCGGCGAGCTTCGCCAACTGGGCCGCGACCGCGCCCGACGGCTTCGTCTTCGCGGTAAAGGCATCGAAATACTGCACCAACCGCAAGGTACTGGCGGAGGCAGGTGAATCGATCGAACGGTTCATCGGCTCGGGCATCGCCGAACTGGGCGACAAGCTGGGACCGATCCTGTGGCAGTTCATGGCGACCAAGAAGTTCGACGCCGACGACTTCGCCGCCTTCCTGTCGCTGCTGCCCGATACCCATGCCGGGGTGGCGCTGCGCCATGCGGTACAGGTCCGGCATGAGAGCTTTGCGGTGCCTGCGTTCGTCGACATGGCGCGCAAGGCGGGGGTGGCGATCGTCCATGCCGATTCCGCCGACTATCCTGCCATCGCCGATGTGACCGGCGACTTCACCTACGCCCGACTGGAGAATGCGCAGGAGCATGTCGCCACCGGCTATGACGATGCAGCCCTCGACCGCTGGGCTGACGCGGCGCGGACCTGGGCCAGTGGCGGAGTGCCGGACGGCCTACCCTATGTCGATGCCGCGCCGCCCACGAAGAAGCCCCGCGAAACCTTTGTCTTCTTCATCAACGGCGCGAAGCTGCGGGCGCCGGCCGGCGCCCAGGCACTGATCGCGCGGCTATAGCCCCTCGCGGCGCAGCGGGCGGGCGAGCAGCGTATCGATCACCTGCGCGACGGGCGTGCCGTCCAGCAGCGCGCCGACTGCCGCCGTCACCGGCATGTCCACGCCCGCTTCCGCCGCCGCCTCGCGCAGCACGGGCGCGGTGAACGCCCCCTCCGCCACCGTCCGGCGATCCGCCATCAGCTCGGCGGCGGCGCGGCCCTGCCCCAGCCCGACGCCCAGCGAATAGTTACGCGACGCGGTCGACGAACAGGTCAGCACCAGATCGCCCAGTCCCGACAGCCCGGCCAGCGTTTCCGCCCGCGCGCCGCGCGCCAGCCCGAACCGCGTCATTTCGGCAAAGCCGCGCGCGATCACCGATGCCCGCGCATTCTGGCCCAGCCCGGCCCCCTCCACGACACCGCAGGCGATGGCGAGGACGTTCTTGACCGCGCCGCCGATCTCCGCGCCGATCACATCGTCGCTGGCATAGGGGCGGAACGCCGGCGCCGCCAATCTTTCGGCCAGCCGGTCGCGCAAGGCCGCATCGGCACAGGCCAGCGTGACGGCGGTCGGCTTGCCCGCCGCGACCTCATGCGCAAAGGTCGGGCCGGACAGGACCGCGACCGGGGCTTGGCGATGGACGGCGCGCGCCACTTCGCCAACCAGCATCCGCGTCCCCGCCTCGATCCCCTTGGCGCACAGCACCAGCGCGCGGGTGCCGACGTCGATCGCCGACAACACGCTGCGGACATGCTGCGCGGGGGCGACGACCAGCAGCGCGTCCGCCGCCTGCAACGCGGCGGCATTGGTCGTGGCGTGGATCGCCGGTGACAGGGCGACGCCGGGCAGGAACAGCGGGTTGCTGTGGGTGGTATTGATTGCGTCGGCGACCTCGTCCTCGCGCACCCAGAGCGTCACATCGCCGCCGCGTGCCGCAACCTGCGCCAGCGCGGTGCCCCATGCGCCGCCGCCGATGACCCCGATCTTCATGCCTTCACTCCTGCCCCACGCACCTTTTCCGCCGACGGGTCGAGCGGCCAGCGCGGCCGCGCGGCCACGTCGAGCGGGTCGCTATGCCCGGCCATGAACCGCTCGGCCCCGGCCCACGCGATCATGGCGGCATTGTCGGTACACAGCCAGAGCGGCGGCGCAACGAAGCGCAGCCCGTTCGCCTCTGCCAGCCCCTCCAGCGCCGAGCGCACCGCGCGATTGGCCGCGACTCCGCCCGCGACCACCAGCGCACTGACCGGCCCGGCGAGGTGCAGCGCCAGCTTTGTCCGGTCGAGCAGGCAGTCGACGACTGCCTGCTGGAACGATGCCGCGATGTCGGCGGTCGTGTGAATGCCGGCATCGTGTGCGCGCAGCACCGCGCTCTTCAGGCCCGCGAAGGAGAAATGCGGATCGGGCGTGCCGACCAGCGGCCGGGGGAGCGGTACGGCCTTCGCATCACCCGCCAGCGCCGCCGCCTCGACGCGCGGGCCGCCGGGATAGCCGAGACCCAGCACCTTTGCGGTCTTGTCGAACGCCTCGCCCGCCGCATCGTCGATGGTGGTGCCCAGCCGCCGATATTGCCCGACGCCATCGACCCGCAGCAGCTGGCAATGGCCGCCCGACACCAGCAGCAGCAGATAGGGATAGGTGAGGTCGGGATCAGTCAGGCGCGGCGACAGCGCATGGCCCTCCAGATGGTTGACCGCGACCAGCGGCTTGCCCGCCGCCAGCGCCAGCGCCTTGGCCGTCACCAGCCCGACCATGACCCCGCCGATCAGTCCGGGGCCAGCGGTGGCTGCGATCGCATCGACCTCGCGCAGCGCGACGCCGGCATCGGCCAGCGCCCCCTCGACCAGCGACGGCAGGATTTCGACATGCGCGCGCGCCGCGATTTCGGGCACGACACCGCCGTACGGGGCGTGCGCCGCCTCCTGCCCCGCCAGGCGATGCGACAGGATGGTGCGGTCGCCGCGCACCAGCGCAACGGCGGTTTCGTCGCAACTGGATTCGATACCGAGGATCAGGGGGGTGGACATGGCGTCGGCCTTAGCGCGGATCGGGGCGCGGTGCGAACCCCCGGCTTGCCCTGCGCAGCCGCGATGGATAGCGAGCGACCATGACCTTCAAACTGGGCACCCGCGGATCGCCGCTGGCATTGGTGCAAGCGCACGCGACGCGCGACGCGCTGGCAACGGCGCACGGGATCGACCCGGCGACGATCGCGATCGTGACGATCAAGACGACCGGCGACCGGGTGCAGGACCGCGCGCTGGCCGAGATCGGCGGCAAGGCGCTGTGGACCAAGGAACTCGACCGCGCGCTGTGCTGTGGCGAGATCGATGCGGCGGTCCATTCGATGAAGGATGTCGAGACGGTCCGCCCGACCGAAATCCGCATTGCCGCGATGCTGCCGCGCGCCGATGTCCGCGATCGGCTGGTCGGGGTCGCGTCGCTGGCGGACCTGCCCAGGGATGGCGTGGTCGGCACCAGTAGCCCGCGCCGTGCCGCGCAGGTGCTGCACCACCGCCCCGACGCGCGGATCGTGCTGTTCCGCGGCAATGTCGACACGCGCCTTGCAAAGCTGGCGGCGGGCGAGGTCGACGCGACGCTGCTCGCCGCCGCCGGGCTGGAGCGGCTGGGGCGACACGATATCGGGACGGCCTTGTCGATCGACATGCTGCTGCCCGCCCCGTCGCAGGGCGCGGTCGGGATCGAGGTGCGCGCCGAGGATGCCGATGCGCTCGCCTTCGTCCGCGCGATCGACCACGCCCCGACGCATCAGGCGGTGCGTGCCGAACGCGGCTTCCTCGCGGCGCTGGGGGCAGATTGCCATTCGCCGGTGGGGGCGCTGGCGACGATCGAGGGCGATGTGCTGACGCTGCGCGCGCAATTGCTGGCGCAGGACGGCAGCGCGCAGGTGGTCGACAGCGCCAGCGGGGCGATCGACGATATCGAGATGCCGCGCGCCTTGGCCGAAGCGATGCTGGCGCGCGCGCCCGACAACGTGGCGAAGCTGTTCGCGCGATGAGCCGGCCGCTGGCGGTGCTGCGCCCCGAACCGGGCAATGCCGCCACCGCGCAGGCGATCGAGGCGCTGGGCCGGACCGCGATCCGCCTGCCACTGTTCGCGATCGAACCGCTGGCGTGGGACGGCCCGCCGGCGACCGACCATGACGCGCTGATCCTGACCAGCGCCAATGCGGTGCGGCAGGCGGGGGCCGCACTGCAGGCTTATGCGGCGCTGCCGGTCCATGCGGTCGGCGCGGCGACGGCGGCGGCGGCGCGGGCGGCGGGACTACGGGTCGTCGCGACCGGCGATTCCGATGGCCGGGCGCTGCTCGACGCCGCCGAACGCGCCGGAGTCCGCCGGGCGCTGCTGCTGACGGCGCGCGATCGGGCGATTGCCGACCATACGGTGCTATCGGCGATCCGCGCGGTCTATGCCAGTGAGGTGATTGAAGGGGTCGACACCGCCCTGCTCGACGGCTCGGTCGCCCTGGTCCATTCCCGGCGCGCGGCCCGGCGGCTGGCGATGCTGGTCGCCGACCCTGCCACCATCGCCGTCGCCGCCATCGCCCCGGCGGTTGCCGACGCGCTGGGTAGCGGATGGCGCGCGGTCGCGGTCGCCGATCGGCCGGACGACACCGCGACCATCGCCGCCGCCGTCGTCCTTGCCGATGCATGTGATTGACCCGACGGACAGGCGCGGGGATAAAGGCAGCATGATCAGCGACGATGTGCCCTTTCCGACGAGCAGCAACCCGCGTCGCCGGGGGGGGCAGGGCAGGCTGGCCGTGGCGATCCTGGCCTTCGTGATCGGCATCGGCGCGACGCTGGCGGTGCTGTATTATGTGGCCCCGCGCTTCGGATGGGGGATGCGGCAGCAGGTCGCCGTGCCGACCGCGCAGCCCACCCCCGCCGCGACCGGTGCCGCCCCGCCGACGCAGGTTTCCGCCCTGCCGATCCTGTCGGCACGCGAGGCGGCACTGGCCGCGCGGATCGCCGACTTGGAAACGCGCATCGTCGGGCTGGACAGCAGCGCGCGCAATGCGGCAGGCTATGCCACCCGCGCCGAGGACATGATGGTGATCGTCGCCACCCGCCGCGCGCTGGATCGCGGGCGGCCGCTCGACTATCTGGAGGGGCAGTTGCGCGACCGGTTCGGGGGCAGCCGGCCCGATGCGGTCCGCACGCTGATCGCCGCCGCGCAGAACCCGGTGACGCTCGACGACCTGCGCAGCGCGCTGGACGCCGCCGCGATCCCGCTGACCGCCGGCCCGGTGAACGAAAATTGGTGGGACGCCCTGCGCCGCGAGATCGGGCAGCTGATCGTGATCCGCCAAGGCACGACGCCCAGCAGCCGCCCCGGCGACCGGTTGGAACGTGCGCGCCGCCGGCTGGATACCGGGCAGGTGGAACAGGCGATGGCCGAGATCGAACGGATGCCCGGCGCCGCGAATGCCGCCCGCTGGACCACCGCCGCCGAACGGTACGTCAATGCGCGCAAGGCGCTGGTCGACCTGGAATCGGTCGCACTCACCACGCCGCATCCGGCGCCGGTCGCGCCGCCGGTGATCCTGCAGCAGGCCCCGCCGCAATCCGTCCCCCCCGCCACGGCCGAAACGGTCGCCCCCACGCTCTAAAGGAAAAGCCCATGGCCGATATGGGCCAGTTCGACTGGCAAGACCCCTTCGCCCTCGATGCGCAGCTGAGCGACGACGAACGCATGGTCCGCGACGTGGCGCATGGCTATGCCCGGAACAAGCTGTTGCCCCGCGTCACCCGCGCGTTCCTCGACGAGGATTTCGCGCGCGAGATCATGACGGAGATGGGCGCGCTGGGCCTGCTGGGCGTGACCATCGATCCGCAATATGGCGGGGCGGGCATGGGCTATGTCGCGTACGGCCTG
Source organism: uncultured Sphingomonas sp. (assembly GCF_913776855.1). GTDB lineage: Bacteria > Pseudomonadota > Alphaproteobacteria > Sphingomonadales > Sphingomonadaceae > Sphingomonas. Next base: position 27,039 of record NZ_CAJYQD010000025.1, on the reverse strand, counting down.
GTCGCGCGCGAGGTCGAGGCGGTGGATTCGGGCTATCGCAGCGCGATGAGCGTGCAGTCGAGCCTCGTGATGCATCCGATCAACGCCTTTGGGTCGGAGGAGCAGAAGGCGAAGTATCTGCCGAAGCTGGCCAGCGGCGAATGGGTCGGGTGTTTCGGGCTGACCGAACCTGATGCCGGGTCCGATCCGGCCGGGATGCGGACGCGGGCGGAGAAGATCGACGGCGGCTATCGCATCAGCGGTGCCAAGATGTGGATCACCAATGCGCCGATCGCCGATGTCTTCGTGGTCTGGGCCAAGTCCGATGCCCATGGCGGCAAGATCCGCGGCTTCGTGCTGGAAAAGGGCATGGCCGGCCTGTCCGCGCCCAAGATCGAGGGCAAGCTGTCGCTGCGCGCATCGATCACCGGCGAGATCGTGATGGAGGGCGTCGAGGTCGGCGAGGACGCGCTGCTGCCGCATGTCGAGGGGTTGAAGGGGCCGTTCGGCTGCCTGAACCGCGCACGCTACGGCATCGCCTGGGGCACGATGGGCGCGGCGGAATTCTGTATGCACGCCGCCCGCCAGTACACGCTCGACCGGCAGCAGTTCGGCGTGCCGCTGGCGTCCAAACAGCTGGTGCAGCTGAAGCTGGCCGACATGCAGACCGAGATCGCCTTGGGGCTGCAGGCGGCGCTCAGGGCCGGGCGGATGTTCGACGAAGGCTCGCTGGCGCCTGAGGCGATCAGCATCATCAAGCGCAACAATTGCGGCAAGGCGCTGGCCATCGCCCGCACCGCGCGCGACATGCATGGCGGCAACGGCATCGCCGCCGAATTCCATGTGATGCGCCATGCGATCAACCTCGAAACGGTCAACACCTATGAGGGCACGCACGACGTCCATGGCCTGATCCTCGGCCGGGCAATCACCGGGATTGCCGCGTTCTGATGGATCGCCAGCCCGAGCTGGTCGGTGATCTGGTCCGCATCGCGCCGAGCATACCGGAGGATTTCGACGCGCTGTTTGCGGTCGCATCGGACCCGATGATCTGGGACCAGCATCCCGCACACGACCGCTGGCAGCCGGGCGTCTTTCGCGCCTTTTTCGACGAAGGGCTGGCCGGCGGCGGGATGCTGACCATCCGCGACACGGGTGACGGCAGCGTCATCGGGTCGAGCCGTTATGGCCCGTATGACCGGCAGGCGAACGAGATCGAGATCGGCTGGACCTTCCTTGCGCGCGACCGGTGGCGGCGGGGCCATAACCGCGAGACCAAGCGGCTGATGAGCGATCATGTCGCCGGCCAGGTTTCGGCCGTCACCTTTCATATCGGGCAGGATAATCGCCGGTCGCGGAGCGCGGTCGAGGCACTGGGCGCGACGTTGCGGCCGGGCACGATCGACGTGCTGCGCGGCGGACGGATGGTGCCGCACGTCGTCTACGAACTGCGCCGTCGGTGAAGCCGCTGGCCGGGGTCCGCGTGGTCGAGCTGGCCCGCATCCTCGCCGGGCCATGGTGCGGGCAGCTGCTCGCCGATCTGGGCGCCGACGTGGTGAAGGTCGAGCGGCCGGGCAGCGGCGACGACACCCGCCACTGGGGTCCGCCCTTCGTCACCGCACCCGACGGCAGCGCCCGCGACGCGGCCTATTTCCACGCGACCAATCGCGGCAAGACGTCGGTGGCGATCGATATCACCAGCCCTGAGGGACAGGCCGAGGTCCGCGCGCTGGTCGCCGGGGCCGATGTCGTGATCGAGAATTACAAGGTCGGCGGCCTTGCCCGATACGGCCTCGACCACGCGGCGCTGTCGGCGGTGCGGCCGGGGCTGGTGACGTGTTCGATCACCGGATTCGGGCAGGACGGCCCCTATGCCCACCGCGCCGGATACGACTTCATCATTCAGGCGATGGGCGGCGCCATGTCGCTGACCGGGGAGCCGGACGGCGCGCCGCAAAAATCGGGGGTCGCCTATGCCGACCTGTTCACCGGGCTATATGCCGGCGTCGCGATCCTGGCGGCGCTGCGCCGGCGCGACCTGACCGGCGAGGGCGCGCATATCGACATGGCGCTGCTCGACACGCAGGTGGCGGTGCTGGCCAACCAGGCGCTGAACCTGATGGCGGGGGGCAGCGTGCCGACGCGGATGGGCAACGGCCATGCCAATCTGGTGCCGTATCAGGCGTTCGAGACGGCGGACGGCGCGTTGATCGTCGCGGTCGGCAATGACGGGCAGTTCGCGCGGCTGTGCGGCATCCTGGGGCTGGATCTGCACACCGACGCGCGCTTTGCGACCAACCCGGCGCGGGTGGCGCATCGCCGCGAGGTGATCCGGGCGGTGCAGGCCGCCGTGGCGACGTGGCGCAAGGCCGAACTGGCGCACGCGCTGGAAGCCGCCGGCATCCCCGCCGGCCCGATCAACGCGCTGGACGAGGTGTTCGCCGATCCGCAGGTGATCGCGCGCGGCATGGCGATCCGGCCCGATGGTCTGCCGGGCCTTGCCGGGCCGATCGTGATCGATGGCGAACGGATGGTCGCCGATCGGGGCGCGCCGAAGCGGCCATATAGCGGTATTCGACGAGGTTGAACCACCGTCATCGCCCTGCGAGCGACCGCTTCGCGCCGGGCCATTTTCGATCCGGGGCGGCGTCGATCGTCGGTCACGATGCTTCGGCATCGCTCCCTCCTCTCTCCTTGCCCCGAACCGAGAATGGCGCCGTGCCGATGATCCAGCCTGATCGAAAACCGCTCTGAACGCGAAAGTTCACAAAGTTCACACTCGCCACACTTGTTGCACTGTGTCGAAATTGTGGCAGTTGCAGCGGGTTCAAAGAGCGGGCGCGGGTCGCGCGTCGCCGATCATGGCGGGGTTGCGGCGTGTAGGAAAGGGGGGCGTACCGGTCGGCAAGCCTATCCCAACACCCGCCGGACCAGCGCGCCGCAATCGGCATTGCCCGCACGGGGGGCATCATCACCACGGATCGCGTGGCCGATCATGCGCAGGATTCCCCCGGCGCTCTTGACCCCCGGCGGTATGCGTACTTCGGGCGACTGGATGCGGCCGGCGATCCGCACCGGCTGGTCGAGGTGCAGCAATGTGCGCTGTTTGGGCGTTCCGGTCAGCGCGATCGACAGCGTTTCGTCGGACAGGCGCACCACCCCCTGCCCCCGCGTCTGCGCGCGCGAGGTGTCGATCAGCAGCGGATCGATCCGCCCCAGCCCGCCCGTGACGTCGAGCCTGAGGCCAAGGCAGCGCAGCCGCGCCTGCGCATCGTCGTCGGTCAACACGCCGCGCGCGACATCGGCGCCCAGCATCGACGCCATCTTGGCCGGCAGCACCCCGCCTGTCGCCGCGAAGCCGATCGTACCGTTCGACCGGCCGATCGCCTGGCGGATGGTATCGCCGCTGCCGGTCAGCCGCAGCCGGGCGCGCAAGGGGGCGTCGACCGGCGCGCCGCCGGCAAAGGTGGAGATGCGCGAATCCTTCAGCCGCAGATCGAACGTCGCCTTGGGGCTGGTCCGCCCCCGCTGGTCGATGACGACCTGTCCGGTGATGCTCCCCTGCGCCAACCGCACAGTCAGCGGTGCGACGGTCAGCCGGCGGTCGTCGATCGCCAGCACGGTGTCGAGGCTGCGCAGACCGGCCATGTCGAGCAGCCGGTCGACCCGCACCGCGAGCTTGCCGTCGAGATTGCCCATCTTGGCCAGGTTGATGCGGGTGCCCGGCACGACGCGCGGGCCGATGCGGCGCTCGATCGCGGCGGCTTCGGCACGGCCTTCGTCGGTGGCGAGGTCGTCGAACGACAGGGTGGCGAAATGCAGCCGCCCGTCGATACCGGTCTTCTCGCCATCCTTGGTCACCGTGGCGTTGGCCGCCGCCAGCCGCGAACGACCGATGGTGCCGGACAGCTTTTCGATCGTCCAGGTCGGATCGTCATGGCGGACGCGGGCGGTCAGCGCGACCGGTTGCGTGCCGAACAGCCCCGCCTCGACCAGCGCGTCCAGCGTCTTCAGATTGTCGGCGCGCGCGGTCAGGTCGACGGTCATCTGCCGCGTGTCGAGCGGCGAGGCCATGGTCCCCTTTGCATCCAGCGTGATCGTCGGACCGGCGACGCGCGCGGTGAACGGCCACGCGCCGTCCCCCGCAATTGCCGGTCCGTTCAGTGCGACCCGTACCGGACGGTTGTCGATCGCACCGTCGCCACCGGCGCGAAAGCCCTGCGCATCGGACGCGACGGTGACCGAGAAGCGGCGATTCTGCACCGCGTCGCGATAGTCGATGACGAGGTTGCGGACGGTCAGGCTGGTGATGGCAGACGCCGACCCCTTGTCCCCGCGCTTGTCGGGCGCCCAGTTCTTGCGGCCGTCGCGCGACCGCACCATCGCCACCCGCCCGCCGTCGATGGCGAGCGCGGTCAGGTCGAACTTGCCCCGGAGCAGCGGCAGGACGCGGAAGCGGAAATCGATGCGCTGCAACCGGACCAGATCACCCTTCCCCGCCCAGCTGGGCTGGGCGATCGCCAGGTCGCGGACGATCAGGGTCGGCGAAAAGGACAGTGGCTCGACCCGCTCGATCGTGCCGATCGACACGTCGGACCCGAAGCGTTCAGCCAGCTTCACCGACACCCGGTCACGCAGCACCCCCCAGGGAAAGGCGGCCAGCACCAGCAGGATCAGCAGCGCGACCCCGACGATGCCACCCACAAGATACCGCCAGTTGCGCGAAAGCCATGCCATCTGGCGACAAGTCGGGAACAGGCAGTTCGTTCCATGGGCGCAATGGAATTACTGACAGCGGTGTAGGTGGCGGCGATCTACGGGCGTCACCTGGAGGACGGGTTATGAGAATGGCGGGAATTGGTGGTTAGTGGACGTTTGATGGTGGCGCTACTGCTCCCGCATCAGCACGGACAGCAACTCTCACCGTCTCGAATCCAGCCCGCATTGCTGAGCGCTGCGCCAGCTTAACACACCTTTCTGGAGTGTTTGCGGCATAAGAAATGACAATTCCCCGCTTGCTATCAAACTTGCCCTCTAAGTCGCTTTCAAACTGTCGGGCCGTTAATCCGACATCCCCTGTCCAAAACCAGCACTCGCTTTCTCTATAGCTGACCGATGCGCCATAGACGACTGCGTCATCTCGTTGTTCTTCAGGAGGCGATGCGCTCCAACTTAACGCCATAACAATTGGCAGGATTGCGAATATGTCCATATCTGTAGGTTAAGCTTCGTGGGCGATGTCTGCAAATAAGCGTAGGCGGACACCCGAGCCACTCCGCGCAAGGCGCCTTCTGCGCGGTAACCAGCGACCTTAACCGCCGCGCCGGTCGACGGAACGGCGAGACGCGGCAACCGCTCAGAAATCGACCGCGATGCCCTTGTGCGTCCAGTCGCCATAGCGCGTGGGGCTGAGGCCCAGCGGGTCGTCGGCGTCGGGTTTTTCAGGCAGCGGTTCCGGGGTCGGTACCGGCGGCGACTTCGAGAGATGCGCTGGCGGCTTCACATGTGGCGGTCGCTTGCCCATAGGGGGTCCTTTCCGGTTCGCTTGCAGATGCACTTGGCGGATCGGCGACAGGATTCAAGTGCCCCCCTTTCCACATGGGAACCCGATCATGGCCCGCCCCCGTCTAGCCCCCGAAGCGCCCGGTGTGCCCGCGCGCCGGGCCGCGCTGAAACTGCTCGATGCCGTTATCCGGCGCGGATTGCCGCTGGAGGCGGCGCTGGCGAGTGCGACCGCCGAGCTGGACCGGCGCGAGGACCGGGGGCTGGCCCATGCCATCGCCGCCGCCGTGCTGCGCCGCCTGCCCGATCTCGACGCGCTGATCGACAGTGCGACGCAGCGCCCGCTGCCCGACGATGCCAAGGCGCGGTTCGTGCTGCGCGTGGCGCTGGCGCAGGCGCTGGTGCTGAACACCCCGCCGCACGCCGCGATCGCGACCGCGCTGCCGCTGGTCGATGGCGGCCCGCGCAAGCTGGTCCACGGGGTATTCGGCACGCTGATGCGCGGCAATGCGCGGTTGCCCGATGCGGCGACCCTGCCCGCCGATACCGATGCGCGCTGGGTCGCGGCATGGGGCGAGGACATGGTGATGGCGGCGGCACAGGCGATCGCGCAGCAGCCGCCGGTCGATCTGTCGCTGAAGGGCGAGGACGGACCGGAGGGCGTGGCACTTGCCCCGCGTCACCGCCGGCTGGCCGAACATGGCGCCATCGTCGACCTGCCGGGCTATGCCGAGGGAGCGTGGTGGGTGCAGGACCTGGCGGCGTCGATCCCGGCGCGGCTGCTGGGCAAGGGGCCAGGCCGTGCGCTCGACCTGTGCGCCGCACCCGGCGGCAAGACGTTGCAGCTGGCCGCCGCCGGATGGGACGTGACCGCGCTCGACAATTCGACGAGCCGGCTGATGCGGCTGACCGAAAATCTGGAGCGGACCGGGCTGTCGGCCAAGGTCGTGACCGGCGACGCCCTGGTGTGGAAGCCGGCCGAGCCGGTCGATGCGATCCTGCTCGACGCGCCGTGCAGCGCGACCGGCATCTTCCGCCGCCACCCCGATGTGCTGCACCGCGTGCGCCCGAGCGTGATTGCCGAGACGGCCGCGTTGCAGGCACGGCTGCTGGCGCGGGCGGCGGACTGGGTGAAGCCCGGCGGGCGGCTGGTCTATGCCACCTGCTCGCTGGAGCCGGCCGAGGGCGAGGCGCAGCTCGACCGCTTCCTGAGCGGCCGGTCGGATTTCGCGGTGGAGCCGGCGACGGCCGACGAACTGCCCGAAGGCGTTAGCGCGAACCCGCGCGGCTATGTGCGGACGTTGCCGGGGATGCTGGCGGAGCAGGGCGGGCTGGACGGGTTCTTCATCGTCCGGTTGCGGCGGTGCTGAAGAAGATCGGTTCACGCGAAGGCGCGGAGACGCGGAGGGGTTGCGCTTGCTGCACCCGTTCCCCCGCAGCGGGCCTTCCGGCACAACGGCTACCGAGAAGCAAAAGACCGCTTGCGCGGCGTGCGGCAGCCACGAACGCACTCCCTCCGCGCCTCCGCGTGAACCAATTCTTGCTACTTCCTTTACCCTTTGCTTGCCGCATCGGCAGACCGTGCTAGGACGAATGCCATGCAACCCGTCCGTATCGCGCCCTCCATCCTGTCCGCCGACTTCGCCAAGCTGGGCGAGGAAGTCCGCGCCATCGATGAAGCCGGGGCGGACTGGATCCATATCGATGTGATGGACGGGCATTTCGTGCCCAATCTGACGATCGGCCCGGCCGTCGTGAAGGCGCTGCGCCCGCATAGCCCCAAGCCGTTCGACGTCCACCTGATGGTGTCGCCGGTCGATCCGCTGGTCGAGGCGTTTGCCGAGGCCGGGGCGGACATCCTGTCGGTCCACCCGGAATCGGGGCCGCACCTCCACCGCACGCTCCAGCGGATCAAGGCGCTGGGCAAGCGCGCCGGCGTCGTCCTCAACCCCGGCACCCCGGTCGAGGTGGTCGACCAGGTCATCGACCTGACCGACCTGCTGCTGGTGATGAGCGTCAATCCCGGTTTCGGCGGACAGAAGTTCATCGACAGCCAGTTGCGCAAGATCGAGGCGCTCCGCGCCCGGATCGACGCGACGGGGCGGCAGATCGACCTGCAGGTCGATGGCGGGATCGACCGGGTGACCGCGCCCAAGGCGATTGCGGCGGGGGCCGACTGTCTGGTCGCCGGCACCGCGACCTTCACCGGCGGCCCGACCGCCTATGCCGCGAATATCGCCGCACTGCGCGGCGCATGATCCCGCCCCAGCCGATCGACGAACCGCGGGGCGAGATCGACGTCGGCAAGCGGCTGGTGCGGCAGGGCGGCGGCACCGGGCTGTCGCTGTCCGAACGGATTGCGGAGAAGCTGCAACGCCTGGCGTGGCGCACGCCGCTGCACGGGCTGCGGCTGAAGGGGCGGCATCCGCTCAAGCTGATCGCGGTGGCCGACGACCCGTTCTTCGGCGACATCGCGCGCGGGCAGGCGTTGCTGCGCGGCGAACTGATGTTCCGGGGCGAGGCGGTGCCGATCGATCGCCTTGGCCTCGACCGGCCCAAATTCTCCGCCGCCTTTGCCGAGCATCTGCACAGCTTTGCGTGGCTGCGCGACCTGTCGAGCGTCGCGCCGCGGGTGACCGCCGTGCCGATCGCCGAGACGCTGATGCTGCAATGGCTGGCGGCGCATGGCGAGCGGGTGTCGGAGCCGGCATGGGGCGCCCATGCCACCGGGCGGCGATTGCTGTTCTGGATCGCGCACGCGCCGCTGATCCTGTCGTCGACCGATCTGGTCTATCGCTCGCGCGTGCTGAACACCATCGCCCGCGCCGCCCGGCATCTGGACGGCGAAGCGGGCAAGGCGCCGGCGGGTATCCGCGCGATCACCGCCTGGGCGGGCGTGGTCGCCGCCGGGCTGGTCATTCCCGGCGGCGATCCGCGCCGGGCGTTCGGCGAACATGGGCTGACGCGGGCGCTGACGACCGGCCTGTTCGAGGATGGCGGCATCGTCGGCCGATCGCCCGCCGAACAGCTGGACGCGGTGATGACGCTGACCAGCTTGCGCGAAATCTATGCCGCGCGGCGGATGGACGTGCCCGAGGCGCAGGGACTGGCGCTCACCCGGATGGTCGCTGCCCTGCTGGGCGTGTGCCATGGCGAGGGGGGGCTGGCCTGCTGGCAGGGGTCCGGGCCGGTCGACGGCGAACGCATCGCCGATGTCGTCGCGGCGACCGGCGTGCGTACCCGGCCCCTGCGCCACGCTGGCGACTGGGGGTATCAGCGCCTTGCCGCCGGGCGTACCGTGTTGATGGTCGATTGCGCCCCGCCCCCGGTGGCGCGCGCGGCGCGCGAAGGCTGCGCGTCGACGCTGGCATTCGAGCTGTCCGATGCCGGGCAGCGGATCGTGGTCAATTGCGGCGGCGCGGGCGCAGCGGCGCTGACACTCTCCCCCGAACTGCGCCGCGCGCTACGGACCACCGCCGCCCATTCGACTTTGGTGCTGGCCGATGCCAATTCGACCGCGATCCATGCCGACGGGTCGCTGGGCAAGGGGGTCGGCGTGGTCGATCTGGCGCGGCAGGAAAGCGACGCGATCAGCCGCATCGAAGTCGCGCATGACGGCTATGCCAAACGCCTCGGCTTTCAGCATCGCCGCGTCCTGACGCTCAGCGCCGATGGCCGCGACGTGCAGGGTGAGGATATGCTGATCCCGACCGGCCGGCGCGGGCGCAAGGGCGAGACGGGCTTCGTCGCGCGCTTCCATCTGGCACCCGGCATCGAGATCGCGCCGACCCCGGACGGACAGGCCGCGTTCCTGCGCATCCCCGATGGCGGCCCGGTATGGCAGTTCCGCTGCAAGGGCGCGACGCTGGGCGTCGAGGAAAGCCTGTGGATCGACGAGGGCGGCTTGCCCGTACCGACGTTCCAGCTGGTGCTGTCGGGCGCGACGGCGGCGGGGGGCCATGATTTTTCGTGGCGGTTCCACCGGGCGCGATAGGGGCATCACCGGCGTTCGCGATGATTCCTTGACGCCCTCCCCCCATGTCCGTCAGCTTGGCTTCGGGGGGCAACGGGAGAAACACTATGATTCGCAATATCTTGCAAGTGCTTGCCCTTGGTGCCGTCGTCTCGACGTCCGTCGCACTGCCGGTTGCTGCCCAAGTACGCCGGCAGGAATATGTCGTGGTCTGGTACACCGACGAAAGCATGTCGACGATTTCCGGCCAGCGTATTGCCTTCTGCGATGGCGGGTCGTTCCGTTCGGGGATGCCTACCCTGTACGAAGAAACGACCTATTATGGTTGCGACTGAGCTTGGCCCTCCGGCGGAGTGCAGCGTCGGGAATTTTGCCTGACACAATAAGAGTCGGGTGAGACATCGCACCGTCACCCCTGGGCGCAGTCTGAGGTGACGGTGCGGTCGTACGGTCGTCTACCCCGGCGACGCCGCCGATCCCGCCAGCAGACCGCCATCGATGTTCACCTCGGTCCCGGTGATATAGGTCGCCTCGTCCGACGCCAGCATCGCCGCGACCGCCGCAACTTCCTCCGGCAGCCCGAAACGCTTGAGCGGCGTATCCGCCACCAGCGCCGCCATCCGCGCTTCGCGGTCGGGGTCGTCGCCCAGCATCGGTTCCCAGATCGGGGTCAGGATCGCCGCCGGGTGAACCGAGTTGCAGCGGATGCGCCAGCCCTGTTGCGCGCAATACAGCGCGACGCTCTTGCTGTGATTACGGATCGCCGCCTTGGACGAGGCATAGGCTGCCGCCCCCGGAATACCGACAAGGCCCGATCGCGACGAGATGTTGATGATCGATCCGGTCCCAGCCGTCTTCATCGCGCCGATCGCATAGCGACAGCCGAGGAACGTCCCGTCGAGATTGACGGCATGGACCGCGCGCCAATCCTCCAGCGAGGCATGTTCGGGATCATGGGCGACCATGCCGCCTTCGAACCCCGTCACGCCGGCATTGTTGACCACGACATCGGCGACCGGCACGTCGCGCGCCAGCCGTGCCCAGTCGCCCTCCTCGCGCACATCGAGCGCGACGAAGCGACAGCCGAGCGCAGCGGCGGCGGCCTGTCCGGCTTGCACGTCGCTGTCGGTCAGGACGACGATGCCGCCCTCGTCATGAAAGCGCGTGGCAATGGCGTGGCCGATCCCGCGCGCCGCGCCGGTGACGACGCAGCGTTTAGATTGCAGACGTTGCATGATGGAGTCCCTGTCAAAGTGATCGTGCGGCGGGAATTCCGCCGAGTTCAGCAGTGGGACTGGACCATCGTTCCGACTCCGTTTGGGACGGGGTGGAAGGTACGCCTACCCAACGAAAGTCGCAAGCCGCGCCCCCTTGCCCCGCCGCCGCATTCGCGCGAAAGGGCGCGGCCATGGATCATGTTACCGCACAGCGCGCGCTCCTCTCGGTTTCCGACAAGAGCGGCATCGTCGACCTCGCCACCGCCCTTGCCGACCATGGCGTCGAGCTGGTCTCCACCGGCGGCACCGCCGCCGCGCTGCGCGATGCGGGCCTCACCGTCCGCGACATTTCGGAGCTGACCGGCTTTCCCGAAATGATGGACGGCCGGGTCAAGACGCTGCACCCGGTGGTCCATGGCGGGCTGCTGGCGGTGCGCGACAATCCGCAGCATGTCGCGTCGATGGACGAACACGGCATCGGCGCGATCGATATCGTCGTCGTCAACCTCTATCCGTTCGAAGCGACCGTGGCCAAGGGCGCCGACCGCGACACGATCATCGAGAATATCGACATCGGCGGTCCGTCGATGGTCCGTTCGGCCGCGAAGAACCATGATGCGGTCGCGATCGTCACCGATCCCGCCGACTATGCCGCGCTGATCGCCGAATTGGCCGAAACCGGCGGGGCGACGACCCTCGCCACCCGCCGCCGCTTCGCCGCCAAGGCCTATGCCGCGACCGCCGCCTATGACTCGGCCATCGCGCAGTGGTTCGCCTTTGCCGATCAGGGGCAGGCGTTCCCTGACACGCTCCCCCTCGCCTTCACCCGTGGCGCGGAGCTGCGCTATGGCGAAAACCCGCACCAGTCGGCCTCGCTCTATATCCCGCGCGGCCCCGCCGCGCGCGGCATCGCCCAGGCCGAGCAGGTGCAGGGCAAGGCGCTGAGCTACAACAACTATAACGACGCCGATGCCGCGCTGGAGCTGGTCAGCGAGTTTCGCGACGGCCCGCCGACCGTGGTCATCGTCAAGCACGCCAACCCGTGCGGCGTCGCGACCGGCGACACGCTGATCGAGGCCTATCAGGCGGCGCTCGCTTGTGACAGCGTGTCGGCGTTCGGCGGAATCATCGCGGTCAACCGCCCGCTCGACGGCGAAACCGCGCGCGCGATCAGCGGCATCTTCACCGAAGTCGTCGCCGCCCCTTCCGCCGATGACGAGGCGAAGGCGGTGTTCGCGGCCAAGAAGAATCTCCGCCTGCTGCTGACCGGCGAGCTGCCCGATCCGGCGCGCGGCGGGCTGATGGTCAAGACCATCGCCGGCGGGCTGCTGGTCCAGTCGCGCGACGGCGGCAATCTGGGTCAGGTCGAGCTGAAGGTTGTGACGAAGCGTCAGCCGACGGAACAGGAACTGGCCGATTGCCGCTTCGCGTGGACCGTCGCCAAGCATGTGAAGTCGAACGCGATCGTCTATGCCAAGGATGGCAGCACGGCGGGCATCGGCGCGGGCCAGATGAACCGGCTGGAATCGGCGCGCATCGCCGCGTGGAAGGCGAAGGATGCGGCGGAGAAGGCCGGCTGGGAGCAGGCGCGTACCATCGGATCGGCGGTCGCATCGGACGCCTTCTTCCCCTTCGCCGACGGCCTGCTGGCCGCGGTCGAGGCGGGCGCGACGGCAGTGATCCAGCCGGGCGGATCGATCCGCGACGACGAAGTGATCGCAGCCGCCGACGAAGCCGGGCTGGCCATGGTGTTCACCGGGATGCGCCACTTCCGGCATTGATCCGGGGGCGGGACCAGCGCCTGAACGTACCCCCGCGCAGGCGGGGGTCCAGATCGGCATACACAAGCGCTTGTTTTGCTTGGCTCTGGGCCCCCGCCTGCGCGGTGGCACATTCGAGGATATGGCGTCCACGGTTCGTTTGCCTCCCCCGCCGCCACCCGGTACGACGCCTTCATGCCGTCGTTCCGCAACACCCCCTACGCCGCGTTCCTGTTCGACATGGACGGGACGCTGCTCGATTCCAGCGCAGCGGTGGAGCGGGTCTGGCGGCGCTGGTGCGATCGGCACGGGATCGATGCCGACGCGCTGATCGCGGTGTGCCACGGCGTGCGCGGTGAAGACACGGTGCGCCGCTTCGCCACGCCGGGCATGGATGTCGATGCCGAGGCGGCATGGCTGAACGCCGCCGAACTCGAAGATGTCGAGGGCGTCGTGGCGATCGACGGCATCCAGGACCTGATCGCCGGGCTGGCCGCGCAGGAATGGGCGATCGTCACCTCCGCGCCGCGGAATCTGGCCGAAGTACGGCTGCACGCCATCGGCCTGCCGGTGCCGGCCGTCTTCATCACCGCCGAGGATGTGACGCACGGCAAGCCCGACCCGCAGGGCTTCCGCCTGGCCGCCGAGCGGCTGGGCGTGGCGGTCGCGGACTGTCTGGTGTTCGAGGATTCGCCGGCGGGCGTCGCGGCGGGCAAGGCGGCCGGCGCAACGGTCGCGATCGTCGGGCCGCGCGTGGCGGCAGAGGAAGGGACCTATGCGATCACCGATTACCGCTGAGCCGAAGATCGATCGCCGCACGCTGCTGGCCGGACTGGGCGTATCGCTGGCGCTGCCGCGCGCGGCATTGGCGACCAATCCGGCCTTTCCCGGCTGGTATGCCGATCCGGAAATCCGCATCTTTCGCGGCCGATACTGGATTTATCCGACCTATTCGGCCGATCAGGGCACACCCGCGCCGCAGAGCCGCTTCACGCCGTGGCAGGTGAAGGAGCGTGAAAGCCCGCATATCTGGCACCCGTTCCTGCGCCAGACGTTCCTCGACGCCTTTTCCTCGCCCGACCTGGTGCATTGGACGCGGCATCCACGCGTGCTGGACGTGGAGCGCGTCGGCTGGGCGGCCTATTCGATGTGGGCGCCGTCGGCGATCGAACATCGCGGGCGCTACTACCTGTTCTTCGGCGCGAACGACATCAAGAACGATGCGCAGACCGGCGGCATCGGCGTTGCGGTCGCGGACCGGCCGGAAGGACCGTTTCGCGACGCGATCGGCAAGCCGCTGATCGGCAGGATCATCGGCGGCGCGCAGCCGATCGACCAGATGGCGTTCCGCGACGACGACGGGCAGGTCTATCTCTATTATGGCGGGTGGAAGCACTGCAACGTCGTGCGCCTGTCCGACACGCTGACCGACATCGTGCCGTTCGCCGATGGCACCACCTTCAAATCGATCACCCCGTCCCCCGATTATGTCGAGGGGCCGTTCATGGCGAAGCGCGGCGGCGTCTATTACCTGATGTGGTCGGAGGGCGACTGGACCGGGCCGGACTACCGCGTCGCCTATGCCACGGGGCCGAGTGCGCTGGGGCCGTTCACCCCGCGCGGGGTGGTGCTGCAACAGGATGCGCGGGTGGCGCGCGGCGCGGGGCATCATTCGCTGTTGCAGATTCCCGGCACCGACGACTGGTACATCGTCTATCACCGCCGCCCGTTGACCGAAACCGACGGCAACCACCGCGAAGTCGCGATCGACCGGCTCACCTTCCGCGCCGATGGCAGCATCGTACCGGTGGTCATTACCGACAAGGGTGTGGCGCCACGACTGCTGGCGAAGCGTTAGCGGCGGGCTACACCCCCAGCCATTCCAGCCCGTTCGGCAGGACACTGGCGGAAAAATCGACCTGCAACACGCGCCGCCTTACCGGACGAACCGCCGCATCCGATGCGTGCAGGATCGGGGTGGCATAGCACCAGACATGACCCGGTTCGGCCAGACAGGTCGCAACGCCGTGGGTCTGGACGACCAACGGAATGGCGTCGACCGGCACCCGCCCGGCGCGGTGCGATCCCGGCGCAACCAGCAGCGGCGCATTGTCCGCACCCACCGGGTCGAGATGCACCCGAAGCGTCACCATGTCGGCCAGCAGGGCAAAGGGCGGCTCGACATGGTGCAGCCCCGCCTTGACCGTCCACGGTCCGAAGCCCGGCGTATCGATCCGATCGCGGACACAGATCGTGCGATCCTGATGCCAGCCGAGCGCCCAGTTGGTCGCCGCGCTCTTGTCGAACAGGACCGCCCGGACCGGACGACAGACGTCGCCCAACACGCGGGCAGCAATCGTACCGATCGCGCCATCAGCGGCCAGCAGCGATGCCAGCGCGGCATTGCCGGCGATCCGGACGCCGGCACGGTCGGGCGGGACCTCCGCCAGCGCCGCCTCGATCACCGGCAGTTCGGCCATTACCGCGCGATCGAAGCGCTCCGCCCCGTCGGTGGCGAAGCGCAGCGCGGCGGCGGCCTTATCCGTGGACCGCGACGATCGACGATACGACCGTCTGGATCAGCTGCTGGCGTTCCTGCACCGGTCGCGAGGTGTCGCCGATCATCACCGCGACGGCATAGGATTTGCCGTCGGGCGCGGTCAGGATGCCGACATCGTTGAAGCCCGCGGTGCGCCCGCCCAGATCCTGTCCGGTGCCGGTCTTGTGCGCGACGCTCCACCCGGTCGGCAGCGCGGCGCGGATACGGGCGCGGCCGGTGCGGGTGTGGCTCATCGTGTCGAGCAGCCAGCGGGTCGATTGCGGCGACAGCAGCATCCCGTGGTGCAGCCGGGCCAGCGCATCGGCGATGGCACCCGCACCCGCGCCATCGGGCGGATCGGCGACATAGGCCTGATAGGCGGCGCGGCGGACATTGGGGTCGAGCCGCGCGCGCGCCTGGGCAAAGGCATTGCCCTGCGAATATTCCTGTTTCCACGGCAGGCCGGCGGTCTTGGCCTGGAGCAGCCGTTCACCCGGACCGAAGCGGATATTGCCAAGGCCCCGGCTGGCGATGAAGTCGCGCACCGCGACCGGGCCACCGGCCAGGTTCAGCAATTTGTCGTTCGCCGTATTGTCGCTCATGGTCAGCGCGCGGCGCAGCAGGTCGCCGACGGTCGTGTTGAACACGCCGTCCTTCATCAGATACGCGATCGGCTGGTGAAACAGGGTCAGGTCGCTGCGGGTGATCGACACCGGGGTGGTCAGCGCCAGCCGCCCTTCGTCGATCGCGTTCATGGTGGTCAGCGCGACCCACAGCTTGCTGACCGATTGCTGCGGCATCCGCTGGTCCATCGCATGGCCCACGACCCAGCCGTCATCGATGCTGCGCACCGCGATGCCGACCCGTCCCTGGAACCCGCCGCCCAGCGCATTGATCGCCGACACCAAGGCCGGCGGCGCGGGGCTGGTCTGTGCGGGCAGGGGCACCGGCACTGCATAGCGCGGCGCGGCGGCCTGCGCGGCGGGCGGCAGCGTGCGCGTCGCCAGACCGGCACCGCCCAGCACCACCACCGCCACCATCAGCGCCGCGTTGCGCGACCCGATTCGATTCAACATGTGTGCGACCATCTCACCCCGGAATATGGGGTAACCATGCTTGTCCGGGTGTTAACATAACAGGGCATGGCGGACCGCTTGCGACGAATCCCCCTTCAGGGACGACGAATGGCACCCGTCATCAGGGAACGAGAATGGTGTCGACCGCCTCAGCCCCGGTTTCGGGGTAATCCAGCGTATAGTGCAGCCCCCGGCTTTCCTTGCGCTTCAGCGCCGACTGCACGATCAGGTCGGCGGATTGCAGCAGGTTGCGCAGTTCGATCAGGTCGGCGGTGACGCGGAAATGGCCGTAATAGTCGGCAACCTCCTCCGCCAGCAACGCGATGCGGTGGCGCGCGCGCTCCAGCCGCTTGGTCGAACGGACGATGCCGACATAATTCCACATGAACCGGCGGATTTCGGTCCAGTTCTGCTTGATGACCACCTCCTCGTCGGAATCGGTCACGCGGCTTTCGTCCCAGCCCCGGATCGGCGGCGGCGGCGGCAGGTTGTCCCAGCGCGCGGCAATGTCCTTTGCCGCCGCTTCGCCGAACACGAAACATTCGAGCAGCGAGTTGGACGCGAGGCGGTTCGCGCCGTGCAGCCCCGATTGCGATACCTCGCCGACCGCGTACAGGCCGGGCAGGTCGGTGCGCCCGTCGCGGTCGATCACCACCCCGCCGCAGGTATAATGCTGCGCGGGCACCACCGGGATCGGCTGGCGCGTCATGTCGATGCCCAGCCCCAGCAGCTTTTCATAGATATTGGGGAAGTGCCCGCGCACGAACGCCGGGTCCATATGGCTGATGTCGAGATGGACGTAATCGAGGCCGAAGCGCTTGATCTCCGCATCGATCGCCCGTGCCACGATGTCGCGCGGGGCCAGTTCGGCGCGCGGGTCGTAATAGGGCATGAAATTCTTGCCGGTGGTCGGGTTGATCAGCTTGCCGCCCTCGCCCCGCACCGCTTCGGTGATGAGGAAGTTCTTGACCTCCAGATTATAGAGGCAGGTCGGGTGGAACTGCATGAATTCCATGTTCGACACCCGGCAGCCCGCGCGCCACGCCATGGCGATACCGTCGCCGGTCGCGCCGCGCGGCGCGGTGCTGAACAGATAGGTGCGCCCCGCCCCGCCGGTCGCGAGGATCGTCGCGCGCGCGGTGAACAGCTCGACCCGGTCGGTCGCGCGGTTGAAGGCATAGACGCCCCACACATTGCCCGCGCCGGAATAGCGTTGCTCGTGCCGGCTGGTCGCCAGGTCGACCGCCACCATGTCGGGCAGCAGGGTTATGTTGGAATGGGCGCGGGCGGCGCGGATCAGCGCCTCCTGCACCGCCCATCCGGTCGCGTCGTCGACATGGACGATGCGGCGGTGCGAATGGCCGCCCTCGCGGGTCAGGTGCAGCGCCTCGCCCTCCATGTTGAACGGCACGCCCAGCGACGCGAGCCGCTCGATCGCGGCGGGGGCTGCCTCCACGACGAATTCGACGATCGCGCGGTCGTTCAGGCCCGCGCCCGCGACCATCGTGTCCTCGACATGGTTTTCGAACGTGTCGCCGGGTTCGAGGACGGCGGCGATCCCGCCCTGCGCCCATGCCGTCGACCCCTCGTTCAGCGCCCCCTTGGCCAGCACCGTCACGCGGAACCGCTCCGCCAGATGCAGCGCGGCGGTCAGGCCGGCGGCCCCCGACCCGATGATGAGGATGTCGCTCTGGGCAGGGTCGTGGGACAAGATGCGCTCCGCTTGGGGGTTGTCCGACGACTAGGCGGGTTGGGTAGGGCGTGACAAGCAGTGGAGGCGGATTGGCAACCATCCGCTACCGTCATTCCCGCGAAGGCGGGAATCCATAGACGCTGACGTTGCTGATAGAGGTGCGACCGCTGCGTTTATGGACTCCCGCCTTCGCGGGAGTGACGAAGGATAGGGGCCTGCGCTTGGGTGCCCCCTCCCCGGCTCAGAACGACGCCGACAGCTGCGCGAACCAGTTGCGCGGGCGGGCGAAGATGCGCTCCGCATAGCCGAGCGTCGCGAGCGAGGCATTGCCCTGGATCAGGTAGCGCTGGTCGAGGATGTTGTTGACGCCCGCGCTGATCTCGATCCCGTTGGCGAGCTTCAGACCCACCGATCCGTTGCCGACGAAATAGCCGTCCTCCTCGATCAACGGGATGCTGCCGGTGATGAAGGTGATCTTCGACGTATAGCTTCCATCGACCCGCGGGGTCAGCGTCATGCCACCCCCCAGCTCGATCCTGTAAGACAGGCCCAGATTGGCCTGCAGATCGGGGGTGAAGGGCAGGTCGTCGTTCGGCGTCACGGTGGCGGTCGCGCCGGGGATCGGGGTGATGCTCTTGATCTTGTCCTTGAGCACGCTGAGGCCGCCATCGACCATCAGGCCCCATGGCGCGCGCCAGCTCGCCTCCGCCTCCAACCCGCGGATGCGCGCTTCGCCAGCGTTGAACAGCAGCGGCACGACGCCCTGGCGGAAGATCAGCTGGATGTCCTGATATTCCGCCTGGAACGCGGCGAGGTTCAGGCGCAACCGGCCGATATTGGTCTTCACGCCCAGTTCGTAGCTGGTGACGCTTTCGTCCGAGAACGGCACCGGCAGGTTGTCCGACGTCGCCGCATTATAGCGCGTGTTGAACCCGCCCGACTTGAAGCTCCTGGCATAGGACGCATAGGTGCTGACCGCGCCGCTCCAGCGATATTGCACGCTGGCCGAGCCGGTGAGCGCGGCGAAGTCGCGCTGGAACGGGCGGGGGAAGATGACCAGCGGCCCGCCCTGCGTCGTCGCCAGCGTCGGCAGCGGATTGGGATCGGGCTGGGTCGCGGGGAACAGGTTCAGCACCGTCCCCTGATAATATTTGCGGTCGGAGGTGTAGCGCAGACCCCCGCTCATCTCCAGCCGCTCGGTCGGCGACCAGCTGACCTCACCGAACAGCGCAACCGAATTGGTCTTCAGGCGCGACACCTGCAGGTCGCGGCTGCCCGGACCGCCGGCCAGCAGCGAGCGGATGACCGGCGGCGACGGCGGGAAGGCGAGGAACACCGTCGCGCGCTCGTCGGTCGATTCGTTGAAATAATAGCCGCCGAGGATGCCGTTGACCTTCCCGAAGTCGAGCTGGAGCTGGACCTCCTGGCTGAACTGCGCCGATTGCGACCCGACATCGGTGGTGATGAGGGTGAGCGGCGTGTTGTCGGCGTCGCGGATGCCGCGCGAACTGGTTTCGCGATATGCGGTGATGAGCTTCACCAGCGCCTGTTCGGTCAGGTGGATGTTGGCGGTGCCGGCGACGCCCCACACCTCCGACATGCTCATGACCGGCGCGTTGCCGCCGTTCACGAAATCGCCCTTGGCCTGCAGATCGTTGGCGCAGCGCGCGTCGTTGATCATCGGGACATTGGGCGCGCCGAAGCGGGGATCGCCGGCCACGATCGGCGAGAAGGGGATGGTGGCCCCCGGACAGCCGGCGGCAACGCTGGCGATGGCGGCGACCGGCGCCTGTTCGTTGACGCCCGCGAGGACGAACGGCGCGCCATGTTCGTCGCGCCGCGAATAATCGGCGCGCAGGAACAGGTCGAAATCGCTCGACGGCTCCCATTTCAGCGCGCCGTTGAGCGAATAGCCGTTCTCGTTGCCGAGATCGAGGCCGTCGAATGCGCGGATGACATAGCCGTCGCGGCGGCGGAACCCGCCCGACACCCGCGCGGCCAGCGTCTCGCCCAGCGGCACGTTCACCGCCGCGAACCCTTCGCGCAGGTTATAGTCGCCGACGCGCAACCGGGCGCGAACGCTGGTCTTGCCCAGCTGCGGCTGACGGGTGCGCACCAGGATTGCGCCGCCGATGGTGTTGCGCCCGAACAGCGTCCCCTGCGGCCCGCGCAGCACCTCCACCCCGTCGATATCGCCGAAATCGATCGCCCCGCCGACCGCACGGCCGAGATACACTTCATCGAGATAGATGCCGACGCCCGGATCGACCGCCGCGGTCGGATCGACCTGCCCGACGCCGCGGATGAACACGACCGACGCCGCGCTGTTGCCCGACAGCTGCCCTGCCGGCTTGAACTGCAAGCTGGGGGTGATGCGTTCGAGGTCCTGCGTCTGCACGATCTGGCGCTGGTCGAGCATGTCCGAGCTGAACGCCGAAATCGCGACCGGCGTGTCCTGCAGGCTTTCCTCGCGCCGGCGGGCGGTGACGATGATTTCGCCATCCTCGGGTTCGGCGGCGGCGGGCGGCGTATCCTGCGCCGACGCGGCGGCGGGGACGGCGGCAACCGCCAGGGCACCGATCGCGGCATGACAGCGCAGCACGGCAAGCATCGTCGAACGAAGGCCAGTCATAGCATCCTCCCAGGGATGGGGAGATCTGTCGCTCCCCTTGTTTCCCACAGGCTACGCACCGGACTGCTATTGTCAATAACTGTAATGCTTCATTGCTACATGTTGCGTGGTCATGATATCAGTCCGCTTCGGCGAGGATGAGGGCGTCGAGCGCGACCACACCCTCGCCCTTCGGATAGACGACCACCGGGTTCAGATCGACCTCGCGGATCGAGTGCGTCCCGGCCAGCACCCGGCCCAGATTGGCGATCAGGGTCGCGACCGCATCGACATCCAGCGCGGGCGAACCGCGATAGCCATCGAGCAGCGCTCCCTGCTTGAGCGCGCGCAGTTCGGCAACGATCGCGTCATGGGTCAGGTCGGTCGGCAGCAGCCGGACATCGTGCAGCAGCTCGGCAGTCACCCCACCGAACCCGACCAGGATCACCGGCCCCCAATCGGGATCGTTGCGTGCGCCGACGATCAGTTCGACCCCGCGCCGGCCCATCGCCTCCACCTGCGCGCCATCGAGTGCGATGGTCGCGTCATAGGCGGCGACATTGGCGTAGAGCCGCTCCCATGCCGCCGCCAGCGCGGCATCGTCGGCGATGTTCAGGATCACGCCGCCGGCATCGCTCTTGTGGCTGAGCGCGGCGGCCTGCGCCTTGATCGCGACCGGATAGCCGATACGGCCGGCGATCGCCTGCGCATCGCTGAGGGTCGCGGCGAACCCGCCCGCCGGGAACGGGATGCCGACCGGGGCCAGCAGGCCCTTGGCGCGATATTCGGGGATCACCCCGTGGGCCAGGTCGAGCGTCACCGGATCGGCCGCCACCACCGCGAAATCGCGCGCCGCATGGGTCAGCAGGTGCCGCAGCGCGCGAAAGGCGCGGTCGGGCGACGGGAAGTACGGTACGCCGATCGCGCGCAGCCCGGCGATATACTCCGCCGGCACCGGCGCACCGTCGTCCAGCCCGGCGAAGATGACCGGTTTGTCCGGGGCCAACGCGCGGATCGCTTCGGTGATCGCCGGAAACTTGCGCGCCGACGTCGCCGCGTCGGTCTGGATGATCCCGAACACCAGCGCGGCATAGGCATCGTCGGCCAGCAGCGGGATCAGCGTGCGGCGATACAGGTCGGGATCGACCAGCGCCTGCGCGGTCAGGTCCATCGGGTTGGACACGGGGATGAAATCGGGAATCGCCCCGCGCATCGCCGCCGCCGTCGCCCCCGCCATCGCCGGCAGGTCGAGGCCGATCGCCTCCGCCAGGTCGAGCGTCAGCGCCTTGAACGCGCCGCTTTCGGTCAGCACCGCCGTGCCGCCGCGCCGCACCGGCTTGGCGCGCACCGCGATGTCGACCACATCACCCAGCGCTTCGAGGCTGTCGACCAGTATCACGCCCGCGCGCTCGACCTTCGCCTTCATCAGCTGCCAGTCGCCCGCCATCGCGCCGGTATGGGTCGCGGCACTTTCGCGCGCGGCGCTCGACGTGCCGGGGTGGAGCAGCACGACAGGCTTGCCCGCCGCACGCGCCTGTTCCGCAAGCGCCAGGAAGCGCGCGGGCTGGCGGAATTGCTCGACGATCATCGCGATCGCCTGGGTCGCCGGATCGGCGATCAGATGCTCGACATAGTCCTCGACCCCCGATGCCGCTTCGTTGCCGGTCGATACCGACGCGGTGATCCCCAGGTCCTTCGCCATCAGCGTCGTGCCCAGCACCACCGCCATCGCGCCCGACTGGCTGACGATGCCGACCGCCGGCTTGCCGGTCAGGTCGAGGACCGGCGCCTCGACAAAGGTCAGCGGCACCCCGGCGGCATAGTTGACCAGCCCCAAGCAGTTCGGCCCCTCGACCACCATGTCATGCTCGGCGGCGATCCGCGCGACCTCCGCCTGCGCCGCCAGCCCCTCCTCACCCCCTTCGGCAAAGCCCGCCGAAAAGATGATCGCCGCCCCGACCCCACGCGCTGCCAGCACCTTGACCGCATCCAGCACCGCCGGCCCCGGTATCGCCAGCACCGCGGCATCGACGCCCATGGCCAAGTCGTCGATCGACTTCAGGCACGGCCGCCCGTCGATCGTGTCGCGCTTCGGGTTGATGAGGTGAATGTCGCCGGCATAGCTGTGCCGTTCGAGGTTGCGCAGCACCGCATTGCCCAGCGCGCCCGGCGTCGGCGACGCACCGACGATGACGACCGAACGGGGGGTAAGCAGGCGGGAAAGGTCGGGCATGAGATATATCCCTTTCCTCCCCGGTTCGGGGAGGCGGCAGCGCGGCAGCGCTGACGGAGGGGGCGTCCACGCAACGCGACCGTTGCGAATACCGACACCCCCCTCCACCATGCTGCGCATGGTCCCCCTCCCCGTGCCGGGGAGGATCTTTTCAGGTCAGGCTTTCGTGCGATCCTTGTCGTACGCGCCCAGCCCCGGCTTGTAGCTCTTCTCGTCGATGAACTGCCGGATGCCTTCCTTGCGGCCTTCATTGTCGAACGAATTGGCCGCTTCCTGCGCACGAACCAGATAGTCCTCGGCATCGTCATAGCTCATGACGCCGACCCGCTTCATCGCGTCCTTGGTCGCCTTCAGCGCGACCGGGTTCTTGGCCAGCAGCACCTTGGCCACCTCGGTCACGCGGTCCTTCAGCTGCGCCAGCGGCAGTGCCTCGTTGACCAGGCCCCATTCGACGGCGGTCCGACCATCGATATTCTCGCCCATCATCGCGTGGTACATGGCTTTCCGGAACGGCATCAGCTCCTGCGCGACCTTGGTCGCACCGCCGCCCGGCAGGATCCCCCAGTTGATCTCCGACAGGCCAAACTTCGCCTCCTCGGCGGCGAACGCCAGGTCGCAGGCGAACAGCGGGCCATATCCGCCGCCGAAACACCAGCCATTGACCATCGCGATCGTCGGCTTCTGATACCAGCGCAGCCGCCGCCACCAGCCATAGCTCTCGCGCTGTGCTTTCCGCGTGCCGGCCAGCCCCTGCGATTCGGTTTCGCGGAAATATTCCTTCAAATCCATGCCCGCGGTCCATGCCGGCCCCTCGCCCGACAGCACCAGCACGCCCACATCGTCCCGAAACTCCAGCGCGTCGAGGACCTCCATCATGTCGCGGTTGAGCGTCGGACTCATGGCGTTGCGCTTGTCGGGTCGGTTGAACCGTACCCACGCAATGCCGCCCTCGACATCATAGGCGACGACGCCGTTGCTGCTCGTTTCGGTCATGGTGCAAACCTCTTGCTGGCGCCGGCGATCGGTTTCGCCGGCGAAAATGTCGAATGGGACACGCGGGTCGGCGCGGGACACGCGCCGTACCGTCAGATGGGATAATGGCCCGGCTGGGTCTCGATCGTGATCCAGCGCAGCTCGGTAAAGGCGTCGATCCCCGCCCGGCCGCCGAACCGGCCATATCCGGATGCCTTCACGCCACCGAACGGCATCTGCGCCTCATCATGCACGGTCGGGCCGTTGACGTGGCAGATGCCCGACTGGATGCGCCGGGCGACGCGTAGGCCGCGTGCGGTATCGCGGGTAAAGACCGATGCCGACAGGCCATAGGCGGTGTCGTTGGCTAGGGTAATCGCATGATCCTCGTCACGCGCGCGGATCACCCCGACGACGGGGCCGAAGCTTTCGTCGCGGAACAGCTTCATGTCCGGCGTCACGTGATCGATGACATGGGCGGGCATCAGCACGCCATCCGCCGCGCCGCCATTCACCTGCACCGCGCCCGCGCCGACCGCATCGGCGATCAGCGACTGGACATGCGCCACCGTCTTCCGGTCGACCACCGCGCCCAGCGGCGTTTGTCCCAAGCGCGGGTCGCCGACCGCCATCGTGCGGACCTTCGCGGCGAATTTCTCGACAAAGGCATCGGCGACCGCATCGACCACGATGATCCGCTCGGTCGACATGCAGATCTGGCCCTGGTTCATGAACGCACCGAACGCGGCGGCCTTCACCGCCTCGTCGAGGTCGGCATCGTCCAGCACGATCAGCGGCGCCTTGCCGCCCAGTTCCAGTAGCACGGGCTTCAGATGCTCGGCCGCGCGTTTCGCGATGATCCGCCCGACATGGGTCGACCCGGTGAAGTTGATCCGGCGGATATGCGGGTTGTCGATCAGCGCGCCGACGACGTCCCCCGCATCCTCGGGCGCGTTGGTGACGATCGACACCGCGCCTGCGGGCAGCGCCTCGGCAAAGGCTTCGGCGATCAGGCTGTGGGTGCGCGGGCATTGCTCGCTCGCCTTCAGCACCACCGTATTGCCGCACGCCAGCGGCGCAGCGACCGCGCGCACGCCCAGGATGATCGGCGCGTTCCACGGCGCAATGCCCAGCATGACGCCGACCGGCTCGCGCAGCGCCATCGCGATGCAGCCCGGCTTGTCCGACGGGATCACCTCGCCCGCGATCTGCGTGGTCAGTGCGGCGGCCTCGCGCACCATCGATACCGCCAGCATCAGGTTGAACCGCGCCCACCCCTCGGTCGCGCCGATCTCGCCCATCATCGCGTCGACGAACTGGTCGCCCTTCGCCGCCAGCGCGTCCGCCGCCTTGGTCAGCGCGGCACGGCGGGCATTGGGTCCCAGCGCCGACCATGCGGGAAAGGCAGCGGCGGCGGCATCGACCGCGGCGTTCGCTTGCGCTGGACCGAACGCCTGTGCCGTGGTGGCGACGGCCCCGGTCACGGGATTCATCCGGTCGAACGTTGTTGCGGACGCCATCGCGGCCTCTCCTTATTTGTTATGTTTCATAGCCTAAAAGGAGTTGCGGAGGCCGTCAATCGGGCAATTGGCCTAACGCGTCATCGTCGCTGCGGATTTCCCGCCCAGCAGCAGCAACGCTACCGCCGCGACCAGCGACCCGACGCCCATCAGCACCGCGACGGTCTGCAACCCATATCCCGCGGAAAACAGGAAACCGGCAATCATCGGCGCCAACGCCGACCCGCCCCGCCCGATGCCGATGACGAACCCCGTCGCGGTGGCACGGAGACCAGTCGGAAACCGTTCCGCCACCAGCGCATACAACCCGACGACGCCGGCATTGGTCGCAAAGCCGGCAGCGGCGGCAACGATCGACAGACCCGACAGGTCGCTCTGCGCACGCCCGAATACGATGACCAGCGCAGTCGACAACAGCATCGCGCCGATCGTCAGCGCCAACAACCGCAGCTTTCCCGTCAGCAGCCCCAGGATCAGCGATCCCGTTGCCCCACCGATACTGGCCCAGACCAGTACCCCCGCCGCCTGTGGGGCCGGAAAGCCCATGTCGACGACGATCTTCGGGATCCATTTCAGGATGAAATAGAAGGTCATGATATGCGCCAGATAAGCGAGCGTCAGCGCGATGGTGGTGCGCAGCAGCGCGGGGGAAAACAGCGCCACGACCGGCGCCTTGGCGGCGATCCCGTGCAGTTCGGGATCGGGCAGTGCGTCGATGGCATCATGGCCCATCCGGCGCAGGGCAACGTTGATCCGCGAGAGTGCGTCGGCCGGACGCCGATGCATCAGGAACGCGACCGACTCGGGTGCGCGCCACAGCACCAGCGGCACGAACAGCGCGCTGCACAAGGCGCCAAAGAGGAACACCGCCCGCCAATCATAGTGGGTCAACAGCACGGCGGACACCGACCCGCCGACGATCGTCCCGATCGGATAGCCTGCCGCCATCAATACGACGGCCAGCGCCCGATGCTTCGCATTGGCCGCTTCGGCAACCGCCGCATTGGTCGATGCCAACATCCCGCCAATGCCGAGGCCGGTCGCAACGCGCCAGAACGACAGGCCGACGATACCCGTCGCACTTGCCGCACCCAACATGCCGCAGGTCATCACGCCCAGACAGCCGAGGATCGTGGTCCGTCGCCCCAGTCGATCGGCAAGGCCGCCCAGAAACAGCGACCCGATCGCCATCCCGACCAGCTCCATCGACAACACGATGCCCAGCGCGGCGCGATCGATGCTCCAGTCGGCGGCGATACCCGGCGAGGCAAAGCTGATCGACAGCACGTCGAACCCGTCGAGCGCGTTCAGCCCGACCATCGTGCCGACGATTCCCCATTGGAATCGCGACATCGGCGCCTGCTCGATCGCTATGCGGGGGTCTTCGACCACACTACGTCCTCTCCGGTTTTTGTTATGTAAGGTAACATATACCGGGAGTTGGGTTTGCGGCAACCGCCATTGCCGATCCTCCCTGTGATCCAAAGGGGTTGTGGATAACTGTGGATAACGCCGCTGACCCCTGTGGATAACTACGGGATCGCATGAGTGAGATTGCCTGCGCCGACACAGTTCGCGCGAACGATACAAAGGGTTCGTGCGGCTCCGCAACAGCATGGCTGCCGAGCCGTCGTGGTCGCTTCGTTACGCCGGACGTGGTTCTGATCTGACGATCGGACCGTCGAACGAAGGCACCGCATATGGGCAGGAAGGAAACACTGTCGATCCATCAGCTGCGCGCGGTCCGAACTGGTTGGGGCAATGCCCCCATGCTGCAGAATATAAAGGAAGCCGAACAGCCTCCGGAACGCTGGAGCGTTGGGGCCAGGCAAGTCGGGCTGGTTTCGGAAGGCGGCGATCGCAGGATCACCGGACGCAGGAAAGCCCCGTCTCTGGGGAGGCGGGGTGTTGTGTGATTTGGTTGCGGGGACAGGATTTGAACCTGTGACCTTCAGGTTATGAGC
>NZ_CAJYQD010000024.1 GCF_913776855.1 uncultured Sphingomonas sp. | reverse complement strand
TCGACGCCCTGTTTGAAGAAGACGTCATATTCCTTTTCATGGCCGCCGCCGACGCGGGCGAGCCACACGGTGAACAGCGCCAGCATGGTCAGCAGGATCAGCACCACCGCGCCGACAAGGACATGGTTCGACCGGGTTTCCATCAGCGCCTCTGGGCTTGCGGCGACACCGGATCGGTGCCGGTATCGCGGTTGTGGTCGCGCGCCTGGGCGATGCGATCCTGCGCATCGGTCGCGGCGCGGCCACGGGGTCCATTGAAATATTCCTGGATCCACGGGTGATCCAGCGCGAGCAGTTCGTCGATCGTGCCGACGGCGATGACCTTCTTGTCCGCCAGCACCGCCACCCGGTCACAGATGGCGTGCAACGTGTCGAGGTCATGGGTGATGAGGAAGACGGTCAGCCCCAGCGTCTTTTGCAGCGATGCGGTAAGGTCGTCGAACGCCGCCGCGCCGATCGGGTCCAGCCCGGCGGTTGGTTCGTCGAGAAACAGCAGCTGCGGGTCGAGCGCCAGCGCGCGGGCGAGGCCGGCGCGCTTCTTCATGCCGCCCGACAATTCGCTGGGGTATTTCGGCCCGGCATTGGCGGGCAGGCCGGTCATCACGACCTTGTATCCGGCGATTTCGTCCAGCAGGGCGGGCTTCAGCTTCGGGTAGAATTCCTTCAGCGGCACCTGCACGTTCTCGGCGACGGTCAGCGTGGAGAAGAGCGCCCCGCCCTGGAACAGCACGCCCCATTTCTTGCGGATCTCGGTCGCTTCGGTTTCCTCGCGGCCGATCGTATTCTCGCCGAATACCTCGATCGTGCCGGCCGCCGGGGTCTGCAACCCGATGATCGAGCGCATCAGCACCGACTTGCCGGTACCCGATCCGCCGACCACGCCGAGGATTTCGCCGCGCCGCACGTCGAGGTCGAGATTGTCGTGGATGACCTGATCGCCGAACATGTTCTTCAGGCCGCGCACCCGGATGATGGCGTCGTTTTCGTCGCTCATATCCAGCCGATCCATGCGAAGAAGATGGCGAAGAAGGCGTCGAGCACGATCACGAGGAAGATCGCCTGCACCACCGCCGCCGTCGTGCGATTGCCGACCTGTTCCGCGTCGCTTTCGACCTGCATCCCGTGGAAACAGCCGGCGATGCCGATGATCGCGCCGAAGACAGGTGCCTTGATGAGACCGACATACAGGTCGGTGATCGGCACGACCTCGCGGATGCGCGTGACGAAGGTGATCGGCGGGATGCCGAGCTGCGCCCAGCTTAGCAGGCCGCCGCCGATGATCGCGATGATCGAGGCATAGAAGCCGAGCAGCAGCATCATCACGATCGCGGCGATGACGCGCGGCAGCACCAGCGCCTCCATCGGCGACACGCCGATGGTGCGCATCGCATCAATTTCCTCGGTCAGCTTCATCGTGCCGAGCTGTGCGGCGAACGCCGAGCCGGAACGCCCGGCGACCATGATCGCGGTCATCAGCACGCCCAGTTCGCGGAAGGTCAGCCGCCCGATCAGGTTGATCGTGAAGACCTCCGCCCCGAACTGCCGCAGCTGCACTGCGCCCTGTTGCGCGATGACCATGCCGATCAGGAAGCTCATCAACCCGATGATGCCGAGCGCGGCGACGCCGACGACCTCGAACCGCTGGACCGTGGCGTTGAAACGGAATCGGCGCGGATGGCGCAGGACGTCGCCGAACGCGATGACCGTCGCGCCCATGAAACCGAGCAGGCCGAGCAACTGCCGCGCGCTGCCCGACACCGCGTCGCCGATTTCCTCCAGCACGCGCAAGGGTGGGCTGAGCGGCTTGTCCTTGCGCACGACGGGATCGTCGGCGGCAACGACCTGATCGAACAGGTGGCGGCTGTTGTCGTTCAGCCCGTCGATGGTCACGTTCCGGTCGCGGGCGAAGCGATGGATCAGCCACGCCCCGACCGTGTCGATGCGGTCGATTCCCGACAGGTCGATCCGGTTGACTGGCCCGTCGACGGCGTTCAGCCGTTCGGGCAGGTCGCCGACATGGGCCAGCGACAGGTCACCGGTGAAGCGCAAAACGCCCCCACCATCGGCCCGGTCGTGCGAAAAATCGGCGGAAGCGCTCATCGCCTCTCTCCATCGGCGATTTGCGGCGTCGCGGCAAGGTGGTACGCGCAGGTCCCATGGGCCACCGCGACCTCGCCATCTATGACATGGACAAGACCATCACCCGCGTCGCGACATGGACGCCGTTCCTGCGCCACGCGCTGAAGGAACGTGGCCGGCGCGCGCTGTGGCTGCTGCCGGTCGCGGGCATCGCCGTCGCGGGCTATGCGCTCAAACTCTATGGCCGCGACCGGTTGAAGGAGATGACCCATCGCCTGGTGCTGGGGCGCGCGGTGCCCGATGCGCGGTTGATCGAGACGGCGCGGGCGTTTGCGCGGGCGACGGTCGCCACCGGTCTGCTCGACGGTGCGCGAGCGCGGATCGAGGCGGACCGGGCGGAGGGGCGGATGCTGGTCCTCGCCACTGCATCCTATCGATTTTACGCGCAGGAGATCGCGAACCTGCTGGGCTTCGACGCGGTGATCGCGACCGAAACGGCGCGGGGTGAGGCGGGCGACGTGCTGGCGCGGATCGATGGCGAGAATTGCTATGGCGCGGCCAAGCTTCGCGCGATCGAGGCATGGGCCGCCGGGCAGGGCATTGCGCGGGGCGACGTGGCGGTGCGCTTCTACAGCGACCATGTGTCCGACGCGCCGGTGTTCGAATGGGCGGACGAGCCGTTTCCGGTCAACGCCCACGCCCCGTTGAAGGCGCTGGCCGCAAAGCGGGGCTGGCCGGTGCTGGACTGGCGCCGATAGGGCAATGGGGCGGGCGGCAGGAATGGCGCGGGTGGTCCTGAACGAAGGTGTCCCCGCATAAACGTTACGCGGGCCGAACGGTTCAACGCACGCTGCCGGACGCTTATTTTTTGTGGCCGCCCAGCCGCCGGGCATTCGCGGTCGCCTTCGCATGGATCGGGGTCAGCGCGCGGCCGCCGGCGCCGATCATCCCGGCCGCCAGCCGCATCGCGCGATCGCTGCCCGCCGCCATCCTGCCGGCCGAGGGCATCCGCCCGGCGGTGCCGATCGACCAGGCGTCCTGCAGTACTTGCAACCACAGCGTCTGCATCGCCGCCATGTCGTGGGCGAGCGAATCGCCCGCCTTGGCAAACGCCTGCGCCTTTTCGGTCACCATGCCGGTCAGTTCGACATGATCGGCGGTAAAGGGGTTACGCATCCCGGCGTCGATCATCGGCATCCGCCGGTCGATTACAACGGCAGAGGCCGCCATCGTTTCCCAGAATTGCAGCCCGGTGCGCGCGGCATCGGTCCAGATCTGCCACCAGGCAGTCATCGGCGTCGGCATCGGTCAATTCCCTCGAACGGTCCGCCGCGAAACGGTTGCAGCCCGCGCGCTGTACGCGATGGCCGTGCTTTAGGCCACCCGCGACATCGTGCCTTGACCGAAATCCTGCCGCATTGCAGCAAGTGTCCCATGACGACTCTCCCCCCCATCACGAACAATCCCGACATCCGCTTCCTCGGCCGGCTGCTGGGCGATGTCATCCGCACCTATGGCGGGGAGGCGCTGTTCAAGCGGATCGAGCATATCCGTTCCACCTCGGTCGACCGGCATCGCGGCGTCGCGGGCGCGGACGGGATCGACCTGGGACTGGACAGCCTCAGCCTCGACGACACGATCGCCTTCGTGCGCGGGTTCATGCTGTTCTCGATGCTCGCGAACCTGGCCGAGGACCGGCAGGGCATCGCCGCCGAGCCGGGCGCCGATGTCGCCACCGCGATCGAGAAGCTGAAGGCCGAGGGGATCGGCGCGGATGCGGTGCGGGCGCTGCTCGATCATGCCCTGATCGCGCCGGTGCTGACCGCGCACCCGACCGAGGTGCGGCGCAAGTCGATGATCGACCACAAGAACCGTATCGCCGACCTGCTGGAGCTGAAGGATCAGGGCCGGGACGAGACGGCCGAGGGCGACCGGGTGGACGAGGCGATCCTGCGCCAGATCGCGCTGTTGTGGCAGACCCGCGTGCTGCGGCGCGAGCGGCTGTACGTCGCCGACGAGGTGGAGACGGCGCTCAGCTATCTGCGCGACGTGTTCCTGCCGACGCTGCCCGCGCTCTATGCCCGGTGGGAGCGGGTGCTGGGCGAACGGCCGCCATCGTTCCTGAAGCCCGGCAGCTGGATCGGCGGCGACCGGGACGGCAACCCGTTCGTCGATGCCGATGCGATGCGCCTCGCCCTGTCGAAGGCGGCGGAGGCGGTGCTGGGCTATTATCTCGACCAGCTCCACAGCCTGGGCGCCGAACTGTCGATCTCGACCGAGCATGTGGCGGTCGACGAGGCGATCGCGGCGCTGGCCGACAAGAGCGGCGACAATGCCGCATCGCGCGCCGACGAACCGTTCCGCCGCGCAATCAGCGGCGTCTATGCCCGGCTGGCCGCGACACACCAGAAACTGACCGGAAAGGTCGCGCCGCGTCCGGGCAATTTGACCGGCGAACCCTATGCCGATCCTGCAGCCTTCCGCGCCGATCTGGCGACGCTGGCACGCGGGCTGGTGCAGGAGGGTAACGGCCCGTTGTCGACCGGCGGGGCGCTGGGGCGCCTGATCCGCGCGGTCGAGACGTTCGGTTTCCACCTCGCCACGCTCGACATGCGCCAGAACAGCGTGATCCATGAGAGCGTCGTCGCCGAACTGCTGAAGGTCGCGGGCGTCGAGGACGATTATGTCGCGCTGGACGAGGAGGCGCGGGTGGCGCTGCTCAGGCGCGAGCTGGAAAGCCCGCGGCCGCTGGTCAGCCCCTATGCCGCGTATTCGGAACAGACCGCATCCGAACTGGCGATCCTGCGCGAAGCCGCCGCCGCCCATGCCCGCTATGGCCGCGAGTGCATCCGCCACTACATCGTGTCGATGGCGCAGTCGGTGTCGGACCTGCTGGAGGTCCACCTGCTGCTGAAGGAATCCGGCCTGTACGTGCCCGGCGAGCCGCCCCAGGCGCATATCATGGCGATCCCGCTGTTCGAGACGGTCGCCGATCTGGAAGCCGCGCCCGAGATCATGGCGAAATGGCTGGCGCTGCCCGAGGTTGCCGCGATCGCGCGCAAGCGGGGTCATCAGGAAGTGATGATCGGCTATTCCGATTCCAACAAGGACGGCGGCTACCTGACCTCCACCTGGCAGCTGTCGAAGGGATCGACCGCGCTGGCGCCGGTGTTCGAGGAAGCGGGCATCGGGATGCAGCTGTTCCACGGGCGCGGCGGCGCGGTGGGGCGGGGCGGCGGGTCGTCCTTCGCCGCGATCCGGGCGCAGCCGCACGACACGGTGCAGGGCCGCATCCGCATCACCGAACAGGGCGAGGTGATCGCCGCCAAATACGGCACCCGCGACAGTGCGGTGACGAATCTCGAGGCGATGACCTCGGCGACATTGCTCGCCAGCCTCGAACCGGAGCTGCTGTCCCCGGCCGATGCCGCACGCTTTGCCGCGGCGATGGACAAGCTGTCGGACACCGCGTTCCGGACCTATCGCGACCTGGTGTACGGGACCGAGGGCTTTACGACCTTCTTCCGCCAGGCGACGCCGATCGCCGAAATCGCGGGCCTGAAGATCGGATCGCGCCCGGCGAGCCGCAAGAAGTCCGACGCGATCGAGGATCTGCGCGCGATCCCGTGGGTGTTCAGCTGGGCACAGGCGCGGATCATGCTGCCGGGCTGGTACGGCGTCGGCGCGGCGCTGACCGGGTTCGAGGACAAGGGGTTGTTGCGCGAGATGGCGAGCGCGTGGCCGCTGTTCGCCGCGACGCTGGCGAATATGGAGATGGTGCTGGCCAAGTCCGACATGGACGTCGCCGCCCGCTATGCCGGGCTGGTCGAGGACAGGGCGCTGGGGCAGGCGATCTTCGGGCGTATCCGCGACGGCTGGCAGGCGACGCATGACGGGCTGTTGTCGGTCACGCGCCAGACCCGGCTGCTGGAGAAAAGCCCGGCGCTGGAGGCATCGATCCGGCTGCGCACGCCCTATATCGAGCCGTTGAACCTGTTGCAGATCGAACTGCTCAAGCGGCACCGCGCGGGTGAGGCGGATGCGCGAATCGGTGAGGGAATCCTGTTGTCGATCAATGCGATCGCGACGGCGTTGCGCAACAGCGGCTAGGCCAAAGTTCACAAAGTTCACACTCGCCGCGCCGGGCAAGGCCTAACGCAGTTAGGCCAAGCCGAACGAGGCGCGGCCGGCCGGCGGCGCGGAGAGCGCCGTCCGACGGCACGGGCTTTGCCCGTGGCGGCCCTCTGAAAAGCAACATTTTTTCGGGCAAAGTTCACGAAGTTCACACTAGTGGCGATTTGGGTGCGATTGCGTGAGAGGTCGTAATTACGAGCATCATGCTCGCAACGGCCTGTGTCATCGTTACGCCCATGTTTTCCCGCACCCTGGCGGAGGCCGGGGTCCAGTAGCGTCGGCATTTCAGTATCTGGCGATACCCAACTGGACCCCGGCCTCCGCCGGGGTACGGCTGGCCGCAGGATATGGCTGGGTCAACATGCCCGTTCGGGTACTTGCGATGTCAAAGAACCCGCCGGAGCCTGCCAGAGCCGCACCTTGTAGGAAAGGGTTGCCTGCGGGGTTCCCGCGCGCCCTGCGTACCCCATATCGCACGCGTAAGGAGGCCCCCCCTTGACCAAGACCGCGACGCTGTACCGGATGGTGATGCCCGACCATGTGTGCCCGTTCGGGCGGCGGGCGCTCGACCTGTTGCAGCGGCATGGCTATGCCGTCGACGACCGGCATCTGACGACGCGCGATGCGGTCGACGCGTTCAAGGTCGAGCATGGCGTGAAGACCACGCCGCAGACCTTCATCGACGGGCGGCGGATCGGCGGGCATGACGATCTGCGCCGGTTCCTGGGGCTGAAGGTTCGCGATCCGAAGGCGACGACCTATGCCCCGGTCGCCGCGATCTTCGGCATGGCGGCGGCGATTGCCGGGGCGGCCAGCTTTTCGGCATTCGGCGCGGTCTTTACGACGCGGGCGGGGGAATGGTTCGTCGGCATCGCCATGTGCCTGCTATCGCTGCAGAAACTGCGCGACCTCGACGGCTTTGCCAACGGGTTCCTGAATTACGACCTGCTGGCGCAGCGAGTGGTGCGCTACGCATGGGTCTATCCGTGGGCCGAAGGGCTGGCGGGGGTGCTGATGATCGCCGGCGCGCTGTTGTGGGTGGCGATCCCGGTCGCGCTGGTGATCGGCACGATCGGCGCGGTGTCGGTGGTGAAGGCGGTCTATATCGAGAAGCGCTCGCTCAAATGCGCGTGTGTCGGCGGCAACAGCAACGTGCCGCTGGGATTCGTGTCGCTGCTAGAGAATGTGCTGATGGTGGCGATGGCGCTGTGGATGCTGGCGCGGGGGTAGGATTTTCGTTCACGCGAAGGCGCGGAGACGCGAAGGTGTTGCGTTCGCGGGGATCGCTCGCGATCGGGAGACGGTGGCGCTCGCTCCGATGGTCCGACAAGGCCGCTGGCGCAGGGGAGGCTTGCCCGTGAGGCAACTCCTTCGCGTCTCCGCGTGAACCAATTCTTCTTTTTGGCAAGGCGCGCGCTTCGCGACGGGGAGACCCCAGCCTTCGCTGGGGTGACGTCTTTGCAAGGTGGCGCTCGGAACTGAGCCTTACTCGAACTCCACCGCGATGTTGTCGATCAGGCGGGTCGTGCCGAGCCTCGCCGCGGCGAGCAGCCGGGCGGGCTGGCCACGGACGGGATCGCGCAGCGTGTCGGCATCGACCAGCGTGACGTAATCCGGTTCGAACCCGGCGCGGGTCAGCGTGGCGACGGCGGCGGACAGGGCGGTGGCGACATCGTCGCCGCGCTCGATCGCACGCTTCGCGACACCCATCGCGCGCGGCAGGGTAACGGCGCGGGCGCGCTCGTCATCGTCGAGATAGATGTTGCGCGACGACAGGGCGAGGCCGTCATCCTCGCGCTGGGTCAGGATGCCGACGATCTCCACGCCCAGGTCGAGGTCGGCGGTCATCCGGCGGACGACGGCCAGCTGCTGGAAATCCTTTTCGCCGAACAGCGCGACGGCCGGGCGGACCTGCCCGAACAATTTCGCGACGACGGTCGCCACGCCGTCGAAATGGCCGGGGCGATGCGCGCCGTCGAGGACTTCGCTGACGCCCGCCACGCTGATGTTCGTCGCGAAGCCCGCCGGGTACATTTCCTCCACCTCCGGCGCCCACAGGATGTCGACGCCGGCGTCGGACAGCATCTGCGCATCGGTCGCCTCCCGCCGGGGATAGCGGGCGAGGTCCTCGTTCGGGCCGAACTGCTTCGGGTTCACGAAGATCGACGCGACGACGCGCGGGGCGAGGCGGCGCGCGGCGTCGACCAGCGCCATGTGCCCCGCGTGGAGCGCGCCCATGGTCGGGACCAGCGCAACGGCTTCGCCCGCTGCGGCATAGGCACCCAGCGCTTCGCGAAGCGCCTCCAGTCGACGGATAATTTGCACGGCCGATGGCCCTTCGATATGGACGGGGG
Organism: uncultured Sphingomonas sp.; assembly: GCF_913776855.1. Lineage (GTDB taxonomy): Bacteria > Pseudomonadota > Alphaproteobacteria > Sphingomonadales > Sphingomonadaceae > Sphingomonas. Next base: position 21,250 of record NZ_CAJYQD010000024.1, on the reverse strand, counting down.
AGGCGGCTTCTATGGGGCAAGCCGCTGCGGATCAACAAGCTTGGGTTAGTGCGCTTTGGACGAAGCTTCGGATCGGTTGCACGTCATCGTGTTCGCCAACGAAAAGGGCGGCACCGGCAAGTCGACGACGGCGGTTCACGTCGCCATCGCCCTTGCCGCAAAGGGCGCGCGTGTCGCCTGTCTCGACCTCGACCATCGCCAGCGGACGCTGGGGCGCTATCTCGACAACCGGGCCGAGACGATCAAGCGCACCGGGCGCAACCTGCCCATGCCGGTCTATGACACACATGACGGCGAAAGCATGGCGTGGTTCAACGACTGCCTGGGGCGATTGGGCGAGAATGCCGAATATATGGTGATCGACACGCCGGGCCGCGACGATCGCTTCGCGCGGATCGCGGTGACGAACGCCGACACGCTGGTCACGCCGATGAACGACAGCTTCGTCGATTTCGACCTGATCGGGCAGGTCGATCCGGACACGTTCAAGGTGACGCGGCCAAGTTTCTATTCCGAGCTGATCTGGGAAACGCGCAAACACCGTGCGAAGATCGACGGGTCGACGATCGATTGGGTGGTGCTGCGCAACCGGTTGCAGCATATCGAGGCGCGCAACATGCGCCGCGTGTCGGAGGCGATCAATGCGCTGTCGAAGCGCGTCGGGTTCCGCGTGACCCCCGGCCTGTCCGAGCGCGTGATCTACCGCGAACTGTTCCCTTCCGGCCTTACCATGCTCGACCGCAACGAGTTCGGCGAGATGGGGCTGGCGCATGTCGCGGCGCGGCAGGAACTGCGCGAGATGATGGGCGGGTTACAGCTGCCCGAACCGGCCGGTTCGCCGCTCGTCGCCTGAAGGCCCATGGTCAAGCTGGTCCTGATCCTGTCGCTGCTGGTCGCCTTCTGGCTGTGGCTGCGCGCCAAGCCGAAGAAGGTCGGCAGCGAGGCGGAGGCGCGGGCGATCCTCGGGGTCGGGACCGATGCGAAGGCCGGCGAAATCCGCGCGGCGCACCGGCGGTTGATGCAGGCGGTCCATCCCGATCGGGGCGGGTCGGCGGATCTGGCGCGGCGGATCAATGCCGCTCGGGACGTGCTGCTGGGGCGGCTCAGGCACTGAGATAGTAGAAGAAGGTAGGGGTTCGCGCGGAGGCGCGGAGGGGGTGCGTCCGACGCGGCGTCACCCGCGACAGCGGCTTCTTCGCCTGGTTGCAGCGAGGATATGGTCTTCCGTTCGCGGAACGCTCGCTCCGGGAGCAACCCCTCCGCGTATCCGCGCCTCCGCGCGAACCCCACTTCTTTCTTCTAAAAAGACGACCCTACTCAGCCCCGATGCTTGCCCCTAAGGTCGCCGGCCCCATTCGGCAGGATTTGACGCATGTCCCACCACTTCCACCCCAGTTCGCTGCGCGAGTACGACATTCGCGGCATCGTCGGGCGAACGTTGGGCGTGGACGATGCGCGGGCGATCGGGCGGTGTTTCGCCACGCTGCTGCGCCGCGCGGGCGGTACGCGGGTGGTGGTCAGCCGCGACGGGCGGCTGTCGTCGCCCGAGCTGGAAGTCGCACTGGTCGGGGGACTGACGTCGAGCGGTGTCGATGTGGTCCGCATCGGCATGGCCCCCACGCCGATGCTATATTATGCCGAGGCGGTGCTGGAGGTCGATGGCGGCATACAGATAACCGGCAGCCATAATCCCGCCGAGTATAACGGCTTCAAGATGGTGATGCAGCGGCGTCCGTTCTTTGGCCCCGATATCCAGCGGATCGGGGAGATGGCGGCGGCGGGCGCATGGGACGACGGGGAAGGAACCGTTTCGGACCATGATTTCACCGACGCCTATGTCGGTCGGTTGATGGCGGGCTATGCCGGGGGCAGCTATCGCATCGGCTGGGACACCGGCAACGGTGCCGCCGGGCCGGTGATCGAGCGGCTGGTCCAGCTGTTGCCAGGGGAACACCACCTGCTGTTCACTGATGTCGACGGGCATTTTCCGAACCACCATCCCGACCCTACCGAAGTCGAAAATCTGGTCGATCTGCAACGGCTTGTCGCCGAAAAGCAGCTCGATTTCGGACTGGCCTTCGATGGCGATGGCGACCGGATCGGCGCGGTCGACGGGCAGGGGCGCGTGTTGTGGGGCGACCAGCTGCTGATGATCCTGGCCGAACCAGCGCTGAAGGAAACGCCGGGTGCCACGATCATCGCGGACGTGAAGGCCAGCCAGGCGCTGTTCGACCGGATCGCCGAGTTGGGCGGCAAGCCGCTGATGTGGAAGACCGGTCACAGCCCGATGAAGACCAAGATGCGGGAAACCGGCGCGCCGCTGGCCGCGGAGATGTCGGGGCATATCTTCTTTGGCGGCGAGGAATATGGGTTCGACGATGCGCCCTATGGTGCGGTGCGGCTGATCCGCGCGATCCATTTGAGCGGGCGGTCGCTGACCGCGCTACGCGATGCGATGCCGGAGATGGTGAATACGCCAGAACTGCGCTTTCGGGTGAGCGAGGAGCGCAAGTTCGCTGTGGTCGACGAGGTGCTGGCGCGGTTGCAGGCGGCGGGGGCGGCGGTGGACACGACCGATGGCGCGCGGGTGACGACGGCCGACGGCTGGTGGCTGTTGCGCGCATCGAATACGCAGGACGTGCTGACCGCGCGGGCCGAGGCGCGCGACGAAGCCGGGCTGGCACGGTTGCTGGCAGAGGTCGATGCGCAGCTGGTGGCGTCGGGGGTCGTGCGGGGGTAACGATCCGCCGGGGTGGCTTTTCCGCCCCGGACACGCCATCTGGACCCCATGGCCCAAGCGCAGATCATCCGTGTCGTCGACCTCGAAACCACGGGGCAGGCCCCGCCGGTGCATGGCGTGTGCGAGGTCGGCTGGCAGGATGTGGCGCTGGGCGACGACGGCCGTTGGGAATTGTCGGGCGAGGGCGGGCAGCATTTCGTCAATCCCGGCCGCCCGATCCCGCCGGTGACGCAGGCGGTGCACCATATCCTCGACGAACAGGTGGCCGACGCGCCGTGGTGGCAGGATATCGCCCGGCGGGTGCTGGACCCCTATCCCCGGCGTATCGCGCTGGCGGCGCATCGGGCGGATTTCGAACAGAAATTCTGTACGGCGCAGCTGACGCACGGCGCCGACTGGATCTGCACGTGGAAGTGCGCGATGCGGTTGTGGCCCGACAGCCCCGGCTTTTCGAACCAGATGCTGCGCTATTGGCGCAAGCCGTACGGCATGGAGCATGAGCGCGGACTGCCGGCGCACCGGGCGTTTCCCGATGCCTATGTCACCGCGTTCCACCTGCGCGACATGCTGAACGAGGCGTCGATCGCACAGCTGCTGGAATGGTCGCGCCAGCCCGGATTGCTGCCGCGCGTACGCTATGGCCCCGATCGCGGGCGGGCATGGAGCGAGATCGACGACGATTCGCTCGACGGGTTCCTGACCGATCGCGACGAGGACGTCCGCTTCACCGCCGAAACCGAACTGGCACGGCGGCAGGGCGGCGGGGAGGTCAAGCGGACCCGCAACGACTGGCTGCTGCTGTGACGCCGATGCAGGTCGTGCGGGTGCATTGCCCGGTATCGGCGAACGTGCTGGCGCGGTTGCAGGCGGGTGAAGCGGCGGCACTGGCCGACGATGCGCTGCTGTCGGCGGTGATCGGCGTGATCCGGGGCAGCGATGTGCTGGGCGCGATCGGGGCGTATCGTGGGGTGTTCGAACTGGGCTTCGGGCTGGAGAGCTTCGTCCCGCAGGCGGATGCCGTGCCGACGACCGGGCGAGCGGGCGAGGCGGCGGTGGTGTCGACCGTTGTCGTGAAGAGCTATGCGGCGGAGGGTGCCGACATCGCGCGGGAACTGGCGGCGATCGCGGCGGCGCATCCGTGGGAGGTGCCGGTGATCGAGGTCGGGGTTGTGGGGTTGGTGGGTTAGCCCACCCTATTTTCCTCCGTTCGGTTCGAGCAGCTTCGAGCCTGTCGAAAAGCGGTAGTCGAGAACGCCTCGTTTGGAGCAACCCCTTCTCGACTTCGGTTCTCGACAGGCTCGAACCTGCGCTCGAAGCAAACGGGGATGGGACTGAGTTCCCCAAATGACCGGGTTCTCGACGGGCGCTTCTCGACAGGCTCGAAGCTGCTCGAACTGAACGGGATGGGTGGGGCGAGGGGTTGGGGCTGATGCGAAGTCGGCATGATCCGCTTGCCGTTGTGGGCGGGCGGTGCCAGCTTCTGCGTACCGTAACCCCAGCCGACGCGACCCGCCCTACATGCCCAACGATCATCACGACGTCCATCGCCGCGAACTCCCCCCGCTCCCGGCGCTTGCCAGTTTCCTTGCCGCCGTCGAGACCAGCAGCTTCTCCCGTGCAGCCAAGCGGATGGCGCTGACGCAGAGCGCGATCAGCCGGCAGATCGCGCTGCTGGAGGACTGGCTGGGCGTGGCGTTGTTCGAACGGCGGGGGCGGCGGGTGACGCCGACGCCGGCGGCGCTGGCCTATGCCGAGGCGGTGGGGCCGGCGGTCGAGAAATTGCGCAGCGCGACGCGGCGGTTGCTGACGCCGGTCGCCGACCGGGCGCTGACCATCGCGACGCTGCCCAGTTTCGGGATGCGCTGGCTGGCCCCGCGGCTGCCGGGGCTGACCGCGCGGCACCCCGAATTGCTGGTGAACTTCGCGGCGCGATCCTATCCGTTCGATTTCGCCGAGGAGCGGTTCGACGCGGCGATCCATTTCGGCCTGCCCGACTGGGCGGGGGCGGACCATGCGCTGCTGTTTCACGAGGATGTCATCGCGGTGTGTTCGCCCGACTGGCTGGCGCGCAACCCGGTGGCGACGCCCGCCGACCTGTTGCCGCACGCGCTGCTGTCGCTGGAGGCGCGGCCCGATGCATGGGGGCGCTGGTTCGCGGCCGCTGGCCTCGCTGATGCGGTGATCGGCGAGGGGCCGGTGTACGAGCATTTCCTGATGCTGGCCCATGCCGCCGCGGCGGGGATGGGGGTGGCGCTGATCCCGTCCTTCCTGATCCGGCCGGAGCTGGCATCGGGGACGCTGGTGACGCCGCTCGATGTGACGTTGAGCGCGTCGGAAGCCTATTATCTGGTGTGGCCGCGCAGTAGCAGCCACAGTCCGTTGTTCGACCGGTTTCGGCAATGGTTGCTGGAGGAGGCCGGCACGGAGGCCTAGATTCAATCGGCATTTAGACCGTACCCCCGCGCAGGCGGGGGGCCAGAGCCACAAAGGTCATCCTGTCGTTGCCCTGGACCCCCGCCTGCGCGGGGGTACGAAGGTAGAATGTGCCTGATCCTGCCGGACTGATTTCGACTTCGCTCAACCCCTACTCGGCACGAACAGCATTGGGCGTCCCCTACAGCGGCCGTCCTCCCATCTTCCACGTCAGCTGCAGCGCATAGCTGCGGCCGATCGCGTCGAACCACGAGATGTCGTAATAGGGATAGGACGCATAGGTCGGGTCGCGCACCGGGCCTTGGTCGAACAGGTTGGTGACGGTGCCGGTCAGGCGCAGGCGTTCGTTGATGTCGTAGCGCGCCGACAGGTTGAACAGGTAGCTCGCCCGGATAAAGGCGTCCTGGTCGTAGTTCGGCAGCTTGCCCAGTCGCAGGCCGGTAAGCGTGGTCGAGAAGTCGGCCAGACTCCATGTCAGGCTGGCATTGCCCTTTTCACGCGGGATGTCGAAATTGCTGTCGAGCGCGAACTTGTTGATGATCGGATCGCCCGGATATTGGCGGACGGTGTGGTTGAAGACATAGGTATAGCCGCCCGACAGGGTGAATTCGCCGATCCCGGCGGTCGGCAGGCGGAAATTGGCGGCGATGTCGATGCCGTCGGTGGTTTCCTCCGCGACGTTGATCGGGTTGACCGCCACCGCCTGCAGCTGTCCGGTCAGCGCGCCGCTGGTGTAACGGATCACGCGGGCCAGCGCGTCGCGGCAGGTCGGCGAGGACGCATCGGCCCCGCCACCCGCACGACAGCGCGATTCGTCGCGCAGCACCGAATCGATGCTGATGTCGCGGACCTGATCCTTCATCTTCACCCGGAAATAATCGACCGACAGGTCGATCCGGTTCGACGGTTGCCACACCACGCCGGCGTTGAGCGAGGTCGAGGTTTCCGGCTGCAACTGGCGATTGCCGGTCTTGCGGGCGATGATCGTCTGGTCGGAATAGCTGCAATCGCCGATCGTCTCGTTCGGCTCCTCGACCCGGCACAGATAATAGTCGGTCGCCGAAGGATGGGTGTTGCCGGGACCGCGGAAGACATAGTTCAGGTCGGGCGCGCGGAAGCCGGTGCCATAGGCGGCGCGCAGCAACAGCCGCCGGGTCGGGCGCAGTTCGCTGCCGATATTATAGGTGAAGCGGCCGAAATTATTGCCGGCGATGTGGAAGCTGTCATAGCGGCCGGCGGTGCTGAGCTGCAGGAACGACAGCACCGGCACGCGGAATTCATAGCCGAGGCCCCAGCGGCTGCGCGACCCGCTGCCGTCCGAATCGACCAGCCCGACATAATAGTTGGTCAGCGTCAGCGGATCGGGATTGAGGTCGTAGCCCTGCTTGCCGGCCTCCGCGACGAAGGCGAAGCCGACCGGGCCGGCAGGCAGCTGGAACAGGTCGGTGGTGTTGAGCGATCCGGCCAGCGTGTCGGTCCACGACCGCGGCTTGTAGAGCGAATCGACCGAGATGGAGCGATATTCCTCCGGCGTCAGCGGCTTGTAGAGGCGGCGGACATCGGCGTTGAAGATCGCATAGCCGGTCGCCGGATCGATCCCCTGCTGCTGTCCCAGGAACAGCGCGTTCGATTTCGAGATGACGATTTCGGGGAAGGTGACGCGTGACGTGTATTGCGCGTGGTTGAACGAGACTTCGTACTTCCACTTGTCATTCTGGCCGAACTGGCCGCGAATGCCCGGCGTGATGTTGAAGGTGATCGACCGGTTGCGGGTCATGCCGTTGTCGAACCCGCCGATTTCCTCCGGCGTGAACTGGCGCGTCCAGTTGTCGAGTTGCAGGCCGCTGTCGGTCGCGTCGGGCGACAGGTTCGGGTTGAAGAAGGTGCCCTCTTCATTCCCGTCGGGCGAGACATAATACCAGCTCTTCATCCGGCGGAAGAGCTTGAGCTTCGACACGCTGAATTGCAGGTCGGCGAAGAGTTCAGTGCCGCCGCCCAGGTCATAGCCCAGCGCGCTATAGGCGGTCAGTGATTTGCGCTCGGAGATCATCGTGCCGTACGCGACCGATTCATTGCTGCCGCAGAACTGGCCGTAGCGGCGGCGGTTGGCGTAATAGATCGTGCCCTGGTTGAGCGACGACAGCGAGGCGCAGGTCGCCTGACCCGGATCGATATAGTTCGCGTCCTCGTCCGAACGCAGGAAGGTACGCTGCGCCAGCGGGGTGGCGGTGGTCGGGTTGTCGGCGGTCGAATCCTGCCGCTTGCGCTGATATTGCCACAGCGGGCGCTGGTTGAGCAGTTCGATGCCGGCGACGCCGTGGAAGCCGCCGGTTTCCCAACCGGTCGTCGCCATCAGCCGGTATGCTTCGCCGCCGCCCGCTTCGGTGTCGCTGTAGCGCAGATCGATGCGCGTGCCGTCGGGCTTGGTCTTCAGCTGGAAATTGACGACGCCGGCGATCGCGTCGGAGCCATAGATGGCCGAGGCGCTGCCGCTCAGCACCTCGACGCGGTCGATCAGGCCGACGGGGATGTTGGAGATGTCGGTAAAGTTGCTGTTGCCCTGAAACGGCAGCGGGAAGTCCGCGATACGGCGGCCGTTGACCAGCACCAGCGTATGGTTGGGGCCAAGGCCGCGCAGGTCGACCTGCTGCGCGCCGGGGCTGAAGCTGGCGCCCGAGGCACTCTGCTGTCCCTGCGTCTCGCCGCCATTCTGGCTCAGGCTGCGCAGCACGTCGGGGACGCTTAGGAAACCGCCCTTCAATATGTCTTCGGACGTGACGACGGTGACCGGTGCCGGCCCTTCCTTCTGCACGCGCGGGATGCGCGATCCCAGCACCACGATTTCGTCCGATGCGTCTGCGCCCGGCGGGGGCGTCGGCAGGTCCTGCGCCAGCGCGCTGCCCGCCATTGCCATCATCCCCGTACCCGCCAGCCAGCGTGCGATGCCATTCCCCCGCATTATAATACTCCCCGATCATGCCCCGATACGCAATCATAATGCCATGGACTTTCGACATATTGAAACATAAAAACTCCATGTTGAACGGGCTTGAGCGTAATTTGATGGGGAGTGTGGCCTTGCGACACTATGGTCTGGGCATCGCATTGATATGCGGAGGAATTGTATCGGCCGCTCCGATGGCGTGGGGGCAGCCGGCGGCGGAGTCGGTCGCGGGCGCGCGCTTTTTCGTGACCGGCGATCCCGCCAAACCCCGCCGTGCCGTACCGTCGCAGGGGCTGATGCTGATGGGCGGCGGCGACTGGGACAAACAGGCGTTCGCCTGGTTCGCGAAGAAGGCGGGATACGGCCATATCCTGATCCTGCGCGCATCGGGCGATGGCGAGGGCGGGCGCGAGATGTTCGCCGAGATGGCGGGCGTCCAGTCGGTGTCGACCATCCTGTTCACCGACCGTGCCGCATCGACCGACCCGCGCGTGCTGGCGGCGATCGCGAAGGCTGACGGCATCTTCCTGGCGGGGGGCGACCAGGCGAAATATGTCCGCTTCTGGCAGGGAACCCCGGTCGCAACGGCGCTCGACGCGCATGTCGCGGCGGGCAAGCCGATCGCGGGGACCAGCGCCGGCCTCGCCGTGCTGGGCGGCACGGCGTACGGCGCGACCGACGGGGGCAGCATCGATTCGTTCAAGGCGCTGTCCGATCCCGCGGGCGATGCGGTGACATTGGTCCGCGATTTCCTACACATGCCACGCCTTGCCCATGTCGTGACCGATACCCATTTCAACCAGCGCGACCGGCTGGGGCGGTTGATCGCGTTCGTGGCGAAGGCGCGGGCGCTGGGCGACCGGACCGCGATCGGACTGGGGGTTGATGAAAAGGGCGCCTTGTGCGTGGAGGCCGATGGCCGGGCGACCTATCGCGGGCCGGCGAACACCTATGCGTGGCTGGTCCAGCCCAAAAGCGTGCCGGTGCTGGTGAAAGGCAAGCCGCTCGACTGGAGCGACATCCGCGTCACCGGGATCGCGCCGGGTGGGACGATCGACCTGAACCGGATGACGGTGCCCAAGCCCGCGTTTGCCGGCACGGCGAAGGTGGTGGCGGGGAAGCTGATCGACGCGCCATTGCCGCCCGGTGGCCATTGGTCGCTGGCGATCCATGGCGGGGCGGGGGTGATCCCCAAAGGCTCGCTGACTCCCGAACAGGAGCGCGCCTATCGCGCCGGGCTGACCGCCGCGCTGTCCGCCGGGTCGGCGGTGCTGGCGAAGGGCGGCTCCAGCCTCGACGCGGTGCAGGCGGCGGTGCGGGTGCTGGAGGACGATCCCAACTTCAACGCCGGGCGCGGGGCGGTGTTCGATGCGGAGGGGAAGAACCAGCTCGACGCGGCGATCATGGACGGGGCGACGCTGCGCGCCGGGGCGGTCGCCGGGGTCGGTGCGACGAAGAATCCGGTCGTGCTGGCGCGGGCGGTCATGGAGCATAGCCGCCATGTCCTGCTGACCGGCGCGGGCGCGGACCAGTTCGCGCGCGACCAGGGGGTGGAGCAGGTCGATCCTTCGTATTTCCGTACCGACAAGCGCTGGCACGAGTATCTGGAGTGGAAGCGCGACGAGGACCACGCCGCGCTCGACCCGACCCATCGCTTCGGCACGGTGGGGGCGGTGGCGCGCGACCAGCGCGGGCATCTGGCCGCCGCGACCTCGACCGGCGGGCTGACCGGAAAGCGCTGGGGCCGGATCGGCGATTCGCCGATCATCGGGGCTGGCACCTATGCGATGGACAAGACCTGCGCGGTGTCGGCGACCGGCACCGGCGAGTTCTTCATCCGGCAGGTCGCCGCACGCCAGATCTGCGACCGGGTCCAGTGGAAGGGGCAGGACATTGCCGCAGCGGCCAGCGACACGATCGGGGAAGTGGGCGAGATCGGCGGCGATGGCGGCCTCATCGCGATGGACGGTAGCGGACACATCGCCTTCGCAATGAACAGCGACGGCATGTATCGTGGTAGCGTATCAGATGACCAAGCCCCACGTACCGCGATCTATGCGGGAGAAATGGATGTCGGCCGATAGTGCGAACCCGTCGAAGCGCGAACTCGACGCGCGGTTGCTGGCGCTGCTCCGGCAGGATTCGCGCGTGCCCGTATCGGAACTGGCTCATGCGCTGAACGTGTCGCGCGCGCATGTCTATGCCAGCATCGCGCGGATGGAGCAGGACGGCACGATCGACGGCTATACCGTGCGGCTGGGCGAGGCGCATGACCGCCGCATGGTCCGCGCGCAGGTGATGATGACGACGCTGCCCAAATTGCTGATCGAGACGAACGAGGCGCTGGCGGCGATTCCGGAGCTGACCGGCTTGTATGCCATCGCCGGCGAATATGACCTGATCGCGATGGTCGAGGCGCCGAGCCTCGAACGGCTGAACGACGTGATCGACGCCATCGGCCGGCTGGAGGGGATCGGGCGTACGATGTCGGCGGTGGTGCTGGCGACGCGGCTCCGGCGGTAACACCTGTCGTCACTCCCGCGCAGGCGGGAGTCCATACTTGCAGGTGTCGCGATTCCAGCTGAGACGTTGGCGTTTATGGATTCCCGCCTTCGCGGGAATGACGAAGGTTGGGGAATACCTACCCCGCCAGCACCCGGTCGATCAGCTCCACCGGATGCAGCGGGCGGCGGCCGGTCAGGCGTTTGGTCTGGCAGCGGCAGGAAAAGCCGGTGGCGAGCATCGCGTCGTCCTGCGTCACCTGCGACCAGCTCAAGGCAAAGATGTCGCGCGAGAGCGTCTGGTTCTGCGCCTCGTGCCCGAACAGTCCGGCCATGCCGCAACAGCCGGTCTTCGTCGGTGTGGCGGTGATGCCGAAGCCGGCGAGTGCCTCGGTCCAGAGTGCCAGCGCCTTTGGGCGCAATGCCTGTTCGGTGCAGTGGCCTAGCAGGCGCTGGACCGGGAGGGTTTGCGTCGCCGCCGGAGCGCGACCTTCCCGGACCGCTTCGGCCAGTAGCGTCTCAAGGCCGGCGACCTCCACGCTGTCGCCGGTCATCTCGGCAAATTCCTGGGTGAACATCAGCGCGGTGGCGGCATCCAGCCCGACCAGCCTAACGCCCAGATCGGCGAGCGCCCGCACCTCCGCCATCCGTTTGCGCGCGATCCGCGCGAAGCGGTCGCGCAGTCCCAGCAGGTGCAGCACCTTGCCATTGCTGCGCGGCGGCAGGCGCAGCACATCGTACCCGCACGCCGTCAGCACCCGCGCGGCGGCGGCAGTGAGCGGGCCGTCGAAACTGGCGGTGAAGCTGTCCTCGACCAGCACGACGATGTTCGCCCGTGCCTCGGCCGACACGGCCTTCAGCTTCGCTGGCGATGTGAGCGGGGGCAGGGTGCCGGGATCGGCGACCGCGAAGGCGGGAAGGTCGACATAGCCGAGCGTGCGTTCCAGCGCGGCCTGCGCCCGATCGCTGCCGGCGACGCGGTTGGCGATGCCGGGCAGGACGCGCGCGGCCGCGAGCATCGTCTCCATCCGCGCGACGACATGGTGGCGGATCGGGCGGCTGCGTTTCGCCCAGTACCGCTCGGCGAAGCGCGACTTCATCACCGGCACGTCGACCTTGACCGGGCAGAGGGTCGTACACGCCTTGCACGACAGACAGGTGGCGAGCGATGCCTGCGTCGCGGCGGCCAGCGCGTTGCGTTCGGCGGCCTCGGCCGGGCCGGGTTGCTCGATCGAATCCAGCCTGGCCCAGGCGCGCAGCAGCGCGGCGCGGCCCTTGGGCGATTGCGCGCGGTCGCGCGTCGCCTTGTAGGACGGGCACATCACGTCGAGCGAATCCCACGCGAAGCACGCGCCGTTGCCGTTGCAGGCGACCGCGCGGTCGAAGTCCTGCGAGCGGGTCGCATCGATCCGGCGGTCGGCTTCGCCCCGCAGCGGCACGCCGTCGATCCGGTCGATCGCCTGTCCGGCGGGGGCGGCGAGCTTGCCGGGATTGAGGCGGTTGTGCGGGTCGAACGCCGCCTTCAGCGCCTGAAGCTCCGGATAGAGGCTGCCGAAGAACAGGGGCGAGAACTCGCCGCGATAGCCGCGACCATGTTCGCCCCACAGCAACCCGCCATAGGCCTTGGTCAGCCGCGCCACCTCGTCGGAGATCGGGCGGATCAGCGCCGCCTGTTCGGGGTCGCGCAGGTCGAGGAACGGGCGGACGTGCAGGCAGCCGACATCGGCATGGCCGAACATGCCGTAGTTCAGGCCATGCCCGTCGAGCAGCGCGCGGAACTCGGCGACGAAATTGGCGAGTTTTCCCGGCGGGACGGCGGTATCCTCGACGAACGGGATCCCCTGCCGCGCGCCGCCCAGCCGGGCCAACAGCCCGACCGATTTTTCGCGCAGGCTCCACAGCTGGCCGATGGCGGCATCGTCGCGGACGATGCGCATGTCGCCCTGCGGACCGATGTCGGTCAGCGCTGCTAGGCCGGCGTCGATCGTCGCATCGTCGTCGGCGGTGAATTCGACGAAATTCATCGCCGCCACCGGTGCATCGCTCGCCCCGCCCAGCAGCCCCTCGACGCTCGCCCAGATGATGTCGCTGCGGGCAACGCCCAGCACCTTGTCGTCGAGGATCTCGATGGCGACCGGATCGGCGGCGACCAGCCGCTGCACGTCGCGCATCGCGGTGTCGAACGCAGCGTAGCGGATGACGGCCAGCGCGCGCTTCTTCGGTTTGTGCGCCACCCGCAGCGTGATCGAGCGGGTGATCGCCAGCGTGCCTTCGGACCCGGCGAGCAGAAACCCGAGGAAAAACCGGTCGGCGGCGGCGTCCCACGTCTTTTGCAGGTTATAGCCGGTGAGGCCCCGGTTCATCTCCGGAAAGATCGTGGCGATGTCGTCGGCGCGGGTCGTGACGATGCGCAGCGCCTCGCGGTGGATGTCGGCGACGATGCCGCTGCCCGCTGCGATGCGTTCGGCTTCCGCCCGCGTCATCGGTTCGGCGCGCCATGGGGTGCCGTCGGACAACGTGACGTCCAGCGCGGCGATATAGTCGGACGTCTTGCCCCAGCGGCGCGATCCCTTGCCCGACGCATCGGTCGCGACCATGCCGCCGATCGTCGCGCGGCTGGCGGTCGACACCATCGGCGGAAAGAAACAGCCATGCGGTTTCAGAAAGGCGTTGAGCTGGTCCAGCACGACGCCCGGTTCGACCGTGACAGTGTTCGTATCAGGATCGAACGTGCCGATCCCGCGCATATGCCGGGCGAAATCGACGATGACCCCGTCGTTCAGCGACTGGCCGTTGGTGCCGGTATTGCCACCCCTTGGCGTGAGCGACAGGCCGGTATCGGCCAGCGCATGGACCAGCAATGTCACATCGTCGCCGGTGCGCGGATAGACGATCGCTGCCGGGCGCACCTGGTAGATCGAATTGTCGGTCGATGCGACCTGCCGCGCGCCGACGCCATCCTCGGCATCGCCGGCAAAGCCCGTCTGGTCGAGGCGGCGCAGCAGGTTCGCGACCGATGCCATCAGGCCGCCGCCGTCCCGCGCAACGCTTCACACACCGCCGCCATGGACCGTTCCTCTGCCTCGGCATAGAGCGCCAGTTCGTCCTGCACCCTGTCGCCCAGCGCATCCTCGAACGCGGCCTGCGCCGCCGACGCGACATAGCTGCGCTGTTCGGTGCCGCCCAGGTTCGATTGAAAGATGCCCGCCGCGCTGACCGGCAGGAAATCCTCGTACACGATCGGCACGGCGCGGACATAGCCTGCGGCCAGCCAGCCGTCGATGTCGCCCGCCGGCCGGACCCCGGTCGCGATCAGCCGCCGTCCGCAATCGGTCAGGTCGTAGCGGAACCAGGCCAGCCCCTGTTCGCGCAATGCGTCGATCGTGTCGGGAAAGGCGGTGAAGATGGTGGCCAGCCGATCGGCATAGCGCTCGCCCTGCGCCCCCTGATCCCCGCGGGCCATCGCCAGCAGCCGGTCGTACAGCGCGCGGCCCTTGGGCGTCAGTGCCGCGCCGCGCTGTTCGATCTCGCCGAAGCGGGCGGTGTGCTGCCCCGGCTGGTCGCCGGGAAAAGTCACGTCCTCCTCGATCGCCTTGAAGCTGGTCTGGCGCAGCAGGATCGGCACGGCGCGCGGCGGCGGCCCCTCAATCACCGCCTTCGCATCGATTCCCTGCGCCTGCATCGCAGCCTGCGCGGCGTCGATGTCGAGCGTGCGCGGGGTCAGGTGGTTGATGTGCGGTCCGCGGAACGACACGACGTCGGCGATCAGCCGGTGGGTGTCGTGCAGCCGGTCATAGGTCGCGGCATCGACGCGCGCATCGCCGTGCCAGCGAAAGGTTTCGAGCAATTCGGTCACGAAGCGGTCGGCATCGGCCGCGTCCAGCCCGCCCTGCGCCTCGTCCCGCTCGATCAGGCGGATCGCCTCGTCGGTAAAGATCCGGCGGCTCGACAGGATCGCCGCCGCTTCGTCGCGCAACGCTGCATCCTCGATTAGTTCGAGGCGGAGCAGCGAGGTGAAGACGCGGAACGGATTGGCGCCGAGCGCGGCATCGTCGACCGGGCGGAATGCGGTCGAATGGACCGGCACGCCCGCCACCGACAGGTCGTAATAGCCGACCGGGTACATTCCCATCACCGCAAAGGCGCGGCGCATCATGCTGAGTTCGGCCGCCGTGCCCAGCCGGATCGCGCCGTGGCGTTCGACGTCCAGCCGGTCGAGTTCACCGGCCATTTCCGCTGCCAGAACGGGGCGGTCGGCCAGCACCTGTGCATTCACCTCTGCCACGATCGACAGCAGGTCGCCGTAGAGCGGCACTTCGGCACGGTACATCGCCGACATCGCTTCGGAAAAGCGGGTACGGATGGTATCGGGGGCGGTGAAGTCGTGGGTCATGGCTACCTCAGGACAGATAGGGTCAGCGCGGGGCATAGGTAATGGGGTCGCCGATCCCGACGTTCAGCGCGCGGGCGGCTTGCGGATCGAGGACGATGCCGTCGTCCTGCGGGGCGATCGAGGCGAAGCAGGCACGGAAGCCTGCCAGCCGGCCGGCGGCGGCGATGTGGGGCGCTGCATGGGGGTGTTCGTCCACCGCGCGGACGGTGGCAGTCTGCGCATGGCGGACGGTGGCGATGGCGTCGGTCGCGGCGGTCACGGTCGGGCCACCATCGAACAGGTCGACATAATCGTCATGGCGAAACCCCTCCTTTTCCAGCAGTCGCAGCGCCGGACGACCCGAGGGATGCGGCACGCCCAGCACGGCGCGCGCGCTTTCGGGCAGCATCGCCAGCAGGATCGGCGTGGTCGGCAGCAGCCCGGCCAGGACATGGGTGCCATGGTCGGCGTTGAACGCATCCGCCGCCGCAAAGCCCATGCCGAAGAACCGCGCGGCGATCCCGTCCCAGAAGGGCGCTTCTCCCGCATCGTCGACCACACCGCGCAACTCGGCGATGGTGCGGTCGGCAAAGCGGGCGCGGTGCATCGCGATGAACAGGTAGCGGCTGCGCGCCAAGAGGGTGCCCGCCCCGCCCGCACGGGCATCGGCGCGCAGGAACAGCCCGCCGACCTCGCTGCACCCGGCATGGTCGGTGCAGATGGTCAGCGTCGTGTGATCGACCGACCGGCCCAGCACCGCATGGTCCGCGCCGTGCCGGTCGATGCGATAGCTGTAGAAGGGCGCGTCGGTGCCGATATGCGAAAAGATCTGGCAGGTGCCGTCGATCGCGCCGCTCGCCAAATCCTCCAGCACGAACAGGAACCGGTCGACGCCGAACGCATCGGTGTCGCGCGCAAAGGCGGCATCGGCAGCGGCCAGCCGGTCGCCCAGCTTCGCCCGGTCCGGCGGCAGGTTCACGAACCCGCCGCCGGTGGTCAGCGCCATGTCGTACAGGGCGGACAGGTCATGCCCGCCCGCCGCCCGCAAAACGATCGTCACGCCTGGCCGGCCTCCAGCACGGGCTTCAGCGTGTCCCAATTGCCCGCTGCGCTACCCGCCTCGAAGCTGGCCATTGGATAGGCGCAGTAGTCGGCGGCGTAATAGGCGCTGGGGCGGTGGTTGCCCGAATCGCCGATCCCGCCGAACGGCTGCGCTCCCGCCGCGCCGGTGGTCGGGCGGTTGCGGTTGACCACGCCGGCGCGCGCGTCGAGGACGAAGCGGTCCCACAGCGCGTCGTCGGTGGTGAGCAGCCCGGCGGACAGGCCGAAGCGGGTGTCGTTGGCGGCGGCGATCGCGGCGTCGAAATCGGCAACGCGCATGACTTGCAGGACGGGTGCGAAAATCTCCTCGTCGGGCACCGCCACGCCGGTCACGTCGAACAGGGCGGGGGTGACGAAGGCGGCGCTGCGCCCGTCGATCCCGCCGAACGGCACGATGGCGCGGGCGCCGGCAGCTTCCAGCGCGGCGACCTGGCCATGGGCGGTTTCGGCGGCGGCGTCGGAGATCAGCGGGCCGATATAGGGGGCCTCGTCCCAGCGCCCGATGGGAATGCGCGGGATGAGCGCGGCGACCGCCTCCACCACCGCATCCCCGAACGTGCCGGTCGGCAGGATCAGGCGGCGGGCGCACGAACAACGTTGTCCGGTGGTGATATAGGCCGACTGGACGATCAGCGCCGCGACCTCGGTCACGTCACCGTCCCATGCGATCAGCGGGTTGTTGCCGCCCAGTTCCAGCGCGAGGATCACGTCGGGCCGCTCGGCAAAGGCGCGGCGGAAATGCGCGCCGGTCGTGGCGGACCCGGTGAACAGCAGCCCGTCGATATCCGCCGCGACCAGCGCCGCGCCGGTTTCGCGCGCGCCCTGCACGACCTGCAACACGCCGTCGGGCAGGCCAGCCTCGGCCCATGCCTCCGCCATCGCCGCGCCGACTGCCGGGGTCAGTTCGGACGGCTTGAACACCACCGTGTTGCCGGCGAGCAGCGCGGGGACGATATGGCCGTTGGGCAGATGGCCGGGGAAATTGTACGGCCCCAGTACCGCCATCACCCCGTGGGGGCGGTGGCGCAGGACCGATTCGCCGAACGGCATCGCGCTGCGCTTTTCGCCGGCACGCTCGGCCTGCGCGGCGATCGACAGTTCGACCTTGCCGACCATCGTGCCGACTTCCTGCGTGGTTTCCCACAAAGGCTTGCCGGTTTCGCGCGCGATCAGTTCGGCGAGTTGCGCAGTGCGCGCCTTCAGCACGGCGGCATAGGCGCGGGCTATGCCGACCCGTTGCTCGACCGAAGTGCGACGCCAGTCACGAAAGGCGGCGCGCGCGCAGGCGACGGCCGCGTCGACATCGGCCGCCGTCGCGGTCGGACCGGACCAGATCGTCGCGCCCGTCGCCGGGCAGGTCGAGGTCAGCACGCTCATGCCGCCTGCGCCATGGTACGGCGCGCGGTGATGCAGGCCGCTTCCAACCGGAGCAGCGCCTCGCTGATCTCCTTGGCATTGATGAGCAGCGAGGGGAGCAGGCGCACGCAATTCTCGCCACCGCCGGCAACCAGGATGCCGTGGTCGCGCGCTACGCCCATGAACTCGCGATTGTTCGGGATCATCTTCAGCCCGATCAACAGCCCCTTGCCACGCACCTCCGCGATCACGTCGGGGAAGCGGGTGCGCAGCGCTTCCAGCCGTTCGAAAAAGTCGGCGCTGGCGGCGCGGGCATGGGCGAGCGTTTCCTCGTTTGCGATCGTGTCGAACGCGGCGATGCCGACCGCCATCGCCAGCGGATTGCCGCCGAAGGTGGTGCCATGGACGCCCGGCGTCATGCCCTTCGCTGCTTCGGTCGTGGCGAGGCAGGCGCCGACCGGGAAGCCCGATCCCAGCGCCTTGGCCAGTGCCATGATGTCGGGCGCAGCACCGTCGAACCACTGGTGCGCGAACAGCTTGCCCGTCCGGCCCATGCCGCTCTGCACCTCGTCATGGATCAGCAGGACGCCGTGCTTCGCGGTCAGTTCGCGCAGCCGCAGCAGCCATTCGCCGGTCAGCGCGCGCGCGCCGCCTTCGCCCTGCACTGGTTCGACGATCACCGCCGCCGTGGTCGGGCTGGCGATCGCCGCCTCGATCGCTGCCGCATCGTCGATCGACAGCTGGACGAAGCCCGGCAGGCGCGGGCCGCAGCCCTCCATATAGCCGGCATTGCCCGATGCGTTGATCGCGGCATAGGTACGGCCGTGGAACGATCCGGCGAAGCCGACGATGTCGATCCGCTCGCTCTGGCCGTTCACATGGTGATAGCGGCGCGCGGTCTTGATCGCACATTCGACCGCTTCGGTACCGGTATTGGCGAAGAACACGCAATCGGCGAACGATGCATCGACCAGCCGCTGCGCCAACGCCTCCTGCCCCGGAATGCGGAAGATGTTGGAGACGTGCCACAGCTTGCCCGCCTGTTCGGTGAGCGCCGCGACCAAGGCGGGATGGGCATGGCCCAGCGCATCGGTGGCGATGCCCGCCACGCAGTCGATATAGCGCCGTCCCTCGGTATCGATCAGCCACACGCCCTCACCACGATCCACCGCGATCGGCGCACGGTTGTACAGGTTCATCAGGGGATCGGTCATGACGGCTCCTTGTCATCGATTCGGGAATACGCCGGTGGGCAGGCGATCGATCGCGCCACGCCTGCGGGCGGTTCGCATGGCTGTGCTATTGGACCCGGCGGGGCGGGGGGACAAACGCAATGGCATCATCTGTTGATGACGGTTGGGAATGAGGGACGGCTTAGCGTGCCTTGACCGGCGTGACCGTCGACGGGCACCCGTCACGCTTGCACGGCAGGCTGTCGTCCCACGACAACAGCCGCACCACCATGTCGCCCGGCTGGGTGCGCGGATCGGTGCCCATGCCGGCCACCCGCGCGTCGAGCGGCGCGGTCAGCGTCGCGATGGTCCGCCCGAACGGATCGGTGACGATCGCCAGCACATCGCCCTTCTTCACATATTGATTGAGCGCGACCCGCACCTGTGCCCATCCGCCGCGCGGGCTGTCGACATTGGTCACGACATTGCCGAGGAACGGCTCGGGGTCGTGCAAATCGGGCTTGCCCGGCAGCATCCCGCGGTCGATCATTACGTTGCGTACGCCGCGCAGGCCCCGTGCGATCATCGCCCGGTCGAACACCTCCGCCCCGCCCAGTTCATAGGTGACGGCGGGAATCGCGTTCGCGTTCAGCATATCCTCGACCGCGCCGTCGATGCCGGCGTTCACATAAATGCTGTCGGGGCGCAGCATCATCGCGATCCGCTTGGCAGCCGGCGTCGCGACGAAGACATAGGCCGGATAGGTGCCACCGCGCGACTGGGTATGCAGGTCGATGGCGAAATCGGTGTTGCCGACGAAGATGCGCGACCACAGCCGCCCGGCGTAACGCTGCCCCGCGTTACCCTCGTCGCCATGGGCGTGCGAATCGCGCGGGATCAGCCGGTTGAGATTGTCGCCCGCGCCATTATGCCCGCCGGTGAACGCCCGCGTCGAATTGCGCAGGCCCGGTGCATTGAGGCCGGGTACCGCGATCAACGTCCCCTTCAGCACCGTCGGGTCGATCCCCTCGACCAGCTGGTGGATCACGCCGATACCGTTCAGTTCGTCACCATGGATGCCGGCGGTCAGCAGGAACCGGGGGCCGCTCTGCGCGCCCTTCACCACGACGATCGGCACATAATAGCCCTGTCCGACATCATTGTCATCGACCCGCAGCCACAGCCGGCTGGTGCCGGCGGGCAGGGTAGCGAGGTCCAGCTTGTCGATCACGGCCGACCCGTCGATCCGGTCGCCCGCCTCCACCGGCATCGCGGCGGCGGGCAGCGCGCCCAGCATCGCGGCGGCGAACAGGGGCAAGGCAAGCAGGGGACGGAACATGGCGGTTCTCCAGGGGCGGCGGACAGCCCGCGTTGCCCGTCGTTACGAATGCGGCCAAGCGATATTATGTCATGTCCTTATGCGTTCCGGTCATGCCAAAGGGCGGGCCGGGCGCGGCTGCGGGGATTTGCGCATTGCCGCCAACGCCTTGACGTCTAGGTAGGGCATCATGCTGACCATCGATCCCGCGCCCCGCCCGCTCGGCAAGAGCGACATTCTCGTCTCCCCCCTCGCCTGGGGCATGTGGCGTTTCACCGGCGACGTCGCCCCGGCGCGTGCCCTGGTCGAGGCGGCGCTGGCGGCGGGCATCACCCTGTTCGATACTGCCGACATCTACGGCGCGGATACGCCCGCCGGCTTCGGATCGGCGGAGGCATTGTTCGGGCAGGTGCTGGCCGAGGCGCCGGCGCTGCGCGAGGCGATGGTGATCGCGACCAAGGGCGGCATCCGCCCCGGCAATCCCTATCGATCGGACGCGGCCTATCTGGCCGATGCGGTCGATGCGTCGTTGATGCGGATGAGGATCGAGCGGATCGACCTGTACCAGATCCATCGCCGCGATTTCCTGACCCATCCGCAAGAGGTCGCCGCCAGCCTGACCAGGATGGTCGAACAGGGCAAGGTGCGCGGGATCGGCGTGTCGAACCACAGCCCGGCGGAAGTCGATGCGCTGCAGGCGTTTCTGGGCCTGCCGATCCTCAGCACCCAGCCCGAATTTTCGCCGCTGCACCCCGATCCGCTGTTCGACGGCGTGCTGGATCAGGCGATGGCGCGCGGGATGGCGGTGCTGGGCTGGTCGCCACTGGGTGGTGGGCGGCTGAGCGGCGGCGATCATCCCGCCGCGCTGCTGCTGCGCGAGCATGGCCAGCGGTTCGACGTCGATGCGGCAACTGCCGCGCTGTCGTGGAGCATGGTCCATCCCGCCGGGATCATTCCGATCGTCGGATCGCAAAACGCCGACCGCATCCGCGCCGCCGCCGGGGCGTATCGCGTCACCTGGACCCACGCCGAATGGTATGCGGTGCTGCAGGCGGGGATGGGCACCACGCTCCCCTGATACGTCAGGCCTGAAATGCGCCAAGGGCCGCACCCCTTGCGGGATGCGGCCCTCGTCAGGCTGCCGAAGCAGGATTAGCGGCCGGCGAGTGCGCGGTCCAGATCGACACCGCGTGCTTCCCATTCGCCGCGCGTCTTGCAGACCTTGGTCAGGATGCGGCTGCCGGTAGCTTCGGTCTTGAAGCAGTAGCGGGCGTTGGGCGATGCCTTGTAGGCGGTGGCGGCGGGGCCGGCGG